>JAGXAQ010000014.1 GCA_018971485.1 Pseudomonadota bacterium | reverse complement strand
GTGGGCGGCTATGACTTTCGGTTCGTCCACATTACGGCGGAGCAAGAATTCGGAGTCATGAAGCATTGGATCGACAAGGAGCGCTTCGTGATGATCAGTGACATGGAGCGCACCATCATCGATGGTCTGCGCCATCCGGCATTTGCCGGTGGCATCACCGAAGTCGCCAAGGGCTTGTGGATGAAGCGGGACGTACTGAAAATCGAACGGTTGGTGGACTACGCACGACACCTTGGCGTCGGTGCCGTCGTGCGTCGCCTCGGCTACCTGCTGGAACACTACGGTCTAGCCGATGCTTCGGTGCTGGAGCCGCTACGCGGCATGCTGACGGCAACTTACCAGCGCCTTGATCCACTGTTCCCCGCCGAGGGAGTATTCCTATCACGTTGGCGGCTCCGGCTCAACGTGACTCCCGAAGAACTGGATGCCGCGAGGCTTGGCTAATGATTCCTCAACGCAACATTTCCCTGATCTCGAACACGCTGGTGAGCGCCGGTGGCAGACGCATCCCCGAGGCCGTCATCGAACGTGATTACGTGCTGGCCTGGTTCCTGACCGGTCTTGCCAGTCATCCGTTGCGCGAGGTAATGGCCTTCAAAGGCGGCACGGCCCTGCGCCGCTGCTGGCTTGACGACTATCGGTTTTCGGAAGACCTGGATTTCACCTTGATCCGTCCGATCGCCCTCGAAGAGATCCTGGCGGGGCTGAACGAAATCTTTGAGGCGGTTGAAGCCGCCTGCGGCCTGCGGATCGCATTCGACCGCGAAGACCGCCACGGCCACCAGAACAGCCACACCTTCTACTTGCGCTATCAGGGGCCACTGCCGGCCGCGAACGACGTGAAGGTCGACATCACGATCAACGAAGCCCTGTGTTTCCCACTGCAAGATCGCCCGATACAGCGCATCTACAACAGCTTTGACGACTTGCCTGACGGGCCGACCGTGAAGGTCTACGCCATCGAGGAGATCGTGGTTGAAAAGCTGCTGGCATTGAGCGATCGAGCGCGCAACGAGCCGCGCGACCTGTACGACCTCTGGTATCTGCTCGCCTCTACTAACTTGCGTATCGCCGAAATGCGCGCCGAACTCGATACCAAGCTGGCCTTGCGGCAGCGCGTCGTTGCGGGCATGGAACAGGCCATCGCCGCCAAGGAAGATCGACTGCGGCGGCTCTGGGCCGCCCGCCTCGCGCACCAGATGAACGAACTGCCACCGTTCGACGATGTTTTTCGGGAAGTGCTGCGCGTCGTTCGCGCCGCCAACTTGCCGAAGGTCGGCGGCTGACCGGCTCAAAACCCGGGGCGATTCATACGAAAAAAAGGCAAGTCGAGGACTTCAACACGAATCTACGCTTGTTTCGGGAAGAGACACGCCTGCTTGAGGCGGCAGGGCAACACATCAACGCCCATCCGCTCAATGCCGCTTCCGCGAGCGTGGCCCAGCTCGACGTCCTATTGGAAAGCGTGCAATCGCTTACCGAGGTGAGGACAAGGCTATCCGCTCCCGTGACGTTTTCGACCTTAAATGTGCTACTGGAGCACTTTCATCAACAGAAGATGCGTGGCCAAAGTCAGCCTTCTTAACGTCGGCAATGGCTGAGAAACTGTTATGTCTTCACGCCTTCATGAACACCCGCATAGGGTCGAATTTTGTCGGATGACAAAAGGTCGAAAAGCAGGGCATTCGACAAGCATAGGGCGACTCAATCGACCGACGGTTTAGCCGAGAATCTGATGCCTCCGATTGTGAAATTTTTCCCGCCTACCGGTCCTCATGTTAAACCGTTCATCCGAGTCCGCGCGTAATCCACTGGAAATAAAGGATGAAATTTTATGTCTTTGCGGACTTCGGGCCGGATTCGGAGAGCGAAGTCGGAGAGAAGAATGGCCGGGAGAGAGTGGAAAGAGGCCTTGGGCGGGCGATCTGGCTGACCGGTGGAATCCGCAGGCTTCCGCACGAACCCCCGCGAACACGCGGGAACTGGAGCGATCGGACAACAAAAAACCCCAACCGAGAACGGTTGAGGTTTCATTATTGGTGGTGGGATGATACCCCGCATCAAACGTCTATTGAAATTACGCAATTGAAGCGCTGCGGGCTGCTGCGAACCATTGCGAACTCATTCGAAAAGCCTGCCGGATTGTAGACCTGCAAGCAGGTTTTCCAGCCATGCTGGTCGCCGGGAACGTGCATCAAACCCGTCTGCCTTTCAGTGCCAGTTCAATTCCGAATCCGGAATCGAACCCGCGTCCGCATAGTGGTTCAAACGGAGGGTTCGGCGGCGAGGTCGGTGAGCCTCCGAATCGTCAGGGCACAGCGTTGTTCAATCAAGGTATTGATTTGCTCAACCAGGGCATTGCCAGTAAAACTGTGTCCGGGGTTAGACTGGAGCTTGCGCGCCGTCGCTGGCAGTGACTTTGCCATTTCCAGAATTCGCCGTTTGGCCTGAGCCTTGGTAAAGCCTACACCTTCGGCGAATTGCTCCCAGTGACGCGCCTGGACTTCGCTGAACTTGTACTTGCTGCCGATTTTCATCGCCATCTTCTGCGTCAGTGTTGGATACACCGCCGTCGAGAGCGTGTCGTAAAACGGTGCCAGAACGGGGGCTTTGCCTGCGTACAGCAGAGAGAAATTCTTGGCGTGCGCATCATGATTGCCGATCAGCGTATTAAAGATCACGTAGTCGAGCAGCCGCAGGACTTGGGGCGCACTGGGGCGGGTCGCACTGCGCACCAGATCAAAACACTGCGCCAGATCCGGACCACCTTCATTCTGGTACTTCATTTCGGGCACCACGCCCAGCGCCTGGCAGAAGTCCTCTTGATGAAGGCGTTGTCGGTACCCCTGGGCATCAATCAGTCGGTCGTAGCGCTCAACCAGCAGAAACGAGCGATCCAATACCTGGTGAATTTTTGATTTTGCTGGCTTGAGCTGCATGGCCTCAGCCAGTGCCATGCAAAATCCTTCGTTGATCACGCTGTCGTCCATGGCGTAGATGGCCGGTTTCAGGATGTGGGAGCTAGGCGTGGCGTTGAGGGGCAGCCCGATGCGCGCACCATCGAAAACCACTGGCAACTTGTCTTGGACACCAGCCAAGGAAAGCCGCAAGCCGTCTTTGCCTGCCAGCATGGGGCGACGCGGCAATTCATCCAGGATGGCAACGACTTCCTCGTCGCTCAGCCATTGAACGTCATCGCTGTGGGTCAGCACGGGCAAAGGCTGCCCCGGCTCAAGGAACGTCACAGCCCCCGCGCATTCACCGCCGATGTGATCCAGCAGCGCAAAGTCGTTCTGTCCAGACACCTGAAACTGCTGCGCAATCAGGCGGCGCATCTGCCCTTCGGGTAGAAGACCAGCAAAGAAGGGGCGCGTTTTGCGATCGTCGAACGGCTCCGCTTGCAGGGGCAGCGAGGCGGACAAGGTAATGGTGTCTTTGTGTGACAGCCAATCGGGTGCGTAGCAAAAATTTAGTCGTCCATCGACCAGGGCCAACGTGCCGACCCGATCGGCGAAAAGCCAGACTTCCAGCTCATGCCCCATGGTTGTCACCTTCACGTTGATTGTTGGCTGCAACAGATGGCAATCCGATCAGGTGAACCTCACCACCCAGGGCATCAATGACCCGCAGCACATTTTCCAGTCGCAAGGTGGGCTTGCCTGCTTCAAGATCGACAATGAAGCGCGCACCCACTCCAGCCGCCAGCGCCAACTGGGGCTGGGTCAGCCCGAGCTGCTTGCGAGCGGCACGCAGTGCATCGCCGAGTTGTTGAGGTGATCGAATGGATGTCATGGCTTGCTCAGTTTCCCGTTCGGGAAATTATCATCCACAACTGGACTATGTGCAAGCGATATTTCCCGATCGGGAATTTTTAGTGTGATTAGGGCATGATTCGGCCTTTTGTTTCCCGATCGGGAAATAAAGGCGGCTCTCGATTCCAAATTAACACCCATTCACATCCAATGTGGCGCAGTTCGCCAGTCGCATGCCCGAACCGCGCCACTAAATTTTCTTTGCGGAGAAGATGTCTCAGATTCTTGCCAGCTGAAAAACGTACCGCGGCGGGGTCCCGAATAGTACGCGAAAAGCCGCGTCAATGCTTAATCTGCGCTAACCTGCTTTTGGATATGCCCCCGATTATGCCCCCAAGCATTCAAGGCCGCCCCGGTTATGCCGCCTCAAAACTCCCTTTCACATTCGACAAGCTCAGCGCGCCATATCACCAGCACGATCACCGCAATGACCACCAGCCAACCTCATAATAAGGTAACGCGCCGGGGTGTCTGTGCATCGCCTTGTGGTTTGGGTGTGCGGCTTAAAGTCTCGCTGTAGCTCAGGCCGGTGCCGGGCAGTCCAACAGTCATTTTAACCTTGTCGCCCTTCAGGTTGACAGTCAGCCCCTTGCCGCCAATGGATGTACTCACGCCGGACTTGCTCACATTGAACCATAAGCCCGGCAGAATCTTGATGCGCCTGCGAAAACGTAGTCCCATGTCCCTGCCCACCGTTGATGCCATACCATACCGCTGTTAAGCCATTGCGGCTAGAATCAGAGGTGGCTCCGCTTGGTTGGACAGTATTTTCCATTTTTTAAGTGGAAGCCTCGCGGTTGATACCTACGCTGCTTTGAGCTCTGCCCACCAATTCCGGTGTTGCACAGGAGGAAATCGAGGAAGGCTTCCAAGTGACCCAAGGTGTGTCCTTGGGGGATGCTGGCGATGTCGCTGATCGACGCGCTCTAAACGAGTGCAAGCAGCAAGCGCATGAGCTGTTTGGAGAAATGGAAGAAGCACGTGAGCGTGGCGACCACGCCCGTATTGAGGAAATCGAGAAGGAGATGGCCGTCTTGCTCCAGTACATCGAGAGCGGCAAGGGTCTCGGCGGGCGACAGCGCAAGACCGGTGACAAGCGCAAAAACGTCCGCGACGCCTTCCGTAACGCCGTCGACCGAGCCATCAAGCAGGTCGAGAAGTACGACAAGCCGCTGGCCCAGCACCTGAAGGATTCGATCAAACTCGGCAACGAGGCTGTCTACCGGCCGGGGATGCCCATCACTTGGGACGTCCGGCCCATCGTGAATTCGTAGCATCGTTCCTGGGCCGAGTCGCCCGCGTGAAGGCGCTTTCCATGACGAACAAGCAGCCGGAATCCCGCGTCATTGCTGGAGGGCGCGCGGCGGCGTCCTTCGCAGAAACAGAGAACGGAAAACCGCCCGGAACCAAGCAGTTCGGGGTGGCGGGCGAAAAAAGCCAACCGAGAGCGGTTGGTTTTCTAAATAATGGTGGTGTAATCGCCACCTGGTTCAAACCGTGTCTGTTACGCGCTTGCGGAAATGTGCGGATTGGAGAGGAACATTGTGGAATCATGTTATTCACGACTTTGTCGCCCTGGATTCAGCTATCTTGGACAGCAGCATCGGAAAATATTCTTCTGGACGAATTGCGTCATTTGTACTAACATAGAGGCTATCGTACATCTAAAGGAAAATTATCATGACGGCCACTACCACCGCTCGTTCGGCCCGGCTCGGCCTGCGCGCGACACCTGAACAAGAAACCGTTCTGCGTCGCGCCGCCGAGGTTGCACACAAGTCGTTAACTGATTTCATTCTTGATGCCGCTTACCAAGCGGCAGAGCACACATTGCTCGATCAGCGATTGTTTATGGTTTCTGGCAGTCAGTACCAAGCGCTACTGGAAATGCTGGATCGGCCGGAGTCTGACAACACCGGTTTGGCTAATTTGTTCTCCCGGCGCCCGGTGTGGGCAGATAAATGACTCTATCGGCACCGCAGTCACTGGATGCGAATCATCAGCTGGAAGATTTTGACTGCGGAAAACCGGCCCTCACCGATTGGCTGCTGAGACACGCACGCCAAGCTCAAGGTAGCGGTTCGGCAAAAACGTTCGTCGCCTGCGATGGAAATCGCGTTGCCGGGTACTACAGCTTGACAGTTGGTCAGATTGACACACTTGACGCACCAGAACGGATTCGTCGTGGAATGGGCCAGTACCCGATTCCGCTGGTCATTCTGGCGAGGCTTGCTGTCGATGTCGACTACCAAAGGCAGGGTCTTGGTTTCAGCCTGCTGCAAGACGCTATTCGCCGAACAGTTACAATTGCTGAGCACGCGGGCATTCGAGCTCTGCTGACACACCCCATCGACGAAGATGCCGAGGCGTTCTATCGTCGTTTTGGCTTCGAGTCGACACCAGCGCACGATCGGCAACTAATTTTGCTGCTCAAGGATGCACGACGTTTTGCTGGAACATCACAATAAAATCGAACGCGCGCAAGCATGGGTGTCAAACAGCGTCCAATCGTTTCCACACCCCTGATATGTCATCATTCGGTGTTTTTACCGTAAGCGCTCCACGAAGTGCAATCTGTTCAGCTGACCATTTCGTTGGTTAAATCCAGCACATGCAAATTCCAAGGCAACAGTGCTTCAAATTTTTCCAGCATCTTAGCGCTGCTCATATGTTCCAGGTAGCCCATCAGTTCGATTCCCTTCGTGCAACCGAACCCGCGTCCGTACAGCGACCAAAAGCACACCCATTTACACCCATTCCAAGGTGAGGCAGCCCGCCGTGCGTCGAATAATTTGCGCATGCGGAGATTGTGGCTCATAATCTCCGCATGAAAAGCGGGGATTACAAATATGTCTGGCAGGCCAGTGACTGGCCGAATTGGCGCTTCGACCTGGCTGCGTTGGCTGAACACATGGTCGAGGTCAGTCGTGCCCAGGGACTGTTGATGGGCCGTTTGGTCGACGTGGGCATGGCCCTGCGCGATCAGGCGAGCCTAGCGGCACTGACCGAGGACGTGGTCAAGACCAGCGAGATCGAGGGCGAGCAACTCAATGTCGAATCGGTGCGTTCGAGTATCGCGCGCCGATTGGGCGTGGACATCGGTGCTTTGGCTCCAGTGGATCGGCATGTCGAAGGCGTGGTCGAGATGGTGCTTGATGCCACCGCCAACTGCCAAGCGCCGATGTCGCGGGAGCGGCTGTTCAGCTGGCATGCCGCGCTGTTTCCTACTGGCTACTCCGGACTTTCCAGGATCAAGGTCGGTGCTTGGCGCGATGATGCTAACGGGGCGATGCAGGTGGTGTCTGGTCCCATCGGCCGCCAGTGGGTGCATTTCGAGGCGCCGCCCGCCGATCGCCTCGAGGCTGAAACCAGCCGCTTTCTCGACTGGCTGAATGGCGCGTCGAACGAACCGCCGCTGCTCAAAGCGGGCCTCGGCCATCTGTGGTTTGTCACTCTGCACTCGTTCGACGATGGCAATGGCCGTATCGCCCGGGCCATCGGTGATCTGCTGCTGGCTCGTGCCGATGGCAGTCCACAGCGGTTCTATAGTTTGTCGGCGCAGATCCAGCGCGAACGCAAGGCCTACTACGACATCCTGGAGCGGACCCAGAAGCGGTCGATGGACGTCACCGAGTGGCTCGTCTGGTTCCTTGATACGCTTCACCGTGCTGTTAACCAGGCACAGCACACACTCGATGCCGTACTGACCAAGACTCGGTTCTGGCGGCGGTGGGCGACCATGCCGTTAAACGAGCGACAGGTGAAGTTGATCAACAAGCTGCTCGACGGCTTTGAAGGCAAGCTCACCAGCAGCAAGTGGGCGGCCATTGCCAAATGCTCGCCGGATACGGCTCTGCGCGACATCAAGGATCTGCTTGAGCGGCGCGTCCTGCGGAAATTGGATGCGGGTGGGCGTAGCACCAGCTATGAGCTGAGCGATCTACTGGAGTAGCGGCGTTTCCTGGAATTGCCTTGACTTGAGGGCAAAACAACGCCTTCATGGACTCCTGCCAACTCGTTAGCAAGGAGACCAAGATGGATGTCGTACACCTCGATCAAAAACAACTGGCCACCCGTTGGAGAATCAGCGAGGCTACTCTCGAACGCTGGCGTAGCGAGGGGATCGGTCCAAAATTTCTTAAGCTTTGCGGGCGGGTACTTTACCGCCAGATCGACATCGAAGCCTATGAGGAATCGTGCTTGGCAACATCGACCAAGACCGCAGCGCCTCAGGTCGGTGCCGGTTGAAAAATGTACCGTAGCCCTCAGTTCGATTCCCATTTGCGCAATCGAACCCGCGTCCGCATTTCGCCCCCAAAGGCGATTGACGTTTACTTTTTCTTGAGCAGTTGATCGAGTGTAGATAGTTCGTGTCAATGCCAAAGTAAAACTCCCCAAAAGTGGCAAAGTAAAATTCCCCAGTTTTGGATGATCAGCCTGATGGGATCATTGTTGTTCTCCTTTTTCTTTGAGTGGGCGACCTCGGTGGTGGGGAGGATGGGTTGCAGAGAATGAATGGCGGGGGTGGGACAGGCCTTGAGGTAAAAGTGCCGCATGTTTTTTCAGGCGATAGCTGTTGCCGTCGATCTGGATGATGATGGCATGAGTGAGATCCGCATCCAGAAGACGGGCGAGCCCGATATCGTCGAGGCCAGCGATGGCCGTCTGACCATGTCAGCGCCGATCCAGATCAAGCGGCGCAGTGGGCGAAAACTGGTTACGCTGCCCAACGGGGAAACCATCATACCTAGACCTTGGGATACCACGACAACGCCGCTGCAACTTGCGCTGGCGCGCGGTCATCGCTGGCTGGCCATGCTGGAATCCGGCGAGGTGAAAACCATACGAGAACTGGCTGCCCGTGAGGGCGTGGATAACAGCTATGTCAGCCGGATGATCAATTTGACGCTGTTGCCACCATGGACTGTTGCGGCCATCCTGGAGACACGCTGCCTAACAACATCACACTGTTCGATCTGGCGGTCGTTCCGCCGGCATTGTGGGATGAACAGCGTGATCGGGTTGGGCTTTGAGGTGATGGCATCACCTCAGTTCAACAAGCTTTTGAGATCCTTCAACATGAGGAACAGGTGATACGGGTCGGTCGGGCTGGGCTCGAATTCCCAGGATTCGTACCACTGCCGCGCGGCATCGTCTTTGGCATGCACAAGCAGGCAGCGAATGCCGGCGATGTCTGCGGCCTGTGCTGTGCGCAACAGGGCATCCTTGAGTAAGGCTTGGCCCAGGCTCTTGCGCTGATGCTCCTTGTCCACCGCGAGCCGGGCCAGGATCATGACTGGCACCGGGTGGCGCGCTAGCCCCTTCATCACTCTCGGAGGTGCGGCTTCCGGATCAACACTGCCAACAGCGATGCTGTAAAAGCTGACGACCACGTCACCTTGGCAGCAGACGTAGGTCTGCGCGCTGTTGGCCTTCTGGTTGACGAGCGCATAGCGTTGCAGAAACTGGTTCAGCGCGACTTGGCCACAATCGAAGGCATCGGTCTGATCCGTTGCTGCCAGTTTGCGAACGGGGGCGTAGGGTGACGCCATGACGTCACCGCTCAACCCAGTACCCCGGGCTCACTCAGCAACTTCTTCAGGCGCGGCTTGCTTTGCACCGGCCGATCCAACGCTTCCTGGAACGCCTGCCACTGCACCTCGTCCAGTATGAACTGGCGACGATCCGCCAGTGTTTGGGCTGCCGCCGTCACGCCCGCGTCGAGCAGGAATTCGCTGACGTTTTTGTGGCAGGCGCGCGCAGCTTCCTGCAGCAGTTGCTTGACTGGTGTGCTTGCTCGGACGTCAATGCGTTCGGTTTTGGAAATATTCAGGGTGCTCATGGTGCCCTCCGGACTTTAGATGCTCTTATTGTAGTTGTCCGGACGCTGTCCTGACAAGTCTTTTTGTTGCCTCTGCTCTCAGCCATGTGCGTGTGCATCCGCTTTGCGATACGTCAGGAGTTGTCGATAACTACCGACGAAACGCAAAGATGGTGGTTCCCTCCGCCACCCAATGCCGCAATCCAGCCTCTTGATTCGTCCGAACGTAACTCATTGATCTGTATTGATCTGACTTGCGGCCTTTGCGGATTTCGGGCTTGTTTCGGAGAGCGAATCTGGAGAGAATAATGGCCGGGAGAGAGTGGAATGTGGCCCAGAACAGGCAATTCGGGCGGCTGGTGAAGTCCGCAAGTATTCGCAGAAACCCCAGACAACACGCGGGAACTGGCGCGATCAGACAAGAAAAAACCCCAACCGAGAATGGTTGGGGTTTCATTATTGGTGGAGGCGGCGGGAATCGAACCCGCGTCTTACGTCCTTTGATAGTCAGTCATTCACATGCTTGGACAGATTATTTGGATTTAGCCCTTCACGCGCCAACCGCCAGGCTCGTGTTAAGCGAGTCACCTTATTTAACATCCATACCGGTGACCCGAATGGATGCGGTTCTGCGTTAATGACCCCGCTGTCGGTTTCCCGACCCAGCCCGCAGACTAACTGGAGCGAGGTCTAGCTGGATTAAGCAGCTAGAGCGTAGTTTGAATCGTTGGCGTTTATTTGCCGTTCAGCTGTTTTACAAGGTAACTGAAACCTTGGCATGCACTGCTCTATTTCCGTAACGCAATCGAGACCAAGTCGCCCCCATTTATTGCGCTATGTAGCTACTTCAGCCAGAAAGTATAGCATATATTATGATAATAGAGCCTTATAAGGTTTAAAGAAAATCCAGAAGACCTGCAGGAGTTTTAATTAGACCAGATGCTTGCCAGGTTTCAGGCTCATCTTCTGAAGCAAGGTATCCGTAGAGCGCAACAAGTGAGTTCATTTCGGCAAGACGTGCTGCTTCAATGTCCCGTTTGGCATCGCCAACGTAGAGACAAGTCTTGGGTTCATAACCGAGTTGCCTTGCCGCAAAAAGCAAAGGTTCGGGATGAGGTTTAGAGAACGGGGTGGTGTCTCCGCTGATGCAACAGCTTGCATCATTATCCAGGTTAAGTGCACGAATCAGGGGTTGCGTGTATCGAAAAGGCTTGTTGGTGACAATACCCCATGGAACATGTCGGGTTTTTAGTTGAGCCAGGAGATTGTTTACTCCAGGAAACAAGGAGGTTTTATGGCATAAATACTGTTCGTAATAGGCCAGAAAATCATGTTTTAGCGCATTAAATCCAGGGTGTTCGGGGCCAATATCGAACCCGAGCTTAATGAGTCCTTTTGTCCCATGTGAAGCCACGGGGCGAATGATTTCATGAGGCAGGGTGGGCCGGTTGTGCTCAGCAAGAAGCAGGTTTAAGGCATAACCCAGATCAGGGGCTGTATCAGCCAGGGTTCCATCCAAGTCAAATAGAATGGCTTGGATTTGGCTCATTGTTTCCGGGTAGCCATGAGGTAGTTGACCGATACATCGTGACCGAGTGTGTAGGTTTGAGTGAGTGGATGATAATGAACGCCGCATAAATCAATCAGTTCAAGTCCTGCCTGGCGGCACCAGAAGACCAGTTCTGAAGGACGGATGAAGCGGCTGTAGTCATGGGTGCCGCGAGGAAGCATGCCAAGGAGGTATTCTGCACCGAGTATGGCTAGCGTATAGGCTTTTGGATGCCGGTTTAGTGTTGAGAAAAAAACCGTTCCATCTGATTTTACAAGTTGTGCACATGAATGGACAATTGAAGCTGGATCCGGAACATGCTCAAGCATTTCCATGCAGGTGACAATATCAAACGATAGAGGTTCCTGGCGCGCTAGTGTTTCCACCGCTAAGACATCATAACGGACACTTGATCCGCTCTCAAGCTGGTGCAATTTGGCTATGCGGATGGCTTTCTCGCCCAGGTCGATACCGGTTACATGAGCTCCGGATGAATCCATGGCTTCGCTGAGAATCCCCCCGCCACAGCCTACATCCAGAACCTTTTTTTCAGTGAGGGTGCAATGGCGCCGGATGTAATCGACCCGTAGCGGGTTGATATCATGCAGTGTCTTGAATTTTCCTGAAGGATCCCACCAGTGATGAGCGAGCTTGGCGAATTTGTCGATCTCAAGCGAATCAACGTTTGGCATATGATAAAACCTAAACTTAAATGATTATTCTAGCAAAGGGGGAAGGCGTCTACAAATTAACCGATACGGCCTTGCCTGAGTCGCGGGTGGGGGACGGGTTCTTGTGTGACGTTACAGAGGCGATATGCTAGAATCGCAATATATTTTTGCCTAAAAATTTAGCCTTCAGTCAAAGGTCTTGCCAATGAGTTTGTTTGCCAAAGAAACCCTTCCTGTCAGTCTTGAGGAAGAAATGCGCCGATCCTATCTGGATTATGCCATGAGCGTGATTGTTGGCCGTGCATTGCCGGATGTCCGGGATGGTCTAAAACCGGTACACCGGCGAGTGCTGTTCGCCATGCATGAGCTTAGCAATAACTGGAATCGACCTTACAAGAAATCAGCCCGTATCGTGGGTGAGACGATAGGTCGTTTTCATCCCCATGGAGACAGCGCTGTTTATGACACGATTGTACGTATGGCCCAGGTTTTTTCCTTGCGCTATCCTCTGGTGGATGGACAGGGTAACTTTGGCTCGGTGGATGGAGATAATCCAGCCGCTATGCGGTATACCGAAATCCGGATGACACGGATTGCCCATGAACTTCTTGCTGATCTGGATAAAGAAACAGTTGATTTTGGCCCCAATTATGATGGTTCAGAACATGAACCCCTGGTGATGCCCACCCGAGTACCCAATTTGCTGGTCAACGGGTCGTCGGGCATTGCTGTTGGCATGGCTACGAACATCCCACCCCATAATCTGACGGAGGTCGTGAGTGCCTGTCTCGCTTTGCTTCAACAACCCGATATCAGTGTGGATGAGTTGATAGAGCTTGTTCCTGCCCCGGATTTTCCTACCGCAGCGATTATTTATGGGCTCACTGGCGTCCATGAAGGTTATCGAACCGGGAAAGGACGGGTTGTCATGCGGGCCCGAACCCATTTTGAAGACATTGATAAATCAGGTCGTCAGGCCATCATTATTGATGAATTGCCTTATCAGGTGAACAAGAAAAATCTTCTGGACAAGATTGTTGAGTTGACCCGTGACAAAAAGATTGAAGGCATTGCCTATGTCCGCGATGAGTCCGACAAGTCCGGCATGCGGGGGGTCATTGAGTTAAAGCGTGGAGAAACTCCTGAGGTGGTGCTCAATAATCTATTTAAGCAGACCCAGCTTCAGGATTCGTTTGGTATGAACATGGTGGCCCTGGTGGATAACCAGCCGCGGCTATTGAACCTGAAACAGATGCTGGAAGCTTTTTTGCGGCATCGGCGTGAGGTTGTTACCCGCAGGACTATCTTTGAACTCAGGAAAGCACGGGAACGGGGGCATGTGGTTGAAGGGTTGGCTGTGGCTCTGTCCAATGTGGATGAAGTGATCACCCTAATCAAGGCAGCAGCTTCTCCTGCTGCTGCCAAGGAAGAACTGGTATCCCGCATCTGGCACTCGGCCCTTGTTGAAGAAATGCTCGGACGTGTTGACAGGATGGCTTCCCGTCCATCCGGACTGCCTTTTCAGTATGGCTTGCATCCTGATGGCTATCATATGAGTGAAGGGCAGGCGGATGAGATTCTGAGAATGCAGTTGTCCAGATTGACAAATCTTGAGCAGGATAAGATTCTGACAGAATATCGTGAGGTCATGGCCAATATTATTGATTTGCTTGATATCCTGGCTAACCCATCGCGTGTAACCGCTATTATCGTAGAAGAGCTTTCAGCTATACGATCTCAATATGGGGATACCCGTCGCAGCGAGATTGAGTATAACGCTTTTGATTTATGCCTTGAGGACATGATTGCCCAGGAGGATGTGGTAGTGACCCTGTCGCATTCGGGTTATATCAAGGCCCAGCCTGTTTCAGATTATACCGCCCAACGTCGGGGGGGGCGCGGAAAGCAGGCTACGGCAACGAAAGAAGATGATTTCATTGACAAGCTTTTTATTGCCAACAGCCATGATTATATTCTCTGTTTTTCAAGTCTCGGGCGTGTCTACTGGGTAAAGGTCTATGAGGTTCCGCAAGGCAGCCGTATGAGTCGGGGCCGCCCTATCGTGAACCTGCTCCAGCTGGATGAAGGGGAAAAGATTAATGCCATTCTTCCGGTTAAGGCTTTCACTGAAGATCGTTATGTATTTTTTGCGACAGCCCGAGGTGTGGTAAAGAAAACACCCCTGTCAGGTTTCTCACGCCCGCGTAGTTCTGGCATTATTGCCCTGGATCTTGACGAAGGTGATTTTCTGGTGGGAGTTGCCATAACTGATGGGCATCATGATGTCATGCTCTTTACTGATGCGGGCAAGGCAGTTCGATTTGATGAATCGGATGTTAGGGCCATGGGCAGAACGGCCCGGGGGGTCAAGGGGATGAAATTGGGTGATAATCAGCGGGTGATTTCCATGCTGGTTGCTGAAGATGAAACCCAGTTTGTTTTGACTGCTACTGAAAATGGTTATGGCAAACGCACGCCAATAGGTGAATATACCCGTCATGGCCGGGGCACACAGGGAATGATTGCGATTGCAACGAGTGAAAGGAATGGTCGGGTTGTGGCTGCTACCCTGGTTAGGGAGAGTGACGAGCTGATGTTGATTACAGATGGCGGAGTCCTGATTCGAACCCGTGTATCAGAGGTCCGGGTGACCGGTCGTACGGCTCAGGGCGTTACCCTGATTAATCTTGATGCAGGTGAAAAACTGATTGGGTTGGAGCCGGTAGCAGAGCCTGAGGATGATTTTAAACCAGATGAGGACGGTAATGATTCCCCGGGTGAGCCAGACGGGGTGGTCAATGAACCAGAAGAATAAAGAATAATTTTCAACCGATTATGACTATTTATAATTTTGGAGCAGGTCCGGCTGTTTTGCCCCGTGATGTCTTGTTGCAGGCCCAGGCCGAGCTTCTGGACTTTCGCGGGCATGGCGTATCTATTATGGAGATGAGTCATAGGGGTCCGCTGTTTGAGGCATTGTTTGAAGAGATTGAGTCTGACTTTCGTTCATTAATGGCCATTCCTGCCAACTACCAGGTGCTTTTTATGCAAGGTGGAGCTACCGCCCAGTTTGCCATGGTTCCAATTAACCTGTTAAGGGGAAAACGTCAGGCTGATTACATTGTGACAGGAGAGTGGGGACAAAAGGCGGTGTCGGAAGCCAGCCGGTTTTGCGATGTGCATCTTGCCGCGAATACAGCGGTTCATGGGTTCGTGAATGTACCGGATGAGCTTGAGGTTGATATGGCCAGCGCTTACCTGCATTACACCTCAAATGAAACGATCCGTGGAATTGAGTTCAAGTCGATCCCGGATCCGCAAGGGTTACCTCTGGTATGTGACATGTCATCGAATATTCTGTCCAGGCCTGTAGATATCAGTCGGTTTGGGCTTGTTTATGCGGGTGCGCAGAAAAATATCGGTCCTTCAGGTCTGACACTGGTTATTGTTCGGGATGATCTTTTGGGGGAAGTGCTTCCACAGCAATCCCGTCTTTTCGACTATCGCCAGGTTGCCAGCCAGCATTCAATGCTGAATACGCCCCCTACATTTTCGATTTATATGGCAGGGCTTGTATTCAAGTGGCTGATACGTCAAGGCGGACTTGTTGCGATGCAGGGTATAAACGAGCGAAAAGCGAGTAAATTGTATGGTTGTATTGATGCCAGTAGTCTTTATGTCTGCCGGGTGCATCCGGGCGCACGTTCTTGCATGAATGTCGCTTTTTATCTGCAGGAAGAATCGCTCTACCCCTTGTTTTTTTCGCAGGCGGCAAAAGAAGGGTTTTTGCAGTTAAAAGGACATAAACTGGCAGGTGGGGTGCGTGCGTCTATCTATAATGCCATGCCTGAAGCAGGAGTTGATGCGCTGATAGCTTTTATGTCTGAATTTGAGCGCATTAATGGCTGACTGGGGGAGACTGTATACTTATGACAGATGAACTAAAACACTATCGGGATCGAATTGATGCGATTGACGATGAAATACTGGAACTGCTTAACGAACGGGCTCGTCATGCCCAGGATATTGGCCATTTGAAAAATGGTCAGGGAATTTATCGCCCTGATCGGGAAGCCCAGGTTATTCGACGCATCAGGGAGAAAAACAAAGGTCCGCTGTCCGATAATGTGATAGGTAACCTGTTTCGTGAAATCATGTCAGCCTGTCTTGCTTTGGAAAAACCATTGGATATTGCGTTTCTTGGTCCGTTAGGCACGTGGTCGCATGCAGCGGCAATCAAGCATTTTGGACAGTTTGCAAGATTATGCCCAACTGCAAGTATTGATGAAGTGTTTCATAAGGTTGAGGCTGGTCATGCAGATTATGGGCTGGTTCCCGTTGAAAATTCGACTGAAGGTGCAGTAGGCCGAACACTTGATTTGCTTCTGGAGACCCCGCTTGCCATTTGTGGCGAAGTGGCTTTGCCGATTCATCATTGCCTGCTTTCTAAGGAGACTTCCCTTCAGGCTGTCCAGACAGTTTATTCGCATGCCCAGTCGCTTGGGCAATGCCATGAATGGCTGGGTCTTCATCTGGCAGGTGCTGAGCGCCAATCGGTTGTGAGTAATGCCGAGGCTGCAAGAAGGGCCTCTCAGGAACAAGGTGTGGCCGCCATTGCCTCAAAAGTGGCGGGTGAGCTGTATGGGCTCAATCTTCTGGTGGAAAACATTGAAGATGAGCTGCAGAATACAACCCGGTTTTTGGTATTGGGCCGGCATGCAGCTGCCCCAACCGGTGTGGATCGGACTTCTTTGGTTCTGGCTGCTGCCAACCGGCCTGGTGCCATGTTTGACATGCTGGCCCCTTTTGCAGCACATAGCGTTAGCTTGACCAAGCTTGAATCCCGTCCATCACGGGTGGCTTTGTGGGAATATGTTTTCTATCTTGATGTCGAAGGTCATGTTGATGATGAACCTGTGAAGCTTGCCATCAAGGAAGTGACGCAAAGGGCAAGCTATGTAAAGGTGCTCGGGTCTTATCCTGTTGCCCCTCTTTAAAGGAGTGTTTAAAGTTGGATCTGATTTCATGCGCACCGGATTATGTGAGGGCCATTTCTCCCTATCAACCGGGAAAACCCTTAAGTGAGCTGGAACGGGAATTGGGTATTGCCCAGGCAATTAAGCTTGCCAGCAATGAAAATCCTTTGGGGGCAAGTCCCAGGGTAGATGAAGCGGTTCGTCAGGCCATGAAGGACATTTCCCGCTATCCGGATGGGAATGGATTTGAATTGAAGAAGCGGCTTGCTGGCCGGCATGCTGTTGAGTTGGGACAAATTGTGCTGGGAAACGGTTCAAATGATCTTCTGGAACTTGCAGCCCGGGCTTTTCTTGGAGTGAACGCGTCAGCAGTCTATGCCCAATACTCATTTGCCGTGTATCCTTTGGTCACCCAGGCTACCGGAGCAAAAGGATTGGTTGCACCTGCGCAAAATTATGCCCATGATCCTGAAACAATTTTAGCTACGCTTCGGGCGGATACGCGCGTGGTTTTCATTGCCAACCCCAATAATCCGACAGGAACGTTTCTTGAGTCCAGTCGGTTGCATCATTTACTGCGTCGACTGCCACAGGACGTTCTGGCTGTGCTGGATGAGGCATATACTGAATACTTGCCGCCTGAATATCGTTATGATGCATCGCAATGGCTCTCTGAATTCCCAAACCTCCTGATTACCCGAACTTTCTCAAAAGCCTACGGATTGGCTGGGCTGAGAGTAGGATATGCACTGGCCAACCTGCCGGTAGCGGATTTGCTGAATCGTGTTCGTCAACCCTTTAATGTAAGCACGGTTGCCCAAATGGCGGCCATGGCTGCTTTAGAAGACCAGGAATTCATGGCGTTAAGCTATGAAATCAACCGGGCGGGGTTGGCCCAGCTTTATGCTGGATTCAAGACGCTCGGATTGCAGTATCTCCCTTCCTTTGGCAATTTTGTCCTGTTTAAGGTGCAAGAGGCAGGCAGGGTCTATGAGCAGCTTTTGCGGAAAGGGGTTATTGTCAGGCCTGTGGCCAGTTATGGTTTACCGGATTGGCTTAGGGTGACCGTGGGCCTGGATAAGGAAAATGAGCAGTTTCTCAAGACACTGGCAATGATTTTGGGGTAGAACGAGTCCCCATATCAGTGCTCTCCCATAGCAATTTTTAGATGACAAACTGATGCAAAAGACTCTGGTTGTAATTGGTGTTGGACTGATTGGCGGTTCGGTTGCCAAGGCGCTCAGAAAGGCATGGAAAGTTGAGCATATTATTGGAATCGGGCGTCAACGGGAGAATCTTGCCCAGGCTTTGGACGAAGGGGTGATTGACGAAGGGTTTACTGATCTTCTGACAGGAGTTAAAAGGGCCGACTGGATACTGGTGAGCACTCCAGTTGGGAAAATGCCTGGGATATTTTCTGATTTGGCCCGTGTTGTATCTGATACCTGCGTGATACTGGATGCCGGGAGCACGAAGCAGGATGTTGTCGCAGCAGGGCAGGCCTGTTTAGGGCGACATTTTAGCCGGTTTGTACCGGGTCATCCTGTTGCAGGCGCTGAAGTTTCAGGGTGTATTGGGTCCAGAGCCGATCTTTTTCAGGGCAAGGCTGTTGTGCTGACACCTCATGATAATCTTGACAAGAACGCACTGGAAGCAGGCCGGACATTCTGGCAGGCCTGTGGCGCAAGTGTATCCTTGATGGATCCGGAAACACATGACAGGATATTTGCGGCTGTCAGTCATCTGCCGCATGCCCTGTCATTTGCCTTGGTCGAGATGCTCGCCGGCCGGCCTGATGCAGAGCAGTTGTTTACTTTTGCAGCGAGTGGTTTTAGGGACTTTACCCGTATTGCCGCCAGTTCCCCTGAGATGTGGCGTGATATATGTATGGCCAACCGGGTAGAGTTGATCCGGGTCCTGACACAATATCGTGAACAATTGAATGCCCTTCTGGACGGATTAAGCAGAGAAGACGCTGAGGCTTTGTTCAATATGTTTGAGAAAGCCCAGTTGGCCCGAAAATCCTGGAAGCAGGAACGTCAATAACTATAAATAACAGTGGAGAAAGAACTTGCATTATCAGGTCGAACCAGGAGGCAGGTTAACCGGACAGATTCAGGTTCCAGGCGATAAATCCATTTCGCATCGAGCCATTATGTTCGGATCCTTGGCCCAAGGAGTAACACGCGTGCAAGGATTTCTGGAAGGTGAGGATGCCTTGTCAACCATGAATGCCTTTCGAGCCATGGGAGTTAGGATCGAGGGACCAAAATCGGGTCAAGTCGTGATTCACGGGGTTGGCATGCGGGGACTGAAAGCACCCTCTGCCCCCCTGGATCTGGGTAATTCGGGAACCAGCATGCGTCTTCTGGCCGGGCTCTTATCTGCCCAGACCTTTCCTGCAAGCCTTGTAGGTGACGGCTCACTGATGCGCCGCCCCATGCTGCGTGTTGCAGAGCCACTGGGTTTGATGGGCGCGAGAATCCATACGGCAGAAAAAGGATATCCGCCCCTGGATATCTCTCCGGTTTCCCGTCTTCATGGGATTGAGTATGAATTGCCTGTTGCCAGTGCCCAGGTCAAGTCTGCGCTATTACTGGCCGGCTTGTATGCCCAAGGACAGACAGTGGTGACTGAGCCGGCTATGACACGTGATCATACTGAACGTATGCTTCAGGCGTTTGGCTATGCGGTTGAGGTAGCCGGGTTACGTATCTGCGTTAGAGGAGGGGGGGCTCTTCAGTCCTGCCAGATTGATGTTCCCGGTGATATTTCCTCGGCAGCATTTTTTATGGTGGGGGCCACGATTGCCAAGGATTCTGATATAACGTTGACTGGTGTCGGGATAAACCCGAGCCGCACCGGAATAATTGATATTCTTCGCTTGATGGGCGCAGATATCGTAGTCCAGAATCATCGCCATTCTACTGGCGAGCCTGTGGCTGATATTCGTGTGCGTTCATCTCGACTTCATGGGATTCGCATCCCTTTGCATCTGGTTCCTCTTGCCATTGACGAATTTCCAGCGATATTCGTTGCAGCGGCGAATGCATCCGGTCAAACCGAACTCTACGGTGCAGCAGAGCTTAGGGTAAAAGAGTCAGATCGCATTCAGACCATGGCGGATGGATTGAGTGTGCTTGGTGTCATCAATCAGCCTAGATCAGACGGGATACTGATTGAAGGAGGAACTTATCATGGAGGGAGCATTCTAACCCGTGGCGATCATCGCATTGCCATGGCTTTTTCCATGGCGGCACTGACTGCTACAACCCCTTTGACCATTCTGGATTGCGCGAACGTAGCGACTTCGTTTCCTGGCTTTTCTGAGCAGGCAAGACTATCCGGTCTACGTCTTCGGGTGGGAGATTCTGTTTGAACCCTATTCCGGTTATTGCCATTGATGGGCCCGCATCCAGTGGAAAAGGAACGATTGCGGTCCGGGTGGCCCGGTTTCTGGGGTTTCATTATCTGGATTCAGGTGCTCTGTATCGACTGGTTGCCCTGGTTGCGCTGCGTGAGGGATTGACAATACAGGAAGCGGGCCGACTGAAAACTGTGGCTGAGACGCTGGATGCTCGTTTTGAGAAAGGTGAGATTTATCTGGGCCAGGATCGGGTTACCTCTGCCATACGTAAAGAGGAAGTGGGCAGGATGGCTTCACAGGTTGCAACGGTTCCTGCTGTAAGAACCGGGTTGCTGGCGTGGCAGAGAGGCTTTCGTCAACTGCCCGGGCTGGTTTGCGATGGACGGGATATGGGTAGTGTGGTTTTTCCCGATGCCCTTTTAAAGATTTATTTAACTGCGAGCCGGGAGATTCGGGCTAAACGGCGATATAACCAGTTGATGGGAAAAGAAAAGGGTGTTAAGATTGAAGAAGTTCTTGCTGATCTGGACGAAAGGGATGCGCGTGATGTAGCCCGTGCAGTGGCTCCCTTAAGCCAAGCCACGGATGCAGTTCTTCTTGACACATCTGATTTGAGTATAGATGAAGTGGTGCAAGCAGTTTTAAGGCGGTATGAAAAAGTAAAGCCGCGGTAGGCGCCGTGGAGCTCTGGCTTGGCTGTCAGTTCTCCGGTGCCTTTTTTATCAATCAGACCCGCCCTTGAGGCGGATATTGGGTATTTTTTTCTTATGATTACTGTTTCCCCTTCCGTAACCGATGTAAATGAAAGTTTTGCCAGCCTGTTTGAAGAATCCTTGTCTCACCAGGAAATGCGTATTGGTGAAGTCATTACGGCAGAAGTTGTCCATGTAGATAATGATGAAGTGATTGTTAATGCAGGCCTTAAGTCTGAATCCATCATTCCTGCCAGTGAATTTCGAAATGATCGGGGAGAGCTGGAAGTCAAGGTGGGCGATTTTGTCAGTGTGGCCATTGATGCGCTTGAAGACGGATATGGTTCAACCCGCCTTTCCCGCGAAAAGGCAAAACGCTTGGCGGCCTGGAACGAGCTTGAAGAAGCCATGAATGAAGGCCATATCGTTGAAGGCATGATCAACGGAAAAGTCAAGGGTGGCCTGACGGTGATGGTAAATGGTATCCGTGCCTTCCTGCCTGGTTCGCTGGTTGATATCCGCCCCATTAAAGACACCTCGCCTTTTGAAGGCAAGCAGATGGAATTCAAGGTCATCAAGCTGGACAGGAAGCGGAATAATGTGGTGGTATCCCGTCGTGCAGTCCTTGAGGCGACACAGGGAGCAGAACGCAAAGCCCTGCTTGAGAACCTTCATGAAGGGGCTGTAATCAAGGGAATAGTCAAGAATATTACAGATTATGGTGCATTCGTTGATCTGGGCGGCATAGATGGTCTTTTGCATATCACCGATTTGGCCTGGCGTCGGGTTAAGCATCCTTCCGAGGTGCTGGCGGTAGGAGATGAGGTTGAAGCCAAGGTCTTGAAATACGATCAGGAAAAGAACCGTGTTTCTTTGGGTATCAAGCAGCTGGGGGATGATCCATGGGTCAATCTGGCTCGCCGTTATCCGGCCAGCACGCGTCTGTTTGGTAAAGTAACCAATCTGACTGATTATGGTGCTTTTGTAGAGATTGAGCAGGGTATTGAAGGTCTTGTGCATGTCTCTGAGATGGATTGGACCAATAAGAATGTCCATCCTGCCAAGGTGGTTCAAGTGGGTGACGAGGTTGAGGTCATGGTGCTTGAAATTGATGAGAACCGTCGTCGTATCTCTTTGGGCATGAAGCAGTGTCTGTCTAATCCCTGGGAAGAATTTTCTACAGGGCATAAGAAAGGTGATCGGGTACGAGGCCAGATTAAGTCAATCACTGATTTTGGTGTCTTTATTGGATTACCGGGTGGTATAGATGGCCTTGTTCATCTTTCCGATCTGTCCTGGAATTTACCTGGTGAAGAAGCGGTTCGCAATTATCGTAAGGGTGAAGAAGTAGAAGCAGTCGTTCTTGCAATTGATTCTGAGCGTGAGCGTATTTCTTTGGGCATCAAGCAGATTGAAGGCGATCCTTTTACCAATTTTGTTGGTATGCATGATAAAGGCGCATTGGTGAAAGGCGTGATTAAATCTCTTGACGCAAAAGGGGCAACATTACAGCTTGCAGCTGAGGTTGAAGGATATTTGCGGGCATCTGAAGTGGCCCGGGAGCGAGTTGAGGATATCCGGACTCACTTGAACGAAGGCGAAGAAATTGAAGTCAGGATTATTAGTATCGATCGTAAAAATCGGAACATAAGCCTTTCCATCAAAGCCAAAGATAGTGCTGATGAAACTGAATCCACGCAAAAGGGTGCAGTTGCTGAACAGTCGGCGACTAATGCAGGGACGACCAATCTGGGAGCCTTGCTTAAGGCTAAACTTGATGGAAAAAATCAAGATCAGTAAAGGGAAGAATGATGACTAAATCTGAACTGATTGCTCGACTGGCTCTGAGGTACCCACAATTGGTTGCCAAGGATGCTGAGCTCGCGGTCAAGACGATCCTCGATGCCATGGTAAAGAATCTTGCATTTGGAGAACGTATTGAGATAAGGGGGTTTGGTAGTTTCAGTCTGAATTATCGCCCACCACGCCAGGGACGCAATCCTAAAACAGGAGGCAAGGTGAGCGTTCCTGAAAAGTATGTGCCGCATTTTAAGGCAGGTAAAGAACTGCGCGAACGGGTAGATGAGGCGTATTAAACCACGTTGTTTTTAAATCTTGAACTGAGTGGCGCTGCCCTGAAAAAGGGGGCGCCCTTTTTTTGACGTCAGCACAAACGCAATGTGTTTGTTATGCCTGGGCCGGATTGGGTTACTGTAGTCCAGCAGGTCTAGAAAGCCTGAAATCTCTTCCCTCTTGCGTAAACCGGTTATAAGGATGGTAGTTTAAGGGCTGTTAGCCAGCAGGTTTTCTGGACAGATGAGATCTGCAGCATGATACTGCATGTTCTATGATTAATGATTGCTATGGGGCCAGGCCTGGATAAAAGGGGTTGCCTGGTGGTTGGTTTTTTTACTCCTGATTTAGAGTCAACCCAAAAATGGCAAATTTCGAATATTGGTGGTTACTTGTTTTTCCACTCTTTTTCGGTTTGGGTTGGCTTGCCGCGCGTATTGATGTCAGCCAGATTCTCTCTGAAAACCGTCGACTTCCTGAATCCTATTTCAAAGGCCTGAATTTTCTTGTTAATGAACAACCTGATAAAGCAATCGAAGCATTTGTCGAAATTGCCGATGTGAGTCAGGAGACAGTGGAGCTTCATTTTGCCCTGGGTAAGCTTTTTCGGCGGACAGGAGAGGTTGAGCGTGCAATTCGAATGCATAAGAGCCTGGTAGATCGCACTCATCTTTCTGTAGATCAGAAATTGGCGGCATTGTATGAATTAGGGCAGGATTATTACCGCGCCGGTTTATTGGATCGTACGGAAGAAATCTTTTCCAAACTGCTGGATTCCTCTTATGCGCTTGATGCCATGCGGCGCTTGCTCGATATTTATGTTCGGGAGCGCGACTGGGATAAAGCCATAGAAATGACTGTGGCACTTGAGAGAAAGGATCAGGATTATCGACGTGAACGCTCTCATTTTATTTGTGAGCAGGCCCAGATTGCCGCAACCCGGCAGGACATGAATAGGGCTCAGGAACGTTTGAGCGAGGCTTTGTTTGTCAGCTCTCATTGTGTCCGGGCTAATGTGATTAAAGGCCAGATAGAGTCAACATCGGGGCATCATGATATAGCAGTGAATGTCTGGTTACAGATTGAACATCAGAATCCCGTTTATTTGAACCTTGTAGCTAAACCCATGCTGGAAAGCTTGCTGGCAAGTGGACGCACTGAAGATGCAGAGGCTGTTTTTATCCGGCTTCTAAACCAGTATCAGTCGTTGGACTTGCTTGATGCGGCTTATCATGCAACCTTGGCTAATTCTGGTGCTCAACCGGCCTATGGCATGCTACGGGATTATATCCGGATTCATCCGAGCCTTCACGGTTTTGACAAGCTTCTTGAAGCCCAGTTGATAGACATGAGTCCCTACAAAAGGGGGGATGCTGTCTTGATCAAATCCTTGGTTCATCGCCATACAATACGTTTATCCCTGTTTCGATGTGAAAACTGTGGTTTTTGTGCCCATGTTTTTCATTGGCAATGCCCGGCCTGTTTGCACTGGGATACCATTTTACCCCGCAGGATTGAAGAAATTTCGGATTCCAGGCTTGAAATGATTGATGAAACCGGACCAATGTAAGGAATCGTGTTGTCATGATAAAATCAACCCATTTTTCCGGAAACCCCTGCCATGCCTGATCCAACTCTTATTATTGCCCTGGATTTCCATGATGCGAGAACAGCGCTGGATTTTGCCGACCGTCTTAACCCGGATGAGTGTCGTCTTAAAGTCGGGATGGAATTATATACGGCGGCCGGGCCAGAGCTGATTGATACCCTTGCCAGACGCGGGTTCGATATTTTTCTGGATCTCAAGTTTCATGATATTCCCAATACGGTTGCTGCAGCTGTTCGGGTGGCCACAGGGCTTGGAGTCTGGATGGTTAATGTTCACGCCCTGGGAGGACGCCGCATGCTGGAAGCAGCGAGGGATGCTGTAGAGACCTCCGGTTCCCGGACTAAACTGGTGGCTGTCACCTTGCTGACCAGCATGAATGCTGAAGCTTTAGCGCAGCTGGGCTGGGTTAACGGTTTTAATGAGTCGGTACTCATGCTGGCAAGATTGTCTGCAGAATGTGGGCTGGATGGAGTGGTGTGTTCAGCCTTGGAAGCGTCGGCTTTGCGCCAGGCGATGGGGCAGGGCTTTTGTCTGGTGACGCCTGGAATTCGCCCGTCCGGATATTCCAGTGATGATCAGAGCAGGATTGTGACCCCTATGGAAGCAAAACGATTAGGCGCGGATTATCTGGTGATCGGACGCCCCATTACCCGGGCTGATAATCCTGGGCAGGTTCTGCAGAAAATACTAGGGGAGCTGAAAGCGTGAATGAAATGCTCAATGATCTTTTTGCACGTCTTTCGCAGGTACGGGTGCTGGTGGTTGGCGATGTAATGCTTGATCGATACTGGTTTGGCGAAGTAAGCCGTATTTCTCCAGAAGCCCCAGTTCCAGTTGTCCATGTTCATCAGGTCGATGAGCGGGCAGGGGGTGCGGCTAACGTGGCACGCAATATTGCTGCCCTTGGAGGCAGCGTTTCACTGCTATCGGTTGTGGGTGAAGATGAGGCAGGGTTGACTCTCGAACGCTTACTGAAAGCTGATGGTGTTGAAAGCAGGCTTCATCGGGATGAGGCAATTGATACGACAATCAAGCTGCGTGTTGTAGGGCGCCAGCAACAGTTGCTGCGGATTGATTTTGAAAAAAAACCCAGTACGGAGAGCCTTGATCGCAAGCTGTGTGATTTTCATGAGCTGATTCAGGAGGCGGATCTTGTGATCCTGTCGGACTACGGTAAAGGGGCGCTTGCGCATGTGCAGGATATGATTCTGGCCTGTAACCAGTTGGGAACGCCAGTTTTGGTTGATCCGAAGGGTGATGAATATGAATGTTATCGCAATGCTACCATGCTGACTCCTAACCGTTCGGAATTACGCGAAGTCTGTGGGCGTTGGAAGAATGAATCAGATCTGGAGTCCAGGGCCCAGGCATTGCGTGAGCGCCTTAATCTTCAGGCCCTGCTGGTGACACGTAGTGAGGAGGGGATGACTCTTTTCAGCGGGAGTGGGATGGTACACGAAGCTGCCAGAGCCCGGGAGGTGTTTGATGTAAGTGGTGCAGGGGATACGGTGATCGGAACTTTGGGCCTTATGCTGGCTTGTGGAGCAACGATGGAAGAAGCGGTTCGATTGGCGAATCGTGCAGCTGGTGTTGTGGTTGGTAAGTTTGGCACTGCTGTATTGAGCCGTGAGGAATTATGGGCTGCAACCATGCTGGAGTGTGACTGATGTATATTGTGACTGGAGCAGCAGGATTTATTGGATCTAATCTGGTTCGTGCACTCAATGAGCGTGGAATCACTGATATACTGGCCGTCGATAACCTGGCTCAGGGTGACAAGATAGCGAACCTTTCTGATCTGGATGTGGCCGATTTTCTGGATAAGGCGGCCTTTCTCCAGATATTTTCCCAGGGCCGGCTCAAGTCTCCTGTTCAGGCCCTGTTCCATGAAGGAGCCTGTTCAGATACCATGGAGCAGGATGGGCGTTATATGATGGAGAATAACTACCGGTATTCTGTTACGCTTCTTGAGCAGTGCCAAATACAACACATTCCGTTTCTGTATGCCTCTAGTGCTTCTGTTTATGGTAATGGGCCGATATTCCAGGAATCCAGGGAGCATGAGGCTCCCTTAAATGTGTATGCCTATTCCAAGTTCCTGTTTGATCAGTATGTACGGCAGGTGATGGACAGAAAAACATCCCAGATCGCCGGATTTCGTTATTTCAATGTTTATGGTCCGCGTGAATCACATAAAGGCCGGATGGCCTCGGTTGCCTTTCATTTTTATAACCAGTTTGTAAAAGAGGGCCAGGTTCGCTTGTTCGAGGGAGCAGAAGGTATCATGAACGGGATGCAGCGGCGCGATTTCATTTATGTCGATGATGTGGTTCGGGTTAATCTGCATTTTCTGGATAACATCCATTTATCCGGGATATTCAATCTCGGAACAGGACGTGCGCAAACCTTTAATGATGTAGCTTGTGCTGTAGTGAATTCTGTACGCAAACAACGTCAGGAAGCCCCCTTAAGCCTGAATGATCTGCTTGCTGGGCATCTTATTGAATATATTCCTTTTCCACAGGCGTTGGTGGGTAAATACCAGAATTATACCCAGGCTGATCTTCACCAGTTGCGCGACTCTGGTTATACGGATTCATTCATGTCCGTAGAAGAAGGGGTGGCCCGATATGTGGATCAACTGGCTGAAAGCGTCTAAAAAGGTTAAGTGATGTACAGAACTATTGAGGAAACGATAGGCAATACGCCCCTTGTGAGGCTAAAGCACTTGCAAGGGAACAGTACGAATGTGATTTTGCTGAAACTTGAAGGCAATAACCCGGCCGGATCAGTTAAGGATCGTCCTGCCCTGTCCATGATACTTAAGGCTGAATTACGCGGAACCATTCATCCGGGTGATACCCTGATAGAGGCAACAAGTGGCAATACTGGTATTGCTCTGGCCATGGTGGCTGCCATGATGGGGTATCGGATCAAACTGGTGATGCCTGAGCATATGAGTGCAGAACGACGGCAGATTATGCGTGCCTATGGCGCGGATATTATCCTGACACCAAAGGATAAGGGTATGGAAGGCGCGATCGATAGAGCCAATTATATGCAGAAACAGGGCGAAGGGATCATTTTGAATCAATTCGGCAACTTCGATAATCCATTGGCACATTATGAGACTACAGGTCCTGAAATTTGGCGTGACACCTCAGGAACTTTGACTCATTTTGTCAGTGCCATGGGTACGACTGGAACCATCATGGGTTGTTCGCGCTATCTCAAGGAAATGAATCCTGCCATTACGATTGTTGGGGTACAGCCAGATGATGCATCCAGTATTCCTGGAATTCGAAAATGGCCACTAGAATATCTGCCTGCCATATTTGAACGGGACAGGCTGGATAGAATTGTTGAGGTCACTCAGGCAGAGTCGGAAGACATGACCCGACGTATGGCCCGGGAAGAGGGAATTTTTGCCGGTGTTTCATCAGGAGGGGCCCTGGCCGCTGCTTTGAAGATCAGTGACGAGGTTGAGCATGCTGTGATCGTTTCCATTGTCTGTGATCGGGGCGATCGGTATCTGTCGACTGGAATTTTCCCGGATTAACTTCTTTGGTCATATTTATGCTTCTTAAACCAGAAGCAGGTTTTGTTCGTGAGTCAAACCTGACCTGAATAAAGAAGCTGCAACGGATTTAAGAAGGTTTAGATGGTGTAAGCCGGAATTCTTGTTACAGTTAATCCAGATGATTTCTGATAACGGGTGGGCATTTTGACAGGGGGGATGGTGTGTGCTAATGTAAATGATAATAATTATCATTTACATATTAATGGAGGATTAATTGCCCACTGAACATATTCAAAAACCGGAGCATGGTCGTCGTAAACGGGCCATGAAACGGCGGCATCTATTGGCAGTAATTGGCCCTGGATTGGTGGTGATGCTTGCTGATACGGATGCAGGGAGTATTATTACGGCGGCACAAAGCGGCGCAAGATGGGGTTATAAGCTTTTGCTGCTTCAGCTGATTCTGATTCCTGTTTTATATCTGGCGCAGGAGTTGACCTTGCGTTTGGGGCTGGTCACTGGCCGGGGGCATGGTGAATTAATTCGCGAAAAATTTGGTGTAGGCTGGGCATGGCTTTCTGTCACAACGCTTATGCTGGCCTGTATTGGCGCTTTAGTGACAGAAATGACTGGAATTGCAGGTGCAGGGCTGCTTTTTGGTGTCCCTCAGTGGGTGAGCATGCTGCTGACTGTTTCTTTTCTGCTTGTCATGGTCTGGACCGGCTCTTATCTGGCTATCGAACGAATTGCGATTTTATTTGGCATGTTTGAGCTTGTTTTTATTGGGGTGGCCTGGTATGCCCACCCAAAGCTCGCTGCAATGGTGCATGGTTTTGTTCAATTGCCGCTTAATAATTCGCATTACTTGTATCTGGCTGCTGCGAATATCGGTGCGGTGATTATGCCCTGGATGATTTTTTATCAGCAGTCAGCGGTTTTGGACAAGGGCCTGACTGCGGAGGACTTGACCTGGGCAAGATTGGATACTGCGTTAGGGGCAGTGGTGACCCAGGTCATTATGGCTGCAGTGCTTATCACAACTGCAGCAACTCTAGGCCGAATTAATCCTCATGTCCCTCTTGATACTGTTCAGCAGATAGCCGATGCATTAACTCCCATGCTGGGTTCAAAGATAGGCAAGATTGTTTTTGCCTTGGGAATATTGGGCGCTGCTTTTATTTCGGCTATTGTGGTTTCGCTGACCACTGCTTGGGGGTTGGGCGAGGTGCTAGGCTACAAGCGTTCTCTTGAGCATCATCCTCGAGAAGCGCCCTGGTTTTATACGGTGTTTACCCTGGTGACGCTTGTGGCTGCCTATGTTGTATTAAGTGGGGTTAATCTGGTTGATATTACTGTGGCGGTTGAGGTCATGAATGCCCTCCTGTTGCCGATTGTTCTTGTTTTCCTGTTTTTGCTTGCAACACGTGCCCTGCCGGATCCTTATCGTCTCAAGGGAGGATATGCCCTGCTGGTGGCGATAGTTGTGGTTGTCACATCGGTGTTTGGTGTTTATGCTGGAATGAGTGGTATTTTAGGTTGATTTTAATCTCATGCTCAATTGTGTCTGGAACAAGGTGGTGCGCAAATCCATGCTGGCGGGCTGGCTGGTTTTTTTGGGCTGGCTTGTTCCCCATGAGGCCTTGGCTCTTAATTTAACCGTATCAGATGTTTCAGGCCCGAATTTTTCTTTTCACGGCCTGAAACTTTCCGGAGATGGGTACGACAAGACAGGGCCCTTGCATCTGTCTATTGCCCAATTGAGTATTCTTGGCCAGCATCTGTATCATGTTCAACTGGATTGTACGTCATTTCAATGGACCAGCCAGAAGTTACGATGCCAGGGGGAGCTCGGTATCGCTCTGCGGCGTTATCGATTGCGCTTATTTTATCGGTTTGATTCCCATATGTTGCAGCTTACCTTGAAAAGGCCTCATCAGCAGTTCAGGCTTAAGGCCAAATTAACGGCTGATTGGCAGATTAAGGCGAAATGGAATGGGGTTCAGCTTGACATGTTAGATCATTTGTTATTGTTAGCGCACCACGTCAAAATCACTTCGGGTAGGTTTAGCGGGGTTGCACTGGTGAGCGGCAAACATAAACAGATTGACCAGATGCGGGTTCAAATGGCTATTCACAACATGGCCTTTTCAGATGCCAGCGGAAACCATGCAGCAGATAAGGAACAGTTTCATGTATTGTTTGCTGCATCAAGACGATCCCAGGCTCTGGATTGGGCTGCAACAGTACGTTCTGAACAGGGGGAACTGTATTTTCAGCCGGTTTATTTGAACCAGGCAGGTGATTCTTTTAAAGTAAAAGGGACATATTCTTATGGGCGCTGGAAGCTGGCGAAAGCATCCTTGTTTGTTCCTGGGGCAGGGAAGTTATCTGCTTCAGGTGAGATTGATTTTTTTCCATTTAAAATCCATCAGGTTAATCTGGTTTCCTCTAAAATAAGCCTGGCCCGGGCCTGGCCTGTGTTTGTTGCTCCCTTTGTAGCGCCTGACTCGGTTCTGAGTGATTCAGTTGCGTCCGGCTATCTTGGTTTTATGGCTAAGATTCATGAAGGGCAGCCCGTTCAGCTTCATGTTCAATTATTCAATGTGAGTCTGGTCAACCATGGTAAAAGCTGGGCAATTCGTGATGTTTCGGCTGATTTTCCCTGGGATCAACATAGAGCACGTACCGCATCAGTTCATTTTGGATTGAGCCACTGGAGAAAAATACCATTTGGTCCGGCTGGTATCCAGGTGGTTACGCGTGGATTGAGCTTTCAGATTAAGACGATGGATATTCCGGTTGTAGATGGCCAATTAAAACTTCGCAATGCTACAGGAGAAAAACAGGGTTCTGAGTGGAAGTGGTCTGTCGGGGGAGAATTAAAACCCGTATCGATGAAACGCCTGTCTCAAGAACTGGGATGGCCCTCAATGAGTGGAGCGGTTTCTGCTCGGATTCCTGTCGTAACCTATGCCCATCATCGTCTGGATCTGGGGGGGGTAGTGAAGGCAAACGTGTTTAATGGTGCTATTACTATAGGCGGACTGGAAATTACGCATCCTTTCGATAATAATGCATTGCTGCGAGCTAATTTTGATGCTGAAAAAGTTGATTTAGGCCTAATGACGCATGCCTTTTCATTTGGTTCGATAGAAGGACTGATGGATGCACGGGTCAGCAATCTTGTGCTGTATGACTGGCGACCCTTATACTTTAATGCAACCATTGAATCAAGCCAGGGCCATTACCGTAAACGGATTAGCCAGGAAGCGGTTAAGAATATTACTGCGCTGGGTGGTTCAGGGGCTGGCGCAGCAATTCAGCAGGGTATATTACGTTTCTTTCACACTTTTGGTTATAGCCGGATAGGCCTTTCCTGCGCTTTACGCGCGGGAGTCTGCCACATGGGCGGGATAAAAAACATGGGTAATGGGTTTGTGATTATTTCAGGTGGGGGAGTGCCTTCATTGACTGTTGTGGGGCACAATAGGGAAGTAGACTGGCAGGTCTTAGTCGATAGGTTAATTGCAGCAACCAGTGGGAAACTTAAACCGGTTATTCATTAGGCTGGTGCCAGCTGGTTATCTTCGGATGAAGCAAGGGTAAAGTAGATATTATGAAGAGGTAGATATGAAAATCTTGTTTATGTTGCCTGCACTGTTTTTATTGCTCATCAGTGGTTGCAGTGCGCCTAATCTTCAAGGAAATGTTTATTCATCCAATGCAGCTGATTATACGGTTCCAACTGTAGAAGGGGTGGTTGTATCCATCCGGCCTGTAAAAGTGTCGGGCACGTCTACAGTTGGTGTTCCTGCCGGCGCAGTCCTGGGTGGACTGGCAGGCAGTGATGTAGGCCAGGGCAAGGGTTCCATTGCTGGCGCTTTGGTTGGAGCGATAGCAGGAGGTGTGGCAGGCGAGGCCCTGGAGAATAAAATGACCCAACAACAGGCCGCAGAATATATTGTCAGGTTGCATAATGGGCGCCTGGTTACAATTATTGAGCAATATGATCCAGCTATTCATATGAATGCCAGGGTTTATGTTGTCATGTCACAACGCCCCCATCTTGTACCGAGACAATAATATTTATGGCAAATCTTCATGGGATATTTGTCTAGTCAATATGGATTAACCTGGATTCAGGATAAAGAGGAGTTAACTGATGGTGATACGAGCGCAACTCATTGCTGCTGCAAGTCTTTTTCTTTTACTGTCGGCCTGTGTCACCATTAATATTTATTTTCCGGCTGCTGCTGCAAAAAAGGCGGCTGATCGCATCATAGATGATGTGTGGCAGCTTAAGCCCCATCAGAAAACGCAGGCTGTGCCTGGTACACCCCAGAATCCTGCTACCAAATAACCCTGGAGAGTTTTATGAAACGATTTGTATTGTTTTCTGCCTTGTTTACGTTATTTTTGTTGGGTAATTCGGGAGCTATTCCTTTAGCCCAGGCTCAACAGGCAGCTAATCTTGAAATCAACACCCCGGCAATTAATGCTATTAAATCTGAACTCCATGATCAGTTTCTGATACTTCGGCCTTATTTGCAGAATGGAACAGTCGGGTTGACGGATGATGGGATGATGGCCATGCATGATGCCTCCAGGATTCCTCTTGCCAATCGTGGCCGGATTGAAGCCCTGATTCGTGCTGATAACGAAACCAGGCTCCAGCTTTATGACACCCTGGCCGAGGCGAATGGTCATCCTGAGTGGGCCGGTCAGATCCGGTCCATTTTTGCACAACGGTGGATAGATAAGGCTCCTTCAGGGTGGTATGTCAGAAAAAAAGGAGCCTGGGTACAAAAATAGACGTACATTTTCTTGATATAAGGTTGATGTCAGCAGTTTGTTTTTCAGGGCTTGGCCGATTCAATGCGGCTTTCACGTAGGTTGAATAGGCAAGGTGGGTGAGACTGGGAATATCTGGCAGGTGTGGTTTAACCGGTATGGATGTCACTGCAGATTGCAAGAAGATCTGGTTGCTCACAGGGACTAGAAAAACATTATATCTGGTTTATTGTCTTAAGTAGCAAATGAGGATAGCGCAGTTGACAGCAGAGCCGGTTTTGATTGAATCCCTGGATCATGCAGGGCAGGGTGTTGCGCACAGGAATGGCAAAACCCTTTTTATCGAGGGTGCTTTGCCTGGCGAGACTGTTTATTACGAGCTTTACCGGAACAAATCCAGTTTTGAAACAGGCAGGGCAACCCATATTGTTAAAGCATCGACTTTGCGGGTGGATCCCCGTTGTCCAGCATTTGAACGGTGTGGGGGGTGTAGCCTTCAACATTTAGGCGAGTCGGCTCAGGTTGTCATGAAGCAACGTGTTCTTGAAGACAATCTTTGGCATATCGGCAGGGTTCGTCCCGAGGTTATTCTGCCTGCAGTACAGGGGCTATCTTGGCATTATCGTCATAGAGCGAGATTGTCTGTTCGCAATGTGGCCACGAAAGGAATTTTAATCGGGTTTCATGAAAAACGCAGTTCGTTCATTGTAGATACCTTAAGCTGTGATGTATTGGCTCAGCCGATAGCAAGCCTTTTGGGGCCATTACGTGATATGGTGCAAAAATTATCCATTGTTTCTCATTTGCCCCAGATTGAAGTGGCTGTTGGGGAAATAACTGTAGCTCTGGTCTTTAGGATATTGAAACCCCTTGTAAAAGAGGACGAAGGTATCCTGAGAGCATTTTCGGAGAGATATAATCTGGAAATTTGGTTGCAATCCAAAGGACCTGCTTCAGCATACCGGTTTTACCCGGAAGCAGGAGCTGAGTTATATTACAGTTTGCCCGAGTTTAATTTACGCCTTCCTTTTTATCCAACAGAATTTACACAAATCAATCCGGAAATGAACCGTGTTTTGATCCATCAGGCGATGCAGTTACTTGAGCCGCGCCCAGAGGAGACGATTCTGGATCTTTTTTGTGGCCTGGGTAATTTTACTCTTCCCTTAGCCCGGATGGCTAGACAGGTTGTGGGTATTGAGGCGGATGATGCCTTGATCGGCCGGGCATTAAGTAATGCGCAATTAAATAGTCTGGACCAAAAAGTCGCTTTGTATGCTGAGAATCTTTTTGAAATGACGTTTGAAAGATTGGCCGCATTGGGCCATTTTGATCAAATACTGCTTGATCCTCCCCGTGATGGCGCTATCGCAGTTGTTAAATCAATTGATCCGGAAAATGGACCTAAACGAATAGTTTATGTGTCCTGTAATCCAGCAACTCTTGCGCGGGATGCTAATGTTCTGGTTCATGCAAAAGGGTATAGGCCTAAAGCTGCGGGTGTTCTGAATATGTTCCCCCATACGTCCCATATCGAATCCATTATGTTGTTTGAGAGAAATTGAAAGATAAATAATAATTCTAGAAATATAAAAATAGGGCGTGGCATAACTATAAAACATGTATAGATAATCTAGTTATATGCCTGTTTATAATGCGAATAGGGTCTGATAGGGTTATTTAGTGCTATATTGGGATGAAAGAAACTATGCTATTTGGTTTTGCCAGCCTGGCAAGCTGCCTGCGCCTGAAAAACCTGCTAAAAAGGTATTTTATTTCATTTTGGTATTGAATCTGTACACTTAAGGCCCGTTTAAGCAACTCCCTCCTCTACGTTATGCATGTTTTTTTTGAGAGGTTGTCTTTTGAGGTTGTGAAAAGGTGAGGTTTATAGAGTCGTCATGCGTAATTGATAGCCTGTTATGAACAGGTGTTTTTAGTGTTAGGTTTTTTATCGAAGCTGTTTTATTTTGGAACTTTCTTGTGTAAAAAAACTTGTTTTATTGTTTTAGTAGGGTTTTTTTAGTTTTACCGGGTGAAGAATGTTGCCTGTTAAGTTCAATGGATCGGATCTGTTGGTCCTGTCAGATAAAACAGGTGGTGTAAAATGCATCAAATGAAAAGTGGGCCTGCCATTTTTCATGGCAGGCCATACTATGATTATCTCCGGTTATTTCCGGACAAGGCCGAGAGTAAATAAAGCAGATTGACAAAAATGTTGTAGAGATCAAGATATAAGGCTAATGTGGCTACGACATAATTGGTCTCTCCCCCTGTGACAATCCGGCTTAAATCAAACAGCAGATAGCCTGAAAATACCAGTATGGCGATAGCCGCAATTGTTAGTTGCATGGCTGGAATATGTAGGAAGAGGTTTGCAAATGAAGCGATGATGAGCAATATTAGCCCGATGAATAAAAAATGGCTCATGAAACTGAAATCTTTACGTGTTACCGTGGCAATGGTTGCCAGGGATGCAAAAATCACAGCTGTTCCCCCGGCTGCCTCTGCTACAATAACAGCACCATCAGCCGAGTGTAGAACCATTGCCAGAAGTGGGCCTAGCCAAACACCCATTGCAAAAGTCAGAAAAAGTAAAAGTGCGATTCCTGTTCTGCTGTTTCGATTCTTTTGAATACCCATTACCAGAATAAACATAACGGCAAGCATGGCAATTGATGCCATGATAGGGCTTCTGAGCATGAAGCCAATGAATGCAGGGGTCATGCCAAAAAAACTGCCTAGCACGGTTGGAATAAGGGAAGCACTCAATAGATACATTGTGCTTCGCATCACCTTGTTTCTGACCTGGCCTGAGGCAGATGGAGAGGTGATATCAAAATTTGGGAACATAGATACTCCTAATGTGAGCGGGTCGGACATAAAACCTGATTTAAGAAATCCTGTCTAAAAATACTCAAGTATTAGTTAAAAAGCAAGTTTAATCCCTTTAAGGCGTCGTGTTTCTGATGGTTTAGATGGGGAGAAAAGTGACCTTTTCAAGAGCCCGGGTAAAAAAGGGGTTTAAGGTGTTATTTTTTCCGAGGCGTGAATTAGCAACTCAGCAAAATGCGTATGCCCAAGGCGTAATGCCAGTTTTGCCAGACGTGGCCAGCTGTCATTCCGATCAATGGCATGGGCTAGAGGGCTCGTATCAGAAAGCATGTGGCGATAACTGTTGATACTGAGCTCTGTATTGAGAAAATAGTTGTCGTTGCCGTTGTCCTTCACGTTCGCTATTCCTGTTTTTCACGAAAGTGGCTCTAAGTTTAGGGCTTAATTGTTAAATTGGTGTGACTAAGAATTGAACATTTTATGATCATGTTTATTTCCATGTTTTCACTTCTCAGGATGGAAATGAGCCAGGGATACAGCCATAACCTAGAGTTTGGGCAACATCTGATTTTGCTTGATGAGGTATGAGATAGCCTGTTAGTCAGGGTGCATTAGTTCATCGTAGGTAATGTAATGCTGGGATTCGGTTGGTTGCAATGGCAAATGGTTTGTTTCTTCTGCCTCCATTCGCTCCAGTTCAGCAAGAATGAGTGCGCCAGCCACAATCAGCTGCTGTTTTCTGGACAGCTTGATTAAATCATCCGGATGCCATTGGTGATGGGGCCATAATTCTTCATGCCGGCCTAAAGCAGCTAGTTCTATATCTGCCAGACTCGTTGTTCCAGCTGCAAAGCAGGCTGCAGCGTGAGCTAATTCATTTTTTACGTGTTGCTGATCGTGTTCGGGAGTATATCCCTTTTGAAGTTGTCGCAGACGTTCAGCTTTTATGAGTTCAAGAGGGGAAGGCATGAAGGAGATCCTTTCTGGTTACTAAAAGATGTTCCTGTATATGATAAACCTTATTGGTGAATAGAGGTGCTTTGTTAGGTGCTCTTAATATGAGTTTATATCTGAATTTAGTTTTTTATCCAGTTTTGTGTACAGATTATGAAAAAAATGATGTAATGACTAAGGTCAGGATTGGAATATAGCTTGTATTACGCAATAGGCTGCTGATTATTCAATGTTATGAAATGTCATTATGTCTGGTTGGAATAATATCTTGCTGTAATTGAATGGATGGACATCGCATTTGGGTCAAACGATTATGGAATGAAATCTCTTACCCCAAACGCGTTTACGTGTTTGGGGTAAGAGATTTCAGTTTCGTGAAATTTAAGTCAGTGGCGGAGAGTGAGGGATTCGAACCCCCGGTACGGTCACCCGTACAACTGATTTCAAGTCAGCCGCATTCGACCACTCTGCCAACTCTCCGTTTTTTATTGTACCAAAGTGCTTAAGGTAGCGTCCATGCCTTCAAATGAAGGTAGCTGTTGTTGCTGGATGTTTAGCCTTTAACGCGACTGAGAAAGAGCAATAGCTGCTTGCGAATATTTAATAACTTCAGCATTATCGCCGGCTTTTTCAGCTTTTCTGGCTAAATCTAGCATGGTTTCAGCAGTCTGATAGCGGCTTTGTGCTTCCCGAACTATGATTTCCGCTTGACCTAGTGCGACTTCGGCAGCTTCAGTCGTATCACCCGGTTTTATGGGAGTTTGGTTGGCATTGTTGACGCTGGCTGCAGGAGAATTATTCCCTTGATTATTTGTTGTAGTTGTACCATTAATTGGGGTGGGGCTACCCTCATCAGCAATGGATGGGCCTTGCTGGCTGCCTGACTGGCTACTGTAAGTATTAGGAACCTTTTCTGTTATCGGGACTTGGTATGTGACCCACGTACCATTTTCCATCCGTGAAACGGTTTTCCATTTGGTTTGAGTAGAGGAACTATTCTGACTCTTTGTGGGCGCTGATTCATGTTTTCCCCAAGGGTTTAGCCCTTCCAGGGTTGAGCAGCCCGTCAGCATGGCGAGCAAAGAGACAGTGATGACAGTAACGATTGGCTTCATGCCTTGATTCTCCGATACGCTGATTTTAAAAAGGTTATTGCTACTTTTGCCTTTGTTTTTTTAGGACAAGCGAAGGCGTATTGTTTTGCATACGTATTCTTTTTTGTTACCTTGATGCTCCTTGCGTCTCATTTTGACAGCCCCCACGTAATTTCACAACCTCATTTTGCTTGATATCAGGTGGGTATCTAAAAAATGATGGTGCCTCAAGGCCTTTTGTAAAGGTTAGCAAAGGCCATGTTACAATAAAAAGGAAGAGGCGGACTAATATGCTATCAGTTAAAGATCATAATCGTGAAAGTGCTGGATTGACTTATGTTTATCCGGTTGTTTCACGTCGTTCGGGAGGTTTGTCTGTTGGAATCAATTTAAATCCGAATAATGCTTGTAACTGGGCTTGTGTGTATTGCCAGGTGCCCAATTTGACAAGAGGTCGTGCTCCTGCCATTGATCTGTTGCAACTGGAAACAGAGTTAACCGATTTTTTGCATGAGATTCTTGAGGGGCGGTTCTTAGAAGAGCAGACCCCACAGTGGGCTAGACGCTTGAATGACATTGCTTTATCAGGTAATGGTGAGCCAACAACTGCCAAAGAGTTCGGTCAAGTAGTTGAAATAATTAATAAAATATTAAAAGAGCTTCATTTGTTGGGTCGTATTGAATTGATACTGATTACAAATGGAAGCCAGATTCATCGACCTGATATTCAGTTAGCCTTAAAGCGTTTTGGTGAGCTGGATGGCCAAATTTGGTTCAAGCTGGATCGGGCTACTCCAGGCGGAATTTATCAGGTAAATGGCATAAAGCTTTCTTTGAAACGGGTCAGGGAAAACCTGGTGATAGCATCCAGCTTATGTACAACCTGGATTCAAAGCTGTTTTTTTTCTGTTGGGAATTTTCCCCCGGCTGTAAGCGAACAACAGGCTTATCTTGAATTACTTGCTTCATTTAAAAATGATAACTTGCCGATTGCAGGAGTTTTGTTGTATGACCTGGCGCGACCTTCTATGCAACCAGATTCGGCTAAACTATCAAACCCTGGGTTCGACTGGATGAATCAGTTGGCTAGCGCAATTCGGGATTTAGGCTATTTGGTCAAGCTGGCACTCTAGAATGCTACTTATTTCTTCATAGAGCTTTTGGCCTGTTTTATCTCCTGACGCAATATATGAAGGAGATCTGGTCTGAATCTTTTCAGATAATCCATGATTTCATGGTCTTCTCTGCAGATTTGAGCCAGATCGATTCTTTCAATATAGACTAGCCTGAAGAGTTCTTTAACTGGTTTGGGGATGGGTCTACCACTTTCATAACGTGACCCTCCGCTTTGCGTGACTCCTATTTTGTTCCAGAATTCCTGCTGATTGAATCCTAAGCGCTGTCTGATGTCTTTTGGATTTATTGACCTTTCTGATGATTTTCCCATTTCACCCTCCAACTTGGTTTGGGGCGGGTGTGCCCGGAAATTTAATTGATACATAAAGATGCGAGATGAACGTTTTATCAGAGGCTATGTGGTACAGCCAGGTGGCTGTACGTATTATCCGCCTTTTCCAGTAAATTTTTTAGTGTCTTTTTTGACAGGCTTTGCAAGATAGGCTGGTAGGGCGTTTCTGGTGGAAACCAGCTTATGTCTCTAGACCAATATATCTTTTTTTAAAGATAAGATTGGGTTAAGGCTCGTCAGTTGATAGGTTTTAATATACGATCATTCATTTTTTAGGGTAAGCAAGACATGGCACTTATCGTCCAGAAATATGGGGGTACTTCTGTTGGCAGTCCAGAACGCATACGGAATGTAGCTAAACGTGTGTCGAGATTTCAAGCTGATGGCCATCAGGTTGTTGTCGTGGTATCTGCCATGAGTGGCGAGACTAATCGTTTGGTTGATTTGGCACGACAAATTCAGTCTAGCCCGGATCCTCGTGAACTGGATGTGCTTTTGTCTACAGGGGAACAAGCAACTATTGCACTTTTATCAATGGCTTTGAAAGATCTGGGCTTTAAAGCTCGAAGTTATACTGGATCTCAGGTGCGTATCCTGACAGATAATGCCTATAACAAAGCTAGAATTCTTGATATTGATAATGGGGCCATGAGGCGGGATCTTGAACAGGGTTACATTGTGGTGGTTGCCGGATTTCAGGGAGTGGATGGAGAGGGTAATATTACGACTTTGGGCAGGGGGGGATCTGATACGACAGGTGTTGCGCTGGCTGCCGCTTTGCAAGCAGATGAATGTCAGATATATACGGATGTAGATGGTGTGTATACAACTGATCCGCGGGTGGTTCCTGAAGCACGTAGGCTCAAGGTAATTACTTTTGAAGAAATGCTGGAAATGGCAAGTTTGGGATCCAAGGTGTTACAGATTAGAAGTGTTGAGTTTGCTGGCAAGTATCGGGTCAGATTAAGGGTTCTGTCTAGTTTTGAGGAAAGTGGCGAAGGTACACTGATTACCTATGAGGATGATGAGCGAATGGAACAAGCGATAATTTCTGGTATAGCCTTTAACCGCGATGAGGCAAAGGTAACTGTTCTTGGTGTTCCAGATAAACCTGGTATAGCCTATCAGATACTAGGCCCTATTGCAGAAGCCAATATCGATGTCGATATGATTATTCAAAATGTAGGCGCTGATGGATTGACAGATTTTACCTTTACAGTTCATAAGTCTGAGTTGGGTAATGCATTAAAAGTGTTAGGGCAGCTTAGAAATCAGATCAGTGCCAGTGAAGTAATTAGTGATGATAGGATTTGCAAGGTATCGGTTGTAGGTGTAGGGATGCGTAGCCATGTTGGTATTGCAAGCTTCATGTTTAAGGCTTTGGCGGATGAGGGGATTAATATTCAGATGATTTCCACCTCAGAAATCAAGATTTCAGTTGTAATAGATGAAAAGTATCTTGAGTTGGCGGTTCGGGTTCTTCATCGGGCATTTAATCTTCAGAATGAAGGTGGTTTGACGTAAGCAAAGGGTAACGTTAGAATCTGGTCTTGTTGGAGGGTTGGCCGAGTGGCTTAAGGCGTCCGCCTGCTAAGCGGAAGGGGAACATAAATTCCTCGCATGGGTTCGAATCCCATACCCTCCGCCATTTCACTTGATAATGCATAGACAATATCAGAGAACCGCAAAAGCCGTAGAATAAAGGTTTCAGGTATTTTAACCTTTTTTTTCGTATCCTCTGGAGTTGTATTTAATTGTTTCAAATCCGCCCTAATTCCGTTTAAATTTTTAATCTGCTGCATTGTTCGTCTCTTTGACCGAGAGTGCTGTGCCGACAGGGGCGGTGCGATACCTTGCTCCAGCCGCCTGTTAATTAGTCCATCCCGTTACGCTTCCCCATATACCGGTTCAGATACCGCCGAACCGACCACTTGCGCATTCCCAGCAGCCGTGTGGCCACTTCTTGTGTCACAAATACTTTCCCTGCCAACCTGAGAATGTTTCCTTAAACCTTATCTTCCGCGTTTCCTGGTGCCACCTTGGCGGTCCCATCTTTATCCCCCTTGGAAACAGGATAAAACCAGACAGTTTGTTTGCCCTTTAATAGTAGGTTTTGCTTTGATTGCGATATGAACCTTGAGTGCGTATAATGCCAACCTGAAGGAAGCGCCCGTAGCTCAGTTGGATTAGAGTACCTGGCTACGAACCAGGGGGTCGTGGGTTCAAATCCTGCCGGGCGCGCCATAAAATCAATGACTTAGGCCACTTTATCCGTGGCCTTTTTCTTTAGCGTAGGGAAATCCTCAGTAGTTTCCATAAACCGGAGTCCACTGCGCCGGTTAACCCAGTGGGCCAGATGTCCAGTAGAAAGATGTGCATACCGGAGTACCATCTCGGCCGAAGCCCATCCCCCCAGTTCCTGCAGGACATTCATCGGAGTCCCGTCCTGGGCATGCCAGCTTGCCCAGGTATGACGCAAGTCATGCCACCGAAACCCTTTAGTGATTCCAGCACGTTGGACTGCGTCTCGCCAGGACTTGGTCGAAGTCTGAACAACGGGCCTGCCGTGGTAGGGAAAGACCCAGGTGGGATGTTTTCCCTGCTGTTTTTTGAGCAGGCTGATGGCTTCTGATGACAAGGGGACACCGATGGCCTTTCCGGCTTTGGCCTGATCCGGGTGGATCCAGGCCAAGCATCGCTCCAGACTGACCTGCGTCCATTCCAGGTGGGTGACATTGCTACGGCGCAATCCTGTTTCGAGGGCCAACAGCATCATGGGCCGTTGATGATCCGGAATTTCGTGCAGTAACAATATCGCCTGTTCGCGCGTAATCCAGCGGATCCGTCGTGCCGGTTCCTTCAGCATGGGAATATTGGGGCAATGGTTGATCCATTCCCAGTCATCTCTTGCCTTGCGTAAAATGGCACGGAGGATTTCCAGCGTCCGGTTGACGGTCGCGGGTTTCGGTGCGATCCGTCGCGGTGGCCCTTTTTTGCGTGGAATCTCATAAGGCTTTTGGCGGGCAGTCGTGATCATGGCGATTAAATCACGATTGATTTCGTCAAGATATTTACCGCGAAGGTAAGGATCCAGCCAGCGCAGATGCGACTTGTCATCCGTTAAGGTTGCTTTCTGTGACTTTTCCTCAAGCCAGCGCATAACCGATTCCTCCCAACTGTGACGCAGTTTGATTCCCAGTCGTTTTTGATCCCAGAATTCCGTTTTGAGCCGATCATGGAGCTCCTGCGCCTTTAATCGGTTGGTAGTCCGAGCGCTTTGCTGTATGCGTCGTCCATCCGGGGCCTTGAGTTCGATCCACCACGAGGGTGAATCTTTGCGCCTGAAGAGTGACATGTAAAACTCCTTTCTTGATCGTCACTCATCGACGCCTGCACCGGATATTGTGCACGCAGCCAGTCGAGGAGGTCAACATCAATGAATACCCAGCATTTGCCCG
>JAGXAQ010000013.1 GCA_018971485.1 Pseudomonadota bacterium | reverse complement strand
TGTAATACCTTGCCAGGGCAACTGCAGCAACCCATGTGCATCCTTTGGATCATTCTTGTCCCGGGAATTGAACATCACTTCACGATAACATGCTCCCGCCACAGACAAAACCCGGCAAGTATCAAAACCCCCGGCACTCAAGCGGTAGCCAAGCGTCCAGTGGTAATTTCCTGTGGCTTCGCAACCAATCCGGCAAGGTCTTGATATAGCCGATCAAACGGTTATGGCCAGATACAGAACTGGGCCTTTTGAATTGACGTATGGTTCTGCCTTGTGTTTCAACCATCACCGCATTGAAATCCTTTGCAATGTCTAGTGCCCTCCATGAGGCAGAGGCTTTACTCCTGGTCAGGCCAGCCATATTGAACTCTCCTCTCCCATGAGGGGTCGCCATCACGAGAATGTGCCACATCTTTATGGCTGACCACCTGCCTGTTCTGAATGTGTACTACGGACAGGAATTTGAAGCGCATGAAGTGATTGCCAGACAACGGAAGCCGGGCTCCTGTTTTGCTCATCCCTATGCGTCCCGGGAGCACGGCACGAACGAGAATACCAATGGGCTGATACGGCACTACTTCCCCAGGAACAAAGACTTCACCGCCATCACACAGGAGCCTTGAAAGCGTCTTTTTAATTAACATCAAAAAACATAAAAAAACCATTCTGCCATGTTCCCCTATACGGAGATTCTCCTTTATTTCCAATAGCACTCAATAACACAAGTAATCCTAAATCCCAATAAAACCCTTAAATAAACAATCAACTTAATAAATATGTATTTTAAATACATATTTGATCATGATCAAAACCAGGCCAACAGGCCCTGAATAGAATAAACCCATAGCAATTAAACAAAAAAGGGAGGAGCGCAAATGAAAATCAACTTAAAAACCCGATCAAAACGCACTATGGCACAACTAATAACAGGATTGATTCTTACTGGATTATTCACGTCTCAAGCTGATGCTCAAACAAACAAACTACCACACTCATCCGGGTATGTTCCAAATGTTTCATATACCTTAAAAACTGAAACAGGCAATTCCGGGATGGAATTTGTTGGTGTCGGGGGAAATATTGATGGTCATATCAACCCGATCCTGCATATACAACCTAACAGCCTTGTCCAAATCACCCTGATTAATGGTGATGGGGCTATTCATGACATTACTGTCCCTCAATTTCATGCCCTGTCTGGAACCGTAAGCACAAAGGGAGCAAGCGCAACTATCGTCTTTCGTGCCAATAAGGAAGGCCAGTTTAATTATTACTGCAACATGCCTGGGCATCGCGCAGCAGGCATGAACGGGAAAATCATTGTGGGAAAAGAAATACCAGTCCCTTCGCTGACTGGTATTTCCGATATTTCCCGTAATCCAGCTGATCTTCCACCTCCTGTGGGGCACCGTGGACCAAAATCAGTTCAAATCTTTCTGAAAGCCGAAGAATTGACTGGGAAACTAGCCGATAAAACAACCTATCATTACTGGACTTTTAATGGCAAAGTTCCAGGCCCCATGATTCGGGTTCGTGTTGGTGATACTGTAGTACTTCATCTTTCCAACCCGGCAACAAGCCACATGATCCATTCTATTGACCTGCATGCGGTCATTGGGCCAGGAGGTGGGGCCATGCTATTGCAAACACCTCCAGGAAAAGAAAAAACAATCACTTTCAAGCTACTACACCCGGGCTTATTTGTTTATCACTGCGGCACACCCATGGTAGCTGAACATATTGCCAATGGAATGTTTGGAATGATCCTGGTCGAACCTGCTGGCGGGCTCCCGAGAGTAAACGAGGAATTTTATGTCATGCAAAGCGAAATATATACGGCTGGGCCATTTGGAAAACGCGGCAATCAGGAGTTCAGCGTACATAAGTTACTCAAGGAGACACCAGATTACTTTGTATTCAATGGTTCAGTGGGGGCTCTGACCCAGGATCATCCCCTTCAGGCCAAGGTTGGTGATACTGTCCGGATCTTCTTCGGTGATGCTGGCCCGAATTTTGCTTCTTCATTTCATGTCATTGGCGAGCAATTCGAGAAAGCTTGGCCTTGGGGTTCCCTGGCCAACAAGCCCATCAGGGATGTTCAAACAATACTAGTTCCTCCAGGAGGTGCTTTTATGGGGCAGTTTAAATTACGGGAACCGGGAAAATATATTCTGGTTGATCATGCTCTATCGAGAATGGAGCAGGGATTAAGCGGCTTTTTACTTGTATCCGGTTCACCCAACCCCGCCCTTTATCATAGTGGAGGCGAAAAATAACCCGGCATAACCTGGCCAAAAGACACATGAACCCGATTAACCCGTCGGAAATACATCCCCTTGGGCTTAACCTCAGGGGGGAAAAACACCAACCCGATAAATCACCAGCCTGGAAACGAATGCACCCATTTAGAGAACTGCTGCATAAAACACCCAAAATAAGTGCAGGCATTGTTGAACCATTTAATAGGTTGTTTTCGCTATAGAAAAATAAGGAACATTACTGTCTTTTCTTACCCACCTTAATCACAGTTGAGAACCCACATGAAAATAATCCGATACAACCCATTCCCCCATCACTCTTTTTGGAAGCCTGGCTCCCAGAAAATAAGGTTCCTGCTCTACCTTGTCACGGGAATGGCTACCCATATCCCGCTGGTTCATGCCAGTACAGGATGGATGGATAATGGGCATATCAACTTCCAGATCCGTCCACGCTATGAAACAGTCAAGCAGGAGGGGAAACCCGATGCAGCCCATGCCTGGACCATGAGAACCATTCTTGGGTACAGCATCCAGCCTAGATCCAATCTTAAGGCGAAACTAGAATTCATCAATGTAAGCAACCTTGGTAGCCAACAGTACAATAGCACTCAAAATGGAAAAACAGGCTATCCCATCATCGCTGATCCAGGTAAAACGGCTGTCAACCAGGCTTTTATCAACTATTCTGGCATTGATGCAACCCGGCTTAAAATCGGTCGCCAGAAGATTATTCTCGACAATTCCCGATTTGTAGGAAATGTCGACTTTCGGCAAAACATGCAGACTTTTGATGCCATAAGCCTGAACAATAGCAGTATTGAGGGCATTAATCTGTTTGCTGCCCATGTGGTTCACACAAAAAGCAGCTATGCCAATGGACAAATCCCGGTGGGATATAACCTGCAGCATGTCAATGCAAACCTGTTCCATGCAGCTATTCCTTTATTTCAAGGTACAAACATCGCTTTATATGACTACAGCTATGATGACAAGAGCATGATTAGCCAGGCACCCGGCAATATTTCAAGCAATACTGTCGGTTTACGCTTTCATGGTTCGCTCCACCTGACAGGGATGACGCAGATTTTCTATACCGCCGAATATGCAAAACAACACGGGCTCAATCATGCTGAATCTGGTATAGATGCAAGCTATTTACATGTTGGGGCAGGGGGATCATTCAAAAAACTGGCAGGCCATATCGATCTCGAACAGCTAGGTAGCAACTCAAACGGAACCTACGGGCTACAAACCCCAATGGGAACCAAGCATGCTTTCAATGGCTGGGCAGACATGTTCTTGACTACCCCGCAAACCGGTTTGCGGGATGTTTACGTCACCCTGAGTGATACCGTTTTTCACAAACTGAAACTACTTGCCGTACATCATGATTATAAATCTAGCTATGGTTCAATTCACTATGGCACTGAATGGGATATATCCTTGCTGGATACGCTTCAGAATGGAGTGAAACTGGGCGTCATGTATGCCAATTATCAGGCAAAAGATAACGCAGGCCACAACTACCCCGGTACTGCTGTAACCAACACCCATACCGAAAAAACCTGGGTTACCATGGAGTATGATTATTAACCCATCATAATTTCGCCCCCCCCCTGCCAGGTACATTTGTCAAAATATCCTGATCCATGCATCATAAACAGCGTGTGTCTCAACCGAGGCACTTTCTTGGCTATAATCTACCCATAAGGAAACTTGGCCATGTCCTTTCATCCCCGCCTGCTTTGTCTTTTTCTTACCGCTTCGCTTACATTAGCTGATTTAACTGCTGCTCACGCTCAGGCTTTCAGTTATGGCCATCCTGGCACACCCTTCCAAGTCAGTCGAACCATCAAAATTACTGCAAATGACGCGATGCGTTTTATTCCAGACACATTGGTTATCCAGTCTGGGCAAACCATCCGGTTTATTGTTACAAACAAGGGCCAGGTTGATCACGAATTTGTTCTTGGCGACAAAAAGGAGCAACTCGAACATGAGCAGGAGATGCAACAGATGAGGACCATGGCAATGACAAGTGAGCCCAACGGCATCAACCTGAAACCAGGCCAGTCCAAAACCCTGATCTGGACATTTGATAAACCAGGCCCAGTCGAATTTGCCTGCCATGAACCAGGACATTTTGCTGCTGGCATGACCGGGAACATTATCGTAAAAAATAAGACGCCAATTTAAGCCTTCTTCCAACCCACCTGAAATCAGTCGTTTTAACTCGATAAATATAAAGAGATTCATGTTGCCTAAAGATTTTTTTTACCCTCTTGTCAAGCCTGATTAAACATGTATAATTAATACATGTTTAATTTTTTATATTATAAAATATAAAAATAACATGCTATTAATAAACAGTAATATTTAAATTAAAGCGTATTTTAGATGCAAATATTCATGGGACATTAATCATGGATCGCTCAAAAATAACACAGGGCCTAATCATCAACCCGGACCCAGAACTGTACTGTTTACAAAACATCACAGAAAGAGCCAGCCCGCATCCTTCCAATGCAAACAGGCCAGAAGGCAGATTATTATGCTGAATGCACGGCTATCCAGATGGACCATGACCTACTTCAGTTGTGCCCTCATCAATTTTATCCTGGCCCTGGGGATGATGGTGTCGGGTCACACCTATCCGGCCTTGTCATTTTCATCCCCCTCAAACCTTATAGCTGTCCATCTCATGACAATTGGCTGGCTCAGCCTGCTCATGTTAGGTGCCCTGGCTCAATTTGTTCCTGTCATTACGAATAACCCCCTGCCTAGCCAGCCTGGCATGCTAGCAGGACTTATCCTTCTAGAAGCCGGGCTACTGAATATGGTAATGGGTTTTCTGGCTTTAAATGGCAGCTTTCCCTTGTCCATGAAAATCCTGCTTCCCATAGGCGGTACACTGGTCCTAACGGGGTTCTTTCTTGATATCTGGAATATTGCTGTTCCACTTGTACGCACCCGCCCTATTCAGCTCCCGGCAAAAATGTTGCTCACTTCCCTTGGTTTTCTCATTCTCACCCTATGTATCGGACTGTGCTTTGCCATTGGTTTTGGAGCAGACCAGTCGCCACTGGAACTGTACCCCCTCCTGTCAAACGGACTACCCATCCATATTCTTGCAGGGCTAGTAGGCTGGCTTGGATTTACGGCAATCGGGGTTGGATACAAACTGCTACCCATGTTCATGCTTGCGCCAGAAGACAGGGGACACTGGGGCACTGGTGTCTGGGGAACACTTGCGACAGGGCTAACGCTTTTTGTCCTGACCGGTCTCTTCAATCTGTGGTTCCCCAACCCTATCCTCCATACATGCGAAAAGCTCGGGTTGATACTACTGATATCAGGACTTGTCATCTATATCGTGGATATCACCCGCCTATATCACTCCCGCCAACGAAAAACGCTTGAACTTAACAGTACAGCTGCAGCAATGGCTCTTACCCTCTTTGCTCCGGCCATCCTTACAGGGGCAGCGGCCATATTTGATGCCTCCTCATTCCTACCTGCCACAGTTTTTATCTTCATGTTTGGATATCTTTCCGGCCTCGGTTTAAGCCAGCTCTATAAAATAGTGCCCTTCCTGACCTGGCTTGACCGTTTTGGGATAAAGCTGGGCCAGGGACCCGTTCCGCGCGTCCAGGATCTTGTTATTGAAGCCCGCGCCAAACCCTGGTTCATCATTTATTTCGCAGGAGTTGCCATCAATACCAGCCTGCTATTCTGGAAAATAAGCAGCATGTTTGAACTGGTGGCATTCATTCAACTGATTGCAGTTTTAGCCCTTATTCGCGAATTCTGGCATGCAAGGCACCCTGACCAGGATTTAATCAGTAAAAAACCCCGTTTATCCCCTAATACGCTGGAGAAAATCAGCCATGAACCCCAATGAAGCTTATATTACACTGGACGTCCGGGAAGAACTAAGTCATGGGGGAGAACCTCTACCCCGTATTCTTGAAGCCATTTCGGCACTTATCCCCAATCAGGGGTTAAGACTATTTACTACTTTTGAGCCAAAACCATTATATGCCTTACTAAAACAGCATGGTTTCAGCCATGAATCCCGCTCATTGGATCGAGGCGAATGGGAAGTGCTCTTTACCCGGCAACCTACACTTAAAACAAATCAACCCGAAAACAACCAAAAATCTACTCAGGCGCATCATGTCCCGTTTGAAACCTGGCCCAAACCCTGCCTGGTTCTGGACAACCGCAACCTTCTCCCACCAGAACCGATGGTACGAATTCTAGAAGCACTTCCCGCTTTGCATTCAGGCGATGTGTTAGAAGCATTGCTGGACCGGGAACCTGTTTTTCTTTACCCGGAACTGAAAACGGCAGGGCACGAATGGCATACCCAAACCAAGGAACCGGGTGCCACACTTATCTGGATCAGGGTAGGGTAGCCATGAAAAACATATCCGAGCCTTCCTTGAACCAGCAGATTATCAATGCCCTCCATACCGTCATTGATCCTGAACTAGGCTATAACATCATGGATCTGGGCCTCGTTTATGAGATTCATGCCGGTAAAGGACAGGTCAACATCAAAATGTCCATGACCACCCCGGGATGCCCTGCGCAGGATTATATTGTTGCCGGGGTTCGACACATCCTCGGAACACTTTCCGGCATACAGAAAATTCATGTACAGGTTGTCTGGGAGCCCCAGTGGCATCCTGGCCTCATGAGTGAGAAAGCCAAGACCCATTTTGGGGTTACCTCATGAAACATTCAGAGCAACATGCTTTACAGGAGCTGAACCGTCTGTTCATCGAGGCCCTGATGGAACTAAGAAACCAGGGTGCAATAGAACAGGCGTGCAAACTTGCAGCCCGGGGCTGGTCCCGACTAAGGCTGAACCATACGCGTGAGGCAGAACGATTAAACGGGGTCTTGCATGCATTGACGCAACAATCTCAGCAACACCCGTTGCTTTCCCCATCAATCAATTTAAAGGAACATTCACATGACAAAGGATCCAATTCTTGATGTACGAAGCCTGATTCCCATGGATAGACACCGCATCATCTTTGAAACCTATCAAAAATTAAGCCCGGGTTCCGGTTTTATCCTCGTCAATGACCACGATCCAAAGCCGCTGTATTACCAGTTTGACGCAGAGCATAAGAACCAGTTTACCTGGGATTATCTCGAACAGGGACCACGCATCTGGCAGGTACGGATTGGACGCGTTCATTAAAAGCCTCCAGGGCATGGGTGTTACAAACAAGTGCACTGAAAATTGCAAGACACCCGCGCCCCTGATTCAGTTTCTTAGTCAGCGTTTAAATACACTCAGCAACTAAACTTGGATTTAATAAAAACGCCAGAAGGAATCAATCATGACTTCCCCTAATCTTGCACGAATAAACACCCGGCATGCCTTAGCTGAACCACGGGATCAGGTTTCATCTGTTCTGAAATGGATTTTACTGACTATCGTGATCTTCACCTTCGCGGCCTTTGGATGGGCTACAGTAATCACCTACCGGCAAGCACCACCGCAACCTGCCCAGTTTGTCACCCAATCCGGCCATCTCATCATGACGAAGAAAGATATCATTCAAGGTAAAGCCGCTTTTCAACAGGCAGATCTGATGGATTATGGCAGCCTCTATGGAATGGGATCTTATTTCGGTGAAGACTACACAGCACAGTATCTAGTCAGTCTGGGTAAAATAACTGAAACCAACCTGGCCCATCAGATCTATCATGAAGAATTTTCCAGACTGAGCCCGGCCAGGCAAATAGCAGTTCAAAAACAGATGCAAACCCAACTGCAATCCGTTTCTTTGCTACACAACAAGATTTCGGTAATTCCAGATGCCCTGGCTCAAGCCATGACTGAGCTTCAAGGAAAAATCAGCCTCGACCTCTTGACCAACCATTTTACCCGAGGGTGGAGCAAAGCAGGCAGCCTGAATCCAGCCACTGCCACGCAAGCAGCAGATTTCCTGCTGTATTCTTCATTGACCACAGTTGCAAGACGCCCCGGGAAGAGCTACTCCTACACGAGCAACTGGCCATACGAGCCCCTGGTTGGAAATACACCGACACTCCAAACCTTCATCTGGACCTGGGTATCTATCCTCTGGCTCCTGGCAGCGCTGGGCCTGACCCTTTTCCTCTATAAACGATTTATTGAGACCCATGAAAAGGAAGAAGACAGGCATCAACTGTTCAAAGGGTTTCCAGAACTTACGCCAAGCCAGAAGAAAACCGGAAAATATTTTCTGGTGGTGGCTGCAGTCTTCCTGTTACAAATAGCAGCAGGTGCAACCATGGCCCATGATTACGCTGAACGTACCAATTTTTACGGGATTAATATCAATAGCATTTTACCTTTTGAATTTTTACGATCCGTGCATATTCAAGCCCCTATCATCTGGATTGGACTTGCCTGGATAGGATCTGCCCTTTTTATTGCACCCATGATTGGAGGGAAAGAACCCAAAGGGCAAGGAAAGCTTGTCGATCTTCTATTCTGGGTAACGCTTCTCATTGTAGGTGGCGCTTTAGGTGGAGACTATCTTGGAATACAGGGTGTCATCAACCAGAACTGGTTCTGGTTTGGTAACCAGGGGCTATCCTATCTGGAACTTGGGCGATTCTGGCAAATCGGGTTTTTCATAGGACTCGCATTCTGGAGCTTTCTTGTCCTGCGGGCCATGCTGCCTACACTTAAGGCATTAGGCCGTGGCATTCGTGTGGAGCATATCCTTTTTCTCAGTACTGTCAACATTGCAATACTCTATCTGTTTGGCATGATTCCAATTACTGGTATCAACCACTCCTTCACTATCACCGATTTCTGGCGCTGGTGGGTTGTACATCTTTGGGTAGAACAATCCTTTGAGCTTTTTACCGTTGCCATTACCGCCTATATTCTCATGGCATTAGGGCTGGTATCCCGAATTCTTGCAGAACGGGCCCTTTACTTTGAAGCTATTCTGATTTTTCTAGGAGGCGATCTCGGAACCGGTCATCACCTCTACTGGGTAGGCGGGCCAAGCTTGTGGATCGGGGTTGGCACCATGTTCTCATTCATCGAGGTCATCCCGCTGGTATTGCTTATTCTGGAATCACTTGATCAATATCGTAGAATCAGACAACAGGCCGGATTTCAGCACAGGGTTGCCTATCTATTCCTGCTTGGATCCGGTTTCTGGAATTTCATGGGGGCAGGCGTTCTTGGTGGAGGTACGCTCAATGCACCCCTGGTCAACTATTATGAACATGGTACCTTCCTGACACTGGCTCATGCCCATACAGCCCTTTTTGGAGCATTTGGCATGCTGGCCATCGGACTGATTTACTTCTCTTTACGGTATATAGTAGGGGAGCGTGCACCCTGGAATGAAAAATTAGGAATTTGGGCATTCTGGCTGTATAACGGTGGATTAGTCTTGTGGCTTACCCTGAACTTCTGGCCCATTGGCTGGCCCCAGCTTGCTGCAGTCTATCAACATGGTTATGCCTACGCTCGTAGCCTGACTTTCTACAACACCACTTTGTTGTGGCAATGGCTCCGTTTTCCTGGCGATGTCGTTTTTGCACTGGGTGCCTTGCTGATGGCCTATGATTTTTTCTTAAAGCTCAAACCATTATGGTTAAGGCCTTCCACACAGCGCCCCATAGAAAGCAAATGTGAAAAAAACCTAATCAAGGAATAAAAATAAAATCCGGATCATGCGCACGCTTTCAGGCCATGATCCGGATTTTCATCAAGTACTGTACTTAATATCCATTGCTCTACCTAAAAGCAGGTCCTGAAGTTTAATGCTGGCGTTTCAGCTGGGACAATGTATCAAGCAACTGGGTCAAATTCTGCGAATTATGCACCCTGCCAGAAGATCCTTCAACTTTACCCTGGACCCAATCTACAGCATCCCCCGCCCCCCAGGATATAACGGATGCCAGCATAAAAACCAGAAGTCCTCGTGTCATACCTTTTGGCAATCCATGTTCCTCCAATACCCGATGAAAATACCAGGCAGCAATAAAAAACACTATCGTCGAAATAATCAGGTTCCACATGGAAGGTAATGTAAACATCAGTCAATTATTCCCTAAATTATCTAGCCCTGGCGCATTAAACTTATTCAAGATTCAGCGATAAAGCGATTTTTCAGCTGATTTTTTCTGTGTCATTCTTGATCAGAAGACGTCAGGGAGCAACCAGAAGGGTGCGCGAAACCAATACCCCAAATGGATATTTGAAAGATATACTTCCGAAACAACATCGTGCAGAAGACAGGCCCAATGGTTCCAGGCTACCTAAAAAACATTCTCGCCTGAATTCAAAAAATACAGATCACACAATTCACATCCCTTTTTCGATCCGGATTTTTCAATTCCAGCCCCAGAGCCCATATCAACCATGGTTATCTATCCACTCGAATTCAATCCGGTTTTAACCCAGCTTTCAGGGACCTTATAATGGGCTACCCATTCAATTACCTGCATCGGCTCCATCGGGCGGGCTATACCATACCCCTGTGCCAACTCACACCCCATACCCAGAAGCTTCAAGCCATGTTCTATTGTCTCCACTCCTTCAGCGATAACCTCCTTCTGGAACGCATCTGCCAAACCAATCACTCCCTGAACGATGGATAAATCATCCATGTCATCCAGCATGTCGCGGACAAATACCTGGTCAATCTTGATAATGGCAGCCGGTAAACGCCGCAGATAAGCAAGCGAAGCATAACCGGTTCCAAAATCATCAATGGAGAATCGCACACCAAGGCGGATACATTCCTCCATTTTACGAATGATACTTCCCATGTCACCTAACGCTGCTGTCTCCAATATCTCCAGCTCAAGCAGGGCAGGCAGATCCGCAGGATACCCTGCAACAACCGAGGCAATAAAATCTGCAAAGCCATGCGACTGCAAATGACAGGCCGGGACATTTACACTGACGCTCAAATCCATGCCAGCCTGATTCCACTCAGACAACTGCTTCATTGCCTGCGAAATCACCCATTCAGATAACCTGATTTCAAAATCACTGTTTTCAACCAGGGGTAAAAACTCTCCGGGCGCGAGCAATCCCCGGTCAGGATGATTCCATCGGATCAACGCCTCCATCCCTATTACCTGGCCGCTGCGCATATTAATTTTAGGTTGGTAGTGCAAGGCAAGCTCTGAACGTTCCAGCGCCACTTCAACTCGTGAAAGCCCCTCAGAACGAACCTGTGCCAAATGATCATGAACCACATCAAAAAAATGAATCCGGTTCCGGCCGGACTGCTTGGCTATATACATGGCCTGATCGGCATGACGCAAAAGACTGTCACCATCTGTTACATCATCAGGATAAATGGCTACTCCGATGCTGGCTGAAATACGAATATCATGGCCGTTAATCTCAAAAGGCTCGCTCAAGGTCTGCATAATACGGTTCAAAAGCTGGCGGCATTCAGCTTCGTCAGCAATGCCCGACAGAATCAGGACAAATTCATCCCCACCCAGGCGGGCTACCGTATCAGTTGCCCGGGAAATTCCCAGCATCCTCTGAGCAACCTCTACAAGCAGCAGATCACCCATCGCATGACCAAAAGTATCATTGACAGGCTTGAATCCATCCAGATCCATAAAACCTACCGCCAGGTTTTCGCCCGTCCTTCTTGCCTGCGCCAGAGCCATTTCAAGGCGATCATTAAGCAGCACCCTGTTGGGCAATCCGGTCAGCGTGTCATGATGAACCAGCTGCTCAAGACGCCGCTGCTGATCCCTTGTTTCCGTAATGTCATCGACCAGTACCACAAGATAATCCAGCAAGCCATCTTCCTTTCTCACTGCACGAACAGCCAGGTGAACATGCAGGATTTCGCCATTTTTTCGGATAAACCGCTTATCCATTTCATATTCCTCAAGCTCACCCCGCATAATCCGCTCAAACATTTCCTCACATTCAAAAAGCTCATCCGGATGAGACACCTCAAACCAGGTCATTGACATCAATTCCTCGTTTGAGTAACCAAGCATCTTGCTTAAGGTATCATTCACTTCTATCCAGTTCCGATACGGGCCAACGGCTGCCATTCCTACCATGGAGCGTTCAAAATAGGCCCGAAAATGCCGCTCACTGGACAAAAGATTACTTTCATAAACCTGGCGCAATTTTTCCTTGTCAAAGCCATCCAGTGCAAATGACACATCCCGGACCATCTCATCAAGCAGGGCAATCGTCTCCTCATCAAAAGCATTTTCACTATCGTGATACACACTCAAAACCACAAAAGGTTTTCCAGAACGAAGGATGGGAAAGCTGGCACAGCTTTTCCAGTCATAACGCTTTGCCTCCTTATGCCATGGGCGTGTCATATCAGTCTCAAGATAACGGTTTACAATCACAATGCGGTTATCCCGATAGGCTGTTCCAGTCGGTCCCTGGCCCTCAGGAAGAACCGGATCCATGGAAACAACAATTTTTTTCAGGTAATCAGAACCCTTGCCATAACTAACCAGTGGTTCAATTATCAATGTCCTGGGGTGAGCCTGCCCTATCCACGCCAGCTTTAATCCTCCAAAATCAACTGCCATCTGGCAGACCAGAGGAAAAAGTGCCTCTTCACTTTCCATCCGGACAATGGCCTGATTGACCTCACTCAAGGCACGATAAAGCTTGCTTAAACGTTCAATACGGGCTTCTGAGTTCTTTCTTTCAGTGATGTCATGAATAAGGGCACAATTGTAGCCTGTCCCCTCATACTCGAAATAATTGACTACAATCTCAACCGGGATAACCATGCCATTCTGGCACCAGCAGGTGGATTCAAAACTGACCCCCCCTTTTTGTTTCAGGTCCTGCCAGAATTGAGACCAGGTTTCCTCGGAAAGATGGGGATTAAGATCAGAAATAGCCATTCGGGACAACTCCTCGCCAGAATAGCCAAACTTCCGGCTGGCAGTCTCATTAGCGTCAAGGATATGCCCTCTTTCATCCATCCAAAGAATTGCCTCTCCTGCCCGGTTCAGGCCAAACTGGCGAAACCAAACGGCCTTTTCCATTTGCCGGATGTCACTGACATCCCACAAAATAACCAGATGCAGGTTATTCGCCCCTAAATCCAGTGTAGCCGGGCTGACCAAAAAGGGGCGGATATGACCATCCTTGCAACAGATATTCACTTCCATGGGAACAAACGAATCTGTCGTAATCCGCGCCTTGTCCATGTTCTGCTGCCACTGGTCAATAACCTGCTGTCGATAGGCTGGATCTGGATAGGCTTTGGGCCACCAGGTGGCCAAATCAGGAATATCACTCAGGGTATAGCCAATTTTCTGGATAAAGGCTTTATTCAGATAATGAATAAAACCCTCCCCATCGTTTAAGGCTAAAGGGAGAGGAATGGCTTCAATCACTGCCTTAAAACGCCTGTCACTATCAGGTGATCCAGAAGGCGACATGTTAGAGCGCGTAGAATCGACCATAGCTTCCCACAGGATCGGCAGCAAACCTGCCTAATGCCTACATCTTACGTTAGCCTATAACCAATTGTAAATATTGACGTTCTATACTTTGCGGATTATGCTCGAACAGGCATGTAATTTTAAAACCGGCTTATTCCAATCCTGATGATAACCACACGCTGTGAATTTTGATTTAGAAAAATATGTCTTGATAAAAATATTTTATTTTAAATTCAATTAGTAACTACTTACCCTTTTCATAAAAACAGGCCTGGTTTCCCCCTAGATTCTTGGCCTGATACATGGCCACATCAGCTCGCCGGAGAACAGCTTCTGCACTCATCTCATGAGCGATAAACACCACCATTCCAATGCTTGGCGTACATTGGTATTCGACAAGATTATCCTGTAACCCATCCTGTCGGGTCAAAAGAAAATAAGGCAGGCTCAGTTTCTTGCGTATCTTTTCTGCAACCTGCCGGGCAGTAGAGATAGACTGATGTATATCCGAATGCAACTGGCTTAGAATCACTACAAACTCATCCCCACCAAAACGGGCAAGTGTATCCATCTCCCGCACACAACTTTTAAGACGCAAAGCAACTTCAATCAACAATAAATCTCCTACTGCATGACCATAAGTATCATTGAGCAGCTTGAAGTTGTCCAAATCAATAAGCATCAAGGCAACATACCGATGACTACGCTTACTCACGGTTAACGCCTGGCCTAAACGATCATCCAGTAACCGACGATTGGGCAGCTTGGTTAAAGGATCATAAAAAGCCAGATTCCGGATTTTCTCCTCAGCCAGAACCCGATCTGTAATATCATGGATAATAGAAAAAAAGAGTGTCCTGTTTCGATATATGATCGTGGAAATATATACCTCAACAGAGCGGATCAATCCATTTGACAGGCGGTGATCAAAGACAAAGCGGCTTTTTTCTCCCCGTATGGCCTGTTGACGTTGTGAGGCTATTTCTGATTCAGGCTGGGCATTGATTTGACTAACCTTCATACCACGAAGCTGTTCTATGGAATAACCATAAAACTCTGCGGCAGCATGATTAGCATCAATAATCATGCGCGCTTTTGGATCAATCAACAGCATTACTGCTGTATGTCGTTCAAACATCTGCCTGAAAAGAGACCCTTCCTGTAATAAGGATGGCTGGACATCCGGCTCTAGAGCAACACCATCCATCCTGTTTTTCTCGTAGCTTTGCCCTGGTAAATCTCCTTCCACATCTGGGGCACAACCTCTCAGACGCTTCTTTAACCCATCAATAACCTGATTCAACCGGTCAATTTCAGCAAGCAAGCACCGTTCATCCAAACCCATCCCACGAACCTTTTCGCTCAATGCACAGTCAGAAATCACATCTCGCCATTAAACTTAGACTAACAACCGCCACAATACAAAAGCAGATTGCCTGGCCATATTCAAATTCCAACCATGTCGTTAACGACTTTCCTTGATTCACCCTGAAGTACACTTAGAAAATATAAACCGCTTTAGTCTGTAGGCCTATTTTTCTTCTTGTTCTGAAACAGGCCATATCTCAATCATAATGGCTTACTGGAAATATTCAAGTCAAACATCATAATCAATATATTACGTCCTACATACAACCACATCAGGGTGCCCTGATTGCCCTTACGACTTAAACAATTGCAGCCATCCCCTACGATAAAAGAGTACTGAAACAATCTGATACCTTGCCCCGTTATCTAATGATACCAGTTGAACCAGCATCTGTATTTCCCAGATAAACCTACGAAATTCGACCGTTATAAGACATCATTCAACCAAAGGCAAAAAGGAGGAATTCTGAATCCTGCTGGGCATCAATGTTAAGCTCCTGCTCCAGATCGACCTTAATGGCGTCACCTGCTTTGACCACAATACCATTTACATCCAGCTCACCTTGAACCAGATGCAGATAGGCAAGCCTGCCAGCTGTGGTCAGAAATGACAGGCTTTTACCAGCGCTTAGAAGACTGGAATACACATCAGCCGCCTGATGAATCAGCACGCTTTCATCCCTGCCATCCGATGACGCAATCAAACGAAACTGATCTTTCTTGCTTTCAGGTTCAAAAAATTTCTGCTCATAACTTGGCTCCAGACCATGTTGATTAGGTTCAATCCAAATCTGCAGAAAATGAACCGGCTCCCGGTCAGATGGATTGAATTCACTATGTTTTATCCCTGTACCAGCACTCATGCGCTGCACATCCCCGGGCTTAATCACTGTCCCATTGCCCATGCTGTCACGATGAGCCAGTTCGCCCTGAAGCACATAACTGATGATTTCCATATCCTCATGACCATGCAAACCAAATCCCTTACCAGGCTGAACCCGATCCTCATTGATGACCCGCAAGGGCCCCCATCCCATCTGCAGGGGATCATGGTAGCCAGCAAACGAAAAACTGTGATAACTTTCAAGCCACCCATGTTCTGCATGGCCCCTGTCTTCACTCTTACGCACTATCATCATGGTTCTAACCTCACTTAGATATATAACCTGAACACATTCCTGCATTGCACCTTAACCTGCCAACTGGTTCATCAGCCTGCAAACCCTCAATAACAGGATATAATGCCTGATTCATGATATTGCAACTAGTTGCAGGTATTACCCCGTACTGTATCCAACGGATAACGGGTCTGGTTTAACTTCATTTTTTCAAGCAAGGCTTCATAAAGATCCACATCCAGCTTGTCCGCAAGGAGTACCAGATAAGCAAGTACATCAGCCATTTCGAAGCGGACAGCCTTCCATTCAGCCTCATCAAGCTCATCTTTTCTGCCCGATTCAAGCCACTGAAAAGGTTCCAGCAGTTCACTGGCTTCGATACTCAGGGCAGTAGCAAGATTTTTCGGGGTATGAAACCGTTCCCAGTCCCGGCCCCTGACGAATTCCCGAATCAGGTTGCGCGCATCCTCAAATGTATGACACGAATCCATGGTGCACTACTCCCTTGTTTCAATATTTTCTATCTGGCCTGCTCTCGAAAACCAGTTCAAAAAAAAGCAGGCCACTTTAATAAAATTTCATCCTTAAATCTCGCACACATCCAGACCATGAGGGCTCCTTCCATCCTGATGAAAAAACGCTATATTCTTCAGATCCTGGATAACCCCTTTATCACTTACAGAAGAAAATATCCGATAGAACCAGCCTGCCGAATAAAAGGTTTTTGGACAATGAAGACACACCACTTCATCCGCGCCTATTTTGACCTTCATTAATATCTGCCTGGACGCTGCAGGTACAGCATAGACCAGTCAACCGGGCCCTTTAAGCCTGACAGCATGCAAAGCTGCCATCATGGTCGAGCCAGTAGCCAGACCACCGAAACCATAAGGACATAACGACCGGATACATCCGCAGGGCCGTGCCCGGGCGTGCAAGTTTGATGTTGTTCACGGATTAACCCTGGCTGTCTTGCTCTCTCGCCCTGCGCATAAACCGATTCATTCAAATCAGGCTCGCAAAAACATCGTTCCAGTACACCCAGCCGGACTCATCTGTTGCTCCCACGCATATTCGCTACTAGAGAGGGAGCAGATAGTTTACGCACCAGCACCACATCCACTTGACCTCGCAAAGCCTGGGCCAATACCAGCGCCATCGGTACACCACCTCGAGGTATGACCAGAACCAGTAGGGAATACTTCTGAAAACAGATTAAGGCATTTACAAGATGGCAGTCTGCTCCCTACGAACATGAAACAGCATCCCAAAGATGCTCCTTTACTATGCAACCAGGCTCCATCTCCGCTTCAGACCACAAGACATCGCCCTTATTTCGTTTGGGATGACTGCATGGTGTTCATTTGCCAGCGCCTGACCTTGGCTGCCTCCTCATTACTCAAACCCTGCATGCCACCCATCGTACCTTGCATAGCCTGCATGCCAGATTGCTCTGTTTTCGGACCTGAATCATAAAGCGTAGTACGTTCTTGAATCTGTGCATCAGCGTTCCTGTCTTTTTGACGCTGGCTCATATCATAACCAGAGAGGCTTCCAGCCTTCGCTAAAACAGGCATCAGCAGTAGCAGACCAAGAAAACCGGCGATCCATGGCTTCATCATACCTCCTCGACTGGATGAACAGAACTGTTAACCCTCATGATCCTAAACTACACCAATTTCAGAACCAAGACCATTAAAAGCAGGCAGGGCCATGACGAAATCATATAGTTATGACTTAATATCCCACCAAGGAAATTATTTGCTAAACTCAGCAACTCCTGACAGGATTTGCCCCTATAATAAACAGTAACATCAACAGGGAGAGTGACATATGGCCCCTTTTAATCCAATATCCCATGGAACCCGTCCATGCCAATGACCAAAACCAGCATGCAGCGTATTGCCCTCTTTGTCTCTTTCTTTATCCTGGCCATTGCCGCCTACTCCCTGAGCCCTTTCCTCCCCTCCCTGCTAATGGGCGCTATGCTGGCAGTCATAGGCTGGGGACCGCAACTATGGCTGGAGCGGCGCTTCAACCTTCCCCGCTGGGCTGGAGCCAGCCTGCATGCATTGTTCTGGCTCATTATCATTGTTATCCCGCTTTGGCTTATCCTGGAACCAGCCGGAGAAAGAATCGCTCCACTTCTTGCTCAATGGCGAGCAGAAATTCCAATTCTCAAACCTCCACCCCAGCTAATGAAAATTCCTATAATAGGTGATTGGATAGCCCAACAACTCTCTCCACTGACTGCCAAGGCCTTGCTACAGTTTCTGGGGGGGCACTCGAACCTGGTGGTTGGCTGGGTCTGGCGTATCTGGATCTATGTCCTTCATTCCGTATTTGCTGTAATGACCGTGCTTTCGATTGGCTTTGCAGGCGACACAATCGCCCAAAAACTTCATGCGCTATCCATCCGGATGTGGGGAAACAAGGGGCCCCAGTTTATTGAGCATGCCAGGCAGTCTGCCTATGCAGTCATGGTCGGGCTCATTGGAGTAGGGGTCATTGAGGGTCTTCTGATTGGAGTTGCCTATGCAGTCGCTGGCATGCCCCTATGGTCCATCTGGGCCCTGGCTACCGTATTCCTCGCTCCTATCCCGTTTGGCGCTGCCATTATCATTCTTGCAGCTTCGGCATGGCTTGTACTCACAGGCAGCTGGATTCATGCCCTTATTGTAGCAATCTGGGGATTTACCATTATTGGACTGGCCGATCTTTTATTACGCCCGTTATTTGTTGGAGCAAAAAACAAAGTACCGTTTATCCTGGTCTTATTCAGCATACTCGGGGGAGTCAAGGTATTCGGATTGATTGGCATGATTATCGGGCCAATGGCTATCAGTCTGGCTGCAGCCATTATCGGGGAACTCCCTAAATCGAGACCTGACAGAATGGGGTCATCAGAAGAAACCGGAACAGAGCTTTCTGAATAACATTTTCAGCAGTCAATCATCATCACGGAATGCTGCTTAGGACTAGAATTCCTATTTTTTTGCGGATGGACCGGCTTCTTTTTCAGAACTACGCCGGATTACCCTTTGAAAGAAAAGGTTGTTGGGAATAACAATGATGTTTCCATCATCCTCACGCAGTTCCGTAAACATCAGGTTTTCCTCAACAACTATCCCTTGAACTGCTTCAGGAAAAACCTCCACCCGCTGACCTAAGCGCAGGGGCCGCCAGAACCAAATAAAAAAACGGGCCGTAATATTGCTCACCATGGTCCATACTGCAAGCAATCCCACCCCAATCAGCGCTAGAACACTCACAAGGGTCGTCCATAAGGCATTCACATTCACTCCCCAGACGTGCAGAATGAGGATGCAGCCCACTACCCAGAATAGCCATCTGAGTACATTCAGAAGAATTTTCTGATATCGCGTTGAAACAGGACGATGGGCATGAACAAGGCTCGCCATGACAAAAAACGTACGGCTCAGAAGGCGGTATAAAACTGCAAAACCAACCAGAACCAGCACAGTCAGCAAAAAATGCTCTATCCACCATTGAGGCGAATGATCAAGATAAATTCGATAACCATTCATGACTATCCTTAATCACCCTGTAACCAGCCGGGAAAACTACAGGACCGACTCATGCCGCATACTTGCCCATATCAGTACCGGCATAAAAAAAAACAGACTTCATGGCAAAGCAGGATTCACATATAAGCTGACAAGGTCTGTTTTAATTCATTAAACCTTGATTTATTCTTGCCGTGCAACACAACCAAGGCAGGTAATTTTATCGTCATTGGATTTTCAGGAATATTTTTAACCCGCAACTCATAATGTACATGAGGCCCCGTTGTCCAACCGGTCATTCCTACATATCCAATCACCTTACCCTGCTTAATCTTACTGCCTACGTGCAGATGAGCAAAACGACTCATATGGGCATAAAGGGTTGAATAAATTCGACCATTCTGCAGAATGACCACTTTACCATAACCCCGGAGCCAGCCTATGAACTTAACCCAGCCATTTGCTGTGGCATGAATGGGGGTACCTACCGGAGCCGCAAAATCAACCCCATCATGGGGAAGCCATTTCTTGAGAACCGGATCAAAGCGTGACAAGGAAAAAGGAGATGAAATACGCGCATCAGCTATAGGTGTGCGCAAAAAAGACCGTTTCAGGCTTTTCCCCCTGGCACTGAAATACCCCTTGACCGCACGGCTTACCCGATACCAATACGCCGTATGGCACAAATCCAGGTGACAGAACTTCGCAGCAACCAGACGATTATCTGACGACCCTGGAGTCGCTGGATGATGATAAATCAACCAGAACCGATCTCCTGGCCAGATTTTTTTCTTGAAATTCACTTGGGAAGCCATGGCTTGAACAAATTGTGTCACAACAGTATATGGTACACCCAAGCGTTGTGCCGCTAGCGAAAAAGCATGCCTGATTCGTCCCCTTGCCAGCGTATAGGAATGCACGCTGCTTTGCCGTCCATCCAGATCTGCCTGAAAATGGGCCGTTGCCTGCAAAGGAGGTCTTGATGATGTTTTGACCTGGGAGGTAACGGCGTGGGTTACATCCTGTTCACTTGCCAAATCCGATGACGGGGATGTGTTTTCAGTCAAGGAACGGGAGGGCCAGATCACCTCCTGCCGGTTTATTGAAAGCATTACCCCGGTTATCACAATCAGGAAGCCCAGCAAAGGTAAAAAAGAGATACGGGTAACCCGGGCTACATTTTTTTTTATCAAAATCAAACGCATTATCCAAAACATGAAATAAAAAAATCAGCTGAACTGAATCATCATTTCAGCCACAAATACATCCTGTGTCTCTTATGTTTTAAGCCAGAAATCACTCCTGGCCGGAAAACAAACTTGCTCAACCCGGGTTCCAGAATGTTACCTGTACTGCAAATCTTCGCGATCACATAACAACACCGCATCCCTATGATTTGATCAAAACTTTGATCAAAACATGAAAACCATGCTGAACAATACAACAAGCTGCTCTTTACCGCTACAACTCATTTTGTATAAAAATACATCATAACCCATTTAGTTGACAAGATCTTCAAACGCCTTTATTTTCCAGGAAAAAAATTAACCCCCGAGGTTTCATGATAAAAAAAGAATAAAAAAAGCCACCCGAAGGTGGCCAAAGCGGATGGAGCACATAACAAAACACACGACACAACATGGGAATTTCAAGAAACAGGACTGCCTAACCTAAACCTGCTGTCAATTCATCCAGCATGGAGTGAGAAAACAGCTTTTCCCCAAACAGTCCCAGTCCAACAATCTGTGCTATCAATACTGCCAAACAGAACCATTCAATCATTGCTATCTCCTTCAAGGTGGTTGCACTTGAATATAAGCAATCCTCATGCCAGACAAACAAAAAACTGTAATACCTATTATATTTCAATTTAATAGAACAATACCTACCTTCGAATTACTACACCGGGATCAATAGATGAGTCACATAAAAAGTGCATAATGCATGTTGTTAGTTCCATCTTGGATCATCTTCTAGGCTGAAAAATCATCCCGATTCAAAAAGTAGATAAATCTGGAGCAGACACAGCCCTACCCAGCAAAAATCAGCCAATGAAATGCACAACAGGCAATAATCTGCTTCACAATCTCATTAAGGTCTGACCCATCCAATAAAGGCTGCATAGGAACACTATCCGGCACATAAACAAAAAAACAGTATTAGTTTGACTAATCAGTCGGTTGCTGCAAGAATACCACTGAGGGTCTTACTACAGGGAATGAAGATTATGCAAGTTTCAGCCACATCCGCACCCATTGCAGGTCTTAATACAGCTCAACCTGCAACGCAGCACCCAACCTCAAAACATCCCCAGTCCGGCGCAAAAGTGCATGAAAATCATGATGCCGAGAATGACCATGATACAGATGACAAAAAGGCAGTTGCACCCCAGACTACCCTCCTGCAAATCAACCCAACCGTCAACAGTAATGGCCAGACTGTTGGAACCCGGGTCAATACCACCGCATAGATTCCTGGCGGTTTTCTACAAACCTAAACCCCGGGCCAATACCCTTTAAAAAGGGCAAATCAACTGTAATTGATGCAATACCCGACAAATGGCAAAAAAAGCTGCCAGCACAACAACATACATGAGAAAAGGGACCCCATTACAAGGGGAACCCCATCCCCGCATACCGCACAAGCCTGGCACAGCATTCGCTCCTTTAGCGAAGAGGAAAGGCCGCCCAGCACTTGCTTTACAGTGCCATAACCAGATTATTTATCGACATGGGACCATACAGCGAATCAGAATGAATTGAAAATATCGTTGGCAATATCCTCACCAATACCCATACCGGCACCCAGACCGAGTCCCGTCATGATATTACTGAAAAACCCTCCGCCCCCGCCTGTGAGCCCCTGAGACCATCCCATAGGCTGCATTGTTGGTTGAGGGTGTGTCTGGAGCTGCATCTCCAGCTGATGAATATATTGGGCCATCTGCTGCATTAGCAGGCCAGAAGCCTGGGTATTACTTTGTTCTTTCAGGGCAATCTCCCTTAAATCCATTGCCAGTTCACGGGCAGTCGCTTCATCCTTTGCAGTTGTCTTAAACTTCAGGGCCAGGGTTTGCATGCTCTGCAGCAGCTCCTGGGACTGCTGGGTAATCTGTGTCATTTGTTGTTCTGCCACCTGATAATCCATCACTTTTCCTCCATTCATTAAACAGTTAGTCCTTAACAACGCATATGACCTGTTTTCCGAAAACAAGTTCCCTTAAAGACTTAAAACCAGATACTTCGAAAACAGCAGTCCCTTCCTTTTATATCCTGCCGGAACAGGGCCTTATTAAAGGGTATGCCTATTGCACCAGGCAATAAACAGGTTGATACTCATATCAACCAGAACCATCTTAGAGGATACCATTACGAACATTAACGGAAAAAGGAATATCATCAAGATCCTTGTTCTGGGCCTGCTCCTCATCGAATCAATTGCAGACTGTCTTGCATCAAGACTGCCCACACATTTCAGCAGCAGACATGCTGCTCAATCAAGCTGCCCGAAAGATATAGTAGTATGGGCTAATACTTACACGCATCAGTTTTATTATGAAGGAAGCCGAGGATACACACACAAGCGGAATGGATCATTCATGTGCAAAAAACAGGCTATTAAGCAAGGCTGGCAGGTTGCACCTCACATCCCTTTCATGTATTAACCGTAAAACAGCACACAAACCTTTCAGACACCCCCATGTCCCCACCCCATTATTTCATTTGGCTCCCAGGCTTGTCACACTATTGGTTTTACCTGGTGGGATAGAGGGTGCTTCTTGAATATGCTGCATGACCCAGCCTGCCAGTTCAGCCGAAAGATGAACACAGGCATCTGAAAATGCGGCCACTCCTCCCTGAGCCGTATTACGTTTAGCTGGAACCTCTATGGAAAACTGCCTTTGAGCATAAAAATGACGATAGGGTAACTGAACAAGGCTTGCCGTAAGCACCACACGGGCATAACTCTGGCCTGGAGAAACAAACACCTGTTCAAAATCATTCAGTCGAAGCGACAGTTTCCAGCGAACCTGCTGAGCCTGCCCATTCGTGACAAGCAGAGCGTGGCGGGCAAACGCTTTCTGTACCACAGGACCTAACAGTTGTGCTGGTGGGCGTATCCAGCGACTTAGCGCATACCAGCGAATCCGGGCGGCATCAGCATAACTCAGCCTGTAATACATATCAGTAGTCTGCAGCCATCCTGGTGCCTTTATCTCGGATACATCAACGGCAGATAAGCCAGTCCCAGTAAAAGATCCCTGGTTCAAAATAGGCATAAGCCCCAGATCATAATTTTTTCGGGCAGGCTTCTGGGCAGGCAGAACCTGACAACCAGCTAGAAGCAGAATAGAAAAAAAACAAACCAGCCATCTCATCTTCACTCTTTTTCCTTTACCTGAAATCCGGGTTCCCCTGGGCCTGGCGGGACCGGAGGGCGCCCCCAAAGCAGTTCCTGGGGATACTGTTGCTGTTGTCGAAGCGCATCATCCAGGCGTATCGCACTATGGTTGAGCCTGATGATTAAGGCCTGAATCTCAGGTAATGTCGTATCATGAACAGTCTGAGCCACCTGCGTCACTTGTGAACCTGCCTTACCCACCTCATCAAGCACCCGAAGCTTAGGCCCTAACTCCTTGCTCAACCTTCCAAGTTGCCGGACAGTTTCATCCGTATCCCGCAAGGTCTGCTCCATCTGCTGCGAAGTCTGGGGTAACCGGGATACCACAGGTGCAATCGAAGCTTCAAGCTCATTAAGCTGCCTTGTAGCCCGGGACAAATTCTGGAGTGTCTGGCTCCAATGACGGATATTCTGCCTATCAAGCAACCGGTTCATCTGATCGGCTATTTGCTCCAGATCGACCAACAAGGCCTGTCCGGTATCTCCTACCTGCTGCAGCAGTGAAGGCAGCATCACAATTTGTGCCGGATGGGAAAGGCTCGTCTTGACCTGGACATGTTTTTTCCCTTTATCATTGAGTTCAATGTAAGCCAGACCTGTCAACCCCTGATATTCCAGCCGGGCATAAGTTGTAGAAGTAATCAGTGTATCTGGCCGGATACCAATACGAATGAGGATAGTTCTCCCATCAGGAGCAAACCGTATGCTCTGGACATGCCCCACCTCTACCCCCCGATACCGCACTAGCGCCTGACGGTTCAGGCCCGATACAGAGCTCCGGGTCACAACCTGATAAATGGACTGATCCTGAACATGGCCCTGATCAAACCAGATAGCCCAACCGATCAAGGCAGCCAGCAGTAATAGGGTAATCATACCTACCCAAAGGGCATAGGAACGATTCTCCACCTAGCTTTCTCCTTCCTCTGAAAGTAGCCGTTCAGGCGAAAAATAACTTCGAATAAAAGGATGATCCACCTGTTTGGCTTCCTCGATGCTACCCTGCGCAATTATACGGCCATCTGCCAGAATACCAACCCGATGACTCAAGTGTTCCAAAGTAACCTGATCATGGGTAATCATGACTACTGTCAAACCCAACTGCTGATGCAAACGCTGTATCAACACCCTGAACATCATGCTTGAAACCGGATCCAGCCCGGCTGTCGGCTCATCAAGGAAAATAAGTTCCGGCTCCAGTGCCAGGGCCCGTGCCAGGGCCACGCGCTTAACCATCCCTCCTGAAAGGACTGCAGGCTGCCAACCGGCTACGCTCGCATCAAGGCCGGTCATCTGTAGTTTCTGCAGAACCAGCTGCTCGATCATGGATTCATCAAATACCCTCAGTTCACGTAAAGGCAAGGCAATGTTATCGAAGACTGTCAAGGTGCTGATAAGGGCACCATGCTGAAACATGACCCCAAAACGTGAGCGAATCTGGCTGCGCTCCTCTTCATTGGCTTCTTTCCAGTCGATCCCAAAAAGGGCCACCCGACCTTTCGTCGATTCCATGAGTCCAATCATCTCCCGCAGGAGCACAGTCTTGCCACTGCCAGATCCTCCCAGCAAAGAGAAAATCTCACCAGAATGAATAGCAAGGTTGACCTCCTTATGCACCAGATGATCACCAATCTGCGTTACGACATGCTCACACCTGATGATATCAGCCGGACTCACAGCCCCACCCCGGAAAACATCACAGCAAATAACGCATCAAGTACAATTACAACCGTAATCGCCATGACAACAGAACGGGTGGTTCCCTGTCCAAGGCTTTCGCTGTTAGGCTCAATATTTAAGCCAATGTAGGTGGACATGAGGGCAATTGCCAAACCGAATATAACACCTTTACCTACACCCAGCCATAAATTAACCAGTGGTACAACTGTTGGCAAACGCTGCAGAAAATAGGTAAAACCTATTCCGAGTTTTTCATAAGCAATCCACATCCCGCCTGCAAGTGCCATGATATTGGTCCATACCACCAGCAAAGGCAAAGCCAGCGCGAGTCCTAAAACCTTCGGCAACAGAAGCCTTAAGGGAATGGATAATCCCATGGCCGCAAGAGCATCGAGCTCCTGGTTCATTCGCATGGCACCCAGCTCGGCCGTAATGGCCGAACCTGAGCGTCCTGCCACCAGAATGGCTGCGAGCAATGGCCCCATTTCCCGCATAATCCCCATACCCAAAAGATTAACGATATAAATGTTGGCCCCATATGTCTCCAGCTGCTGCGCTGAAAGATAGCTCAACACAATACCAATCAAGGCTCCAACCAGCGCCGTAATCGGCAGGGCCGTCACACAGGCCTTATACAGCGTGGCAGAAAACTCCCGCGCTGGAAACCAGGCAGGATGAATAAGAGTCCATAAAAAGGTACGTACCAGCTGCCCAAAAAGCACCACGAATTCCCTGAACTGAGCAAAACAGGTACCAACACCCAGTCCAATAGCCACAACTGGCGACAGCCAATCCCGGCGTACGGCTGGTACAACAGGTCTTGCAATACCTGAAACACATTCAAGCAATCCCCTGTCACCGTCCTTTATCGCCAAACCAGAAGGCCAACGCCGCCCCCAGCACTGCCATATCAGCAAGGCCCCTGCCGAATCCAGCCCTTCCAGATTCATCAGATCCCAAGTCACTTCACTTTCTTTCTGGCAACATAATTCATGCCGCAGAAAACGATAATTAGTCTTGAGCTGATTCAGTCGCCAGCTTCCGGACAACACGACTCGTCCTGCATCCGGCCTGATAAGTTCGGGTTTCATATCCTCTATCCTGGAGTATCACAACACAGACCAAAAACCTTGCTTAATGCTGCCGACTTGCACCTTACTCAGGTTTAAACCATTAAAAACCATAAAAAATATAAAATTCACGTCATTTGCTCTTGTCATCAGTATAAAAATTGTGTTAATAAAGATACCATTATTCACGTACTGCTAACTGCCCACTACCATAATAAAAATGAGGTTGCAAAATACAGATGTCCGTGATTGCCTGATTGATCCAAACAACATCCTCGATGATAACCCCGACAATCGTGATGCTTGCCTGACAATCGACCCTGACGGGGGCATTCTTGAAGCCAACGAATCAGCCAGTCAACTATTTGGACTAGGCAGTCTGGATCATTCGCCAAACATTCTTGATTATTTTCATCCAGGCGCCGTCTTTCATGCAAGAAAAAACCTGGCCCGTGTAGCGCAGGGAGAACCCTTAACCTTCACACTGGTTCTCAAAGAACCAAACGGGACATTCAGACCCTACGAAGTGATCTGCCACCCCGTGCTTAAAAACGCAACATATTGCAGCACGCTTCTGATATTCCATCCGACAAGCCTTCAAGTACTGGGTGAGGAACTAAATGATGCCCGTTTACGGGCAGATCTCATTCTCTGTGCACCCGATGTAGCTTCATGGGAGCGTCATCTTCAAACCAATGAGTTCACCAGTCATAATCTGGATACCCTGCTCGGAAGGGTTCCCCCTCATTCAATCCATTCCTACGAGGATTTCTGCAAAACCATCCATGAACAGGACATTCTACGCTACATGGAAACCTGTCAGCAGGCCATGGACACCCATACTGTCGGCTCTGTCGATTACCGGGTCTGCCTTGATAGCGGGCAAATCAAATGGTTCTGTGACCGGTTTCGCGTCCTGAAAGATGCGGACGGTCACGCAGTCAAACTGATCGGTATTACCCGTGACATGACCCTCCTGCAAGATAATTTGTCCAATGAAGCCCAGTATTGCCCTTTAACGGGACTACCCAATCGCAATCTCTTCAGGCAACGCCTGGAGCAGGCAATCAAGCGATCCAGCCGGACAGGGTTACCAGGGGCGGCGCTTTTTATCGATTTGGACAAATTCAAGGAAATCAATGATTCCCTCGGGCACGAAACAGGAGATCATATCCTGGTTGCTGTCGCAAACCGCCTGTCTGGATGCCTAAGGGAAACCGATACTGTCGCCCGCCTGGGTGGTGATGAATTTACCATAATGGTTGAGGACCTAAGACAGATCGATCAGGCTGAACTGGTAGCACAAAAGATCCTGGATGCTTTTACCACACCCTTTGTCTGTGACGGAAAAGAATTTTTCCTCACGGTCAGCATTGGTGTCTCCCTTTTTCCAATTGATACAGAAGACGTGGATGATCTGCTCAAGAAAGCAGATCTGGCCATGTATCAAGCCAAGGATGAGGGACGTAACAACTACCAGTTCTTCACACCAGAAATCAACAAACGTTCTGTAGAACGCATTACCATCAAACGTCAGTTACGTGCTGCGCTTGACCACGATGAACTGCGTTTGCAATATCAGCCTCAGGTGGATATCTACACGGGTGAAGTCGTTGGCGTGGAAGCACTGGTGCGGTGGTGTCACCCTGAGGAAGGCATAATTTCTCCAGCCCGTTTTATTCCAATTGCACAGGAAACAGGCCTTATTGTGCCTATAGGAGAATGGGTTCTAGAGATGGCCTGCAAACAGTGCAAAGCCTGGATTGATATGGGGCTTCCACCCATCAAAATGGCAGTCAACCTCTCACCCAGGCAACTGAAGGATACGCGCTTTCTGGATAGCATCCGTAAAATCATTGGGCGAAGCGGCCTTGATCCCCATTATCTGGAGTTCGAAATTACCGAGGGACTGCTCATTGAAAATATCCAGTTTGGTCGCCAGATCCTGGGGGAACTCAAAGCCATGGGCATCCACCTTGCGCTGGATGATTTTGGAACCGGCTATTCTTCTTTAAGCTACCTTAAAGATCTGCCCCTTGATATCCTGAAAATGGATGGCTCATTCGTACGCAATCTCACAACCGAAACCCACAATTCAGTCATCGCCAGAACCATCATTGCCCTGGCACACAGTCTTAACCTCAATGTGATTGCAGAAGGGGTCGAAACGCTGGAGCAGCTTGAACACCTACGGGATCACGAATGTATTTATGTTCAAGGCTTCATCTACAGCCAACCAGTTGACGCATCCATCATGACAGAACGACTCCGCCAGGGGCCTTTCAATATTATTGGCCTCACCTAATACAAAGGCCTGTCTTTTTCATGCCCCAGGAAAACACAGACGAATGAATCTATGCGTAGTACAACCACAGGGAAGTCAGTGCCAAAATCAGGCAATAAAAGCCAAAAGGTCTTAAAGCTGCCGTTTCATGATTTTTAAAATAACGCATCAAAAACCAGGTACTCGCCCAGGAAAACACCCCTGCCAGAAGACCTGCAACGATAATCGCGCTCAATGGGGTAGCAGGTGTCAGATGCCGAAACAGCTTAGGGACCTCCAATACACCTGCAGCAGAAATAATTGGAGTAGCCAGAAGGAAAGAAAACCGGGCGGATGCTTCGTAATCCAAACCGACAGAAAGCCCGGCAACAAGTGTAGCCCCGGAACGGGACATGCCAGGAATCAACGCCAGGGCCTGGGCACAGCCCACCAGGAAGGCATCACGAAAACCCAGGCTTTCCATTGATCGCCCATTCGCACGTTTCTTGAGGCGATCCCCTGCAATCAGCATCAAGCCATTAAGCAAAAGGAACAGGGCAACAAGCACATAGCCGCCAAACAGCCGGCTTAAAGGATGCTCAAAGAATAAACCCAGCAAACCTGCAGGAATCGACCCCACAACAATCTTGGCCAAAAGTCCCGTTGCCGGATCTCTAAGGTTGCCCCGTGTTTTAACAGCAGACCCCAGAAGATGATACCAGTCCCTCCAGAAGTAGGTGAGCATGGCTGAGGCCGTCCCCAGATGCAAGATGACCACAAAAGGCAAAAACCAGGGGGCAGTACGATCTATTGGCCATTTAAAAATAGCCGGGATCAACACACTATGACCTAAGCTGCTGATCGGAAAAAGTTCGGTTACCCCCTGCATAATGGCTATAAGATACAAATGCATGGTTGTCATGGATTGTCCTGGACGATTTTAAGGATAAAGCACACAATATGGCCCTCAATGTTCCATCAGAAACCTTCATGCGGGCACTAAAAAGGCAACTATTCTATCATGAATGTGAAAAATCCAGGGCGTACATCAACCCTGGATCAACCTAGTCTATAGGTGAGAGCGGATCCATCGGAAGCGTTTCATCTTTTAACTTCATGCTCTGAACCAGGATGCCCAGATTTGTCTCCAGCGAAACAACCACCTCATCCGAAAGATGGCGCAAGGCATCAATCAGGACGCCCTGCGATGGGCCTGGAGCATGTGTTATCACCTCTTCGCCTGATTCGGTCAAATATAACCTGACTACACGCTGATCCGTACGGCCACGTTCTCTCCAAATCAGTTTTTTGCGATCAAGCTTATCCAGCAGATTACTCAGGGTCGACTGATGAATGGCCAAAACCCTGGCCAGATCTGATGAACGCATTCCTGGCTTGTTTAAAAGCTCACTTAACACCCAAAGTTCTGCTCCGCTGACACCACACTGTTCCTTGATTTTCTCAGAATGGCGTTTAACTGATTTAACCACCGTCCGAAAACACTTCAATACTTCCCGGATTCGATTGGAACGCACTTCATCTGCATTCTCATCCTGAATCTCACTGCTCACCTGTTTCATGTTATCCTCTTAATACCCGGAAAATTTCAATAACCCGATTTTCCAGGCTGACATATCCAAAATGCCTGTAATAACGAACCTGGATCCCTTGCCAAACCACACCCCAGCCAGTCAATCCTGAACCAACAGGCCCATCATAAACTCACCTGACCCGAGCCACCTTAATTTTTCACGCGTATCATGCCCTATTGACAAAAAAAAAGCATCGAAAATTCTCTCAAAGCCAGTAAAAAAGTCTATCTGCAGAAAATCCTTACCCTGTTTACCTTAAAATCACGCTTTTTTACAAGCGCTACCCTTATCATCTCCTAACCAATTGATATCCATTCTTCTTTTTGTTATGATGAAGTCTGAAAGAAAAGACGAAAGGGAGCAACCATGAATATCCCGGAAGTCCTCACCACTCAACATTCCAACCCTATCCCATCCCAGAAAAACCGAGCCTCTTTTGAACGTTCTTTTTCCCATGCACAACACCAAAAACCCAGTCCGGCCGCTTCTATGGCTCAACCTGTCCTAACACCATCAACCGATAAAAATCAATCCCTGGGTCTATATGTTGATATTTATATCTGATGACTGGAAACAAGTAAACGAATCAGGTATAGTTTGAGCTCACTACAGAAGGTAAACAGAATACAGGCACGCTTGAATTTTAATATTGTCTCAGATATTTCACGCACTACCCAGCTTAACGTGGTTAGATAAAATACAAGACATCTGTTTTAAAAACGCCTGAATACGGGACAAAATGAATCATTGACTGTCCTGTCTGGATTATGCAAGAGGAGTTCATAATGGCATCACATTCCATCCTGTCTATAGCCAAGACTACCGGCCAGATTGCTTTGGCCTGTACTGCCTTATTTGCTTTGATGAAAGCCAGAAAAACAAGTCACGGCCAGACCAAATGCAACAAGGCTGATTCCCCTGCCAGTCTTGACAATGTCGAACAATACGAACCCAATGACCTGGCTTACTGCCATTGGCTATCCTAGCGCTTCGGCAAAATCTGGTTGGCCATCAGGGGCGTAAGCTAGTCACCCTGTTGGACCAATCAGTCAATTCGCCCGACAATGCCTTTTCCTTCACATCGGCTTCCAAATCAGCAAATTCTGCATCAGTCAATCCCAGATACTCCATGGCATCAGCCTGAATCTTTACCCAATCATTGGCATCTTCAAGCTGGCGGTTACGATGGCTGAAATAAATCGCCATACGCAAAATGGCTGTCAGGGTAAGAACCTCATCTGAATAGCCTTTTTCAATCGCACGACTAAAAACATCATCATCCTGATGAACAAGCATGACCTGGCAAATATGTTCAGGCAGATGCCAGCATCGCCCTACCAGGTAGCTAATTACTGCATGATTAGTATTAAAACGCTCCTCCTCCATTTTCAGCAAGGAATGGCTATCCGTTTTATTGGCCTGTTTAAGAAAACGCTTGTAATCAGGATAACGCTGGATCATGACAGCCATGCCACAGTCATGGAAAAGCCCGAGCGTATAAGCATCATCAGCACGCACACCGGGAATCCGTCCTGAAAGATAGGCTGAAATCATGGCGACATCCCTCGCCGTATCCATGAAACGTTCCATTTGAACAGGCTGTTCCTGAGACAGCGTGCGAATCGACAGGCCTGTTACCAGATTGGCAAGGTTGTCCCTGCCAAGAATTTCCAGGGCACGGCCTACTGAGGCAATCTTTTCAGCTTCATCATAATAAGGGGAATTCACGGTCTTCAAAACACTTGAAGCCAAACCGGCGTCATTAACAATCAAGGCTGTCATCTCTTCAAGCGTAGAATTCGGTTTGGCCAGCACTGCTGCTAGTTTCGCCAGCATTTCCTGGCGGGGAGGAATACGAAAGCCCTGCAGCAGCAAACTGGTTTCTTCGGCGCTCAATCGAATATCAGACATTGTTTTCCTTTCCTTGTCACAACACCAGGCATCCTTGCCTGACTAACAAACAATTGAGCCCTCAGATCCTTTTTCCTCATGCTCTATATCGGTACTCCACATCAAAACTTAAATCTTCTTCTGGAACATCGCCATAAAAAAATACCTGCCCTGATTCACTTATTTCAAGGCAAGAGAAATATTTTTCCATTATACATCATACTGTTAATATCAACCCAAGCAAACCCACCTCCCGTTCTCTTGATTAATGTGGCATATTTTAATGCTACAATCCAAAACAAAATCATGCCAATCCACGGACACAACCATGCCCCTCATACGCCAGGATGACTTTATCAATAGCATCCATCATGCTCTACAGTATATTTCCTATTACCATCCCCAGGATTATTTGCAGGCTTTAAACCAGGCTTACGAACGTGAAGTTTCACCTGCCGCAAAAGATGCCATTGCCCAGATTCTCATTAATTCCAGAATGTGTGCTCTCGGGCACCGTCCCATTTGCCAAGATACAGGCATCGTTGTCGTTTTTCTTAAAATAGGCATGAATGTTCGCTGGGATGCCTCACTTTCAGTAACCCAAATGGTTAATGAAGGGGTTCGACGAGCCTATCTGGATCCATCAAATGTCCTGCGTGCCTCCATGGTGACAGATCCGGCCGGGTTACGCCAAAATACCCGGGACAATACTCCAGCGGTCATTCACATGGAACTTGTCCCAGGAAAAACAGTTGAAGTGACGTTAGGTGCCAAAGGAGGCGGCTCTGAGAACAAAGCCAAATTCGCCATGCTTAACCCATCGGACAGCATTGTAGACTGGGTTCTTAAAACAGTCCCTACCATGGGAGCTGGATGGTGCCCTCCTGGCATTTTAAGCCTTGGAATTGGGGGTACACCGGAAAAGGCGATGCTAATGGCCAAAGAGGCCATGATGACACCGATTGATCTTCATGAGATCCGTCTCAGAGGTCCGCGGAACAAACTGGAAGAACTGCGACTTGAGCTTTATGACAAGGTCAATGCATTGGGAATCGGTGCACAGGGTTTAGGAGGACTCACGACTGTCCTCGACATCAAGATTATGGATTACCCCACTCATGCAGCATCCTTACCTGTTGCCATGATCCCCAACTGCGCGGCAACCCGGCATATTCATTTTACGCTTGATGGAACCGGAGCGGCTGATTTATCTCCCCCTTCCCTCTCAGACTGGCCCGATATCGCCTGGGATAACCAGGAGAAGGCACGCAAGGTCAACCTTGATACACTGACCCGACAGGATGTTGCCACCTGGAAAGCAGGAGAAACCCTCCTGTTAACAGGTAAGCTGTTCACGGGCCGTGATGCAGCCCATAAACGTATCCAGGACATTTTCGCCCGTCACGAACAACTGCCTGACGGGGTCGACTTTACCAATCGATTCATCTATTACGTCGGACCGGTTGATCCCATAGGTGACGAAGCTGTTGGTCCTGCCGGGCCGACAACTGCAACCCGCATGGACAAATATACTGACATGATGCTCGACAGAACTGCTCTTCTGGGCATGATTGGAAAAGCCGAACGAGGCAAGGACACCATTGCTTCCTTACATCGTCACAGGGCAGTTTATCTCATCGCCGTAGGTGGAGCAGCCTATCTCGTATCCAAAGCCATTCAATCTGCACGGGTTATTGCCTTTGCTGAACTGGGAATGGAAGCCATCTACGAATTTATCGTTAAAGATATGCCTGTTACCGTTGCTGTCGACTCTAATGGCCAGTCTATTCACCAGTCTGGTCCAGAAGAATGGAAAATAAAAATTGAGGCAATACAACGCCAGACGCATTCAAAATGAAAACAGCACAATCACTTTAACAAATACTTATTGACACAAGGCCTGCCTCAGAAGAAAACAAGAACTACTATTTTCCCTGCAGCCCTTGCTGGCCTCAGTTGCTTTCATTCGGGATAAGGGCAAGCAGATCAGTCACTCCGACATCTACGCCAGCCTGAGACAACAATGTCGTGACCTGTCCACGATGATGTGTTTGATGATTAAAAAAATGCAGGATCAGATCAAAGAAATTTTTTGTAGCCTTCAAACCCTTCATATTCGTATAAGAAAGCGAATACGATAAATCTTCTTCTTTAAGCTCTTCTGCCCAATCCTGAACCACACGATCCAGCCAATCCCGATAACTGGACAAAGCTGTAAAATCAGTATACAGCCATTCATCCAAAGAAGAGGGTGCATTCAGCACACGAACCGGATCCAGTGCCATAAAAGAAGAAGGATGTGCAGCAAACCGTTTCAGCCAGATAATATCAGCAACAACCAGATGATTGAGCGTGCCCTGAACCGAATGAAAGAACGCTTTTCTGTCCTCAACAAGAGCTTCCGGGGACAATTGGCCAGCAGCCGCGTATATCCTGGCATTCATCCATTGATTATATGAAGCCATCAGAAGAACATGTGCGCATCTCATCGGAACAATATCCCTTCATTCCTCCAGCCCGCCTCCAATGGTCATTTAGCCTGTTTTGCCAGTATCAGGCTTAATTTATTCCATCCGGAAGTCGCAACCGGTCCCATTCTGATTCCGTTAAATATCCAGAAGCAAACGCTCTGGTGCTTCAACCTGCTCTTTCAGGTAAACCAGGAACTCCACTGCATCACGCCCATCAATCAAACGGTGATCGTAGGACAAGGCCAAATTCATCATCGGTCGCACGACCATTTCACCAGACTCAACCACAACCCTGTCCTGGATCCGGTGCATTCCTAGAATGGCTGACTGCGGGGGGTTTACAATCGGTGTAGACAATAACGAACCATAAACCCCTCCATTGCTGATGGTAAACGTGCCGCCCGTTAAAATGTCCATCGACAATTCACCACTTTGAGCCAATTGGCTCATTTTACTTATGTTTTTTTCAATTTCCGCAAAGGAAAGCAAATCAGCATTCTTGATGACTGGAACGACCAGCCCCCGTGGCGCACTTACTGCCACGCCAATGTCATAATAACCATGATAAAGGATATCTTCGCCTTCAATGGAAGCATTCATCACAGGAAATTTCTTCAAGCCCGCCACGACAGCCTTGACAAAAAAGGACATCAACCCCAATTTCACGCCATGTGTTTTCCCGAAACTGTCCTGGTAATGGATTCTTAAATCCAGAACTGACTTCATGTTGATTTCATTAAAGGTCGTCAGGATTGCATAATCGCGTTTGGCTATAAGCATACGTTCAGCAATACGCTGCCTAAGCCGTGTCATGGGTACGCGCTGCATCGGCCTTTCTTCAGCAAGTGCGACATGACCTCCAACCGGCTGGGCGACAGGTTGTACAGGAACCGCCTGTTTTTTTTCAGGTTCAGCCTCTTTTTTTTGAACCCTGGCGCCCTTTTCCAGCTTATTGTTGCCAGGTTTTTCAGGATAGGAATCCACCGTATTTTCAGGTTGCTGGACATCAATAGCATCAGGTTGGGCCGAGGTATCAATCCGGGCAATAACCTCCTCGCTTCCCACCGTTGCCGCATCAGGAGCAAGAATTTCAACCAGCTTTCCTGAAACAGGGGCAGGCAAATCAAGAATCACCTTGTCTGTTTCTACATCCACCAGATTCTCACCCTGCTCAACAAAATCATCGGTTTTTTTTTGCCAGACGAGCAACCTTGCATCAGTCATGGATTCTGAAAGCATAGGGGCCTTAACATCAACGAGCATCATTTTCTCCCAAAGCTGCGGCAATTAAATTCTGTTGCTGGCGCTTGTGTTTCGCAACATAACCCACCGCAGGAGCTGAGGCAGCCTCCCGGGCAATCACTCCGAGTTGCGCTCCTTCTGGCAGAAGGGGCGGTAATCTGCGAACAACATAGTCCCACACGCCCTGATTTTCAGGCTCTTCTTGAACCCACAGCCATTGTTTGGCACCCGCAAGTAAAGCAATTGCTTCCTGAAGTTCTTTGACTGGGAAAGGGTAAAGCTGTTCTATCCGGACAAGGGCTACAGAAGGATGAGGTCGGGCCTTAATCGCCTGGGCCAGTTCAAAATAAATCTTGCCTGAACAAAATAGGACCCGTGCTGCATCTGAGTCAGCAGGAGTAGTCAATACTGCACTAAAGCAACCCAAGGCCAAATCATCCAGGCTGGAAACCGATTGCTTGCTGCGTAAAAGGCTCTTGGGCATTATCATGACAAGCGGTTTTCTCCAGGAACGCAGTACCTGGCGCCGTAGCAGATGAAAAACCTGGGACGGGAGGCTCGGGATACATACTTGCATGTTATTGTTTACGCATAATTGCAGATAACGCTCTATCCGGGCCGAAGAATGCTCCGGCCCCTGGCCTTCATAACCATGAGGCAGCATCATCACCAGATTGCTGATTTGACCCCACTTGGCTTCTCCGGAACTAATAAACTGATCAATTACGACCTGGGCCCCATTGGCAAAATCTCCATACTGGGCTTCCCAGATAACCAGTTCTTCCGGATTGGTTACCGAGTAACCATACTCAAAAGCCAGAACGGCCTCCTCGGATAAAAGCGAATCAATGACTATAAAGGAGGGCTGTCCTTTCTTTAAATGCTCAAGCGGAATATACACTCCCTGATCCCACCGTTCATGAAACTGGTCCCGTAACATGGCATGCCGATGGAAAAAAGTTCCACGACTGCTGTCTTGCCCAGACAACCGGACCGGATAGCCATTCATGAGCAAACTTGCATAAGCTAATGTTTCAGCAAAACCCCAGTCTACAGGAAGCTGGCCTTTTGCCATCATGAGCCGTTCCGCCATCACCTTTTCAACTATCGGATGCAGGCTGAAACCTTCCGGGATCCGGGTTAGTGCCTTACCCCATATGGACAAATCATCCGGATCCACTCCGGTTGATACGGTTTCATCTTCTAAGCCCTGGTTGTAAACATGCTCTTTAGCCTGGGGCACACCCCTGTCTGCAAGAAGTACTTGCGAATTAACCGGGTTACCTTCATCCAGGGCCTTACGGTAATGCGTCACAAACTGCCGGGCTGCTTCTGCCGACAGGATTCCTTCCTGTTCGAGCTTTCTGGCATACAAGGTACGAACCCCTGGATTCTCAGCTATTGCCCGATACATCATGGGCTGGGTCACTGATGGATCATCAGCCTCGTTATGGCCCAGCTTGCGATAGCAGACCAAATCCAGAACCACATCCTTATGAAAACGCATCCGAAAGTCAAAAGCCATCTGTGTCGCGGCTACTACCGCTTCCGGATCATCCCCGTTAACATGGAAAACAGGCGAGTCAACCATCTTGGCCACATCCGTACAATACAGAGAAGAGCGGGCATCACGTGGATCACTTGTCGTAAAGCCTATCTGATTATTGATGACAACATGAATACTACCACCCGTGGCATACCCCCGAGTTTGTGACATGTTAAGCATTTCCATGACAACACCTTGCCCTGCAAAAGATGCGTCACCATGAATAAGAACCGGGATTACGGCATCGCCTCCCAGATCATTTTGTTCCTGCTGACGCGCACGAACAGAACCCTCTACAACAGGCCCGCCAATTTCAAGATGTGATGGATTAAAAAGAATACACAGATGTATCGGACCTTCCGGCCCTGAGATATATGTCGAAAATCCCTGATGGTATTTTACGTCTCCTGCAGGAAGATCTTCTGCCTGAATCCCTTCGAATTCCTTGAAGAGATCAGAAGGCTTCTTGCCAAACACATTGACCAGGACATTCAGTCGACCACGATGAGCCATTCCAAAAAACAGTTCCTGAACCTGTGCCTGCCCGGCACGTTCAATCAGGCTATCAAGCAGCACAATCAGACTTTCACTGCCCTGAAGGGAAAACCGTTTTTGGCCCACATATCGAGTATGCAGATAAAGCTCTAGCGTTTCTGCTGCAGTCAGCCTCTCCAGAATACGCTGCTTTCCCTCCCCGTTTAATACAAAAGGATGGTCTCCCCCCTCAAGGCACTCCTGCAGCCAGTGTTTTTGTTCATGGGATGCAATATGCATATATTCAACACCGAGCGAACCGCAGTATACCTGCCTCAGGTTCCGGTAAATATCCCTCAACGAAAGAGTTTGCGGCCCCACAAGTGATCCACTGTTGAAGACCGTGTCCATATCTGCTTCGGTAAAGCCGTAATACGCTAAATCCAGTTCAGGAAGCGCAACAGAAGACAGGCAGCGGCCCAGGGGATCAAGATGGGCTACCTGGAACCCGCGATAACGGTAGGCATTGACCAGTTGGGTGATGGCCACCTGTTTTCGAACCAGGGAAGCCAAATCAGGCATAACCTGTTTTTCTGAAAGATGATGAGCCAAATCGACCAGGTTATGGCGAATCGAAGTATGCCCGATATCTGGCTGCCTTCCTGGCCCCAAAGATGAAAAATAATCACGCCAGGATTCATTGACCGAGTAGGGATCAGCAAGCCAGGCCTCATATTGATCCTCAATATAGGTGGCATTTAAACCAAATAGGTAACTAGAGGTCTCGATCTCTTGCAAGGGTCGGCCTTTCCAGGATTCTTATCGCATCAATACAAATCTAAGCCCGCCTGTCCAGCGGAACAAAATCTCGTGGCTCATTTCCCATATAGAGCTGGCGCGGGCGCCCGATTTTTCGATCGGGATCACTTGCCATCTCATTCCATTGGGCCGTCCAGCCTATAGTACGGGCAATCGTAAAGATGACCGTAAACATGTTTGAAGGGATACCCATGGCATGCAACAGCAAACCTGAATAAAAATCAACATTCGGATAAAGCTTTCTGGTCATGAAATAATCATCATCCAAGGCAATTTTCTCAAGCTCCAGAGCCACCTGAAACAGGCGATTATCCTCAAGGCTCAGCTCATCCAGCACCTGATGGCAGCTGTCACGCAATACTGAAGCCCTGGGATCATAATTCTTGTATACCCGGTGACCAAACCCCATCAGACGAAATGGATCCTTAGGATCCTTTGCACGTTGAATAAAATCCTTGATATTGGAAACATCCCCGATCTGGGTGAGCATGTCCAGTACAGCTTCATTTGCACCACCATGTGCCGGCCCCCAAAGTGAAGCAATCCCTGCTGCCACGCACGCAAAGGGGCTCGCTCCTGAAGATCCTGCAAGCCGGACAGTCGATGTTGAGGCATTTTGTTCGTGGTCAGCATGAAGAATAAAAATCTGCTCTAGAGCCCGTGCAACAACAGGATTAACAGGATAGGCCGCGCACGGGGTGGCAAACATCATATGCAGAAAGTTCGCCACATAGGACAAATCATTCCTGGGGTACTGAAAAGGCTGGCCAATGCTGTACTTATAACACATAGCCGCCAGGGTTGGCACTTTTGAAATAAGTCTGTAGGCAGCAACCTCACGATGCTGGAAATTCGCCATGTCCAGTGAATCATGATAAAAGGCTGACAAGGCGCCAACCATACCAACCATGACTGCCATCGGATGCGCATCCCGGCGAAATCCCCGGAAGAAGGTCAGCATCTGATCGTGAACCATTGTATGCTTGCTTACCCGACTGACAAAACGCTCCTTTTCAGAGCGATTAGGTAATTCCCCATGCATCAGCAGATAACTGACATCCATAAAATCCGCTTGATCAGCCAGTTGCTCAATCGGATAGCCTCGATACAAAAGAATGCTTTTCTCGCCATCAATAAAACTAATGCTTGAACTGCAACTGGCCGTGGAAACAAAACCGGGATCATAAGTAAAGATATTGTGCCGGCTTAAATTCCGGATATCGACAACATCGGGTCCCATTGTTCCTTCAAGGACAGGAAGTTCAATTTTCCCCCTGCCATCCCCCATATCCAAATAGGCCTTTCGGTCAGCCATACACCCCCTCCTTACTTTTTTCCGCCTCTTGGCTTATCAAGAAGCCATTCTAGCATAATTAGAAAAACTCCCAATGTGGCTGAATTACAGCAGACAATCCTGCCATTTTTCCATCTCTCCTATCATTTTGTCCCTATCAGCATACCGGGTCACCATGCATTCATACATTAGCCCTAATAGGTAGGCCAAACTCACTTGCTCTATCGGTCTATTTGCTATAATTAGCTTTTTTAAGCAAAATTTACGCGAATTCCTAGATAACAGGCTAACCCATAATGGATACCTTGCTTTATACCCACCCCGCCTTTTTGGCACACAACACCGGTTCGGGCCATCCCGAATCTCCCGAACGCCTGAAAGCTGTCTGGAACGCACTAAGCAGTCCGGAATTTAAAGCCCTGAAACGCCGGGAAGCACCTTTAGGCCTGATTGAGCAGGTCAGGCTTGTTCATAATGCCGAATATGTCGATGCCATCATGGATGCTTTACCAAGCCATGGCCTCATCCAGCTTGATCCGGATACCATCCTGTCCCCGGGTTCGGGAGAGGCTCTTTTGCGCGGTGTCGGCGCAACCTGTGCAGCAGTGGATGCCATCATGACAGGAGAAGCACAGAATGCTTTTTGTGCAGTAAGGCCCTGTGGCCATCACGCGGAACCAGATCGCGCCATGGGGTTTTGTATCTTCAACCAGATTGCAATCGCGGCAGCCCATGCCAGGGCGGCCCATGGGCTATCAAGAATCGCTATAGTTGATTTTGATGTCCATCATGGCAATGGAACCCAGGCGGCCTTTCTGACTAATCCTGCTTTTTTCTACACATCCACCCATCAATCTCCTCTTTATCCTGGTACCGGTTCACGAAGTGAACAAGGTATAGGAAATATCGTCAACATCCCCCTTCCTCAAGGAACTGGTTCAGCCGCATTTCAGCAGGCTGTCGAATCCGAAATGTTTCCGGCACTGGAAACATTCAAACCTGATTTTATTCTCATATCCGCTGGCTTCGACGCATTTCATGGCGATCCTCTTGCCGGGCTTAAACTTGAAGCAGATGATTTTTACTGGATCACCCGGAAACTGATGCATCTTGCCGACAAGCATTGTCATGGGCGCATCGTATCCATGCTAGAAGGTGGATACAGCATATCAGGTCTGGAGCAAGGAAGTGCTGCACATGTCAGGGCGTTGCTGGAAAGGTAGATTGATCACATCAGGAAAATGGCTTTTAGCCTAAGATTTTAAGTAAAGGACACTTTTCAGGCTTCTTGAATATCAACGAGACTTCCAGGAACCAAATAATCAAATAATGCGATAACATCATCATTACGCATCCGGATACACCCATGGGAAGCTGGAATACCCATGGGTTCACTATCAGGTGTGCCATGGATGTAGATATACCGGCGCATGGTATCCACCTGGCCCATCCGGTTTTTTCCGGGCTCAAGTCCGGAAAGCCACAATATCCTAGACAGGATAAAATCCTTCTCCGGAGACTGCATGGCTAGTTCGGGGGAATATACCTTACCTGTTGGCCTTCTTCCGACGAGAATAGTATTCTTGGGTAAACCCTTGCCGATACAGGCCCTGACTTCATGTAACCCTCTTGGGGTACGCCCTGAGCCATTAAACTCACCTGCACCCAATTTTGACGTAGAAACCGGATAGTGCGATACAACCTGTCCTTCATCAGTAAATAAGGTTAACTTCTGATTAGCGAGGCTAATCGCAACACGCATCTTAATGTTCCTTACGTCTTTCCATAAAAAATTCGCGAAGCATTTGAACACTTTCAGCAGCAAGCACTCCGCCCGTAACAACGGTATGATGATTAAGCCTTCGATCAGAAAACAGATTAATTACACTACCACATGCGCCTGTTTTTGGATCAGACGCCCCATAAACCAGTCGCGCCAGTCGCGCATGCAAAATAGCACCTGCACACATCACACACGGCTCAAGCGTAACGTATAACATGGCTCGGGAAAGACGGTAATTGCCCAAATATTCAGCAGCCATACGCAATGCACGGATTTCTGCATGAGCACTCGGATCGTGGCTATCAATTGGACAATTAAAACCTGTCCCTATAATGACGCCATCTTTAATAACTACCGCTCCGACTGGGACTTCCCCAAGCCCTTTGGCCTGGCAGGCAAGCTCCAGAGCTACCCGCATGGACATTTTATCCTCTATGCATTCGCTTACACCTATCAATCAGCCCCCTGTTGATTATTCAAGTCGGAAATCTTAAACGTGCACTATTAAACTACAAATTCCTTACAAAAACTCCATGCAGAAAAGGCCAGCTTGATTCTTAACCCCATGTAACCATGACTCTACCTTAAATGTAGAGCAAACCAATCAGCTCCCCAATAAATAGCCTCTGCCGAATTTAATAACCTTCGTTAAGAGATTTTCACCTTAAAAGAAACTTTCACATTAAGGCCGGTTATCGACAAGATATCAATATTGTCCTTAAATTTTCTGACCTCATACCAATCAAACTAATAAACCCAAGCATATCATTTAACGATAGTAAAAATATAAACTATAGTGGCCGTAACACCCAAGATTTTACGCGGGTTCAAATTTGAAGTACAACACCCGGATTGAAAAATACCTAGGCTGGCGCCAGGAATTCAAATCATTTTCTCGGTCTATCGCTCAATCGGTTCATCATTTAGTCGATTCGCTGTTGTGTGATGGCGATGAAATTCCTGCTCCTGAGAAAGTACTGTCGTATCAGGCGATTGGTATTCTCGTTCGTTCCACGCTCCCATCATCCTCACGAGTAATCTGTCTTTTAGCCAGCAGGATAAAACCTTTGGCGGAGATATTGCCCTGACTTCCTCACTCCTCGACAGGCTAATCCAGAACTCACACGTCTTACCCTAAGGGCGAAAACTATCGACTCAAACAAAAGAAAAGGGTCGGATTATTGACGCCCGACAAATAACAGGGTGGATCAATTTTCGATTGCTGATCATGAAAAAAGTAAAGCACTTTTCGGCTGCTGTTGACAAGAATCCCAGGTGGGCCTATCCCCGCAAACGCGGGGGAAACTAGTTACCGATAGCTGACGATAGTCCCCGAAGGACCTTAAATCACTCCAACTCCATAGTTACATGATTATAATTAGTAACTAAATCATATAGTTATGTGATGAAGAAAACCACGTGTAACTTTTTTGTAACATTTTACGTACTTAAGGTTTCTTAATTAATTTTGAGAGTGCTAGTATACATAGAAGAAAAAGTAGAAGTTACACAATGTGTAAAGGTTTATCGCTTAAAAATCTCTATCAAAAGAAGTGCTGAAATGCCATAGAAAATCCATTTCAAAGTTTTGCTACTTTTCTCTATTACTTGTTTTATAGATAAAATCTCTGTTAGAAGTTCTACTGATTGGTGATAGTTAATTTCTTGTAATAAACCTCTACCAAGTCCAACAGTTAAAACTTTATCATCTTCATCTATTACAACTTCTTCTTTATCTAAAAACCAATCTGGATATTTTTCTTTTAACTCTTCTTCTTCATAGTCAAACATATTCGCACAATTAAGATAATTGTTATTAATGGTTCTATCAGCATCCCAACATATCTCTTTTAGTACACTCCGAAGTTCTTCATTACGCCAAACACGCATATTTTTCATGATATAATAAATGGCAAGTAACTTATCTTTTACGTAGGCTTCCCTTATATCATCTTCATTAATATCTGTTTGGACGTAAGCACAAGCACGATATGCTATATCTTCGTTAGTATAGTGAGTCTTATTTGTCTTATCTTTACCATATAAATCCTTAACTATATTTCTATAACAAGCATATCTAACAAGCTCAAATCCATTTAAATAATGCTTATTTTTTTCTTCTTCCTCTTCTTTAATATTCCAACGATCAGCAACTTCTAAGCTATTAAATTGATATCTGTCATCTCTAGTTTTTTCTAATACAGAACCTAAAGCGTATGACCATTTCTTTTCTACAGGTAATTTCTTAGCTAAGTCCCAAATTACACTAAACAATCTATTATGTCGGTATTCAGCATAACCATCCATAGGTCCTTCATACTTTTTACATACCCGTTCATTGTAATAAAGAGCCTTGATTACTTGTAACTTGTTATCTTCTGAAAGTACTTTCCACAAATCATTTTCAAGCTCTAAAAGGTTTGTTAAGAACCCATCATCTATTGTCTCATTTCTAAATAAAGTATCTACTTCTTGATCTGTAATGCTAGAAAACCAATTTAGCATTTCCTCATTATTTTCTGAATCAAATAGTGCTTCCGGCAACTTATCAATAGCCAAATCAATAGCCAAAATTTTACTTATTGTTTTATTAGATAGACAAGCCAATCTAAGAGTTAAATTGTCTTCAGAGAATGACTTAGAAAATAGTTTTTGTAATGTTTCACGATAAAAGCAATACTGAGCTAAAATAACATCAATAAAAGGATCATTTTTGGCAAGTAATTTATTTTCTGTTTCTTCATCTAAGTCTACCAAATAAATTTTTTCTATTGACTCTGAAAGATTTAAATAGAAATTGTAAATGTAGTCATTAGACCCATTTACGAGCTCTATTTCCTTTACCAGAATACGAGTATTTCTTTTATCGTTTATTGACATTTTTTATCCTGATTGATGTGTACTTGTACCGCAAGTTTCAGCTACCTGCGTTGGTGACGCTCCATT
>JAGXAQ010000030.1 GCA_018971485.1 Pseudomonadota bacterium | reverse complement strand
ATTTACCAGCCCCATTGCGCCCAATAATACCGATTCTATCACCTTGTTTAATATTAAAATTAATATCATTAAGCGCTAAAAATTCTTCACATACAGGCCGATTTCTTACCCCTAAAAAGGGATGAAGTAATCTTTCAGTCATGCGCATTGCACCATTTGCCAGAACGTCTCGCAAAGCTGTATAGCGCTGCTCTTTTTGATGACGAATAATGTATTTTTTCGAGAGATTTTGAACAGAAATCACTGTTGACATAGCTAAATCACATCCGCAAAACTCTTTTCCATCCTACGGAAATAGATTATTCCAGTAATAAGCATCACCATAACCAGAAAAATTGAAAGAAAAAATCCAGGAAAATAAAGCCGGCTATTACCTCCCAAAATAGCCCAGCGGAATCCATCAATCACACCAACCATAGGATTAATTGAATAAATTAAGCGCCATCTTTCAGGAACAACTGAACTACTAAAGCCCACAGGAGAAACATAAAGCCCAAACTGTACCACGAAAGGAATGATGTAACGAAAATCTCTGTACTTAACATTGAGCGCTGAAATCCAGAGCCCTGATCCAATCGCTGCAGTAAAAGCAATCAAAATAAAAAAAGGCAACATCACGATATGCCAATCAGGTGAATATCCGTACCATGCCATCAAAGCTACCAAAATAACTCCGGATATTAGAAAATCTACGAAACTCACTATAACAGAACTAATAGGTACAACTAAACGAGGGAAATATACCTTTGAAATCATATTAGAGTTAACAATTAAGCTATTCCCAGCCTCTGTAAAAGCACTTGAGAAAAACTGCCAGGGCAACATCGCAGCAAACACCATAACGGGATAAGGCACACCATCCGAAGGAAGCTTTGCCAGTCTACCAAAAACAAAAGTAAATACAATCATGGTAAGAAGTGGACGAATCAATGCCCAGAGAACACCTATTGCCGTTTGTTTGTAACGAACCAGGATATCTCGCCACGCAAGAAAATAAAAAAGTTCGCGATAAAACCACAGATCTCGCCAGTAATGACGTTCTGCATGACCAGCTTCAATAATTAATTCAGTTTGCATATTATTTATTTGACAGGAATATCAGGGAAAATAACCTCACTAGCGGAAATACGGCTTTGATCAGCCTCACGCTGTAAATTCTCAATTTCACATCTCAATGCTTCATATTCCAAGATCTTTAATTTCAGGAAAGAAATAGTTATCTTAGTCTTTTCCTCGATCCCCTTAGGAGTAAGGTAATAGGAGTAGCCACTCCTGTTTTTTGAGTTCCGAAAATTATTTACTTTAACAAGACCCCGCCCAATCAACGCCTTAAGACAATAATTCGCCCATCCCAAGCTAATACCAAGTTCTTTTGCGAGATCCCGTTGACTAAGCACTGGATTAGCATCAAGTCGCTTTAATATCCGATATCGATATTCATCAGTTAACATTAATTTCTTAAACTGTGTTCATTGACTGAACAAATTCTACATGAATACATTTTTTTTGAAAAGTCATTGTACTGGTTCAATACCTATTGCACTGTGGGTTAGGCTTGAGGAGGTATTGTCCAGGAGGCATAGGCATATTGTCTTTAGAGGTGGTTTTTTTAGGGTTGGGTTTAGTGGATAGATGAGGCAGTTGGGGTTTGTAAAACACGATCCAGTCAGCCAGTTTCTCATTAAATAAGGCCAAATCCGTAAATAACAGATCTTCATGGTCATCCACAAAGGATTCCTGCAAGGAGCGATTGAACCGTTCACAGTGAGCGTTCATTTTGGAAGTTTTAGGGTAGGTGTGCCAATGAGCGATGCCTTGTTCCAGATGGCGCCTGGAAAACGCTCTCTTGAATTCGCTGCCGTTATCTGTCAGGGCTTTGGCATGTTTGAACAGGGGATAGGTTTCCCGGATCGCCTGATTGAAGGAGGCGGCATGGAACCTGCCGCCACGGGGAGGCGCATAGGCGAGGCCACCTTACTGACAGGATCAATGGCGGTCAATATATGACGTTTCACCCCATCCCGTTGCCGGATGAGGGTATCAAAGGCCAGGCATTCACAGGCTTGAAGTTTCAAACTTTTGGGTTTACGGCTCACGGGCACTCGATTGATTCGTTTAACCTGCCCCCGTGCTCCTAAGCGTAGAGGAGAGAAACACCTCTTGCCGGGTTCTTTAGCAATGATTCTGCCGATGGTGCTGACACGGGGCAGGGGAAGGCACAGGCCTGTACAAAAAGGCTGGAGCATGACGAACAGTTTCTCTTTCCCGAGGTTGGGTTGCTGTATACGCAGACGGCGAATTTCAGGGATCAAACGCTTATCCCATTCCGGCTCACGTTTCTGCCTGGGCGCACGACTCCTGGGACAAAGATCAGC
>JAGXAQ010000004.1 GCA_018971485.1 Pseudomonadota bacterium | reverse complement strand
CACTATCGGCTAAAATGGACGGAAAAGCGAAATAACTGCTATCATATTGCGCTTATATAGTTATGCCCAGGTGGCGAAATTGGTAGACGCAGCAGGTTTAGGTCCTGCCGCCGTAAGGTGTGGGGGTTCGAGTCCCTTCCTGGGCACCAAAATCAAAAGGTTTTATCACATAAACATGCTTCATGTTAAATGCTTCATGTTAACTTAAGTTCATAACCAACATATCTTAACTTAACGAAATATGAACTATTAAAACTAGAAATTTTTAACCAGGATTTCAACTGGCGCTTTCCCTCTTTGCCGGGGTTTACAATTTACAAACCGGGTCGCATTAACTTCCATAATTACAAAATCACGATAAAGATCCTTAATAAATCCCGTATTACTATTACTTAACATTAAGAAACACCCTTTTTTAGCCAAATCATGAAACAACTGTGCTAATTCTTCCTGATCTTTTGAATTAAAGTCTTCCCGTGTATATCTGGTAAAGCTGGATGTCAAGGAAATAGGATGATAAGGCGGATCAAAATAAATAAAATCTCCCTTTCCTGCATTTTGCACTGATTGTATATAATTCTGATTTTTTATAATAATTTTATCATTATTCAAATAATTAGATACTTTTCTTAAATTCTCTTCATCCACAATATTTGGATTGGTATATCTTCCAAATGGAACATTAAATTGCCCCCGGCTATTTTCACGATAAAGGCCATTAAAACAAGTCTTATTCAAATAAATAAAACGGCTTGCCCGCTTCATATCACTCAAACAACCTGGATTTTCTTTCCGAATACGATAAAAATACTCTTGCTCATTATGATGGGCCCTTAAGTCTGATATTAATCCTTCAACATTATCTCGAATCATCCAATACGCATTAATCAATTCAGGATTCAAGTCAGAAATAACTGCCTTCTCCGGAAGCAAGGAAAACAAAAAAGCCCCTCCACCCACAAAAGGTTCAAAATAATACGTAAAGCTTGGAGGCAGATTTAAGCTTAATAGATTCAAAAGTTGCCGTTTCCCTCCAGCCCATTTTACAAAGGGCTTTGGAAACGATTTTATATGAGACGGTAGATTCATGAGCCACACAGAGCTAATTTAAATATTGGCATGTTACAGAGAATCCATTGCACAAAACAGTTCAAAAACCCAATTACAGTTATTTCTGTAAAGACAACCAAAAAAACCAGGATAAGAAGCCATTAGAACGATTTGAAGTTAATTTACATATGAATATAAAATGATTGCTGAATCACCTCTATTAATCAACGCAAGAAAACTGGAGCCAAGACTATGGAAATCTCAATTAAAGGATTTAACAATGGAGATTGGATACCAGCAGAATTTGCATTTTGCAAACCAGATAAAAAAGAGAAGATAGCACTATCTGAAAACAAAAATCCCCATGTGCATTGGAGAAATCTCCCTAAATTAACACGCTCTCTTGCATTAATTTGCCACGATCCTGATGTTCCAGAATCGCCGGACATGGTCAATAAGGAGCAGATTCTTATTAAGTCATCTTCACCCCGGTGTGATTTTTATCACTGGTGCGTTGCCAACATTCCACCTGAAACGTGTTGTATTCATACCGGAAGTCACTCTACGGGGATTACCCCACATGGGAAACCTGCTATAAAAGAAGCAAATGGCTTACGTACAGGCCTTAATTCCTATACGGACTGGTTTTCAAAAGATCCTGACATGTGCGGCAATTATTTTGGTTATGATGGCCCATGCCCTCCATGGAATGATGAGAGACTTCATCACTATGTTTTCACAGTTTATGCCCTGGATATTAAAGAATGTAACTTGCCAGGAAACTTTACTGGACCAGATCTCAAAAATGAAATACAGAATCATATACTTGACTCTGCATCATGGATCGGGATCTATTCATTAAATCCTGATCTTTACAGCAAATGACTCAAGAACCACGACTTTTCTTTGCAATTTGGCCGAATCAGGACGAACGGGATAATTTAGCCCACCTACAGAATATCGCTCGCCCCTATATCAATGGCACATTTCTTAATTTTAAAACATTCCATCTGACTTTAATTTTTTTAGGCAAAACCCCACTAGCGCTTGTTCCAGGCCTAAGCAAGGCAGCAGCATCAATTAAACCGCCAAGCTTCGAACTACGATTCAACTCCAGTCAAATATGGCCACAACACAACCTGTTCCACACTGTGCCTCAACCTCCATGCGAGGAATTAAACCAATTCCAAATGGAACTCCATCATGCCTTGAGTAATGCAGGTATTCACATTGAGCATCGAATATTCTTTCCACATGTCAGTCTCATCAGAAATGCATCAGGCTCTCCTCCCAAAATTTCTTTCCATTTTTCATGGAAGGTTTCTTCTTTTATTTTAGCTGAATCCTTACCCAGTCAAACTGGCCCCCATTACAATATCCTGGAAGAATTCCCGGCAGTCCAATAAAGTATTTATTTTAAAAATACCCGCCTAATCGCGTATCATTATCTTCAGCCATACACAGGCCCATATACCAATGTCATAATTATGCAAAAACACTACGAAAATTTCCCTGTAGCTTCGTTTTTTATCCCTAAAAAAATAAGACCCGCGATCATTTCAATTTACAACTTTGCAAGAACTGCTGATGATCTTGCAGATGAAGGAAGCTTGCCCGATATAGTACGACTAAATCAATTGAATCACCTCACTCAGGATCTCGATTCCTTGCGACAAGGTAAAACGCCCAGATCGACATTAATGAAAGCATTAGGTAATACCATATCTGACTATCAGCTCAGTTTCGAAAATTTTGATTGCCTCTTAAAGGCTTTCAGACAAGACACCTGGAAAAAATACTACGCAACCCGAACTGAACTTCTCCAATATTGCCAATATTCAGCCAACCCGATCGGGCATATTCTTCTAGAGCTATTTAATGTTGATACACCTCAAAACATAATTTGGTCAGACTCAATATGTACTGGACTTCAACTAGTCAATTTCTGGCAAGACATTGCTATAGACTATAAAAAATCCAGGATCTACCTTCCACAGGATAAATTAAACCAGTTCCAGGTTACTGAATCCCAAATCAAAAATGGCGACACAAGTGGAAATTGGTGGCCCATGTTAAAAGACCAGCTTGAAGATGCAAGTTTTTTTCTACAACAAGGATATCCCCTTATCCATAACCTCCCACCTCGTTTTAGTCTAGAATTACGATTCATAATAGCCGGCGGCCTAAAAATCATAGAAAAAATCACTCTAACCCAAGGTGACATATTTCATAACCGACCAACCATTAAAACAGTTGACTGGTTTAAAATAACCCTATCCATAATTATTGGCTACTGGAATAAAATTGACTCCGGAAGAATATTGCAAAAATAAGACCCGCCATAGTGGCTCAAGTTTTTATCATAGCTTCAAATTCTTGCCTAAAGAAAAAAAACTTGCCATAACAGCACTTTATGCATTTTGTCGCGAAATCGATGATGTCGTTGATCAATGCGCAGACCTGGAAATTGCCAGAATAAAGTTATCCTGGTGGCGCCAAGAACTAGTTGACACCTACAAAGGTCAAGCCCATCATCCGGTTACCAAAGCTCTATGGCCTAGCCTGTCCAAGCATGGCATTCCTCGTGAAAATCTTGAAGAGATTATCACGGGAGTTGAAATGGATCTCACTGCGAATCGTTACCCTGTTTTCGAAGATCTTCAATTTTATTGCTATAAAGTTGCAGGTGTAGTAGGTATTTTATCCGCAACGCTATTCGGATACTCAAATTCGCAAACCATTGAATACGCAAAAAAACTGGGGACTGCTTTCCAGCTAACCAATATCATTAGGGATGTGGGAGAAGATGCAAGGCTAAATCGTATTTATCTCCCAATGGAAGATTTAGCAAAATTTAATGTACCTGCTACAGATATTTTAAAAGCACAAAATTCCGAACAATTTTACCAGCTTATGAAATTCCAGGCTGACCGCGCGAGACAATTTTACAAAGATGCATTTAAACTTCTGCCTGATGAAGACCGAAAAAACCAAACCCCAGGCCTTATCATGGCTGCCATTTATAGCGCGCTACTGGATGAAATTGAAAAAGATGGATTTAATGTTCTGAAATATAAAATTGCCTTACCTCCAATGAGAAAAATATGGATTACATTTCGTGTGTGGTGCAGAAAATAGATTGAAAGTCTCCACAACCATCATTGGGGCCGGATGGGCCGGCCTTAGCGCTGCGATAACGCTCGCAAGACAAGGCTATCCTGTCACCCTGATTGAAGCAAGACAAGTACCTGGAGGTCGAGCAAGAGCTGTTTATTATAAGGATACAATCCTTGATAATGGTCAACATCTCTTATCTGGAGCCTATACCGAAACACTATCGCTCCTTAGCTCCTTGCACAGCATCCCTCCGTTGATTCGGATGCCTTTGCGACTTAACATAGACAATCATGTCAATTTCAGAATACTTAATCTACCCTCCCCTCTACACGCTGCTAGCGGTATGTTTTTAGCAAAAGGCCTGCCATTTATTGGAAAGCTCAAAGCCTTTAACCTCATCAAGAATCTAAGGCAATCAAAATATACATCTGGAAAAACAGTTCAAGAATGGCTAGAAAATCAGGATCGTACCATTAATGAGCAATTTTTTTTCCCCCTATGCCTCGCGCTACTCAATACACCTGCGGATCAGGCTGATGCGACAATATTTAAGCGCGTATTGATAGATACACTAGCCGGGCCCCATTCTGCTACTGATCTTCTTTTCCCTACAGATGATTTGACAGCATTATTTGCAACCCCAATCATTCATACCCTAAGAAGCCTAGGGAATAAAGTCATGGTGGGCACACGTATCCAATCCATTAAGCGACACCCTGAAGGTTTTGAACTTTTTTATGGCAAGTCATCCATACGAGCTCAACATTTAATTCTAGCCTGTGATGCACCCCAGTCTTCACGGCTACTGGATACATTAGGGGGACATACAAACTTATCAAGACAAATTCAATCAATTCCCCATCAGCCTCTTATAACCGTCTATTTACAATACCCAGAAACAGTAAGCCTTTCGCAACCCATGCTTGGCTTTACAAAAAAAATAGTTAATTGGCTATTCGATCATGGCAGGTTACGTGGAAAAAAAGGGCTTATTGCTGCTGTAACCAGCAATGCCATTCATTCCCAGCAGTACTCCCTGCCAGCTATTGCTAAAGCAATCTCAAAAGAATTAAGCCAGAATCTTGGCCTACCGCTTCAACCTTTATGGTACAAAGCAATTCATGAAAAACAAGCTACATTCTTGGCTATTCCGGGACTTAACCGGCCTGAACACAAAACTCATGATCCTCTACTTTGGCTAGCAGGTGATTATATTGCCGGGCCCTACCCAGCAACCATCGAAGCTGCCGTACAAAGTGGATTAAAATGTGCGGAATGCATACGCTTAAAGACAGGAACCCCCTATGCAACTTATTCGTGAATACAAAGCACCAGACAATCTGCTCGCCAACCACATTATTTTAGTTACCGGAGCCGGGCAAGGGCTAGGGCAAATGGCTGCAAAATGTTATGCGGCTCATGGCGCTAGCGTCATACTTTGTGGTCGTACCCAGGAAAAACTGGAACAAACTTATGATAGTATTATTGAAAATGGTTATCCTGAACCAATTCTATACCCTATCGACCTGGCTCATGCAAATGATACAGATTTTATAAAAATGGCGACAGCTATCGAAAAAAACTTTAATCATCTGGATGGAATCCTACACAGCGCATCAAGCCTTTACCAACTTACCCCACTAGAAAATCAATCCCTAGATGAATGGCAGCATATGTTTTCTGTCCATGTGCTTGGAGCATTTGCGCTCACACGTGCCTGCCTGCCTTTGCTCTATCTTGCCCCCAAAGCACGTATTTTATTTACTCAAGAAGCCCATGGCCTTAACCCTGTAGCTTACTGGGGGGGGTTTAGCGCATCAATGTATGCGCGACACGCATTAATGAACATCCTTTCAGAGGAACTCTCAATTCACCCTAATGTCATCACTGCTAATTTACTCCCAGGACCTGTAGCAAGCCCACAAAGAGCCAGGACACATCCCGGAGAATACCGTCCATCATTACCGAAAGTGGAGGAATTAGCCCCACTTTACCTTTATCTGATGGGTAAAATTGATAAGGAACAAAATGGTAAGACATTAAACATGGATTCAATTATTGAAACACAGATTACCTTATAAAGAACCAGCCATTTCTTGACATGCCAAACAAATCATGCAGCCATCTCACAAATATCCCAGTTTTACAGCTTTAATCTTTGCCCAGTTTCTTTCAGCGTTGGCCGATAATGCCATTTTATTTATTGCCATTGCAATATTGAAAAACCAACAGACTGCAGCATGGCATATTCCCCTCCTTCAGATTATGTTTGTAGTTCCATTTATTCTTTTTGTACCCTTCGTAGGCCTATATGCCGACAGCCACCCAAAACGGGATGTTTTAATACTAGGCAACAGTATTAAATTAATTGGGGCAATTTTATTATTAACCAACCTTTCACCTCTATTCAGTTACGGAATAATTGGTTTCGGCGCTGCCATATACGCACCTGCAAAATACGGGATATTGACCGAGCTTATGCCAAATAGCAAGCTGATCAGTGCTAACTCCTGGCTAGAATCAAGTACCATTATAGCTATACTTGCAGGCGTAATTATCGGTGGCCATCTTGCTGACTGGTCTGTTCATTTGGGTTTATTCATCATTGCCGGAGTTTACGCCAGTGCAACAATTATAAATCTAGCCATCTCCAGAACCACACCTAGATATCCACTGCAAAAAACCCTGGCTATTGTTGCCATAAAAAATTGTTTTAAATCAATCCTGATTTTATTTAAATCAGCTCCAGCACGCGCAAGCCTATTAGGTACCAGCATTTTTTGGGGCACAGGTAGCGCGATGCGTTTTCTACTGGTGGCATGGGTACCATTCACGCTTGGCATTCATAATAACCACACAGCCGCTGATTTAAATGGAGTGATAGCAATCGGAATAATTCTTGGGGCCATACTTGCTGGCCGTACTATTAAACTTACTAACATCAAAAAAATTATGCCCCTTGGTTTTGCAATAGGCCCTTTGCTGTTAGTAATGATTTTCCTGCATAATCTAATGGCGGCAGGATTTATCATGATTTTACTAGGACTATGTGGTGGTATTTGGGTTATCCCGCTTAATGCAGTTTTACAACATGAAGGATTCCGGACTATTGGCTCCGGATATGCCGTTGCAATTCAAAGCTTATTTGAAAATACATCCATGCTGATTATGGTTGGGCTTTACACACTTGCCATCAAATTCAGCATACCCATTAACTTCATCATCACTTATTTTGGATTTCTTGTTTTCCTGGGGATTTACTGGGTGGGCTATTTATTGAAAACCCAAAACAGGATTAATTAGACACAAACAACATAATGATGATTCTTAAAAATTCCGTATTGCCGTCAATGCCTCGGATAAAAACTGAACTGCAATCACTTCTAATCCATCAATCCTGCTTTTTGGTGCATTGGCTTTCGGAATAATGGCATGTGTAAATCCATGTTTTATTGCCTCACGCAATCTCTCGAGCCCTCCAGCCACTGGTCTGATTTCACCCGAAAGGCCAACTTCGCCAAATACCACCAAGCCTTTCGGAAGAGCCTGGCTATGAAGACTCGACGTCAAGGCCAATAACAAGGCGAGATCTGCCGAAGTTTCACGTACGCTCACTCCGCCTACAATATTGATAAATACATCCTGGTCATATACCGGAATCCCCCCATGGCGATGCAATACAGCTAGCAACATTGCTAACCGATTCAATTCCATTCCAACAGCCACTCTTTTTGGGGCTCCTCCATAAGCTTGGTCCATTAAAGCCTGGATTTCAACCAGTAATGGCCGTGAGCCTTCCCAAACCACCATTACTACGGATCCAGGGGCTGGATTATCAAACCTGGAGAGAAAAATTGCCGAAGGATTCTTGACTTCTTTCATCCCTGATTCAGTCATGGCGAAAACACCTAACTCATTTACCGCCCCAAAACGATTTTTCAATGCCCGCATTACACGAAACCGGCTATCTGTACGCCCCTCAATAAAAATAACAGCATCCATAATATGCTCAAGAATCCGCGGTCCTGCGACACCTCCTTCTTTCGTTACATGCCCAACCAAAAAAATCATCGTATCCGTCTGTTTAGCAAAGCGTGCAAGATGAGCAGCAGTTTCTCTTACTTGAGACACACTTCCAGGTGCAGAGGAAATATCCTGAAGAAACATGGTCTGAATAGAATCAATGACCATGATCCGTGGTTTTTCAAGATGAGAAATATGGGTAATACGCTCGATATCCGTTTCAGCAAGCAGTCGAATATTTCCTTCGGGCAATCCTAAACGTCTCGCACGTAACGTCACTTGGGAAAGGGATTCCTCACCTGTTACATATAATGTTCCAATACCCTGGGGCAGTTGACACAGTACTTGAAGCAGCAAAGTTGATTTGCCTATCCCGGGATCACCTCCTAACAATACTACGGAACCTGGAACAACCCCTCCGCCCAGAACACGGTCCATTTCAGAAAAAGTGGAACTGATCCGGGCTGTTTCATCCAAATGAATATCAGCCATTGATTGGATTTGAGCTAGCGTCTGGCCACTATAACCTAAAAATTTCTCACTTCTGGTAGAGTTAGGTTTGTCAATCAAGGTTTCAAAAACGGTATTCCATTCCCCACACTCTGGGCACTGACCTTGCCATTGGCCAAATATTGCCCCGCAACCGCTACACGAAAAGCCTGTTTTACTTTTTGCCATCACTGCCTCTAAATAACCAAAAAGGCTAAATTAAAAATGAGTTTCTTTAACAGCAACCCGAGGCATTAACGCACTCAGTAATTCATAACTTATTGTTCCAGAAGCTAACGCAACCTCTTCTACTGGAAGCCCTTTTCCCCATAACACCACTTTACTACCAACCTGAGCTTCTACAATATCTGTTACATCGACTGCCAACATATCCATGGATACCCGACCTACAAGGGGAACCCTTTTACCTTCTACCAAAACTGGGGTGCCATTTTTGGCATGACGGGGATAACCATCCGCATAGCCACAGGCAACAATTCCAATACGCCGATTGCTACTGGCAACCCAAGTACATCCATATCCCACAGCCTGACCCTTTCTCAGGTTCTGTATCGCAATCAATACGCTTTCAAGCGTCATAACAGGTCTCAAATCAAATGAACATGCGTTCACTCCAGAAAAAGGAGAGGCCCCGTAAAGCATTACTCCCGGTCGAACCCAATCTTTATGGGACTGGGGATAACGTATAATCGCCGCTGAATTCGCCATACTTTCCAGACAACCAAGCCCATAAGTTACCTGCTCAAAAACATGCAATTGCTCCTCAACTCCCCTCTCCTCATCTGCTTGTGCAAAATGGGTCATGAGTGTCACTAGTCTGGCATGCTTACAGGCTTGTAATCTTGCATAGACCAAACCGATTTCATGCGGATTAAATCCAAGACGATTCATGCCTGTATTTACCTTTAAAAAAATATCAACAGGCAAAACCATTCGTGCTTTTTCTAGCCAATGAAGTTGTTCTTGATTATGAATTACAGAAGAAATCCGCTGACTAGCGAGTATGTTCCATTCATCAGGACTGAAAACCCCTTCAAGCATCAAAATAGGGCAATTAAACCCTTCTCCACGCAAACACAAAGCTTCTTCAAGAGTTAAAATAGCAAGCCCATCAACAGGCAAAACTTTCGCCACTCTTAACATGCCATGACCGTAAGCATTGGCTTTAATTACTGCCATTATTTTTGAGTGGGGAGCATAAGCCCTGACACGTGAAACATTATGTTGCAAAGCTTGCAAATCAATATGGGCTATAAGAGGACGTGGCATGTAACTCTAATAAAGGATAAATTAATAATGCACAAAGATAGATGAGCAAAACACACCCTTTGCTTCAATAATCGTTACCATGAACGAAGTTTTCGAACCGGGTAAACTCTGCCAGAAAAGTCAACCTCACCGTACCAATTGGGCCATTACGCTGTTTTCCAATAATAATTTCAGCGCTACCTTTATCTGGAGTTTCCAAATTATAAACTTCATCCCGATATATAAACATAATCAAGTCAGCATCTTGCTCTATAGCGCCGCTTTCCCGTAAATCACTCATTATAGGACGTTTATTAGGTCGCTGTTCAAGCGATCGGTTCAATTGCGATAAAGCAATTAACGGAACATTCAATTCTTTGGCAAGCGACTTAAGCGATCGGGAAATTTCTGAAAGTTCAGTCGCCCTGTTCTCCCCGCTCCTGTTTTCTCCGGCAGTCATTAATTGAATATAATCCACTACAATAAGACCTAACCCTCCATGTTGGCGATGAAGTCGCCGTGCACGAGCCCTCAAATCCATGACAGTCAATGATCCCGTCTCATCAATAAACAAAGGGGCATCATTTAACTTACCTAATGCGTGAGTCAATTTTTCCCAATCATCACTTTCCAAGCGCCCATTACGGAGTTTGTGTTGATCCAATCTACCTACTGAACCCAACATACGCATCACAAGCTGTGTGGCTGGCATTTCCATTGAAAAAACTGCCACTGGCTTATTAGTTGTTAAAGCAACATGTTCTGCAATGTTTAAGGAAAAGGCAGTCTTCCCCATGGAAGGCCGCCCAGCAATAATCACCAAATCTCCTGGTTGAAGCCCGGATGTCTTTTCATCCAAATCCACATATCCAGTAGGCATTCCTGTGACTTCATTGGGATTATCTCTGTGATATAATTCATCAATTCTTGTCACAACCTGTTGAAGCAAAGGTTGCATGCTGATAAAGCCCTGTTTTCCATGGGCCCCGGCTTCAGCAATTTCAAATACTGCTCCTTCAGCTGCATCCAGTAATTGAGCTGCATTTCGTCCAGCCGGATTAAATGCAGAATCAGCAATTTGTCCACCCACTTCTACCAGGCGGCGCATAATAGAACGTTCACGGACAATTTCTGCATACCGACGGATATTCGCAGAAGAAGGGGTATTCTCAACTAACGCACCAAGATAGGATAAACCACCTGCTGTGCTTAATTCATTTGATGAATCAAGAGCTTCTGAAACAGTAATGATATCGGCAGGAAAGTTCTGATCGATGAGCTTAATAATTTGCTGATATATCAATCGATGATCCTGCCGATAAAAATCAGATATATCCAGCAAATCCCCAATCCGTTCCCATGCCGTATTTTCAATTAAGAGTGCCCCAAGCACAGACTGTTCAGCTTCAATAGAATGTGGGGGGAGTTTCAAATCACCCAAAACACTATCTGTAGGTACGGCAATCGAAGATTTCAGTGTGGTCATATCTCTAAATTTTTATCAGCACCTACAAAATAACATAAGCCCTATAACTTTGTATTACCTTAATCTATAACAATAAGGGGGCTATTTCATCCCTTACTGAACTGTTTGAACAGTAGGTGAAATCGTTTTCACAACATGTTAGATATTAGCATTAAACAAGGCAAATAAAGGAAAAAACCATAAAATGACCAAACCAAATTTATTAGGCAGATGCTTTCATTACCATATTCAGCATTCAAGTCACCGATAGTCAGATACTTATAATTTGAACCTGTATCAACATGGCATACTACATATAATTTCTATATAATGGCCAGTAATTCCACTAGATAGTTTCTAGAACAAAGAGACATATTACTTTCTTCAGTCGGGACACGCTGGTTATTTATTCTCCATTCACATTAACTGACACCATGATGTTTGATATAATAAGAAGTCAGTGACATAAAACAGTTTCCCCTATTAGATAGTTCCCCCCTCATATTCATTCTTGGCTCATCAGGCCTGCATTAATTTTAGTTTTTTTATCTTATGATCTAAAAAGCAATCTGTCACATCTATGCCACTCAACCTGGCTATATCCTTTGATGAACGTATTGGCAGAGAGAATTTATCTCAAAATAAATAAAATTAGCCAAACGCCTATAAAAAAAGGCTGATATTTCAGCCTTTTTTGTACATCTTTAAATAGCTTAAACCTCTGCAATAACAGCTATAGTAACTTTAACCTGAACATCTGCATGTAGCGATATAGCCACTTCGTACTCCCCAACCTGCTTAAAATGACCTTCTGGCATACGGATTTCATGTTTTTCAACAACAATGTCATGATCCTTTTTAAAAGCTTCCACAATGTCAGTTGCTCCTACTGAACCAAATAAACGCCCATCAACACCTGCTTTTTGAATAATCTCAATCCGTATTCCATCAAGACTGGAAGCTCTGGCTTCAGCGTTAGCCAAAACATCTGCTTGAATTTTTTCAAGCTCATGACGGCGCTTCTCAAACTCAGCAAGATTGACACTCGTAGCACGCTTTGCTTTTCCCTTAGGGATCAAATAATTTCTTCCATAACCATCCTTAACACGCACCACATCACCTAACCTGCCTAGGTTTTCGACCTTCTCAAGTAAAATAACCTGCATAATCCGATCTCCTAGTGATGATCTGTGTACGGAAGCAATGCCAAAAACCGCGCACGATTAATAGCAGTTGATAACTGTCTTTGATATCTCGCTTTTGTGCCGGTAATACGTGCCGGGATGATTTTTCCTGTGTCAGAGATAAAATCACGCAACAAATCAACATCTTTATAATCAACTTGTTTAATCCCCTCTGCAGTAAAACGGCAGAATTTTTTTCGTCTAAACATTTGCCTGGACATATTTAATTTCTCTCTATCATTTCAATTCGTTCAGCACACAGCACCAGTTGCCTGAATTTAAGGCTTTTAGGCTGCACATAACCTTCAACTCTTAATTTTGTTAATGCCTCGATCTTCGCCACCTCAAGAGCTTTTTCGCCAAACAACAATACAGGCATCTCAAGTTTTACATGGCGTTCGGTCATATCGCTTTTTCTTATGGAATCATGTATCAATAAAAATTCCAAGACAGCATGTCCAGCTGGTGTATGCCGCAGGGGTTGAATTTCACCCATCAGACCTTCAAGCACTAACCAATTTTCATTCAATTTCAGAAGCTGTTTCGTCTTCCTTACCATTATCAACCGAAGAAACAGATGGGGCTTCAGTTGATACACGGTCAGGCCGTTCTGAACGCTCCGAACGTTCACGAGGGGGCTTTTCTTCCTTCATCATCACAGAAGGAGAAGTGACCGCTTCTTTCATCTGAACAGTCAAATGACGCAATACGGCATCATTAAATCGAAATGCATGATCCAAGTCATCTAATGACTGCTGATTACATTCAATATTCATTAAAACATAATGGGCTTTATGGACTTTTTGAATAGGATACGCCAATTGCCTACGTCCCCAGTCTTCCAAACGATGGATTTGGCCACCTTGACCTGTGACCAACGCGCGATAGCGTTCAATCATGCCAGGAACCTGTTCACTTTGATCAGGATGAACAATAAAAACAACTTCATAATGTCGCATTGATGCTCCTTGCGGGTTAAAGCCTTCCGTTGGCGACAGCGGTAAGGCAAGGGATAAATGGCACATTTTATCATAAAAACGGCCAGTTACAACAAGCTAAATCCATTTAAAAAAACTGGCCCACAATCACAACACTATATTTGATTGCGTCTTTGCCTGACGCACTCGTACAAAAATAAAGCAGTAGCAACAGAAACATTGAAGCTTTCCACAGTCCCAACCATTGGAATTGAAACCAAGTCATGGCATTTTTCTTTGGTTAATCTTCTTAACCCGCTTTCTTCACTTCCCATTACTACTGCCAAAGGACCTTGAAATATCGTTTCAGGTAACGTTCTGGGCGCTTGGGCCTCAGCTCCTACGATATAAACTCCTTCACCACTTAAAATTGAAAGTGTTCTGGATAAATTAGTCACTGTAATCAAAGGTGTTTTCTCGGCCGCTCCACAAGCCACCTTTCGAACAACGGGGCTCATCTTAGCAGCCCGATCCTGGGGAATAATGACCGCGGCCACTCCAAAAGCATTAGCCGTTCTTAAACAGGCCCCCAAATTATGGGGATCTTTTACACCGTCCAGGATCAAGAAAAGAGAGTTTTGAGATAATTTTTCCAAAACCTGTTCAAAATTAACCTGATTCAATTGTCGACTTTTAACAATCACTCCTTGATGAGAAGCCCCCCCTACCAAAACATCAAGTTCTCTTCTAGACTTAGGAATGACTTGTAATCCCCGTGCATGAGCCAGAGCAAATACCTCATCAATTCTCAGATCCTGGCGATCCTCAGCAAAATATACTGACTCGACAAGCTCATTCCTATTTTCAAGGACTGCCAAAACAGCATGAAAACCATAATAATAAGAAGAGGAAGACATATTAAAACGCTAAGATTTCTTTTTTCTTTTACGAGAAAACTTTTGAACATCTTCTCCAGCAGGAACAAAATCAATCTTACTTCGCTCCAGATCAACACGAGCCACTTTAACGCACATTGCCCCACCCAAACGGAATTCTACCCGAGTATGCTCACCAACCAAGGCATGACGAGTGGCATCAAAACGAAAATAATCTTGACCCAGGTCAGTAATATGAACCAATCCATCGACATAATACTCATTCAGCTGCACAAACAACCCAAACCCGGTCACACCGCTAATTGTTCCCTCAAAATTTTCGCCCAATTTATCTTGCATAAAATAACATTTCAGCCAGGACTCTACGTCACGCGTAGCCTCATCTGCCCTTCTCTCCGTCATTGAGCAATGTTCGCCAAGCTTTTTCAGATCACCTGGGCGATAAGTCTTCCCAGCTAGTTGTGCCTTAATTGCACGATGTACCAATAAATCCGGATAGCGGCGTATTGGCGAAGTAAAATGCGTGTACATTTCATAACCCAAACCAAAATGCCCGACATTTTCTGGGCTATATACAGCTTGTGAAAGAGAGCGCAGCATTACAGTTTGTATCAAATGACAATCGGGCCTATCCCTAATTTTCTCAAGCAATTTCGCGTAATCCTTGGCGTTTGGATTGTCTCCGCCGCCAATAGAAAGCCCAAATTCACGTAAAAAATCCCGCAAACGTTCTAGCTTCTCTAAAGTTGGCCCCTCATGAATACGATAGAGAAACGGTTGTTTTACCTGAGTAAGAAATGATGCGGCACATACATTGGCAGCAAGCATGCATTCCTCAATAATGCGATAGGCATCATTTCTTACTGTAGGCTCAATCCGGGCGATTTTCCCCCGATCATCAAATATGAGCTGGATCTCAACCGTTTCAAAATCAATTGCACCACGGCGTTCGCGGGCTGCCGACAAAACCCGATATAACAAATATAAGTTATTCAGTCCTTCAACCAGAACACCCTCTGTTTCTTGACCGGGATTAATACTGCCATTCAAAATGTTCGCAACCTGGCTATAAGTCAGACGCGCGTGGGAACACATAATAGCGGAGAAAAATCTATACTGGTAAATTTCACCTGATTCATCCACCATCATTTCACAAGCAAGGCAAAGCCTGTCTACTTTTGGTTTCAATGAACACAAGTCATTTGAGAGGGACTCAGGAAGCATAGGAATAACACGGCGGGGGAAATATACGCTATTACCCCGATCAAAGGCTTCTTGATCCAGTGGGCCAGAAGCTTGAACATACTGACTTACGTCAGCAATAGCAACAATAAGCTTAAAACCATCCTTTGTCTTTTCACAAAAAACAGCATCATCAAAATCGCGAGCCGTCTCACCATCAATTGTAACCAGCCTAATGGCACGCAGGTCTTCCCTGTTTTTCAAATCCGAATCCGAAAATTCCGGGCTAAATTTACTCGCCTCTATTTGAGCCTTGCTTGAAAAAACATAAGGCAATTGATGAGTACGCAGAGCAATCTCTATTTCCATCCCAGGGTCGGTGTAACTTCCGATAATCTCAATAACTTTCCCCACGGGTGAACTGGATCGATTAGGTTGTTGAAGTATCGACACAGTGACTACCGTATTTTCAGGAGCATCCATATCTTGTCCATCAGGTACAAAAATATCCTGATTGATATGCAAATCCAACGGCACGACCCAACACATTTTATCCTGATGATGCATCCGTCCGATTACGGTCAGATTGGCATGTTTTAAAACTTCTACGATTCTGCCTGCTGGCCTGCCTTTCCAATCTTGACCAATAATCCTGACTCGCACCCTATCATTATGTAAAACTTCACGCATTTGCTCAGGGTCCAAAAAGACATCCTGCCCTTGGCTGGCTTCGTTAATAACAAAACCATAACCATCTGGATGGCCCTCTACTCGACCTTCAACATATGATTCTGGAGAAGGTAGCCAAGCGCCTCGGGAATTTTGAACAATTTGCCCATCTCGAGCCATCGCATTCAATCTTTTAGCAAACAAAGGCTCTTCAGCTTCCGTAATATCTAAAAGATCTGAGAGCGTTGCGGGGCTCATCGGCATATCATGCTCACGCAGCAAGGAAAGTATGAATTCACGGCTAGGCAAAGGACTGCCATAATGACTCTTTTCCCGTTGCATATAGGGATCCTGATTTCGTATCGTGTTTATTTTTTTACGTCTTGGCATTGACAGACCTTATAAAATCTTTAAAATTCACCTCTTCGAGCCGAGATGGCGGAATTGGTAGACGCACATGGTTCAGGTCCATGCGGGGGCAACCCTGTGGAGGTTCGAGTCCTCTTCTCGGCACCAAAATAAAAAGGCTCCTGATTCAATCCCTAGCCTTCTTGATAACACGGACATTATCGTATCAGGCAAAGGGATGCCTTTTTACAATTGTCTCTTCACGATCTGGCCCTGTTGAAATCATATCAACAGGCACACCACACAAACCTTCCAAACGCTCAAGATAAAACCGCGCCTGTCTAGGCAAATCAGAATAACGATTAATACCTACTGTTGAGTCCGTCCATCCCGGTATTTCTTCATATACCGGGATACAGCTAGCAACTTGTTCAGCTCCGACCGGGAGAATATCAACAGGCTTTCCATCCAAGCGATATCCGACACATATTAAAACTCGTTCCAGGTGATCTAATACATCCAGTTTCGTAATACATAGACCAGTTACACCATTTAAGCGAATTGAACGCTTAAGGGCCATAGCATCAAACCAGCCGCACCGTCTTGCCCGGCCTGTTGTCGCTCCAAACTCATTTCCACGTGATGCAAGTCCTTTTCCAGTCTCGTCAAATAATTCAGTGGGAAATGGACCCGCACCCACACGAGTGGCATAAGCTTTTGTTATTCCAAGAACATAATCTAAGGTTTGAGGGCCAACACCACTTCCACTTGAAGCAGCCCCACTAATACAATTAGACGAAGTCACATAGGGATAAGTGCCATGATCAATATCTAATAGTGCTCCTTGTGCCCCTTCAAACAATAGCTTCTCACCACGGGCATTTGCTTCGAAAAGCAAATTAGGAACATCCGCAACCATTGGACGCAACCTTTCACCTAGCTGTAACAATTCATCAACAAAGGATTGGCAGTCTAATGACTTAAGATTAAAAAAATGTGTCAAGATAAAATTGTGATAATCCATTAACTCCGTATATTTATCCAAAAATCGTTTTGGATAAAACAGGTCCTGGATTCTCAACCCCCGACGGGCCACCTTGTCTTCATAACAAGGGCCAATCCCTAAACCAGTAGTTCCAATCTTGGCGTCTCCCCGTGCTGCCTCACGAGCATTATCTATAGCTACATGACAAGGCAAAATAAGAGGGCATGCTTCGGATATCTTCAAACGACTGGCAACATCTATCCCGGCAGACTCCAGTTCATCCAGTTCTTTAAATAAAGCCTTAGGCGAAACTACAACTCCATTACCAATATAGCAAAGCACGCCTTGGCGAAGAATCCCCGATGGAATTAAATGCAAAACTGTTTTTTTCCGACCGATAACCAGCGTATGTCCAGCATTGTGCCCCCCCTGGAATCGAATCACACCATCTGCATGATCTGTCAGCCAATCAACAACTTTCCCCTTACCTTCATCTCCCCATTGTGTCCCAATGACTACAACATTTTTTGCCATACCGCCCAACCTTATAAGTATTAACCTTTTTCTAAACCATTCGGCCTATCAAATCGGCACGACCACATAATCCGTCCCGTTATACCGAATGACACGATCACAACCTAGTTCTACTGCTGTTGTTTGGTGCCCTGGTAAATCAGAAACTACAACTTCACCCTGAGCCCTTAATGACTTAACCAGCTCACTCAAAAGCGGATCAGAACCAATCGGAGCAAGAATCCCAGAAGAGGGATTACTAGTTGAAAGGCCACGACCAATTGCACGTAAATTCATCGAAAATCCAGTAGCTGGGCGTGCCCGGCCAAATACTTCACCAACCCTATCATAGCGCCCTCCACGGGCTACCGGTTGCGAAAACCCCGAGCAGTATGCTGCAAACACTACACCACTATGATAGTGATAGCCATGCAAATCAGCTAAATCTATTCCTATAGAAACATTCTTGGTATTTTCGATAAGAAGAACAAGATCAGCTAATGCTCGACCAATAGCAGCTTCTTTTGGTAAAAGACGCCTGGCTTCATCCAGAATTTCAGGGCCACCAGACAAATTCTGCAGAAAAATCAAGCTATCAAGAACCTTTGAGGACAACATCTTTCCTTGTGTCTTTAATGCATCTGGATCTTTTGTCCGCATTGCATCAAACAAGGCTGATTGAATATCTGCATCCAAATGGGTTTCACGCATCAGCGCGTGAAAAATACCTACATGACCCAAATCCAAATGAGGTTTTGACAAGCCTATTACATACAAAGCCTCTAACATTAAGTTCTGAATCTCGCAATCTGCCTCGATACCCGAATGTCCATACAATTCTGCCCCAACCTGCAAAAACTCTCTAGACTGTAGCAATCCATCAGGCAAGGTATGGAGCACAACCCCCGCATAACACAGGCGATTAACCCCATTAAAATTAAGCTGGTGGGCATCAATTCTGGCCACTTGTGGCGACAAGTCGGCACGTAAGCCCATTAATTGGCCCGTTAATTGATCAACAACCTTAAACGTTTTCAGATCTAAATCATGGCCAGCACCTGTTAATAAAGAATGCAGATACTCAACCATAGGCGGAGTCACCTGCTTGTACCCCCAACAAGCAAATAAATCCAGAACTTGGCGGCGGAGCTGCTCAATTTTTTGAGCATCAGGAGGCAGGATATCTTCTATAAATTCAGGAAGGAGCCAATTTTGCATAAAAATTCTCGGCTAAGGCTAATCAAAGTTTATCAATTTATAATTTTTAGCAGCACGATTCCCGCCAACATTAGAACCAAGCCACTGATTCGTATCATACGTTCTGGCCGATTAGCCGCATATAAACAAGCCTGCCGCCATAATCTTGGAGAAATGAAAGGAAGCATGCCTTCATACACCAACATCAACGCAAGACCTAAAACAAATATATTCAACTTGTCATCCTTATTTTACAGCCGCCTTGGGCGGGTTGAAATATTTTAGAAAAGGTGAGTCTTTAGGCAACACAATAACATTTCGCCCTTTAAAGCCTGCCTTATAGGCCTCAAGACTACCCCAGAATTTATAAAACTCCGGGTTTTTCTGATATGCCTGTTCGGTAATCACAGCGGCCTTTGCCTTACTTATAGCAGTAAGTAACATGGCTTGTTGTTGAGCAGCATCAAGTAACTTTTTCGCCTCTAATTTACCCTGATCCAAAATCTCTGCCGCTTTAATCTTACCCTGTTCACGCACCTGTTCTGCTTTTTTCTTTGCGGCAGCATCCATTTTAGTTAGTACATCATGCACATCTTGTTGTGAAAAGGAAATTATCCCTAAACCTGCCTGAATAATTTTAATTCCTAGTTGTCCACTTTGCTGGGCTAGCATCTGTGCAATAACTTTCCCACTGTCGAAAGAACCATCCAGAATTGGTTTAGGATCATGCTGCTTAATTACTTCACCTGCATTTGCAATTAAAATCGGAATCAACTGTGAATCAACCTGGGATTTATCTCCACGGGCAGCCAATTCAAATTTTGAAATATCACTCACTTCCCATCTAACCCAGGGTCGGGCCATTAAAATCTGATGATTCATAGCTATAAATTTTTGCGAACGAGAAACATTGGTGATTTGCTCACGAAGATCAATTTTTTTTACATTTTCTAAAAAAGGAATATGAAAATAAATACCAGGAAGGGTGACCATTGCTATAGTTTTTCCTGATCTTAAAACCTCTGCGGCCTGTTTCGAATCAACACCAAATATAGAAAATGAAGAAATCAGAATCACCAAAACTACGCCTGAAATCCAAAAATATACCTGTTTCATGGCCGCTCCGGACGATTTCGGCTTCGAAGTTCATTCTGCAAGACAGTAACATGGTCTTCTATCAAGCCTGAATTTTTAGCCTTATGTAGTTCATCTGAAGGGCCAGATTTGCCCAAGATGGAAAGATTTTTCTTGGCTCGACCTGCTATAGGGCCGTCGTGGCGAATAAAACAAAAATTCTCATGGTGGTGCCCGGTTCGGATAATGACCTTGTCTGCACTGCCAATAATGGTTTTCATAGCATCCAGATACAATTTTTCCCTCGTTAATGCTGGATGTTTTTCATATATACCCAGCATTTGATTAAACTGATCCGCTTGAGATTTAGCATCGTTTATTGTCTGATCCTGGTTTAATCTGGCTTTTGAAACTACTTGTAATGCCTCAAGTTTAACCTTGGCAAGCTCAGAACTAATCTTTTTCTGCGATTTGCTAATTTCGGATGCCGAATCCCGAGTGGCCTGATTTATATCAGCATAAGCCGAAGCAATCTTAGCTGGAGGAGCAACCCGATTCTCAGTAACCCGGGTTATTTCAATCCCTGTATGATCTGCATCGACAGCCAACTGCAAGGAAGATTTTATAGTAGATAAGACTTGAGCGTGACCATTAGAAAGACTGCTTACCGTCATTTTCGCAATGCTTTGTCTAATTTTCTCCTCAGAAATCTGATGAATTACAACTTGCGGATCATGAATATTAAAAATCCATGAGACGGGATTCTTAACGACATAATTGACCAAAAAATCTGCATCAATCAATTGGCCATCTGCTGTAGGCATCAAATGACTACCACCAATATCAACAGTATGCTTTTTCCTGATATTGACTTTATACACCAATCCAAACGGTCGGGGATAATTCCAGTGAGGGCCCGGTTGTGTTATCCCAACAAAACGGCCCATCTTCATAACTACACCATGATCTGAACCAGCAACAAAATAAAAACCACTCACTAACCAAACCAACAATACCCCGCACAAAAACAAGATTACACCTACATAAGGTTTTGCCTGATATTCAGGCAATTGATGAAATAACCCGGAAAAACGTTGATAGAAACCCCGCAGAATCTTCCGTAAATCAAATCGGGTCTTGATAGGTTTTTTATTCCAATCAGGTTTATTCCTTGCCATTATCCATCCATATTCTTCATTCAAAATTTTCTCCGGCCCATCTGGTTCAACAGGAAAAGCCGGATGTATTATTCTCATTAAAGGCCGGACATCTTTCACTCAAGGCTTGCCGCACCAGATGCAATCCATCCCGTTTTCTTGCGCTAACAAAAATACGGTTTATCTTACCATATTCATCTCTGAGCAGATGAGGCACCACCCCGGTCTCATCTATCTTGTTCATAACAAGGATTCTATCTGCATGATGTGCGCCAATCTCTTCCAAAACCTCATCCACAGCCTTAGCCTGCTCTTGCCAATTAGGATGAGATACATCTATTACATGTAAAAGTAGATCCGCTTCAACTGACTCTTCCAAAGTCGCACGAAATGCAGCAATCAAACTGTGAGGTAAAGAGCGGATAAATCCAACAGTATCTGACAGGATTGAATATCCCCCCTGAGGTAAGTAAAGACGCCGGGAAGTGGTATCCAATGTGGCAAACAGTTGGTCAGCAGTATAGCTGCTTTCCTTTGTAAGCGCGTTAAACAGGGTTGATTTTCCAGCATTTGTGTAACCAACAAGCGATACAACAAACGCACCACTTCGCCTTCTCCCAAGCCTTTGTGTATGGCGCTGACGTTTGACCCGCTCAATCTGAACCTTTAGCGACTTAACCCTTAATCCTAATAATCTACGATCAGTTTCCAGTTGGGTTTCACCAGGCCCACGCAAACCAATACCACCCTTTTGCCGCTCAAGATGGGTCCACCCTCTCACTAGGCGCGTGCTCAAATACTGAAGCTGAGCCAATTCAACCTGTAATTTACCTTCATGAGATTTCGCGCGATGGGCAAAGATATCCAATATCAAGCTTACGCGATCAATAACACGACAATGGATAAGCTGTTCAAGATTACGTTCTTGTGCAGGAGTTAAAGAATGGTTAAATATAACAACACTAGCTTTATGATATGTACAGGCTTCTGCTATCTCAACTACCTTGCCAGCACCTATAAAAGTGGCAGGATAAAGTCGTCGCAAAGAACCGTTAAACGACTGTAACAATGTTACACCAGCACTTTTGGCCAACAAATTAAACTCTTCATTACTTTCAAACCAATCGGGTTCTCCAGTATCGAAACTTGCCAAAATTGCTCGCTCACCACCGGCCGTGGGCCGTTCAATCATCCAAACTCCACAATCTTAATAACCACAGCATCTAATAAATGTAAATGGAACTTAATCTCCATGTTCGGTTACATTATAATTAACCGAACGCGTAGGTACTATTGTTGATATCGCGTGTTTATATACCATTTGCGTAACTGAATTCTTAAGCATTACAACATACTGATCAAAAGCATCAATATGGCCCTGCAACTTAATCCCATTAACCAAATAAATAGATACAGGAACGTGCTCCTTACGTAAGGTATTAAGGAAGGGATCCTGCAGCAACTGTCCTTTTGCGCTCATAACAACTCCTGTTATTCTTGTAACTGTTATTATCAATTATAACAATAATATATTTTGACTTCAGATAAATTTCAGACTAGCCATACCGGCTTTAATCATCACTATTTGAGCGCCTGCCCCCTTTAATTCAGACCAAACAATCTACCTCTCTCCATTTTCATTAATTCTGGTCACAATATTCTAACAGATTTTACAATTTGTCGTGGTTAGCCAATCATAAAGAAAAAAGCCAACAGTGATAAAAAATCATACTAAGATTTTCATATTAAAACACCGGCTAAAAAACATAAAAGGATTCATATTTTTTGTTCAAGATACCCACTACAAAAATGTAGCTATCCAGCTCGCTCATGCCTATTAAGAATGTGCCGGATAGCTTCTGTCAACTCACTAGCTAATGCACCGATAGCCCCGCCGGCATTCTGTTGCAACTCCCCCCCCGATTGGCCATGTACCCAAACTCCCAGTTTTAAGGCATCTTCCACATCTAGCTTCTGGGCAACAAATGAAGCAATCAAACCTGCTAATACATCACCCGATCCTGGTATGGACAACAAAGGGATCGCCCATGGGCTGACCCAAACCTGACCAGATGGAACAGCTATTACACTTCCAGCTCCTTTAACCACAACTGGGTGACCATAGTTAACTGCAATTTTTTTCGCACTAGTAACCCGATCAGCCAAAACAGCCTCTGTAGAACATCCAAGCAATCTTGCAGCTTCTAAGGGGTGTGGGGTCAAAACCGTCCTTGCCTGACGTCTTCGCAATGCATTCTGGAGACGGGAATCAGCCGAAATCAAAGTCAATGCATCTGCATCTAGTAATAAAACAGCATCGCTATCTAAAACCTGAGATAATAAATGAATAGCCGATGATGTCTTCCCATATCCTGGGCCAATCACCAGAACTCCACCCTGAGATAGCAAATTCAAACATTCAGTAAAAATTAACTCCGGGTGAAATATATCATGATCTATACTGGCATCATCCACCCAGGCGATTACCGCTCGCCCCGCGCCTGAACGCAAAGCTGCTAATGCCACCAAATATGCGGCTCCCCGCATCGCCCCCCCCAGAACACGAACCTGGCCAAATAACCCTTTATGACTATTGGCATTACGGGGGCAAGGCCAGACCATGTTTTCCCTGTCCAACAAACAGGCTTTAGGTATAGGCAGGATAAAAGGGGCCTGAAGTTCTGCGAGAACAATTTTTCCTGAGTAACCAGGGCCTTCATTCAGGTAGCACCCTATTTTAAGGGCTATAAATGTTATAGTTATATCAGCGTGGACAGCTACGCCCTTGACCATCCCCGAATCAGCATCAAGCCCGGAAGGTATATCCAGGCTAACCACCTTTGAGCCTGAATGATTAACCTTATCAATTAAAGCAGTTGTATCTGCTGTTAAAGGACGGGACAACCCAATGCCAAACAAACCATCCACTATAAGTGTCGGTGAAAAGGAAGGCCATTCAACATGAATCTCTCCTCCACACGCATTCCAAAGATGATATGCCAAACCGGCTTCTTCAGATAGTTTTCCTACTTGCCCATATAACAAAACATAAACAGCGTAACCTTTCCCTTTAAGATGCCTGGCACAGACAAAAGCGTCGCCCCCATTATTACCAGGACCGGCAATAACCAGAATCGATTCACGCTGCCCAAACATCCTAGAAATTATATGGGCTGATGCAGCACCTGCTTGTTCCATCAAGCCAGGTTGTATTGATATAGCCTGCTTCTCAAGTTCTCGTATTTGTTGAACGCTTAGTAGGTTTCGATTAGGCAGCTGCGAAATATCATGAATCATTGATAAAATGGAATCTGCCATATTTACTCCGAATAGGTTCAGCCCAATTCTTTTATAAAAAAAGACATCTCCTATATTTCCACATCAAATCAACTTTTACGGCAAAAAGACTTAATCCTTTTTTGGTTTTTTCCCGTAAGTCTTTCTTAAATGCATCCGGCGGCGATGTGCCCGCTTCTCTTCACGTTCGGTCAAAGGCGCAGGTTTACGGTCAGCAAATGGATTATGTCCTTGGTGAAACTCGACCTTCAATGGTGTTCCTACAACATTAAACGACCTACGAAAAGTATTCTCAAGATAACGCCTATATGACTCAGGAACATGGCTAACCCCGGAACCATGAACAATAACAATAGGAGGATTCTGTCCTCCTTGATGCGCATAACGCAACTTAGGGCGAAAGGGACCATTCTTAGGGGGTTGATGTTGACTGACAGCCTCAATGAGCAACCGCGTCAATTTAGGGGTAGGCAATCGAATAAATGCAGATGAATAAGTCTCATCCACTGATTTTAATAAACTACCCATACCTTGTCCCTGCAAGGCAGAAATGTAATGAAAACGGGCAAAATCCAAAAACTTAAGCTTACGTGGAAGCTCAAGCTTAATCCACTCCCTTCGGGATGCTTCCAAACCATCCCACTTATTAACAGCAACAACCAGCCCTCGGCCTGCTTCGAGAACAAATCCGGCAAGATGGGCATCCTGATCAGAAATTTCCTGCTGTGCATCCAGCACCAGCACAACTACATTGGCATCCTCAATAGCCTTTAAGGTTTTAATAACAGAAAACTTTTCAACCGCCTCAAATACTTTGCCACGACGACGAACCCCTGCCGTATCTATCAAAGTATAACGGCGATCCTTATCAATAAAGTCTATATAGATGCTATCGCGGGTTGTACCCGGCTCATCAAAGGCTATAACGCGGTTTTCGCCGATCAACTGATTCACAAGAGTGGATTTACCTACATTGGGTCTGCCAATAATTGCAACGCAGGGATTTTGAGAAGCCGGCTCGTCTGGAGCAACAGAAAAGGGATCTAGAATTTCATCCATTAATTCCGGCACACCTTCACCATGAGCGCTAGATATCACAGAAGGAGGGCCAAGCCCTAATGCATGAAATTCAGCAGCTGCAATGGCCAAGTTCATCCCTTCAGCCTTATTAGCAACCAAATAAATCCTAGATCCAGTTCGCCTGAGCTGTTCCGCAATCAAGCTGTCCTGTGGTGTCAACCCGGAACGAACATCAACCAGAAAAATGATAGCATCCGCCTCAGTAACAGCTTGCATAGTCTGGCGTGCCATCTCATGAAGAATACCTTCAGTCACGACAGGCTCAAACCCTCCAGTATCAACAACTAGATAGGGTTTTTCACCTAACCTGCCATGGCCATAATGACGATCTCGGGTCAACCCAGAAAAATCAGCGACTAAAGCATCGCGGCTACGGGTTAGCCGATTAAAGAGGGTAGACTTGCCTACATTAGGTCTCCCAACAATGACAATTGTAGGTTTCATCCTGGATCTAATCCCCGACTTACATCACTTGAGGGTGAGTTCAATCAGCCTTCCTCCAGTCGTTTGCACAATGAAACCACGGGAAGTTGGTTGTGGACGAACCACAATCGGAGTGTCATCAGTAGAAATACGCGCCACAAAAGATCCATCTACTTTAGACAGAAGATGCACATAACCTTGATAATCCCCAACTACAACAAAACTACCCCACGCTAACGGGCTTGATAATGAACGATTCCGTAGGGCGGGTTGTCGCCAGAGACTTGCTCCTGTTGCAGAATCATAGGCATACACACTACCATTTTGGCCGCTTACAAACAATACATGCCCCTCTACAGCAATTCCAGCAGAGCTCGAAACAGAACGCTCCCATACTAAATTACCGCCATCTCTTTCAAAGCAGGCCAAACGTCCTTGATAAGCTACAGCGCAGATATTATTCTGAATCATAACCGGTGAGGCCGTTACATCTACCGCGCGTTCAATATCAGTCGAACCTTTAGGCTCGGCAATACTCAAATCAAGCAATTTATCACCGTTCTCAATGTTAAAACCTATAAGCTTCCCACCGGGATAACCTACAAAAACTCTTTTACCAACAATAAGCGGTCCAGCATGGCTCTTGATAATGAGCGGTGGAAGCTGTTGCTCAACGTCCCACACAGGTTGCCCATTGCTTTGTGAAAAAGCCTCAACGTGACCGTTCAGACATTTAACAATCACTTTACCGCGGCCAATTGCAGGGGGGCCAACAATCTGGGTTGAAGCTTGGGCATGCCAAAGCAGCTTGCCTTGAGGATCATAAGCTAAAACAGTACCATCATATCCTCCTACCACCTCCATCTGAGCATCTGCCCCAACCCCAGCAGACAGGAGATGATGGGTATGAATAGTCCACTGAACCTGTCCATTTTTATTTACACGCATCAGAATCCCTTTATCCGATGCGGCATAAACTGAACCATCTGGCATGACAACAGGTGTCATTGGAGCATCCAGATTTTTACCCACATCCACAGACCATATCCGTCTTATTTGCTGAGTAGGAGTAAATTTCACTAAAGGTGCGGGAGGCACAGTATCCACAGGTGAAAACCAGTGATAAATTGCACACCCACCTAATGACAACAACATAAGAGAAAAAAAGAACCACCCCAAAAGCCGTGCAAATTTTCCAATCATCAATTTACCCCAATGCATCAAGCTTCATCTGAACAAGTTGACGGTAACCATTTGTCTTGCTCATCTCGTTAAGGGATTTGGTCCAGTCCTGGCGGGCCAGATTGTCCTGGCCCATTGCATGATAAATATCACCGCGCATATCATCATAAAGAAAAGAAAATGCCTTGGGTTCATGATGCACCAGACTTTTTAGTGCTGCTGGATATTGCTTTTGTTCAAGCAAGATAGAGGCTTCACGTAATCGTGCAATTGCAACAAGATTAGTATCATCTGCATGGGTAACAACCCAGTGGATTTGAGCCAGTGCACTTTTATCATCGCCTGCTTGATGATTGACCTTAGCTAACAGCAGGGCCGCCCGACTTGCATAACTGGTATTCCCATACGCCTGGATCAGTTTCCCCCCATAAGCTTTAACCAAAGCCATATTGTTCTCAAGATAGGCATTATGCATTGCCACATCCAGCGATGCAGCCTGATTTAACTGGTTTGCCTCATATTTTTTCCATAGCTGGATCCCAATAACTGAAGCAATAATCACGAACAATAGAGCCAAAACCGCATAACGATAACGGTTCCACCATATTTTCAGCTCTTCTAGCTGCTCTTGCTCTTCTAAATCCAACATAACTACTCTCCGGAAATACTTTCACGATACAGCGGGAAAGATCTCATCCATGACAATGCTTGATCAATAGACAAGAACTGTTGTTCTGATTCAACACGTAATGCCTTTACACCGACAACCTGCCGTGCAATTTCTTCATCACCCAAAATAAGAGAAAAAAGAGCACCACTAGCATTTGCCTTCTTCATCTGTGCCTTCATGTTCCCCCCACCGGTGTGAAGAACAACTTTAAATCCTGCATCCCTAGCTTGTTCAGCAAAAGCCATTGCTTGCAATTGAGCGGCTTCCCCAATGTTCACAAAATAGATATCGGGAACAGGTTTTGCCGCAAAATTCTCGGGCAATAAAGCTAAAATACGTTCTACGCCCAATGCAAAACCACAAGCAGGTGCACCCTGGCCTGCCCCCATTTGAGTCAGCAGGCCATCATAACGTCCACCAGCACAAACTGTACCCTGTGAGCCCAATTGATCTGTCACCCATTCAAAAACAGTCAAGTTATAATAATCCAACCCTCGAACTAACCTAGGATTAACTTCATACTTCACTCCAGCACTGTCAAGCATTTCACGCAACCTAAGAAAATGCCGATGTGACTCACTCCCCAATATATCTATAAGCTGGGGGGCTTTTTCAACCAACTCCTGCATCTGAGGATTCTTGCTATCCAATATTCTTAGTGGATTTGAATATAACCGTCTTTTTGCATCTTCATCCAAAAGATTCATTTTGCCTTCAAAATAGGCAATCAGTTTACCTCGATATTCACTTCGTTCCTGGGCCGACCCAAGTGAATTAATTTCAAGACGAATGTTTTTCAGTCCTAACAAGCTCCACAACCTTGAAATCATCAAAAGATGTTCAGCATCAATATCAGGGCCAGAATAACCAAAAGACTCAACCCCAACCTGATGGAATTGGCGATAACGGCCTTTTTGAGGGCGTTCATGTCGAAACATCGGCCCCATATAATATAGACGCTGTGATGACTGTCGCAACAAATGATGCTCCAGAACCGCTCGAACACAAGAGACTGTTCCTTCAGGGCGCAACGTAAGGCTGTCTTGATTCAAAGAATCAACAAATGAATACATCTCCTTTTCAACAATATCTGTCACTTCTCCAATACTACGAACAAACAGTTCTGTCTTTTCTAGCAATGGGGTACGAATGTTCTGGTAACCGTATGAATCAAGCCAGCCCTTAATAAGGGCTTCGAAATGATTCCAACGTATGGACTCTTCAGGAAGAATGTCATTCATTCCCCTGATAGCCTGAATAATACTCATAGTCAACTCTGGGATGCCCGGATCAAAATCCTAAGAGCGACTCCCTTATCCTTATAAATGGGATTATCCTGCAATTTTTATTGGTATCGTACGCCGCGTCACATCAGGATGTAACTTAAGCCACTCAATACGATCTCTGATTTGTTTTTCAAGTTCATTGACCAATGCTTCAGCAGAAACCTTGTGGCTTGGCTTTCCTTCAATGTACATCAAATTTGGGGTCCCCCCAGCTATACCAATATCAGCCTCACGGGCTTCGCCGGGGCCATTTACAACACAACCTATTACTGCAACATCAAGATGTTCCATTACATCTTCAAGTCTTTCTTCAAGCGCATTAACCGTGCCAATCACGTCAAATTCCTGCCTAGAACATGAAGGGCAAGCAATAATATTAATTCCTTTGTTTCTCAAGTGCAGGCTTTTAAGAATATCAAAACCCACCTTTACTTCTTCTACTGGATCAGCTGCAAGAGAGACACGAATCGTATCTCCAATTCCCTGAGACAATAACATTCCGAGTCCAATTGCAGATTTAACGCTCCCTGATCTGAAGCCTCCGGCTTCAGTAATCCCCAAATGAAGGGGCTGTTCGATTTGAGCAGCCAGTAATTTATACGCCTCAACAGTCATAAAAATCTCGGAAGCTTTCAAACTTACTTTAAAATCCTGGAAATTAAGCCGATCAAGAATATCAACATGACGCAAGGCAGATTCAACCAGGGCCTGGGGTGTTGGTTCACCATATTTTTTTTGAAGATCTTTTTCAAGTGAACCTGCATTGACTCCTATACGAATAGGGATTCCACGGTCCCTGGCTGCTGAAACAACCGCCTTAACCCTATCCTCCCGGCCAATATTTCCCGGGTTGATTCTCAAACAATCAGCGCCTAATTCAGCCACACGCAGAGCTATCTTATAATCAAAATGAATATCTGTAACAAGAGGAACTGTAGTACGCGCCCTGATTTTACCAAATGCTTCGGCCGCTTCCATGCTAGGTATGGATACCCGTACGATATCCGCACCCGCTCGGGCACAGCGTTCGATTTGTGCCAAGGTCGCCTCTACATCACAAGTTTCTGTATTCGTCATAGTTTGAACCGAAATAGGCGCGTCACCACCAATCAGAACCTTGCCAACACTTATCTGGCGACTTTTTCGTCTTGGAATTTCGACTTGAAACATGATTACTCCAGATTCAACCGGGCAGTTTTGGAGTGAGTGTAGGGACCCAGATCAACTGGCTTGCCATTATAAACCAGTTCAACTCCAGGCGCATTACCAATCACAACATGATATGGTGGCACACCCTGAACCACTAACTGAGTATGAGGAGGATTCAATCCTGATACCAATGATTTTCCGGTCGAATCGGTTACCTGCACCCAAGATGCATTGTTAAATATTAATTTGATTGGGCCCGCCCCCATTTCCTGATTAACCACATTGGAAGAAGACAACTGGTTATCTTGATTGGATTTAGACCCAGATGATAATGGCGATACAATGGATTTTACAGGAGATGCTGCTGAACTAGCCGTAGTAGCCATTCCGCCCTGCATAATACTTCTGGAACCAGATGCCACGCCAGTCAATTTAGACGGATGCACTGTAACCGGGGTTTTTTCTACTTGACTCATAACTGGCCGAACAACTTTAATTTTTTTCTCTCCAAGTGGCACCGGATGAGCTCCCTGAGTTAATAACTTGACTACCTCAGAATGAAAAAAAATAAGTATAAAAACAACTACAAAAGCAATAAGCAAAAGCAATTGTAATATCCGCTCATGCCAATTACGACGCCGGGTAGAAGGAAAGGGGGTATTATCCCGAAAGAAAATCCGCTCACCAGGCACAGAAATACGCCCCTGCTGAGTCCAAGGCGATTGAGGCATTAATGCTAAAAGATTCTCAGAGTCAAGATGGAGTAATTTGGCATAATTTCGCACAAAACCACGAACAAAAGTTAATGCAGGCAAACCTGAATAGTCATCTTCCTCAATCGCTTCAACCTGGCTTACAGAAAGATGAAGTTTCGCGGCCACTTCATCTCGCGATAGCGCTTGTCTTTCCCTTTCAATGCGTAACCTATATCCGACACTAACACTGTCTTGTTCAATTTCTTCTGTCATAAACCTTTTTCGGCATCATTAAGTTGTCTCAAGAACAGCTTAAAAGCCCCTCCTTTATAAGTTATCACATAAAAGATACTGATCTATAAGATGAACGCTTAATTTATCCCGTATTTTTGTTGAACAACCTGAGCTTGTGGGGAGTCAGGAAATTTATGGATAAGTTTTAGTGCAAACCGTTTCTGTTCATCTAGCTCATGCTTGCGATGAGCAAGACGAACTTGAAGCAATAATCCTTGTGGCGTATTACCGGCCAGTCTAAATAACCTGTTCAAAAATATCTGAGAATTCTTATAATCAGCCTCATTAAAATAAAGTAAAGCAAGTTGATAGGTAGCCAGAACATCCTGTGGTTGAACATGAAGAGCCTGTTCAAAATAACCCAGTGCAATCCTTGTTTTTCCTTGCTTTAAGGAACAAAATGCCGCATTATCAAAAGCTTTTTCAGGTGTAGCATACAAAGGGTTATCCCATGCACGACGAAAATATGGCATGGCTTTAGCCGGGCTACCTGTATGGCACACAAACCATCCATAATTATTTAACAGGCCAGGATTGTTCGGAGTAATGGATAAGGCTTTAATAAAACTCTGGCGCGCCTTCTCATTTTCTTTAAAATGAAAATAAACCAATCCAAGAACTTCATATGCCGGAGCGTAGCTTGAATCATCAGAAAGAGCAGTTTTAAGTTCTTTAAGGGCAACGATATACTGCCCCCTGCTATAATAGGTCGCACCTAATTCAGTATGCAACTTTGCTCGATAAGCAGGCCCTTTTTCCTGGGCCTGCAACTGGTTTGTTCCACTTGTTACACACCCTGACAAGATTAACAATACAATGGATATCAACCAGTTCCTCATAAAAAATGAATCCTTGAAGCTCGTTTATCTAAACGTCTCGTACGATCACTAACTTCACCAGCCAGCTGCCCACAAGCTGCATCAATATCACTCCCACGTGTACGACGTATTGTCACAACAATTCCAGCCTCCCGGACTATAATCGCAAAACGCCTGATTGATTCTGAAGAAGAACGGACATAACCAGACATAGGGAATGGGTTAAAAGGAATAAGATTAAGCTTACAGGGAAGCTGACTCAGGAGCTTTACCAATTCCCTGGCATTCATTTCACTATCATTAACACCTGCAAGCATCACATATTCAAATGTAATGAAATCACGTGGTGCTGTATCAAGATAACGGGTACATGCAGACATAAGTTCAGAAAGGGGGTATTTTTTATTAATTGGAACCAATAAATCCCGCAGGGCATCATTCGGCGCATGCAATGATACAGCCAATGAAACTGGCAGTTGCTCCCGAAGCCTATCCATAGCAGGTACCAGTCCTGATGTCGACAAAGTAACCCGGCGACGGGATAATCCATACCCATGATCATCAAGCATAATTTTCATAGCTGAAACAACAGCATCAAAATTAGCAAGAGGCTCCCCCATACCCATCATCACTACATTGCTGATAACACGTTCACCTTTTGGATCCCGGCCTAGTGCCTTATTTGCCCACCATAACTGACCAATAATTTCAGCAGTGCTTAAATTCCGGTTGAATCCCTGGCGCCCTGTCGAACAAAAAGTGCATTCAAGCGCACATCCAACCTGGCTTGAAACACACAACGTTCCCCTATTTTGTTCTGGTATAAATACTGTCTCAATGGCATTGGCATGCCCCACGTCAAACAGCCATTTTTTTGTACCGTCTCCTGAAGAATATTCTTCCCTGATTTTGGGTAACTCAATCACAGCCTGCTCGGCCAATTTGGTTCTTAATGAACTGGACAGATCCTTCATTTCAGAGAAATCTACCACTCCCTTTCGATACATCCATTGCATCAATTGGTGAGCACGAAACGGCTTTTCACCCAAAGTGGCGAAAAATTTCGTTAGGCTAACAGAATCAAAATCAAGTAAATTCGGCGGCATCAGCGTGAGAGAATCTCCAAGGCCGGAAAAAAGTAGGCTATTTCATTAATGGCTGTTTGCGGCGCATCAGACCCATGAACGGCATTTGCATCAATACTCTTAGCAAAGTCAGCCCTAATTGTTCCTTGTTCTGCCTTTTTAGGATCAGTTGCGCCCATCAAATCCCTATTTTTTAAAATTGCATTTTCACCCTCAAGCACCTGAATCATAACTGGCCCAGAAATCATAAATTCAACCAGATCATTAAAAAAGGGACGCTCGCGATGTACCGCATAAAATCCTTCAGCCTGCTCGCGTGACAATCTCATCATTCGTGCCGCAACAATTCTTAAGCCACTTCGTTCAAATCTTGAATAAATCTGTCCAATAACATTATCAGCAACAGCATCCGGTTTAATGATTGATAAGGTACGTTCAACTGCCATGTGAAACTCTCCAATTAATATAACATGCTTATTTACAAATTCTTTAAATATACACTGTCCAGATTGGTTTTGAAACATAAACAAACCACTGAATCTGCTTGTTTAGGACACTTAAATTTGTGCATTTACTTACCAATTAGGTTTAAAATTAGTATAATTCTAAACTCATAAAGATAAGGTTGATTTTATTAACTCTTACCTCGCAATTCCCATATCACCTTGCATAAGCTAACCTACCGAAAGCCTAATTATCTCCGTGTCCAAACTAGCTGAAGAAATCCAACGTCGTCGTACATTTGCCATTATTTCTCACCCCGATGCCGGCAAAACAACCATAACTGAAAAACTGCTCTGGTTTGGCAAAGCAATACATATGGCTGGCGCTATACGCGCCAGAAAAGCTTCACGCCATGCTATATCTGACTGGATGGAACTTGAAAAACAACGGGGGATTTCAGTTACATCAAGTGTAATGCAGTTTCCATACCGTGACTGCATGATTAACCTGCTTGATACTCCAGGCCATGAAGACTTTTCTGAAGATACTTACCGAACATTAACAGCAGTCGATTCTGCCTTAATGATTATTGACTCGGTCAATGGCGTTGAGAGCCAGACCATCAAGCTTCTCAATGTATGCAGGTTACGTAACACGCCCATTTTAACTTTTATCAACAAACTTGATCGCGAAGGACGTAATCCCATTGAATTGCTGGATGAAATTGAATCCATCTTAAAAATAAGAACAACTCCAATTACATGGCCCATTGGCATGGGAAAACAATTTCGGGGAACTTACAATCTCATTCGTGACACAATCGACATATTCGATCCGCTCGCTGAAAAAGGAATCAATGAAGTTATTACAGGCATTAACCATCCCAGACTGGATGAACTTCTTGGTGGAAGCAGAGCCCAGGAGCTTCGAGATGAAATCGAGCTCGTTCGAGGTGCCTCAGATTCATTTAATTTGAACCACTATCTTTCCGGACATCAAACTCCAGTGTTCTTTGGATCTGCCATGAATAACTTCGGAGTGCAGGATCTTCTGGATTCCATTGTTGAAATTTCCCCTCCCCCCCTACCCAGGGCTACAGAATCACGTTCTGTACAACCAAATGAGGAACGATTTTCCGGTTTTGTATTTAAGATACAGGCCAACATGGATCCAAAGCACCGTGATCGCATTGCATTTCTGAGAGTTTGTTCTGGTCGATTTGAGCGCGGAATGAAAATATACCATGCCCGAACAAGCAAACAAGTTATGATCAATGCCGCCATAACATTCATGGCACAGGATCGAAATACTGCCAATGAAGCTTATGCTGGAGACATCATTGGAATCCCTAACCATGGAACAATCCGTTTAGGAGATACTTTTACCGAAAATGAGCCATTAAAATTTACCGGGATTCCATGTTTTGCTCCAGAAATATTCAGGCGGGCCCAAATTAAAAACCCATTAAAGATAAAACAGTTACATAAAGGTTTACATGAACTGGCTGAAGAAGGTGCAACACAACTCTTTAGACCTGTCTCATCAAACGATCTCATTCTAGGCGCTGTTGGCATGTTACAATTTGACGTCGTTGCCCACCGCCTTGAACATGAATATGGGGTAGATGTTCGTTTTGAAAACGTCGATATTTCAACCGCCAGATGGTTAAGGGGATCCGAAATGGAACTAAAAGAAATATGTAATCGACATACCTTAAATATCGCAAAAGATGGTGCTGGTGATTTAGTTTATCTTGCTCCTAACAGAATCAACCTGAACTTGGCTCAAGAACGATTTAGTTCGATCAGCTTTCTTGAAACACGTGAATTATTTTAATGCATAACGACCCAATTTTCGTCAGACTACTAAATTTATGCCAAGAATGGGAGAAATCGGGTTGCATCAGCTATGAACGTGATCCCCTATACAACGCTCTTGTACTACAATTAAGAACTAGCATTGAATCAGGTGATTTTGAATTAATCCGTTCAGTATTACATACCTTCCCAGACAAAACATTTTCAATGCTTAACGAAGTTGTACAAGACCTGACTGAAACCGAGATTGGGCAGGAACTACTTGATCCATTACCCAAATTACGCGAGCTATTCGCTATCCCTGTCAATATCCTAATTGATGCTCCTGAAGGCACTTATGTATTAGGTAAACCAGTTGGGCCTGATCTAATGCTTCAGAGCCAGAACATCATCGCTGAATTTCTAGGGCAAGGGTCTAAGGTCATACTTGCTGGTGCGTTCTACAACAAGAAAGACATTCATTCTGATTATCCAGCAACAGCTTTGAAATTACGCCGCAATCTCAGTGCAAGTCTAAAACAAGGTTACCCAAAAATGCTTCTTCCCGCAGCCTCACCAATGGAAGTTCAACCTTTTAGAAAGAAATTTCTCCGTTTCCTTGTAGGTTTGTCTGAAACAGATTTTTCTGGCCGACTGCTAAAGGAACGACGGTTTAACCCGGAACATTTCAATTATTTTCGAACCCAGCTCGAAGAAGAGCTTATGAGGATTTTCCAACGTATGGGTCCTAATATGCTGGCAACAATCGGTATGCCCAACCAATTTCACATCATTCTAAACCAAAAAATTATCTTTCCGTCAAGCACCATTTAATTAAACTTTATAGAGAAATTTATCAAGCAGCTCAAGAAATTATCAGGGAATATCCTGGCTAAACTGTATTCTTTCGTACAATTTCAAATACAATGCCCTCTTCTTCTGGTTTCGCCTGAAAATCACAGTTAATACCAATGCCAGGAACCATAACCAAAATATCATCACAATAAATAAGTGGTAAAAGAGATCTTTCCCATGAAGGCATGGCCGCCTCCTGCAGCAAATTCTTAAGTGTTCGATGAGGACGACGGCAATCTGGCTGAAGCCGCTCCCCACCATGCCGGGAACGAATCTGAACGACCCCTGATAAAAGTTTTTTTCGACTAACCCCCAAGCCAATCGTTTTTTTTACAACCAACAAGCTATCAATTGGATGTAACACCAGTTCAGGCTCTCCAGACCAGAGGATTTCCCAACCGGCTGGTTTTACCGTATCCCGAATCACATGAGCAAAACCCTTATGACAGCGGATCTGTCCTACTGACAGCTGAATCAGGACCTGCGAATCCGAACGGGCATTGAGCAATTGATCAAGCATATCATCAAGATTCGCAGCAGAAGGTGCTCCAAATGAATGCAAATTTAAGAAATAACGTAAAAGGTTTTTCTGGCGGGCCCGCCGCATTAACGCTAGCACGGCCAAATCAAGCTGCCCATCAACAATAGCTTCCTGAGCATCAATCTTAGCCAAATCTTCTAGCAAAACACGTGATTCAGAAAGATGCCGGCTAGCCCGGGAAAAGGTTTCCCTGTAAGCACTAAATCGCGACCCTATGACTGGTAGAACCTTATGGCGTAAATAATTTCGATCAAAACCTATATTATCATTACTCTCATCATGCACCCATTTCAGGCTTGACTCTTCTGCGTAATGCCGAATAATCTCCCTGGGTTCGTCCAAAAATGGTCGTAATAGTCCTGGTTCTCCCGGAATTTGACGCAAAGTAGGCATAGCTGAAAGACCTGATACTCCAGCCCCCCGCAATAACTGTAGTAAAAGGGTTTCAGCCTGATCATCCAAATGATGGCCCAAGGCAATAAAATGAGCATCCAGATGTCGAAAAACATCATATCTGGCCCGACGTGCTGAGGCTTCAATACCCATTCCATCAGGGCTAATGGTAACTTGGGCAATGGTCAGGGCAACATTTTTTTCATCACATAGATGACGACAAAAATCTTCCCATTCAGAAGAGTTCAAACTTAACTGATGATTAATATGCACCGCACTTAAATCAATATCCATTGCATTACGAAACTTATCAAGGATATGAAGCAATGCCACTGAATCCATCCCACCTGATAAGGCAACACATATCTTCTGCCCTGGCCGAACATAACGGGCCAGAACAGTATTGATTCTGAACTCAAGATTATTTTTGTTCAATTTCCTTAAAACCACCATAACTCATCAAGCGTCTATGACGCATATCCAGCAATTCCTCAATCGGTTTTGCCTGAATCAATGTTAAATGGGTCAACAAAGCTGCTTTTAGGTTCTGCATCATTAACCCTGGTTCTCGATGGGCCCCTCCCAAAGGCTCAGGAACAATATCATCAATCAAACCCAAAGATTTTAATCTTGAAGCCGTAATTCCAAGAGAATCAGCTGCCTGCTCTGCCTTTTCAGCGCTTTTCCAAAGAATAGAAGCACACCCTTCGGGAGAAATAACCGAATAGATGGCATGCTGAAGCATCAAGGTTGCATCACCCACACCAATTGCCAATGCACCTCCAGAGCCACCTTCACCAATAACAGTACAAATAATAGGTACTTTCAACTCTGACATGTCAAAGAGATTACGTGCAATTGCTTCAGACTGCCCCCGTTCTTCTGCTCCTATACCAGGATAAGCACCTGGAGTATCTATAAAAGTCAAAATAGGCAGCCTGAACTTTTCTGCAAGACGCATCAATCGAAGGGCTTTCCGATAGCCTTCTGGCCTGGGCATACCAAAATTCCGGTAAATTTTCTCCTTCGTGTCGCGCCCTTTCTGATGGCCAATAACCATTACTGCTTGACCATCAAACCATCCAATCCCGCCAATCATTGCAGGATCATCAGCATAAGCCCTATCCCCATGCAATTCTTCAAAACCTGTTAATAAATACTGGATATACTCCAGCGTATTCGGCCGCTGTGGATGGCGGGCAACCTGGGAAATCTGCCAAGCAGTAAGCTTGTTATATATTTGCTGGGTCAGGCCAACCCTTTTTATTTGCAGCCGTTCTATTTCCTCTGCAATATCCATTTCAGAGGAACCTTCCTGGACATGTCCAAGCTCCTCTATCTTATCCATCAATCTTGCGATGGGTTGCTCAAAATCAAGAAAAACTGTTTTCGTAGACATTTACTTGGCCAATCTCAACAATAAATCAAACCGGCAGATAGACACATTCTGTCTGCAGGATTGTAACAGTATTTTATATTCTTGGCTCCCGCAGGTTAATTCCGAGAATGGGCATTACGGGACAAAGCCAAGGAACAATAAAGGGATTAGACACCGGAAAAATCCAACTTTTGGATCATATCCGGAGTAAGCGGTTGCCAGCTTCCATTGATAAAACCTTCAAGTGGCTGGAAATTAATTTTGTAATTCATTTTACTACTTTCGTGAATCCAATAACCCAAATACAGATATGAAAGTCCCAACTCCTGACAAAGCTGGGCTTGCCAAAGAATGTTATACGTGCCATAACTTGCGCTTGCTAAAAGTGGGTCCGGATCATAAAAGGTATAAACAGAAGATAAACCATCTTCAATTTCATCAATAATACTAACTATTCTAACAGCCGTTGCGTCACAAAATTCAACCAGCTTCGTATCAATACCACTTTGGAGAAGAAACTGACAATATTGCTCGACATTGTCCTGGTCCATCCCGCCTCCCGGATGACGGGCAACCTGATAACGGCGGTATAAATCATAATGTTCTTCCTGAAAATCCAGTTCACGCATATAAGCCCGCAAATGATTATTCCTGCGCAATGTGCGTCGCTGAGAACGCGATAGTTTTAAAGCATCTACAACAATACGCACTGGAACACAGGCATGACATCGATCGCATTGCGGCCGATAGATATAAATCCCGCTTCTTCGAAAACCCAGCTGAACTAAATTACTATATACATCTGAAGAGATAAGATGGCTGGGGGTTGCAACCTGAGAACGGGCCTGTTTTTCCGTAAGATAGCTACAAGGATAGGGGGTGGTAATATAAAACTGAAGGTTTCGCGGTACTTCATTAAGAAGATTAGCCATAATTACCCCAATATCCAGTTTTACCTGGCAATTTTACCAACTGTGCAACTTGGTTTGCAAATTCCCGCCTAGAGATAAGCTTTGCTCCCATTGAGGATAAATGGTGTGAAGGCACCTGACAATCAATTAATTTATAACCCCATTGATCGAGTTGGCGGGCTAATGCAACCAAAGCAATTTTTGAAGCATCCCGAATACTTGAGAACATCGACTCCCCAAAAAACATGGTGCCCAAAGCAACTCCATAAAGCCCGCCTACTAGCACTCCATCTAGCCAGACTTCAACAGAATGAGCATATCCTTGCCTAAATAAAGCAATATAGGCATCGATCATATCCGGGGTAATCCAGCTTTCCCCATCCTGATTTTTCCTGGGCTGAGCACATGCACAAATCACTTTTTCAAAATCCTTATCCAAAAAAATCTGGTACGGGAGATGTCTGAGGGTTTTAGCCAGAGAACGAGTAATTCGAATTTCTTGGGGTAGAAGAACCATACGGGGATTTGGGCTCCACCATAGAATAGGTTGATTAGCCATAAACCAGGGGAAGATCCCCCGAGAATAAGCCGAAAGAAGACGATCGACGGACAAATCTCCGCCAATCGCAATCAAACCATTAGGCTCATCAAGCGCCTGCTCTAGCGGCGGGAAGTCTCGTTCCTCTTCAAGCCAGGTCAGCATAATTAATCAAAAATAAAAGAACTTCAGATTAGACGGTTTTCTATATATTCTACTTGGCTTCTATCTGGCATGATATATTTTTCGATTTGAATAATGGAACGTTCAATGCTGCCTCTTTCACTTATCGTTGCAATAGCCAAAAATCGTGTTATGGGAATCAACAATCAGATGCCATGGCATCTACCCGATGACCTTGATTATTTCAAACGAATCACATTAGGACATCATATGATTATGGGACGAAAAACCTTTGATGCGATTGGACGGGTACTTCCGGGGCGAAAAACAATTGTAGTCACGCGCAACCCTGCCTGGCATGCATCAGGTTGCATTCGCGCAAACTCTCTAGAAGAAAGCTTGGAGTTAAGCAAGCAAGACAATGAAATCTTCCTGGTTGGGGGTGGAGACTTGTTTAAACAATCTCTGCATCTTGCGCATCGTATTTATTTGACACAAATAAACACCATCATCCAGGGAGATACATATTTCCCGATAATCAATCACAAAATATGGCGTGAAATCAAACGTCATCACCACCCTAAAGATTCAAGACACCCTCTTGATTTTGACTTCATCATATACGAACGTGAGTAACCCCTTCTGCTCTTTACTTATTTATTTAAGATATAAACTTGTGGCAAGGAAAATCCGTTGAAATTACTCGCGTAAGCTGTTGTATAGGCACCAGCATTAGGAATATAAACATAATCGCCTTCTTTTAAATCAGCCGGCAACATTTCGTCCCGCATCATAATATCCATCGAATCACAAGTCGGACCAGCAACGGTACAGGGGATTTCATCCTGACCATCATGATCGGTATATACTTCATACTGAAATCCTTCATGAGTCTCCATTAATCCCTGAAATACTCCAGAATCTAGATATACCCACTTCGTTCCAGCACGAACCGCAGTCCCTACAACACGACTGATTAAATAGGCCGAGTCTGATACCATATAGCGTCCTGGTTCAGCCATAATTCGAATCGAGGAAGGCAAATCAGCAATTGCATCATTGACCGATTCTCCAATTTTCTCAATTGAGGGAATAGGTTTAACATGCCGGACTGGATATCCACCTCCGATATTAAGCAACCGGACCTCCAATCCTGACTCAGCCATCAAATCAAAAACCATTTTGGCATTATCTATTCCAACATGCCAATTTTCCACATTCCGGCATTGTGAGCCCACATGAAATGTCACACCAGCCAAATCTGCCTTCAAATGTGCCGCTTCCTGGATAATCTCTTTGCATTCAGTCAATGTGGCACCAAACTTTCCTGATAACGGCCAATCCGAGCCCAGATTTTGTGTATCAACTCTCAAATATAAGCTCGCATCAGGCTTCACACTATAAATCTTCCGCAATTCATCGACACTATCAAGCACATACCACTGCACTCCCTTAGCTGCGGCATATTGCAAATACTGTCTTGACTTTATTGGGTTACTATAAAATATTTCCGGGGCCGGGACATTTAATTCCAATAAAGCATCTAATTCGGCTATTGATGCAACCTCAAACCCGACTCCCTCTTCAATAAGCACCTTGGCAATTTCCGGGTGGGGGTTAGCTTTAAAAGCATAATGGGGCTGAACCCGTGGCATTGCTGCCTTAAACCGTCTCGCCTTAATTCTGACCAAATCTAAATCAATCAAAAGAAAAGGGGTTGTTGTTCCATTTCTTACAGCCTCTTGAACAAATTTGAAATCAAGACTCACTTCTGGGTGAGTGTCATAGATTTCAGAAAAGGAATCAATCATGAAATTCTCCGGTAAAAATTTCCAGAATGTTTAGGAGTAAAAATATAACAAATACCTCACTATCATTAAGTGGGTGTTCAGCCTAATCTCCTGGGGATTATCATGATGACCTCCTTATTTACACAAATTCTGGTTAAAAACCAGTTCATGTTCACTGACCCTTTTCCCTTGCAGCACTACATCACAATCAAAAACGCGAATTATAAAATATGCGCGTAAAATTGTCGCGAGAAAAATATATAAGCAGTCTTCATCTGTCCAAAACTTTCATTACTGATTAGAAGGTAGTGCAACCGCCCTTAAGTGGGTTAAAATGCCCTCAATAAAATTGGAAACTAAAAACATGAGCATCAAAAGTGATAAGTGGATTCGAAAGATGGCTATTGAAAAGGGCATGATCGAACCATTCGAACCAAATCAAGTCAAAGAAACAAACGGGCATAAAATTATCTCTTATGGCACATCCAGCTACGGGTATGACATTCGCTGTGCGGACGAATTCAAGCTATTCACCAATATCAACACAACAATAGTCGACCCCAAGGATTTTGACCCAAATAATTTTATCGACATCTCAGGAAAGGGGTATTGCATCATCCCCCCCAATAGTTTCGCTTTGGCCCGAACCATCGAGTATTTTCGTATACCAAGAAATATTCTAACCATCTGCTTAGGAAAATCGACATATGCTCGATGCGGGATTATTGTCAATGTCACCCCTTTTGAACCGGAATGGGAAGGCTATGTTACGCTAGAATTTTCAAACACGACCCCGCTACCTGCAAAAATTTACGCCCATGAAGGCATTGCCCAGGTACTTTTTTTCGAATCGGATGAGGTTTGTGATATCTCATACAAGGATCGAGGTGGAAAATATCAGGGCCAGACTGGTGTCACCCCCCCTCGAACATGATTGTTTATTTAAAACTAATTTAGCTTTTCCTTCAACTAATTATATCCAGATTACGACAGCTAACTTTTAACAACACCCTTTAATTCCAGAACAAAAAAGCGTACAATTGTTCCATGGAACAGAGTTTATTGAATGCTCTAAATACCTGCCTTGAGCTTCGCTTTACATTATACGGTTTTGCTTATTTTAAAAGTGCAACCTACCGCCCGTCCTTTCTCTGGGACTAGGCATTTAATCACTACGCATCGAACAGGAGGTATCAATGCAATCACTGTTCATGAAAACAGAACTAACAATCCACAAGTTCCGGCAACAACTTGAACCAAAATCATTAACTGCTCAATCCATCGACCGAAATGACTCCTGGGAAAAAATAGCAGAATTTGCTCGTGAAGAACACCATGAAAGTATTGCCTGCTTTCTTGAAAATATTACCAACCAAATCACCCATTCTTCAATGGAACAGTAACTCTTATCAAGAATACCGGCATAACTGCACATCGTACAATTCCTCCCTCCTCCATCAGCAGGAAAAGGAGGATCTGTATAGCTGAAATCATCAAGTTACCTGAAAGAACCGAACTACAAACCAACCCAAACTATCAGGATATTAAAAATGATTTCATCTCATTTAAGCGAAGAAACCCTAGATAGCCAAGATCTCTGGAAAGGCCAATTCCTAAATCTAAGGAAAGATAAAGTCAAATTAGCGAATGGTAAAGAAACTTACAGGGAATATGTCTTGCATCCAGGGGCTGTAATGATTTTGCCCATACTTGAGAATGGAGACATTGTCATGGTTCGCCAACATCGTTATCCCCTTCATCAAGATTTTATTGAATTACCGGCGGGTAAGTTTGAAAAAGGGGAAAACTGGCAAGCCACAGGCGAACGTGAACTCCTTGAAGAAACCGGTTATGTAGCCCAGTCATGGGAAAAACTAGCTACATTTTACCCTTGCATCGGCTATTCCAATGAAAAAATTATCTTCACCTGCGCAAAAGAGCTTTGCCTGGTACAACCCAATCCACCTAAAGACAATGAATTGCTTGATGTAATCACTTTACCATTACAAGAAAGTCTGCACATGATTCAAACTGGAAGTATCAGCGATACCAAAACTGTATCTGGCCTGCTATGGCTTGCAACCTTCAGTCTGGCATCTTCTTCTATCGCCTGAAAGACCGAATTCCTGCACTTCACAGTGGCGTCAGGTTTCTATCGCGGCCATCCTTATCCAACTGGTGCCTTCATATACTTTGGCCTTTTAACATCTAAAACCCATGACCTCCATAAAAAAACTGCCGCTGCAGGACGGAAGCATTACTGCATTCACCCTGTATCAGCATAGATTAATCATGAACACCATTAAGTTCCCGCCATGGACTTTAAAAGACAGTTACACCGCGTAACTGACTAAAACTAGATGTTCTGAATTACAATATTGGGAAATAAGCCACTTCTGTCTTTAGCCTGGAGGCTGATTTTAGCAGCTGCTTTACGTGCTATCTCCCGATAAATCAGGCTTGTTTCACTATCAGGATCTACCGCAACTGTAGGATGCCCAGAATCAACTTGCTCACGAATGCGAATGTCTAAAGGTAATGCACCTAAAAGACTAACGCCATAATCAGCACACATGCGTTGTGCGCCCCCTTGACCAAAAATTGGTTCAACATGGCCACATTGACTGCATACATGCAAGCTCATGTTCTCTACAATACCCAAGATAGGCACATTAACCTTTTCAAACATCTTCAGACCCTTACGAGCATCAAGCAATGCAATATCTTGCGGCGTTGTAACAATAATTGCACCTGTCACTGGTACTTTCTGGGCAAGGGTCAACTGAATATCTCCAGTACCGGGAGGTAAATCTACTACAAGATAATCCAGTTCCTTCCAGCGTGTATCCCGTAACAGTTGTTCAAGGGCTTGAGTGACCATTGGGCCACGCCAAACCATAGGTGTTTCTGGATCGATCAAGAACCCAATTGACATTGCCTGTATCCCATGCCCTTGCATGGGCTCCAGGCTTTTACCATCAAGTGTATCCGGACGTCCACTCAATCCAAGCATAGTCGGCTGGCTTGGACCATAAATATCTGCGTCAAGCAACCCAACCCGGGCTCCTTCTACATGAAGAGCCAAGGCCAAATTAACTGCTGTCGTTGATTTACCAACCCCACCCTTTCCTGATGCTACAGCTATAATATTTTTTACACCAGGAACAAGTTTCATTCCCTGTTGTGTCTGATGGGGAACAATTTCTGAAGTTACAGTAACCTCACTTCCACAAACACCAGCCTCATCACATAAATGTTTCTTAATCGCTTCAGAAAGGCTTTGACCGACACCGGCCGCAGGATATCCCAACAAAATATCAAGTTTTACCGTATCACCATCAACGTTAATATTTCTTATGGATTTACCGCTAACAAGATCCAACCCAGTATCAGGATTAATGAACTTTCTAAGAACAGATTCAATTTGAGGAGCGCTGACCGACATCACTAAGATTCCCTGTGCTAAAATAGTCAAAATTCATCTTTAATCGATTTTAATCTATTTTAACCCTTGGCGCATGCATCGAATGTAAGAAGTTCGATATTCAACTGAAAATAAAACATGAAACGTAAAATTCTGGTTACCTCAGCCCTCCCTTATGCAAATGGCAGCATTCATCTGGGCCATTTAGTCGAGTACATCCAAACGGATATTTGGGTCCGGTTCCAGAAGATGCGTGGACACGAATGCCACTATGTCTGTGCCGACGATACACATGGCACACCCATCATGCTTCGTGCCCAAAAGGAAAACACTACACCAGAACAGCTCATTGAACGAATGCACACAGAGCACCTATCTGATTTCACGCAATTTAACATTGAGTTTGATAGTTACTATTCGACCAACTCTGAAGAAAACCGGATATTGGCCGAAACCATTTTCGCTCGCCTGTCCGCTGCCAATCTAATCAAGATTCGCCAAGTAGAGCAATTTTACGACCCGGAAGAAAACATGTTTCTCCCTGATCGCTTTATCAAAGGCGAATGTCCAAAATGTCACGCCAAGGATCAATACGGGGATAGCTGTGAAATCTGCGGTTCAGCCTACGATCCAATTGAACTCATTAAACCCAGATCAGCAATATCAGGTGTTACGCCTGTAAGAAAATCATCTGAACATTACTTTCTTGGCTTGAGCGAGTGTGCCACCTTCCTTAAAGGATATGCCACCGAAACACATTTACAGCCTGAAGCTGCACATAAAATGAAAGAATGGTTCGAACAAGGGCTCAAAGACTGGGATATTTCTCGGGATGCACCTTACTTTGGCTTTAAAATACCTGGCACAGAAGACAAATACTTCTATGTCTGGCTTGATGCTCCAATAGGATACATGGCAAGTTTCATGAACCTTGCCAAACGCCTTTCACTGGATTTCTCCGAATACTGGGATCCAGGCAGCCAAACCGAACTTTATCATTTTATTGGAAAAGATATCCTGTATTTTCATGCCTTATTTTGGCCAGCTACCCTACATTATGCTGGTTTTAGAACTCCCACACAGATTTTTGCTCATGGCTTTCTAACAGTTGATGGTGAAAAAATGAGTAAATCTCGCGGGACATTTATCACCGCCCGCAGTTTTCTTGATCACTTCAATCCTGAAACGCTTCGCTATTATTTTGCCAGCAAACTATCTGACCATATTGAGGACATTGACCTAAATTTTGAAAATTTTATTAGCCGTATTAACAGTGATCTAGTCGGGAAATTCGTCAATATTGCATCCCGGGCATCTGGTCTTATCCATAAATTCTTTAATGGAAAACTTGCTGCCCATTTAAAGGATTCAAGTTTGCTAGAAACCCTCTCCAATGCAAGCAGTTCCATTATAGCTGCCTATGAAGGCAGAGAATATAACCGGGCTATCCGTGAAATCATGCAACTGACAGATCTTGTTAATCTTTATATTGATAACAACAAACCCTGGATTCTGGCTAAAAGCAAAGACAGCAATAACCAGTTGCATGAAGTATTGACCGTGGCAATCAATGCATTCCGATTGCTCACGCTCTACTTGAAACCTGTTTTACCTGAAATGGCGAAAAAAATAGAGCAGTTTCTTCAAATCCCACCTTTAAGTTTCAAAGATAGCCATACCTATCTTCTTAATCACAGCATTGCTCCATATGAACATCTTATCCAGCGGATTGAAGCAAACAAAATCTCCCAGCTACTTCAGGCAAACAAAGAAAACTTGACTCCACAGACCCAACATGATTCAAAGAAAAAAGCCATCCCTAGTATTTCTATTGAGGATTTTCAGCGGTTGGACTTAAAAGTAGCCCAAGTTGTTAAAGCTGAAACAGTTGATGGCTCCAACAGGCTCCTAAAACTAACCCTTGATATCGGCAGTTCGAAGAAAACTGTATTTTCTGGTATACGGTCGTTTTATACCCCGGAATCACTTGTCGGGCGTCTCGTAGTTGTTGTTAATAATCTCGAAGCCAAGAAAATGCGCTTTGGCACTTCTGAAGGGATGATACTAGCAGCAGGAGATCAAGATATTTTCCTAATCAGCCCGGATACAGGCGCAAAACCTGGTATGAAGATACAATAGCCACCTTATAGCAGCTTAATAAGCCAATAACAAAAAAATGAGTGACACTTCGCCACCCTACAGTCTTGACCGGGTTAGTCTAATAAAAGTCACTCGGATTGACACCTTCAAAGCAAAAGGTCCCGGAGGACAACATGTCAACAAAACGAATTCTGCAATTCGACTGACACATTTCCCATCTGGTACAGTCATCATTTGCCGAAACAGCTCTTCACAATTACGAAACAGGGAAACTGCTTTTTCCAGATTAATTAAGAAATTGGGTACACTAAACCAGGTACCAAAAGTAAGACTGGCTACTCACCCAACCCGGGGCTCACAGTTACGCCGCATTAAGAATAAAAAAATTCGTGGCCTAACTAAAGTCAGGCGGCATTCACCCGAATATTAAATCTTACCGCTAATATCCATCTGTTCCTGTAAATTGGCGGGTTCGCTTAGGGGGAAGATAAGCATACTCAAAACGCATCCCATCACGCCGAACCAACTGGGCAAGAGATTCAACCATTTCATTACTAGGGTGTAAAAACCAAGCTTTCCCCAGCTTTAAATCACACTGGACCTGGTCATTCTGATAATGGATAATCACCTGGGTTTTCCCCCCTTTATAATCTGAAAAGCAGGAAATAACTGACTTAATATCTGACCTATCACATATATCCAAGTGCAACGTTGTAGCATACAGTTCGCGAACCAGGGCCAAATCAAATACCCGATCCGCGTTCAAACGTAGTCCGCCGGAAAAATGGTCAAGGATCACTTTTCCCTCAACAATCAGCAAAGCATCTTCTTGCAACAAAGCCCGGTTTTTTTCAAAGAGCTCATTAAAAACAACGATTTCCATTGCCCGGCTACCATCCTCAAGGTTAACAAGAGCCATTTTGCCACGCCTGCTCATAACAGTTCTTATCCCGGAAATAATTCCTGCCATTAGAACCGTTTCTTTACTGGGCATATATTCAGAAATACTTCGGGGTACGAGAGGAATCAAATCATTTCGCCATGCACTAAAAGGATGGCCAGATAAATAAAAGCCCAGGCTTTGCTTTTCATAGGTTAATTTTTCTTTTGCAGGCCAGTCAGGAATAGCGGGTATAGAGTGCATGGGCAAACCCGTCTCAGCCGAATCAAACAGACTGTTCTGGTTAGTCATTTTAGCTGATTGCTCAGCAAGTTCTACAGCGGTTGGAATGGATGAAAACAAATACGCCCGATTACTGTCAAGACTATCAAATGCTCCGGCACGAACAAGAGCTTCCAGGACCCGCCGATTAACAAGACGCCTGTCTACCCGATTGCAAAAATCAAACAAATCCCTGAAATAGCCCTGTTCAGCTCTGGTTCGAACAATTGATTCAATAGCCAAAGCACCGGTTCCCTTAATTGCTCCCAAACCGTAACGAATTTCATAAGCAGAGACAGGAATAAAACGATACTCACTCTGGTTGATATCAGGAGGCAGGATAACCAGCCCGTTCTGTTGCGCGTCTTCGACAAACACTCTGACTTTATCAGTATCATCCATATCTGATGAAAGCGTTGATGCCATAAATGCACTAGGATAATGTGCTTTAAGCCAGGCTGTCTGATACGCAACCATCGCGTATGCTGCAGAATGGCTTTTATTGAATCCGTATTCAGCAAACTTCTCCATTAAATCAAACAGATTTGACGCCAAATCAGGAGAAACACCTCTCTCGATAGCACCCTGAGTAAAAATTTCACGATGACGGGCCATTTCTTCAGCCTTTTTCTTACCCATAGCCCGCCTGAGCATATCGGCACTACCCAATGAATAACCTGCCAGAATTTGGGAAATCAGCATAACCTGTTCTTGATAAAGAATAATGCCGTAGGTTGATTTCAACACACCCTCGAGCTTAGGATGAAAATAATCAACCTTGGCACGCCCATGCTTTCGATTAATAAAATCATCTACCATACCTGAGCCCAATGGGCCTGGCCTAAACAAAGCCACAAGCGCGATAATATCTTCGAAACAATCCGGTTGAAGCCGCCTTATTAAATCTTTCATTCCCCGTGATTCCAGCTGAAATACAGCTGTAGTATTACAATTTTTTAACAAGTCAAAGCTTAGTTTGTCATCTAGCGGCAAAGTCTCAAGGGTATAATTCATATTAGGATCAAGCGCTTTTACATAACGCATAGCCAGATCCAGTATCGTCAAAGTTCTAAGACCTAAGAAATCAAATTTAACCAGACCAACCTGTTCAACATCATCCTTATCAAATTGAGACACAACGTGCTCAGCCCCTGAAGGAATATAAACAGGAGCAAAATCTGTAATTTTCCCAGGCGCAATCAAAACACCCCCGGCATGCATGCCCACATTACGGGTCAACCCTTCCAGTTTTTCTGCCAGCACCAACAACTCCCTAACCTCTTCTTCCTCTTCAGCCCGGGCATTAATCAAAGGTTCCATAACACGGGCCTTGGAAAGGGTCATTCCAAGTTCATTAGGGATCAGTTTCGCCAACTGATCCACAAAGTTATAAGGCAGATCCATAACCCGACCAACATCTCGAATTACAGCCTTAGCGGCCATTGTTCCAAATGTAACAATCTGGCTGACTGATTCTGCCCCATAGCGCTGCTTGACATAATCAATAACACGCTCCCTGCCATCTTGACAAAAATCGACATCAAAATCAGGCATTGATACCCGTTCCGGATTCAAAAAACGCTCAAAAAGCAAATCATAACGAAGAGGATCCAAATCAGTAATCTTAAGGCAATAAGCAATTAAAGAGCCTGCACCAGATCCTCGCCCGGGCCCTACAGGAACACCATTATCCTTTGCCCAACGTATAAAATCTGAAACTATCAGAAAATACCCCGAGAATCCCATCTGAATAATAGTTTGGCCCTCAAACGTCAGGCGTTCCTCATACCGTGATCGAACCCCCTCTAAAACAGCCGAATCAGGAAAAGACAAGGTCAGCCGCTCTTCAAGGCCCTCTTTTGCCCGAGCCAGAAGATACTCATCCAGACTCATACCATTCGGGGTAGGAAATTGGGGTAAACAAGGGCGTCCTAATTCAATATAAAAATTACACCGTTTAGCCAACTCAACAGAATTGGCCAAAGCACCTGGCAAGTCGGAAAATCGAGACTTCATCTCCTGCTGAGTAAGAAAATACTGCTCTTCAGTAAACTGCCTAGGCCTGCGATGGTCGCCCAATACATAACCTTCAGCAATACAGACACGGGCCTCGTGTGCTTTATAGTCACTTTTATTTATAAACTGAACAGGGTGAGTCGCCACTAGGGGTAAATTCAGCCTTTGGCCTAAATAAGCGACTTGCTCAACATAGTCATCTTGACCCGGGTAGTTATACCGACTGACTTCTAAATAAAATTTTCCGGGAAACAACGAAGACCAAAGTGATGCAACTTCTTCTGCTTCCCTTGTTTTACCAGCCATAAGGAGCTGGCCTACATCCCCCAGATGCCCGCCTGACAAAACTATCAAGTCATCTATGGCTTCTTTCTGCAACCACTCCCAATGTAGCAAAGGACGGCCATCCGTCTGCTCACGGTAAGCCCGTGATAACAATTTTGATAAATTCAAATAACCCTGTTTCGACTGGCAAAGAAAAGTAAAATGATGGGGGTGAGTCAATTGTTCAGCATTAAAGAGTCTTACATCAGCCCCTACTATCGGTTTAATACCGGCCTGACGACACGACTGAAAAAACTTTACAAGCCCGAACATATTATTTAAATCTGTCAGGGCAAGAGCTGGCATCCCATCCTTGAGTGCCTGTTGAATTGCCTCCTCAATTCGGACAATTCCGTCTACGATAGAATATTCGCTATGTAATCTCAAATGAATAAAGCCAGAATCAGACATAAATTTATTGTTCCTAACGGGTCAAAAAGGACACATTGCCGTCCAGGTGGATCATGGATCAATGATTGTTCCGAGATAGAATCTATATCCAGTATAATAAAGTCTGTCGTGAATTTACCAAAGGCATAAAATTGGATTTTTTGAATATCGCAGGCTATCGTTTCGTTCCAATCCAGGATTGCTCCGCTTTACGTCAGCAATTAAATGAGTTAACCCATGACCTTGGGCTCAAAGGAACGATACTAATTAGTACGGAAGGAATCAATATCTTTCTGTCCGGGACAGCAATTACCATTAAAGCATTCAAACAAGAATTCGAAACAGATGCTCGCTTTATAAAAATGGAATGGAAAGATAGCCATTCTTCAGAAATCGCATTTAATCGGATGCTCGTCAAAATCAAGCAGGAAATTATCCCCATGGGCCAGCCAGAAATTAATCCCATAACCAACCCTGCGCCTTTCATTGACCCCAAAACCCTGGCAACCTGGTTAGACGAAGGTAAAAGTATCACGTTATTGGATACCCGCAATGTTTTCGAAATAAAAATCGGAAGTTTTGAAAATGCGACCCATCTGAATTTATCCCGATTCCGCGACTTTTCCAATGCAGCATCCACATTAAATGAAAACCTAAGGAATAAACCAATAGTCACTTTTTGTACCGGTGGAATTCGTTGCGAAAAAGCAGCACCACTACTCAAAAAAATAGGGTTTAACGAAGTCTACCAACTTCAGGGTGGAATTCTGAACTATTTTGAACAGGTAGGCCGCCGCCATTACAAAGGCGATTGCTTCGTATTTGATAAAAGAGTGGCTCTAACCCCAGAATTAACCCAAAGCCAGTATAAAATGTGCTTTAATTGCCAACGACCTCTCAATCTAGAAGAACAACAATCATCGGACTATATACCTGACATATCCTGCCCTGGTTGCATTGTAAGATAATGGCCCATTTATCAATTTTTTTCATCCAGTAAGAAAATGAACTTTAGAAATTACTTTATTTATCAATCCACCCTAAATTTTCTACAATTCAAAAACTTTTAACCTATTCAACCTATGAAAAAAGCCTGGCTTTCTCCAGTTCTCCTTGTCTTTCTCTCTCTCATCTGGGGATACAACTGGGTCGTGATGAAAAGAGCGCTTGATTATACCGGGCCATTTACCTTCGCTACGCTACGGATGTTGTTAGGGGCCGGAATCCTATTTATTGTTCTAATCCTGAAAAAACAAAAACTACGCCTTCAATACCCTAGTGAAACCCTCCTGCTAGGCCTGTTTCAAACTACTGCTTTTACAGGTTTATCCATGTGGGCTTTAGTCGCAGGAGGCGCAGGCAATGTTGCAATTCTAGTTTACACCATGCCATTTTGGGTCATGATCCTGGCCTGGCCGCTTTTAAAAGAAAAAATCAACTTAATTCAGGCAGGTTCTGCCATCTTGGCTATTTTAGGGCTTGGCTGCTTTTTTCTACCTTCATCTGATACTGGAAGCTTAACAAGCAAGCTGTTGGCACTCACTTCAGGTATTGTATGGGCTATTTCTGTAATTATTGGAAAGCGTATCCAGTCGCATAAACAGGTCCAGCTTCTGTCCTTGACTGCCTGGCAAATGCTCCTAGGAGGAATAGTGCTCGCCATGGCACTCCCTTTTGTGCAAGAAAAGGGAGTGCATCTGTCATTATATTTCTGGTTTGCCTTACTATACAATGCAGGACCCTCAACTGCATTAGGCTGGCTGATCTGGCTTTATCTTCTAAGAACCATGAAAGCCGGAACAGCCAGTTTAGGACTGCTACTTGCACCCATTTTCGGATTACTGGCGGCAGCCTTAGAGCTTCATGAAATTCCAAGCCCCATAAATCTAGTCGGCATTGCGGCAATTTTATGTGCCCTGGCAATTATCAGCATCCATAACATACGTTATCTATCTGCAACCATCCAGGAATAATTTACAGGCACAACGAGCAAAACAGCGTGGGTGAAAGAATCACACCCGTGCTATTACCCAGTTTTCATAGCGAGGACCCCATGTTTCAGACCTTAATGAAATTTAACATTGCTAAATATTAAATAAGTTAATAATTTCATTTAAGACAATTTTTATGTGACGTTCGGCATGACTGCCTGATTTGTGCATTTCAGGGTTGAAGGCAATCTGATTTTAATACCGGTTAAAAATTATGTTATTCAGGGGTAGCGCTGATTTTATGGATACTCAAGTCAGCTCCGTCAAACTCTGACTCTGGATCCAAACGAATCCCTACCGTCCATTTAAGTAAGCCATAAACCACGAAGCCACCTAAAAGGGCTATCCCAATTCCCAGACCCGTACCAATTATCTGGCTAACCAGGCTAACGCCACCCAACCCCCCAAGGCTCCTCTGGCCAAATATGCCACAAGCAATTCCACCCCAAGTTCCGCATAAACCATGTAAAGGCCAAACTCCAAGCACATCATCAATCTTCCATCTGTTCTGCACATAAGAAAACATATAAACAAATATGATACTGGCAATGACACCAGTAACTAAGGCTCCAATCGGATGCATGACATCTGATCCTGCGCATATTGCGACTAAGCCAGCTAAAGGACCATTATGAACAAAACCCGGATCATTTCGCCCCATCACCAACGCACCCAAAGTTCCCCCGGCAAGAGCCATCAAAGAATTTATTGCCACCAACCCTGAAATTCCATCAATATGCTGCGCAGACATCACATTAAACCCGAACCATCCAACCAGCAATATCCAGGCTCCCAATGCCAAAAAAGGGATATTCGAAGGAGGATGAGCCACAATATTCCCGCTTGAATGATAGCGACCTCTCCTTGCTCCCAATAAAATTACTGCCGGCAAGGCTACCCATCCACCAAATGCATGCACCACAACAGAGCCAGCAAAATCATGGAATGACGCACCAAAATGGTTCATCAGCCAATTCTGGAATCCAAAAGCATTATTCCAGGCTATGCCTTCAAAAAATGGATAGACAAACCCCACCAAGATAAAGGTAGCAGCTAATTGAGGTGCAAATTTAGCTCTCTCTGCTATTCCGCCAGAAATAATAGCGGGGATAGCCGCAGCAAAGGTGAGTAGAAAAAAGAATCGGACTAGCTGATACCCATGGTGCATGTTCAAGATTTTGGCACTTGAAAAGAAATGGATTCCATATGAAATACCATAACCAATAAAGAAATAAGCGATAGTGGAAACCGAAAAATCACATAGAATTTTAACCAAGGCATTAACCTGGTTTTTTTTTCTAACTGTTCCCAGCTCCAAGAATGCAAATCCAGCATGCATTGCCAAAACCAGTATGGCACCCATCAATATAAACAATACATCCTGACTCATGTCGCCTCCTCATAGCTAATCCAGTTACGAATGCAAAACACATGCCAGATTAAAGTGCATGATTATGCACGGGTATGGTTCATTGCCATTGTATGTTTGCACTAAATAGGTGAATCAAAGGAGAAACATGCACATTTTTAGTGCGCATGTTTTTAACGAGACAGAAAACTCAATGGCTAAAATTCTTGATTCCGGACATAATTTCAGCCCAGGCAGATTCTTTTTTTGCCCAACCTTGAACCTTAACCCATTTACCTTTTTCCAAATCCTTGTAATGCTCAAAAAAATGTTTAATCTGATCCAGAATAGGGGGCGGCAAATCATCAGGAGAGTCGATATCATTGTATATCGGTGTCAATTTACTGACAGGGACCGCAAGAAGTTTAGTGTCAACGCCTGCCTCATCCGTCATTTCAAGCATACCAATTGGACGAACCCGAATAACGACACCATGTTGCAAGGGAATTGGTGTAATCACCAAAACATCAACAGGATCACCATCACCTGCCTTAGTCTGAGGGATATAGCCATAATTACAGGGGTAATGCATGGCAGTAGACATAAACCGGTCAACCCATAACATTCCTGATTTCTTGTCTACTTCATATTTTATTGGGGGACCATTCATCGGGATTTCAATAACAACATTTACATCCTCAGGCACGGCTTGACCAGCTTCTATCTTATCCAAACCCATCTTCTTTTCCTCAATCTTATAATACATAGTTATGATATTTAAAAAAATTACCCTATTACACAAACAAACCAGGTTTCTAAATCAATTAATTACCGCATTTCACAATGCATTCATCATAGGCTATTCATCTCAGCATAAAACCGACGAGAAGGGTTTTCTTGCGTCTTGAATCGCTTATGAACCCAAAAATATTGTTCGGGCATCGTACGCACAACAGATTCAATAAATTCATTCATATACCGGGTATCTTCAACAATATCCTCACCAGGATAATCATCCCAGGCCTCACCCAGTTCAAGTATATATCCATCTTTCACCTGTTTTGGGATAGCAGGTATTACCACAGCATGCGCTGCCTTTGCCAATCGGGGCAAGCTTGTCAAGGTCGCGGCAGGCTGCCCGAAAAAAGGTACAAAAAGCGCTCCGCTTCGACCCGCATCCTGATCCGGCAAAAAATATGCCGGGATATTCTGCTTCAGCGCCTTTAGGAGCGGACGAATCCCATCCTGTCTGGAAAAGGGGCGATTATCGGGATTAAAACGCATACGGCCATGTAAAAACAACTGTGTAAAAAGCGGACTCTTTTGCTGAGTATACATAGTGCATAAAGCCATATCCATGGACAGCCTAACCCCGCACATATCAAGACCCACAAAATGGGGGGCCAGAAGTATAACCGGTGTATCTTTGAGTGCAGTGAGCCGATCCAGATTTTGAATGCGCACGGTTCGACGCAATCTTGCTTCGGATCCCCACCACAATATAGTCCATTCTGTCGCCATACGTCCTAAGGCCATAAAATGCCGTTTTACAAGCTTATCTATTTCACTTCTGGTTAACTCAGGCATACAAACAGTTAAATTAATAGTTGCAACCTTTCGTCTTTCACGGGCCAAAAAAAAGGCCAGCCGGCCTAAGCCTTGACCCAGTTTGGCTAAAACAGGCTGAGGTAGCCAATGGATTAGCCAAAACAAAAAAATCACTGCCCGCTCCATCAATCCATCACACTCAAGGCTGATAACAGTTGATCCCGGATTTCCTTCACACTTCCAGTACCCTTAATCCGTATATAGTGCAATCCTGCATGACCTGGTTTACCAGCAAGTTCAGAATAATACTGAATTAAGGGCTCAGTTTGAGAATGATAAACAGCAAGCCGTTTCCTGACAGTTTCTTCCTGATCATCTTCCCGCTGAATCAATGGCTCTCCTGTCAAATCATCATACCCCTCATTTTTTGGGGGATTAAAATCAACATGGTAGACACGCCCAGATGGGCCATGCATCAGTCTTCCGCCCATCCTTTTAACAATTTCGGCATCATCAACATCAATTTCAACAACATAATCAATATCAACTCCCGCATCCTGTAGTGCCACTGCCTGACTAATCGTCCGGGGAAACCCATCCAATAAAAACCCGTTCTTACAATCGTCCTCTTTAATTCGATCCTTGACCAGACGAATAATTAAATCATCTGAAACCAGTTGGCCCCTGGCCATCACATCCTTAGCTGCAAGGCCTACAGAAGTTCCAGCCTTAATGGCAGCACGAAGCATATCGCCCGTAGAAATCTGGGGGATATGAAACGCTTCCCGAATAAAGGCAGCCTGTGTTCCCTTGCCCGCTCCTGGAGCACCAAGCAAAATTACTCGCAAAATATTTCTCCTGAATTAGATTGAAAAAAAGCTCGAACTAAAGCGAGTTCTTCCTCAGTATCCACCCCTGGTACATGAGGCCTGTCACTGACATGAACACTAATCCGATATCCGTGATAAAGCGCACGTAACTGTTCAAGCGCCTCTGTTTCTTCAAGAAGGCAAGGGGGAAGAGTTGTAAAGTCATGCAAAAAAGCTACCCTGTAGGCATAAATTCCCACATGCCGCAAAGGCGAATATCCTTTTGGATATCTCACATAAGGGATCAGTGCCCGACTAAAATAAAGTGCAAACCCATTCAAATCAAGAACCACTTTTACAGTATTAGGGTTAGACCAACTTCCTTCATCAACAATATGGGCCGCTGTAGCCATCGCAGCTGTTTCATGCTCGACAAGGTTCAACGCAACAGAACGAATCAGATCAGGCTCAACCAAAGGCTCATCACCTTGGACATTAACAATCACTTCATGATCTTCAAGTTTGAGGCGTTGAATCACTTCAGCCAAACGATCCGTTCCAGACTGATGATGCTCGTCGGTCAAAATGGATGCTATTCCATAAGTCTTGACCACTTTCATGATTTCTTCGTGATCAGTGGCAACAATCACGTCTCTGGCACCACTGTTCTTTGCCTGCATAGCGACACGGACGACCATCGGCAATCCGGCAATATCCAAAAGAGGTTTGCCAGGCAGGCGTGTGGAAGCATAGCGAGCCGGAATAACAACCGTAAAATCGGGAATAACCCGTTTCATTCTTCCGGATCCAGCTCTCGGGCTTCTTGCTCTATTAACACTGGAATGTCATCTCTTATCGGATATGCCAATCGGCATCCCTTACAGGTCATCTCAACGGATTCCCGCTGAAAATGCAAAGGCCCCTTACACACCGGGCACACCAGAATTTCAATCAGCTTTGGATCCATATAATGTTCTCGTCTTTTCTAAAATAAATAAGCCAAACTCTTCATCAATACTGACACGAACAGGAAATACCCAAAATCGATCTTGTGCAAAATGCTGGCACTTGACCGCATCCTTCTCCGTCATAAGAATTTCCCCTTCCAATTGCCCGAGATCCTCAGATTGATATTCATAATGATCCGGATAAATATGGGGTATGATGTTTAGCCCTTTTTCCATCAAAGCATCAAAAAATCGCTGTGGGTTACCTATTCCTGCAACCGCATGAATTGTTTTACCCTTAAATTGCTCTACTCCACAGTACTGACTGGGTTGAGCCAGATTATAAAACATATCGCCTACAAGCTGCATGCAATACGTCTTGTCATGCAGAATATAGGCCTGCCGTCCATTAACTACAACCGCATCAACTGACGTAACACGAGAAGACAATTCCCGCAAAGGGCCTGCTGGCAGTAAAAGATTGTTGCCAAACCGCCTTTTGCCATCCACAACCAGAACTTCGATATCACGAAACAAACGATAGTGCTGCATTCCATCGTCACTTAAAATAATCTGGACATGCGGATAAGCCTGCAAAAGAACCTTCGCCGCTGCAACCCTGTCTTCTCCAACCGCGACAGGACATCCGGTTTTCTGGTAAATCAGCCAAGGCTCATCACCACAATCTCTAAATGACATCTCCGGCTTAACCAGAACAACACCATGGGTTCTACGTCCATAACCTCGGCTGATGACTCCAACCAAAATACCCCTGTTCATAAAAAAAGTGACAAGCCATAAAATTAAGGGGGTTTTCCCAGTACCCCCCACCGTAATGTTTCCTATCACAATTACCGGAACAGGTAGATGTTGCACCTTAAATAAATTCAAACCATACGCTTTACGCCGTGTTGCAATAATTACCAGGAATATCAAGGCAACCGGTACAAACAAAAGCGACCACAAACTATGTTTATGCCACAACCTCATGAACCAGGATTCAACACGCAAATGATAATTGGACATAGACTGCTAAGATCGCGTTTGACGAATGGCAAAAGCAATATGATCCAGGCCAGCTTGCCTTGCAGCTTCCATAACCGTAATCACAGCCTGTTGCGTAGTTCTGGCGTCAGCATCAATTATCACAACCATAGCCGGATTTCCCTTAGCAGCATTTTTTAATGCCTTCGACAAAGGAACCTGGGGAATATGCCCCTGAATCGTGACCTGTCCATTACGATCAATAACAACATGAAGGGACTGCGACTTTTGACTTTGTGCCATTGAAGCCTTAGGCAAAACAATAGACAACTCACCCATTTTACTAAAAGTTGTTGTCACCATCAGAAACAAAAGTATAACCAGCAGAACATCAATCATGGGGATTAGATTAACTTCAGGCTCTTCTTTTACCAGTATTCTCTGAAAATGCATAGTTAACCCTGTGGACAGTGCACAACTTCTACCAAACGAACAGCCTGTGTTTCCATATCCAGAACTATACCGGCTACCTTTTGACGAAAATAACGATAAAAAATCAAGCTGGGAATCGCTACTATTAGCCCCATCGCAGTATTATAAAGCGCAACCGAAATTCCTTGGGCCAATATGGCGGGGCTAGAACCCTGTGGCGTCAAGGCACCAAAAATATCCACCATACCAATAACCGTACCCAATAACCCTAGCAACGGGCTAACTGAAGCAATAGTGCCCAGGGTAGCCAGATATCGCTCCAAAGCATATGCTTCCACCCTTCCCGCATCTTCAATCGCGTCTTTCATGACTTCACGCGGGGCATTCATGTTACGAACCCCTGCAGCTAACACGCGACCCAACGGAGAATGATGGGCCAGGGCTTCAATCATCTGCTCATTCACTTTACCTTTGCCCACCGCATCCTCAATCTCGGCACATAACCCGGAAGGAGCAAGCTCGCTGCGATTAAGTGACCAGATCCTTTCTCCAATAATAGCTAGCGCAATGATGGAAGCACAAATAAGAGGCCAAATTGGCCAACCAGCAGCCGCAATCATCGACAACAATTTCAACTCTCCTTCAATTTAACAATAGCAGAACTTTAGTCGCCCAGAAAAAATTAGGCAAGGCTATTATTTCTAGCTGAAAAACAGCTCCTTGATACCCATAAACACCGTCCCTTGCTATCCTCACAGATCTAATCCAGGCATTTAGACTGGTATCATTTTAATATATTAAAATCATATAGATAAATATGATTATTTTTTTATAAAAAAAACTGGATCTAATCTGGAAAACTATGTTAACCTTACTCAAATCTTACAATAACAATAAAAATAACACGCCAGCTTGTTTCTTTATGTTTAATACAAACTGTGGATAATCTTGTGCATAACTTGATCTGCGCTCTCATTTAACCAGTGGACTATGCAAATTCATTAACATGGGAATTGAATGAAGATGTCTTAAATTTCTTTTTAACTACCTGTTTTACATAAAAACAAATGCTATTACTCAAAACCTGAGCCCACAGGAATTATTCTTTCATCCTCTTGGCTCTAAAAAACAAAATGTGGATAACTTCCGGTTATCCTTCTTAATTCAGCCCTTAATCCTGTCAAGCGCCTGCAGAACAAGCTGATAACTTTTTTCAACAACATTTTCATCAAAACAGTTGACTCGATTGACATCTTTCATGGAACGAAGCCAGGTCAACTGTCTTCTTGCCAGTTGCCGGGTAGCGGCAATTCCAGCCTCTTCCATCTCCTTGAAATCAATTAATCCATCCAAATATTTCCAAGCCTGGCGGTACCCTACACAGCGCATACTGGGCATAGACTCATGCAATTCATAACATTTTTTTAACCCTTGAAGCTCATCGACAAGACCAGCAGTCAACATATTTCGAAACCTCACCGCAATCCGTTCATGAAGCACATTACGGATTTCCGGCTCCAAGACAAGACGTATCGTTGGATAATCAAATGAATTATATACGGGTTTGGCCAACCATTCGCTCATGGGATAGCCACTTTGCTCATAAATCTCGAGTGCCCGCCCGATTCGTTGACCATCATGACGATTCAATTTTTCTGCCATGGCCGGATCAATACCCTGTAAGCGGCGGTGCATTGCAGGCCAGCCTTGCAGTTTCGCTTCCTGCTCTATCTGTAAACGAACAATAGGTTGTGTGACAGGAAGATCATGGATTCCCTTTTGGAGAGCGTTAAAGTAAAAAAAAGTACCCCCCACCAGCAATGGGATCCGACCTCTTACATGAATAGCATCAATAGTCTCTATCGCTTCTTGCCTAAACCGAGCTGCGGAGTAAGCTTCAACGGGTGAAATAATATCAATAAGATGATGTGGGACAAGCTGGCGTAGGACTGAATCCGGCTTGGCTGTTCCAATGTTCATCTGCGAATATACATTCGCCGAATCCACACTCACAATTTCAACAGGCAATCTCTTTGCTATTTCAAGTGCTACCTGGGTTTTCCCAGCTGCAGTAGGCCCCATCAGCATGACAATGGGAGTCGCCACTATTTACCCCTCATAAACAAGCGATCTATTTCAGCAATAGAAAATTCATGCCAAGTGGGCCGACCATGATTACACTGCCCCGAACGCTCAGTCCTTTCCATATCTCTCAACAGGGCATTCATTTCATGCAAGGACAAATGGCGGTTCGCTCGAACAGCCCCATGACATGCCATGGTAGCAAGCAGTGTATTTCTTTGTTCCTCAACTACACGGCTGGAGCCATAATGTTCAATTTCTCCCAGAACATTTCGAACCAAATCCACTATATCCGATTCAGCAAGCAAACTTGGCACCCCCCGAATCGCAAGCATAGATGGAGAAAGCCTCGCAATATCAAAACCAAGTGTGTACAAGGTTTCAGGTTGAGACTCGACCAACTCCATTTCCTGGGGTGTAGCCTGAAATGACAAGGGAACCAGCAATGACTGCATCTGGATTAAATTATCATCCAGAGCCTGTTTTAACCGCTCATATAAAATTCGTTCATGTGCAGCATGCATGTCAACAATTATCAACCCGTTTTTATTCTGGGATAGAATATAAATCTCATGCAATTGAGCTATTGCGTAGCCAAGAGGAAAATCTTCTTCCATCGCAACAATGCCAGCCATATGATTTTCTTCTTTTGGAACAGAAAACAGAGGGGCATAAAATTCCCCCTGTTCAGCCGGGAAAGACATAAACTGTTGCACCTGATTCCCTATGTGTCGATCAATCAAAGCTGATGCGGCAACAGGAACCGAATAATTAATCTGCATCGAAACGGACAAAGCCTTTTCCAAAGCATGAAAAACGAATTGATGGACCAGATTTGCATTACGAAATCGAACTTCAGTCTTTGCAGGATGGACATTGACATCCACCTGATCATAAGGGAGCGTCAAGTACAGCACATAGACGGGATAGCAATCATGATGCAATACATCAGCATAAGCCTGACGTAATGCGTGGATAATTAGCTTATCCCGCACAAAACGCCCGTTCACATAAATGTATTGTCCGTCTCTTCGGGCTTTTGAGTAAGTTGGTCGGGCAATAAACCCATAAATTCGCATACCACCCACTGTTTCATTAATCTCAAGCGACTCGTCAAAAAAATCCTGCCCCAATACCTCCCGAACACGATCCGCTAAAGCATCCTTGCTCACCGAAAGCTTAACCTGAAGCTTTTGATTATGAACCAAACTAAAACTAACATCAGGTCTGGAAAGCGCTACCCTCAAAAAAACAGTTTTCCCATGGCCAAATTCTGTACTGGCACCACGCAGAAACTTTTTTCTGGCAGGTGTATTAAAATAAATATCCGAAACTTCAATTCGGGTTCCAGAAGCAAGTGCAGCCGGACGCACACTACTCACCACACCTCCCTTTCCTTCAATCATATAAGCATGGGAATCAGCAGCAGTTCGACTCACCAGCACCAGATGGGACACCGAGGCAATTGAAGCCAGCGCCTCTCCACGAAACCCCATACTGGTTATGTTTTCTAAATCGGCAGGGGACACAATTTTACTCGTCGCATGACGAGACAAGGCTAAGGGGAGATCGGACGAATCAATTCCAACTCCATTGTCATGGACACAAATCTGATCTATTCCTCCTTCGCGAAGAACGACATCTATACGGCTAGCTCCAGCATCCAGGCTGTTTTCAAGAAGCTCTTTCAACGCTGATGCCGGCCTATCAACAACTTCACCAGCTGAGATCTGGTTAATCAAGATATCAGGCAGTTCCCGAATCATCGGCATGATTTAGTTACCCATTAAAAATACAAAGGAAAACATCCTGAACATCTATGCTGCTCTATTGGTTATTCGCTAATTGCTGGTCAAAGGAAGGATCTGACTGAACATATTTATAGAGCCCATGAGCTATCGCACGGGCCATTTCCTTCTGAAAGACCGGGCTATTTAATCTTGCTTCCTCAACTGGGTTACTAATAAAGGCTGTCTCAACAAGAATGGAAGGAATATCCAACGATTTCAAAACAACAAAAGCTGCCTGCTGCACTCTCTTGTAGTGCAGAGAATGAAATTTTTCTACCTTCGACAGCACGTCATTTCCTAATTTGATACTATCATCTATCGTTGCAGATTGCTCCAGATTAACAAGCGTTTTAGCCAGATCAGTATCATGCATGGGTAATGTTACCCCTCCAATACTATCTGAAGAATTCTCATTTCTCGCCAGCAACCGTGCCGCGGCGCTTGTTGCCCCGTGCTCAGATAATGCATATACCGCAGTGCCTGTCGCACTATCTCCGTAAGGCTGGGAATTGGCATGGATTGATACAAATAAATCAGCATGCATCTTATGGGCCTCTATCACACGCATCTGTAAAGGAACATAATAATCCCCTGTTCGAGTCAATTCAGCTTTCATGCCAGGGAGCCTATCAATGGCTGCCTTCAGCTTATAGGCAATTGCTAAAGTCACATTCTTTTCCAGAACCCCATCCGGGCCATGTGCCCCTGGATCTTCTCCCCCGTGCCCTGGATCAATGGCAACAATAATATCATGCTGCGTAGCCATATGAGGGGGTTCCTCCCGAACAGAAGGAGGTAGTTCACGAGCTGGCGAAACATTACCTGGTAAGGCCAAACGCGCAATAGCATCCATAGGTTGCTTGGGGTAAATATCCAACACAAGCCGATATCCATAATTGGCAATAGGCTTCAAATTCGCCAGAACAGGTTCTACAGGATGCTTTATGGCCAGCACAATACGAACAGTTTCGGGGTTAAAACGGCCAACCCGTATTTCACTAATATCAGGGTTATTTGAATTAAGTAAGGCAGGAAGCGTTTCAATTACACCCCGAAACTTTACCTGATGCAAATCCAGCACAACCCGCTGTGGATTCTGCAGTTTGAACAGGTGATACGGTATGGGATGGCTCGATTCAATAACGATACGGGTATAAACAGGGGAAGGCCATATTCGGACAGCCTTAACCAAGTTTTCAGCATGAGAGGCAGGGACTATAAATAGTAACCCGAAACAGAATAATATCCACCTGAATCCCAACAGTTTCCCCTCTTAACTTTAAATATGCCTCAATAAATCCAAGTTAACCGTATTGGAAGTCAAATAGATTCTGCGACCTTTTTCCATATATTCAATTCGTATGGTCAAGTCAGCTTGAGGTAAAAACCCTGTTGCATTTTCCGGCCACTCAACCAAACAGATACTGGAGTCAGAAAAACATTCACGAAAACCCGCTTCCTCAAGTTCAGCCGGTTCGCTAAATCGATAAAAATCAAAATGGTGTAAGTTTACCCCGCATATCATATAGCTTTCAACCAGTGTATAGGTTGGGCTACGCACGGGGCCTTTAATCCCCTTAGCCCAGAGAATAGCCCTGACAAGGGTTGTTTTCCCGGCTCCTAATGGCCCCCTAAGTGCAACAATATGACCAGGCCGCAGTATTTCTGCAAGATAACCCCCTAAGTCCCGCATCTCTGTTTCACTCACAATTTCACGTATAATGGTTGACGTTTCCACGAACTTTAACCTCATGTCTCCTAAAACTGATAAAGAAATTGACCGTTATCAGCTCACTCAAGATATCCGGGGCTGGGCAGCAGACCTGGGATTTTCACATATTGGAATCACCGATACCAATCTAAGCCATGAAGAAGCCGGCCTGATATCATGGCTTGAATCAGGATTCCATGGTGACATGGATTATATGTCAAAACATGGCACCATGCGGGCCCGTCCAACAGAACTGGTACCTGGGGCAATTACCATTATTTCTTGCCGTCTGAATTACTGGCCCGATGCCAAGGATGCACAAGGCATTCTAAACAATCCTGAAACAGCCTATATATCAAGATATGCACTTGGTCGGGATTACCATAAAGTCATGCGCCAAAAATTAAATCGGTTTGTCAAAAAAATCCAAGGAAATATCGGGGGCTATGCATTTCGTATTTTCTCGGACAGCGCTCCAGTTATGGAAGTAGCCCTGGCACGAAAAACGCGTCTTGGCTGGCGTGGAAAACATACGCTTTTACTGTCACGGGAGGCGGGTTCCCTTTTCTTTCTGGGCGAAATTGTGACAAACCTTCCTTTGTCACCGGATAAACCAGCACAAGAACATTGTGGGCAATGCACAGCCTGCATCGATATCTGCCCGACCGGGGCCATCATTGCCCCTTACCGGCTAGATGCCAGGAAATGCATCTCCTACCTGACCATTGAGCATCACGGCTCCATTCCAACAGCACTTCGACCCTTGCTAGGTAACCGTATTTATGGATGTGATGACTGTCAGCTTGCCTGTCCATGGAACCGATTTGCAAAAACAACCACTGTAGCCGATTTTCAGGTCCGTCATGGCCTGGATTCAGCTTCCCTAATCGAGCTTTTCTCTTGGAATGAAGCCACTTTCAAAAGAAATCTTGCTGGATCAGCGATTTACAGGATTGGCCATGAACGATGGTTACGCAACATAGCAGTAGCATTAGGCAATGCTCCTTCCAACCCTGACATTATTAACTGCTTAAAGATGCGTATGAATCACTCTTCTGCAATCGTTCGTGAACATGTGGAATGGGCACTCAAGCAACATAGTCAATCCATTTAATTTCAGCCCAACTACATTTTACACCTCCTAAAAACAGGAGTTCCTAACTTACGGCCTATTCATTTTTTCTCAAAAAGCATTTTTATTTCTAAGCTGCACTGACCATGAATTTCTTTTTCGAGGGTTATCTGTAAAGCCTGCATAATTTTTTCAAACCCTGCCTCTGATTGAGACACCGTAAAATATGGGCCCAACCAAATATGTAACGGTTCTGAAAAGAAGAAGAAAATTCGCCCGCCCAACTCATCATCTTCTAAAATAAAACTGTTACACTCTTTCAGATGGTAAGATCCACCCAGCCCCCCCAACGTTTCGCCCTGAACAACAAGCCGACCTCCGGCCCCGCCACAAGAAGGCATAGACAGATTCAACAAAGTAGAAAATGTAGCTTCGATAGGCAAAAATTCATATTGGACCCTAAGCACATTGTCCGAAATGGAATAATATTTACACAGCTGCTCTGATTCATACTTTAATTTGTGCTTCAATTGAGATCCCGGGGCATACAAAACCGCCTGAGCGCCTTTGCCTGAAACAAAACAGCTATCTCTAAAGGAAGTGCGCAAAAAGGAATCTTCAACCATATCCTCAGGGGTAATCTCATCCTTAAAACTGATGCGATCATGGGCAGAAACAATACCTTCATGAGCCACATTCTTTTGCAGAAGCATTTTCCGATAGTAGTGCTCCTGTTTACGGCTCAAGGTATCAGCTAGATTATGGTCTAAATCATAGACATCAAGCTCATGAATACTTGCGGATGTATCCTCACGAATCCAGATGGCCAGTCTGGAGTTATGCAAACGTGTTTCATTGTGCCCGTCGAGATCGATATCCCTGGATTCAATCCCTGCAGGCAACCCTTCGAGCTGTTCCAGCTTTTTCTCAAGCTTTAATAAAGCGTCAAACAACGATCTACGCAAATGGGGCAAATAAAGCCCCCCAAACAAGCCATGCCAATAGGCATCATTTGTCTGGGACAAATGCAGCAGCTCTATCAGCTCTGGATGATCTTTTCCATATTTTCCTCGTTCAAGCCTTAAAGACAGATCAAGCATGCGTTTATGCATCCAGTTTGATTCAGGATAGCGGGAAAAAAAGTTTTTCCAGATCCCTCCCCTTACAAAAGGTTTATCTTCTTCATAGCGCCCTGACTGACGCAACTCCTCCACCAAACGATTAAAATGATCTGCCGGCTCTTTAGATAGCGTCCACTCATTCATTTCAATATAGGATGTTGTTGGCAGATAAATTATGCCCCGCGAAGGAACAAGACCTACAAAAGTCGAATAATGTGAAACCTGAATGTCCGGATGAGCCAGCACCCCCTCAATAAAACGACTTAACCATTTATCCTTGTACACCCACTCCCAGGTTTCCGGCCAAATCCCAAACTTTTCTATATCATCAAAGTAAACGGCTGCAGAGCAACGATCACAACCTAACCCGGATACAGCCAGAACAGCTTCATCTGGTTGAGAAAAGGGGATCTTGTAACGCAATTCTTGGGATATGGGAAACAGATTCAGCACACGCCCATCTTCCTCAGTGGTGTAATAGCCATTCAGCACACGCTTATCAAGTCCCGAACAAAGAAAATGATAATCGTCAACTGTTGTATAAAGGATGCCACAGTCACTTAGTGCGGGAACGACTGTTGCTTCCCAAACCCTCTCGGTCAACCAGGCGCCCCGGGGGGTTGCGCCTAAGGTATTCTCTAACCGTCTTGAGAGGGCATTAATCTGGCTCAAGCGATCCCTATAGGGAATTACTGCCAGAACAGGTTCAGTGTCCCCGCCGCCAAAAAGCTCAACCTGTCCACGCCTAACCATATTTTTGATGCGTTTTACATCACCAGGATAGTGAATTTTTAGCCAGCCAAGCAACCATCCAGAAACATGCAAAGCAAACTTAAAATCAGGGTACTGCCAAAGCGTCTCAAAAAAAGGGCGGTAACAACGTTCATGAGCATCATGCATTACATGGTCGAAATTGCCGGCTGGTTGATGCATATGTACACCAAACAGCAGATGTGTCGGTTCGGGCATAGCAACTCCTCAAGTTACACGACGCATTGTTCCCAGATTGTCAGACTGGCCCCCTGAACTTAGGGGTTCATTCAAAGTAGCAGGCGGGAATCGCCCCATCAACCCATAAAGACGGCTCAAATTCTCTCTAAACACCTTCTCAAAAAGCCTAACACTTTCGTGGTCATTATAATCGCCAAACCACCAAAACCAGTCCGAACCCTCACAATTAGCCAACTGGCGTTTTAAAGCCTGCAGTTGTTCTGCTCCAAGATGCTCTAAAGCCAGGACCTCGTCCACAGTTGCCTTGGCTTCACACAGGATATCCCACGCCAAATTCTTTTCTTTTGATCCCATCCAGGTTGAAAAGGTTCCATATACCCAACTTCCTGCAACCAGATGATCAAGCTCAGCAGCTCCTTCGAGGCATTCCGAAAAAACAGAAAGCGAAATCCGCTCATGGGACTCTAACGCGTCATAGAGCTGTTCCAGAAAATAATACCCGTTATAAGGATAGGACTCCCAGGCATTCTCTCCATCCAGAATAACGCTAACAACAGCACCATCATCAACCCTATCTGCAATCTGCTCCAACTCATGTACAAAATGATGAACTGCATCACGTGCGAGCCATTGGGCATATTCAAAACCAATTAGATCTGATAGCCTTTCATCACGGAAAAAGCATGCAATCTTTTTTTCAGGGGTAGAAAACCGATAGGGTTTGTAAAGCCAGGCCTCTTTATGATCAACAGCACCTCCTGCCTTAATAATGCTCGCTGCAAGAACAGCTTCACTACTGGCTGTCCACACTATCCCTTTTTTTTCAAAAAAATGCAGCGTATCCATGGATACAGCCCCTTCAGCAGGCCATAACCCTTTTGGTTTTTCACCAAATCGCCTTGCATGTTGCTCTAGTGCCTCACTAACGTGCCATTCAGCCCGATCAGAGCCGCCAGGATAGCCTTCAGACTGGGGCAACAGCATATCTGGTGCATTTTCATGAGCCGCCTTAAAATCTATCAACAAAGGCAGAATCGGATGTTGCTGTGGATTTGCGGAAAGTTCTATTTGCCCATTTTGGGCCAGTTTTCGATAGCGCCCAATTAACCCGCGAAGAACGTCTTTAATACACTCCAATAAATTATTTCTGTCCGTAAAGGTAAATCCCGCCCCTTTTCCCATCAGCCTGGCAATCAAGGGGATTGTTCGCCTCAGGCTTTCCCCTGTCCATGACAGGTGATACCAGGTAATGAGATCTGCATAAAAACATGGCCCCAGATAAGCCAATGCATCAGGATCCGATTCAACCATCCGAAAGATATCATATAAGCGACGGTAGGCTGAAAAGGGCTCTAACATATGGGCATGGTTATTACGGAAGCAAAATTGCAGGACACGCTGTGCTGATTCAGAACTTACCAATGCTTCATCAGGTTCTGCAAGCAGGCTCAAAAGGGGATCCCGGATGGATCCTGTATCAACCTGTAGAACATAATCTTCCAGTTGATCCAGTAAGACCGGCGCAAAATTAACCACACAACGTAAACCCGGGTGCTGCTCCAGATGCCATGCCATATCGGCATAATCCTTAATGGCATGAAGATAGGTCCACGGAAGCATATAACTATCATCCTGATAATTTCGGTAATCCGGTTGATGCATATGCCAGCAAAGAATAAATTTTAGGTTGGATGTTGCCATATCAGATTTATTATTGATCTCCGTTGATCAGGGTTACGACAAGCCATAACATTTTTACTTATAAACTTATAGTCAAAATAGTTTATGGGTTTGTTCCTAATTTCTTCCGCCTTAATATTTGAGCTACCGAAAAAAATGGGTATCCTGGCCAAGCATTTGAGGGGTAACAAGCGTAATGCCAGAATCAGTGACATAATAATGCTTGGCATCTTCTTCCGGATGAAACCCGATTTCCAGTCCCTCCGGCAAAACACATCCCTTGTCGACTATCACCTTCCTAAGCCTCACATGACGACCAATACTTACTTCAGGAAGAATGACTGAATCCACAACCTCGGCATAACTATGAACATGGACATTTGTAAACATAATCGTTCGGCAAACATTTGCACCTGAAACAATACAACCGCCTGAAACAATAGAATCAACCGCCATACCCCGCCTTCCATCATCATTAAATACAAATTTGGCTGGCGGCAATTGGGATTGATAAGTCCAAATAGGCCAGTTCTCATCATACAAATTGAGATCGGGTTCCACGCGTGTCAGATCGATGTTAGCTTCCCAATAAGCATCAACAGTACCTACATCACGCCAATAGGGCTTAGAGCCAGGCGAACCCACATGGCTATCAGCAAAACGATGGGCGCAAACGCGATAATGGCGGATAACATGCGGGATAATATCTCTGCCGAAATCATGACTGGAATGCGAATCATCGGCATCCCGAAGAAGTTGTTCATACAGAAAGACAGGATTAAACACATAAATACCCATGCTTGCAAGCACATGGCCAGGTTTTCCTGGAATCGGTGCAGGGTTTTCCGGCTTTTCCTCAAACCCGATGATTCTATGGCTGGCATCAACCTGCATCACACCAAACGCTTTGGCTTCCTCAATCGGAACATCAAGACAGGCAATAGACATATCCGCCCCACTTGCCACATGTTCAGCCAGCATCTCGCCATAATCCATCTTGTAAATATGGTCTCCTGCCAGAATTAGCACCAATTCCGGCTCTACATGACGGATAATATCAAGATTTTGGTAAACTGCATCAGCTGTGCCTTGATACCAGGATTCTTCAACACGTTGCTGTGCTGGCAAAATATCAACAAATTCATTAAATTCCCCACGCATGAAGCCCCATCCACGCTGTAAATGCTGTATCAGGCTGTGAGCCTTGTACTGAGTCAACACACTGACCCGCCTTATGCCAGAATTAAGACAATTGGAAAGGGGGAAATCAATAATACGCAACTTACCCCCAAATGGAACCGCAGGTTTTGCCCGCCAATCAGTCAGTCCCTTAAGACGAGTACCTCTTCCACCAGCCAGAATCAAGGCCAGCGTCCCTTTTGTCAACAAACTGATAAAACGAGGCGAAGATGTTCGCACTGCAGCTTCCCCTTCCATGTCATCAAGGATTAAAAACAGGCAGGATATTCGATTTTAGCCGGATGTTGTGTTTAAATAAGTCATCATCCCACAGGTAAATTCATGAAACACGACCTTGGCAGCAAAGTCAACCCGGAATTTCTAGAACTTGTTCATGGCCAGCATGCCAACCCCTTTCATATTCTTGGGCTCCATCCACAAGAAGACTCATGGAAAATAGTGGTATATGCACCAGCAGCACAAGAAATCAGGTTCAATGCTCAAAAATTTTCAAAAACACCTGAACCTGGAATTTTTGAGATTGTGCTGAAAAAACGCCCCGGATTACCCTACCAACTCTATCGGGATAATGAGCCCTATCTTGATCCTTATCAGTTTAATCCTGTAATTGAGCCTAACGACCTTTACCTGTTTAATGAAGGAAAGCAAACCGAGGGCTGGTCAATACTTGGGGCCAATGAACAGGAATGGCTTGAAATAAAAGGAACCCAATTTGCAGTATGGGCCCCCAATGCAAAAGGAGTATGCCTAATGGGGGACGTCAATCACTGGCATCAAACCAGCCTCCCATTAAAAAATTTAGGGAACAGCGGGATATGGAGCCTGTTTCTGCCCCATATCCATGGCGGTCTCTACAAATATGCCATTATTGACCAAAACGGCCATCGGCACATCAAAAGCGATCCTTATGCAAAAGCATTTGAGGCCCGCCCTGGGACAGCAAGCCGAATTGTTGGCCCATCTAAGTTTACCTTCAATGATGATGCCTGGATGACAAAACGTGCTCAACAGGACTGGCTTCATGCCCCCATGAATATCTATGAAGTCCATGCGGGTTCCTGGCAGCGAAAAAACGGACATTATCTAAACTGGGCAGAGCTTCAACAAGCCTTGCTACCCTACCTGAAAGAAATGGGCTATACCCATATCGAACTAATGCCTATCATGGAACATCCTCTTGATGAATCATGGGGCTATCAAAGTACAGGGTATTTTGCAGCAACATCCCGGTTTGGGACTGCAGATGATCTCAAGCAATTTATCAATGCCTGCCATCAAGCTGAAATTGGCGTATTACTTGATTGGGTCCCGGCTCATTTTCCATCAGATAATTTTGCTTTGGCTCATTTTGATGGAACTGCTCTATATGAGCATGCTGATCCACGATTGGGATACCATCCCGACTGGGGGACGCTTATCTTCAATTACGGCCGAAATGAAGTCCGAAGTTTTTTATTGAGCAGTGCACGGTACTGGCTAAAAGAATTTCATTTTGACGGCCTACGAGTAGATGCAGTTGCCTCAATGCTTTATCTTGATTACTCACGGCAAGAAGGGCAATGGATCCCTAACCGTTATGGGGGGCGTGAAAACCTGGAAGCCATCGATTTTCTACGCGAATTCAACACATTAATTCATGCAGATTTTCCAGGAGCCCTAACGATTGCTGAAGAATCAACAGCTTGGCCTGGAGTATCCCGACCTGTCTATACGGGAGGGCTTGGATTTTCCATGAAATGGAACATGGGGTGGATGAATGACACCCTGTCATACATCCACGAAGATCCAATTTTCCGTCGCTATAATCATGACAAACTAACTTTTAGCCAGCTTTACGCCTACTCGGAAAACTTTGTCCTTCCTTTATCCCACGATGAAGTCGTCCATGGAAAAGGATCACTTATCCAGAAAATGCCAGGAGATGACTGGCAACGCTTTGCCAATTTACGCCTGCTTTTCACCTTCATGATGACTTTCCCAGGAAAAAAACTTAATTTTATGGGGAACGAATTTGCTCAATGGGAAGAGTGGCGTGCTACAGGATCGCTAGACTGGGATAGTTCAAGTTATCCTCCACATAGCAGCATAAAACAGCTGATTTGCGATTTAAATCATCTCTACATTAAAGAAAGCTCTCTTTACTACTATGATTTTGAACAGTCAGGTTTTACTTGGGTCAACTGCCATGATACTGATCAATCTGTTATAAGCTGGTTACGTCATGATAATCAAGGCAACAGTTTGCTCATTGTTCTGAATTTTACACCTGTCATCCGGTACGATTATATGCTAGGAACAAATCACCCAGGAACCTGGGAAATCATCTTCAACAGCGACTCGCGTTATTACGGAGGAACTAACGTAGGCCCTCCTGATATCATTTCTGCACCAAGTGAAATCAGTATGGGATTTACGGCTTCCATCCGACTCACACTTCCCCCTTTAGGGGGATTAATCCTGAAGCCTACATGCCAAAAGGAGAAATGATGAACAACCTCACCCAGCTACCCGAATGGGAACAACTTGCGTCTCATCAAAAAACAGCTTGTAACACAACCTTGTCCAGCATGTTTGACAATGATCCGGATCGGGCAAAATCTTTTAGTCTTGAAGCTGGCAACATATTTTTGGATTATTCCAAAAATCATGTCAACAAAGATATCATGGCAAACTTATTCCGGCTTGCCAGAGCATGTCATGTTCCAGAGCACATCTTTGCCATGTTTTCCGGGGAAAAAATCAATTTCACTGAAAACAGGCCTGCCCTTCATGTCGCCCTTAGAGCTCCGCTTCATGACAGTCTACGCTTGGGTAAGCACAACATTATCCAGGATGTCCACCATATCCTGAATAAAATCGAAAAATTTGTTGATTTGATTGAAAAAGGACAATGGAAGGGTTTTCAGGGAGACAAAATAACCGATATTGTTAATATTGGTATCGGCGGTTCGGATCTTGGCCCCGTTATGGTTGTTGAAGCCCTCAAGGCCTATCATTCTACCGGTATACGGCCACATTTTGTTTCAAATGTAGACGCTTGCCAGTTACTTGATACACTAAATACACTGAATCCAGGCACTACTCTTTTCATTATTTCATCCAAGACATTCACCACCCAAGAAACGTTGACAAATGCTCATAGCGCACGAGACTGGTTTCTTCAATCAGCAAATAAAGAAGATATCAGGAAACATTTTGTTGCCGTATCCACCAATGCTGACGCTGTCTCGGCATTTGGGATTGATACAGACAACATGTTTGAGTTTTGGGATTGGGTCGGCGGACGATATTCACTATGGTCAGCCATCGGTTTATCTATTGCCCTGACCATAGGCATGTCCAATTTTCGCTCCCTTCTAAAGGGCGCCCATGTAATGGATGAACACTTCCGCACAGCACCGCTAGAATCAAACCTACCCGCAACCCTTGCATTAATCGGCATCTGGAATACGAATTTCGTGGGTGCCAAAAATCATGCCATTCTTCCTTACTCACAACATCTCTCAAGGCTGCCAGCCTACTTGCAGCAACTCGAAATGGAATCCAATGGCAAAAGGACTAACCAGTCTGGACATTATGTCAACTATTCCACCTGCCCTATCATTTGGGGAGAAGTTGGAACAAATGGCCAACACGCCTTCTATCAACTTATTCACCAAGGAACACCATTCATTTCAGCCGATTTCATCCTAATCGCCCAAAGCCCCTATTCAATCAAAATGCATCAGGATATGCTGATAGCGAACGGAATTGCCCAGACTGAGGCGCTCATGCGCGGAAGATCAGTTCAGGAAGCTGAAGCCTTGATGTTAAAGGAAGGGGTAGATTTACAAGAGGCAAAACGATTGGCTCCGCACCGTTCTTTCCCAGGAAACCGGCCAACCAGCACCTTATTCTTACCAGAACTCTCTCCTGAAACCTTAGGAGAGCTGATTGCATTATATGAACATAAAGTATTTGTCCAGGGCACTATTTGGAATATTAATTCCTTTGATCAGTGGGGAGTAGAATTGGGCAAAAAACTGGCGGGTCAAATCCTGTCTGATCTACGCGACAAAAATATCCGGAACCATGATTCTTCAACTAATCACTTAATGGAACGCTACCTCAAATTCAGAAAAAACTAACGATGCCTTATGCCTGCATCGTCGATTAAAACCCGATCACCAACTTGATAACCCTCCAGATTTTTCATGGGAAGGGTTAAGCTAGAACCATTATCCAGCCTGACTGTCACCAAGTAAGCCTGTCTGTTTTCCGTAGGGGAAGAAGTCGTCCAGCTAAAACCAGGCATCCCGCCCACAGAACCAAAACTTACATTACTGTTCGGACTCGTTCGTGTAATCCCTATAATTATCCCAGACTCAGTACGCGACGAAATATGCTCCGTTCGGGTGAGTGTCGTACAGCCATTCAAAACCAACATGGCCATTAAGCCAGCCAGAACACCTCGGTGCATCTCCCCCCCTCATAAACTACCAGTGACTTCGTAAGGTTTACCTTTATTTTAGGCTTCAATACCCCAGGCGTCCATGCTTACAGCAATATCTACTCCTTCCGGAGGAACAATATGTGCAGCTGGCATATTCTGACCAGCAAGCCAAGAGGCCAATATTTTTTTCTTGCTTTTTCCAGAAACCAGGAAAATAACCTGGCGGGATAAGGAAAGGCGGCCAGCGCTCATTGTAATACGATCTGAAGGAGGCTTAGGGGAATTTGCAACAAATTGTGTTAGATCGGAATCCTTTAAAAAAGCTGCATTTTCAGGAAAAAGACTGGCTGTATGACCATCTTCACCCAAACCCAATAGAGTTAAATCAAATTCATGCACTTCGGACAACAGCTTTGCATAAACCTCTGCCCCCTCCCGACCCAGTTCAGCAGGAATTACATGCAAATTAACCTTAGGAATGGCAACCCTGTGCAACCAAATCTGTGCTGCCATATAACTATTCCGCTGCGAATCCTCAGGAGCTAAACATCGTTCATCGCCAAACCAGATATGCCATTTTGACCAGTCCGCAGATTGTCGTGCCAATAAAGCATATAACTTTTGTGGGGTATTCCCACCACTGAGCACCATATCAAACCGTCCATGCCGACAAATGGATTCCTGGGCGATACGTATCACGGCCTGACTTAAGCGTTCCATCATTGCATCAACGCTATCATAGATATGAACTCTTTTAATCTGCACTTTTAAATCTCATTACGCCAAAACTGATCGTCATCATCAAACAACCGGTTTGCCTCTTCAGGTCCCCAGCTCCCTGCAGCATAGCTCGGAATATAAGCTTGATCCTGCGACCACTGCTTCATGATAGGATCTACAACCTGCCAGGCCATTTCAACCTCATCAAAACGGATAAACAAGGTTCTGTCACCCTCAATAACATCTAAAAGCAATGTCTCATATGCATCCAAAGGTGCCTCATTATCCATTCGATAAGACGCAGCAAGCTTGGTTACCCGTGTTTCCATAGAAAGCCCGGGCTGTTTCACGTGGATTTCCATCTGCATGCTTTCGACCGGATGAATCGACAGCAAAATCCAGTTTGGACTAATGACCTGCAGGGGAGTTTCACGAAACAACTGCTGCGGTGTATCATGAAAACGAATAGCTATCATTGTCATGGATTTAGCCAATCGCTTGCCCGTGCGCATATAAAACGGGACACCCTTCCATCTCCAGTTATCAATATAAAACTTGGCTGCTACAAAAGTTTCTGTAACAGAATTATTTTCTACACCAGGCTCATGTTGATAACCTGGCACTTGTTCCCCATCAATCACTCCATCAGCATATTGAGCCCGTAAAGCCCTGGCCTGAACTGCTCGACGGGGAACCGGGCGTATTGAACGCAGAACCTTTACCTTTTCATCACGAACAGCATCTGCATCCAAGGATGGGGGAGGTTCCATAGCAACCACAGTTAAAAGCTGCATCAGATGGTTCTGCAACATATCCCGCAAGGCTCCAGCCTGATCATAGTAATCAGCCCGACTGCCAATCCCGATATCCTCCGCAACAGTAATCTGCACATGATCGATATAATTACGGTTCCAGATAGGTTCAATCAGAGTATTAGCAAAGCGGAAAACCAACATATTCTGCACAGTTTCCTTGCCAAGATAGTGATCAATGCGGTAAATATTTTCTTCATCAAATGATTGATGCAAACGCTGGTTGAGAAGCTTAGCTGTCTCAAGATCAGTACCAAATGGTTTTTCCACTACAATTCTATGAAAGTTTTGAGGCCGATTCAGCCCTGCTTCATCCAAATGTTGAACAACCGGGATATATTGCTCAGGTTTTAATGCCAGATAGAAAATAATATTTGAACAGGCCACTCCTTCACGTGGCTTACCTAGTTCTTCGATCAGATCCGCATAGCATTGCGAATTATCAAGATCGCCTTTCAGATAACTGAACCGGCTGATAAACCTTTGAAAAATTTCTTCAGAGAAACCCTCTGCAAACCTGCCTTTAAGCACATCATGAACATGAGTGGACCAATCTGCCTGTTGCCATTGCTTTCTGGCTATCGCAACAAAATGAAGCGCTGTTGGTAAACGGTTGGCCATCTCAAGATTATAAAGTGCCGGCAGAAGCTTGATAGTGGCAAGATTACCCGTTGCACCAAAAATAACAAAACTACAGGGGGTTAAAAAGTTCATATCTTTAGCCATGTTCAGGATTCCTCCTTCACTGCATGGCCACCAAAACCCTTGCGCATCATTGCAAGCAATTTAGCCGTATAATCATTGTTGCCCTGGCTGGAAAAACGCATCATCAAAGCAAGACTCATCACAGGCGTTGGTACACCCTGTTCAATAGCTTCCATCGCTGTCCAGCGGCCCTCTCCTGAATCTGAGACAAAAGGTTCAATTTCAGCCAGGCTCGCATCCTTTGAAAGAAACTCCGCTGTCAAATCCAGCAACCAAGAACGAATCACACTCCCATAACGCCAGGATTCAGCCACAGCAGCCAGATCATACCCGAAAGACTCCTTAGATCTAAGAAGGGCAAGCCCTTCAGCTATTGACTGCATCATTCCGTATTCTATCCCGTTATGAACCATTTTTGCATAATGTCCAGAACCAACCGGGCCACAATGCACCCACCCCTGCTCTGGCCCTGGTGCCAGAATGCGAACTATCGGTTCAAGGCGCGACATAGCACTCTTGTCTCCACCCAGCATCATCGCATAGCCATTTTTTAGGCCCCAAACTCCTCCAGATACCCCTGCATCAATAAAATCCACCCCTTTTTGCGACAATAGATGGGCATACTCCAGATCAGCGTGAAAATTTTCATTTGCCCCATTAACCAACAGATCACCCGGACCCAAAAGATTCGATAGATCAGAAACCATGCCTGAAGTAGCTTCACCTGCAGGTAACATCACCCAAACAATACGGGGTTGTGGCAATGCTGCTACCAAAGAGCCCGGATCTTTCCTGGCAATAGCCCCTGTTTCCTTCGCAAGCTGTTCAGACACTTCAAAATGCCGGTTCCAGATCACAACATCAACTTGGGACTGCCGTAATCTTCTGACCATATTGGCTCCCATACGGCCTAATCCTAAAAATCCAATCCGCATGTGTCTTTCCCTCCTTTAAAAGTTTCTGACAGGCCGTTTAGGCCACAGACATGCAAAATGCATGACAGGTTGTGTTAACATCATCATAACAAGTTTAAACGTTTGACCCAAATCCAGCCCTTCCACAACCACCTGAATTTATGCATATGGAAAAATCTGACACGCTTGCCGTTTTATTTGTCACGTCTGAAATTTCACCTTTTATCAAAACAGGCGGGCTCGCGGACGTTTCAGCTTCGCTGCCAGCTGCCTTGCAGCAACTTGGAGTCGATATTCGCGTCCTGACCCCTGCATATCCCTCCTTACTTGAAGCGCTCCCCACAACCCACTCTCATGACAACTTGTTTCTGAGTTCAATTGGAACAAATGTTGGAATCATCAAAGCCATTCATCCAACCCTAGATATACCGCTTTACCTGCTGGACTATCCCCCCTATTTTCACCGCACAGGGGGACCCTATCAGGATATCCGTGGAAAAGATTGGCAGGACAATGTCTGGCGCTTTGGACTACTTGGCGAAGCTGCAGCAGCTATCGGATGTTTTCAGCTCCCCCATCAGTTCGCACCAGCTATCGTTCATTGTAATGACTGGCAAACAGGGCTTGCCCCAGCTTATTTGCATTTTTGCAAAAAACCACATGCCAGCAGCCTAATGACTATCCATAACCTTGCTTTCCAGGGAAATTTTCCTCCGCTAATCCTTCCTAGACTGGATCTTCCTTGGGAAGCCTATAATCTTAACGGCCTGGAATTTTTCGGGCATGTCTCTTTCATGAAGGCAGGCCTGCAATATTCTGATGCTATTACTACCGTAAGCCCAACCTACGCGCAGGAGATTCAGACGGAAGAACTCGGATTTGGTTTTAACGGACTCCTTCATGAAAGAAGAGAAGCCCTTACCGGTATTCTAAATGGCATTCATGAAACAGAATGGGATCCGGCCAGGGATCCTTTCCTTGAGCATCATTATTCCCGAGACAATCTCGCAAACAAGTCAAAGTGTAAACAGGCCCTCAAAAAAAAACTGGGCCTGGATTCCCAAAATTCTCCTTTAATTGGGGTTGTAAGCCGAATGACCTATCAAAAAGGGCTAGATCTCTTCATTGAAATAGCACCTCTTCTTATCAGCAGTGGTGCCCAGCTTGCAATATTAGGCAATGGAGAAGCGCCTCTGGAAAATCAGTTCCGCGATCTGGCCAGCCGATTCCCTGGAAAAATAGCCCTTCGGATTGGCTTTGATGAAGCGCTGGCACATCAGATCACAGCAGGCGCAGACCTGTTTGTCATGCCTTCACGTTATGAGCCTTGCGGACTTAACCAGATGTATAGTCAACACTATGGCACACCCCCAATAGTTCATGCCACGGGAGGGCTGGCAGATACGGTGGCTGACTTCAGAAAAAACCCATCCAAGGCAACCGGGTTCATGTTTCACGAACCCACGTCACAAGCGCTCTTAACATCAGTCAAACTCGCACTCAACTGTTATCAACAACAGGCCAGCTGGCACAAGATAATAAAACAGGGAATGAAACAGGATTTCTCCTGGAAACGAAATGCCCAACAGTACATTGAAGTTTATAATCGAATAAATGTATCACGGTAATATTTAAGCTCTTCAATTGATTCATAAATATCTAAAAGAGCTTCATGCTTGCCAGACTTTTTGAATCCCTTATGGACATCGGGTTTCCAACGCTTGGCCAATTCCTTTAATGTGCTGACATCCAGATTACGGTAGTGGAAATACTGCTCAAGCTTAGGCATGTAATGGGCGAGAAAGCGCCGGTCCTGGCAAATTGAATTACCGCACATGGGAGACACCCCTGAAGGAAGATGCTCACCAAGAAATTGTAAAGCCAGCTCCTCCACTTCTGCCTCACTCAATGACGAACCCTTAACTTTCTCAATCAGGCCGGATTTTTTATGGGTCGCCTTGTTCCAGTCATCCATGCCTTCCAACACTTCATCCGCCTGATGAACAATCCATACTGGTGCCTCGGCCACAGTTTCAAGGGCAGAATCAGTCACAACCAGCGCTACTTCTATAATCCGATCCTGAGCAGGCAACAGGCCGGTCATTTCCATATCTATCCAAATCCAGCGATTGACATCCTGTGGCATAACGTCTCCTTCATAAAAACAGCAATTGTGGCATAATCTCAACTTGAATGTCATGCAAGGTATACTATGCCCGTTTTTACCATTGTTTTTGCTACCATGCTGCTCTTATCAACCAGCATTAAAATTTATCTCGATAAACGACAAATCAGGCATGTTTCTCAGAACCGCTCCTTCATACCCAGTGCCTTTACAGGGAAAATTGATCCTGAAAGCCACCAGAAAGCGGCAGACTATACTATAGCCAAAACCCGTTTAAGCCTCTGGCATCATTTATATGATGCAGTCATCCTGGCACTGCTGACATTTGGCGGGGGGCTGCTTTGGATAGACCACAGCATTCACCAGCTTGGTCATGGACTCATTACAGATGCAGCCTTTGTCATGAGCGTATTTCTAGTATTGGCCGTACTTGACCTACCCTTTAATACCTACCGCATTTTTGCAATTGAAAATAAATTTGGCTTCAATCACATGAAACCGGGCCTATTTATCCGTGATCTATTGATACAGGGTTTCATCACCCTTGTCCTGGGTCTTCCCCTTGTGCTCATCATACTCTGGATCATGGGGCGATATCAGCAAACCTGGTGGATGACAGCGTGGCTAACATTTATCGCATTCAACCTCATCGTGCTCGCTGTCTACCCGATTGTCATCGCACCCTTATTCAACCGATTCAAGCCCCTTAATGATGAAACACTCAAAACCGAGATACAGGCTTTGCTTGAACGCTGCCAGTTCAAGGTAAATGGCTTGTTCATAATGGATGGTTCAACCCGTTCAAGCCACGGCAATGCCTACTTTACCGGACTAGGGCAATCCCGACGAATTGTCTTTTTTGACACCCTAATTAATCAGCTCGAACCTGATGAAATCATTGCAGTGCTTGCACATGAACTAGGCCACTACAAACTTCATCACGTTAAAAAACGAATAGGGCTTATTTTTACCATCAGCTTTTTCGGCTTCTGGCTGCTTGCAAACCTGATGGCTCACACTTGGTTTTTTTCTGGTTTAGGTCTTTCCACTCCAGGCAATGCCGAAGCCCTGGTCCTGTTTTTATTGGCTGGCCCAATTTTCTTCTTCCCGCTTACACCGATTGGAAGCTGGTATTCACGCCTACATGAATACGAAGCAGACACCTATGCAATCCACCAAGCTTCAGGAAAAAAACTGGTTGACTCACTAGTCAAGCTATTCAGGGAAAATGCTTCAACCCTAACTCCGGATCCCTTGTATTCCCTCTTTTATGATTCTCATCCTGGAGCCCAGGCACGGATTAATCATATTCTGACTACAGATACGACAAAGTAATGAAGAAACCTGCCTGCTTGTATTATCAAAAAATAAGCACCCCGATTAATAGGCCACAGAATGGCAAGCCAGCTCAGAAAGTAACTTGACATACAAATCATGCCGCTGCCGCCTTATGTGACCCTGTTCTACTGCTTCAATAATTGAACAGCCCGGTTCCGTAACATGATGGCAGTTAGCAAAACGGCAATGCCCTACAAAAGATCTAAACTCGACAAAAGCCTGAACCAGTCCCTCTTCAGAAAGATGGGCCAAGCCAAACTCCTGCAAGCCAGGCGAATCAATTAAAATTGTTTCTGGATCAATATGATACAAAGTAGAATGCGTCGTCGTATGACGGCCAGACCGGAGTGCCCGCGATACTTCATCTGTACGAATATGCGCTTGAGGCAAAAGCCGGTTCAGCAACGTTGACTTACCCACTCCTGACTGGCCAATCAAGAAACTGGTATGACCGGATAATTCGCCCAAAAGACTGTCTAGCGGATCTAAAATTGAAGACTTGAGAATGGGATACCCTAACGATTCTAGATACTTCATAACAGGCAAAGCCGTATCACTCTCAGGCAGATCCACTTTATTAAATAAGATCAAAACGCCAAGTCCTGCAGATTCAACGGCCAAAAGAATCCTATATAAAAGCGATTCGTACAAAGGTGGCCAAACCGCAGCCATAACAACAACTTTATCCACATTAGCGACAAGCATCTTCTGTCGATAAGCATCACAACGATAAAGCACCGCAGTTCTGGTTTTTATGCCGGTGATCACACCCTGGCCTTGTGAGGTAAACTCAAAGTCAACACGGTCATTTACCACAACATTATGTTTTCGTCCTTTTGTGACACAATCAATCAAGCCTGATATGTTTTCTGGTTCAACAAAATAATGACGCCCGTGGGCAGAAATCACCCGACCGGACAACGTATTGCATGAGTGTTCAACCAAACCTTTTCCTGAAATTTAAGCCCCCGATAAAATAACCATCTGGAAACAAGCCAGATCCTGTCAAATCAATGTTCCCTAAGATTTTCTTTTATATGGGTACCAATCACAATTTTGATAACCCCAGGGTAAATTCCGGTTAAGCAGTCCCACCTACAGTCAGGCCATCAATACGAAGCGTAGGCTGGCCTACTCCCACAGGAACACTCTGACCTTCTTTACCGCAGGTGCCAATACCCGTATCCAGCTGCATATCATTTCCTATCATTGAAACTTTTGTCAGGACATCCGGCCCATTACCAATCAGCGTCGCACCCTTAACTGGACGGGTGATGCGCCCTTTTTCAATCAAATAGGCTTCGGCTGCTGAGAAGACAAATTTACCGCTGGTAATGTCCACCTGCCCTCCCCCAAAATTCACAGCATACAATCCTGATTCAACCGATGCGATAATTTCCTCTGGCTCCTTATTTCCATTCAGCATATAAGTATTGGTCATCCGGGGCATAGGAATATGGGCATAGGATTCTCTTCTGGCGTTGCCTGTCACTGCCATACCCATCAACCTGGCATTAAGGCTATCCTGCAGATAGTTACACAGTATTCCTTCTTCAATCAGGGTGGTACACGAGGTTGGGTTACCTTCATCATCAATATTAAGTGAACCGCGTCGACCTTCCAAAGTGCCATTATCCACAACTGTAACGCCTGAGGCTGCAACCTTTTCACCAATTCGATTCGAAAAGGCAGAACTTCCTTTTCGGTTAAAATCACCCTCCAGGCCATGCCCAATCGCCTCATGCAGCAAAATCCCGGGCCAACCAGCACCCAACACAACAGTCATCGGCCCGGCAGGAGCCGGGGCTGCGTCAAGATTAACCAAAGCCTGATGCACAGCAGCATCCACATACTCTGAAATTCTTTCCTCATTAAACCATTCATAACCAAAACGTCCACCGCCTCCTGCATAACCCTGCTCGCGTCTGCCAGAAGACTCCACGATGATCTGCACAGATAAGCGAACGAGCGGGCGCACATCGGCAGCCAGATGACCATCATGCCGGGCAACCAGAATCACTTCATATTCACCGGATAAACCAGCAATAACCTGGCTTACGCGAGAATCCTTTGCCCGCGCTAATGTCTCGACCCGGTGCAAAATGGCCAGCCGTGATTCAGCAGAAAGACTGGCAAGAGGATCCATAGGTGGATAAAGCGTATGCCCTCTTGATACGGAAACAGCACTGGCATGAACTTCTGAACGACCTTCATTGGCAATGGCCCGCGTCGCCATTACTGTCTGTTCAAGTGCCGCCCGACTGATATCATCAGAATAGGCAAAAGCCGTACGTTCTCCACAAACAGCACGCACGCCCACCCCTTGATCAATCGCGAAACTTCCTGATTTGACCAGCCCTTCTTCAAGTGACCAACTTTCAGAACGGCTAAACTGGAAATACAAATCAGCATAATCAACCTGGCGGGTCATCATCATACCCAACGCCTTGGCCAAATCTGGCCTATCCAGGCCAAAAGGGACCAACAAAACGCTAGAGGCGAGTTTCAAATTGTCTCTGACTTCTTCTTTCACACTATTTCCTTTAATAAACAGGCAACACCCTGTGTTTTAATGCAGGTAAGCTCGCCCGCAAACGTTGAAGACATTCACTACTCAAACAAGCCTTCGCCACACCTTCACCCTTGTCAAGACGCTCCAGCACATTACCCCATGGATCAATAATCATGCTATTGCCATGAGTCATACGTCCACTAGGGTGATGCCCTCCTTGAGCAGATGCAATAACATAGGCAAGATTTTCAATGGCACGAGCGCGCAACAATATTTCCCAGTGTGCCTGACCCGTTTGTTCGGTAAATGCCGAAGGGACACACACAATGTCAACCTGCCCCATCTGCCTGAACAGCTCTGGGAACCTTAGATCATAGCAGACAGACAAGCCAATGCGACCAAATGGCGAATCAAATGAAACCACATGCTGACCAGATTCAATAGTATCCGATTCCTGATAGTGTTCCCCGCCAAGATCCAGTCCAAACAGGTGAATTTTATCATATCGGGCCTGAAGCTCTCCCTGATCATCAAATACCAGGCATGTATTTCTGACTTTATCTGCAGTAGTTCCCTTCAAAGGGAGCGTCCCCCCAACAATCCAAATATGATGCCGCTTTGCTGTTTGGCTTAAAAAATCCTGGATAGGGCCATGCCCAAATGTCTCACTCACCAATAATTTATCTGTATCCTTCATCCCCATTATCGGAAAATATTCAGGTAAAACAACAAGATTCGCTCCAGATTCGCTTGCTTGTGTAATAAGTAACCCAGCCATATCCAGATTAGCCATGACATTTGGACCAGAAACCATCTGAATGGCAGCAGCAATTAGATTGCTTCTTTCTTGAATGGACTCTTTCAATTCGCTACTCCTGAACCTTGACTTGCCTTAGCTGCACTAACACGTTTGACTAACGGTTTATCCCAATCACCTGTAATCAAGTAATGATAGGAAACAATTCGACCGACAGGATCTTTCAATAATTTCTGCAGTAATAAAGATGTCAATCCAACTACCGGCCCTCCTAAAAATGCCGCCCCTACTGAAATACTATTACCCACATTAGGGATAACATGAACATTAATACGCTGCGTTTCATGATTCAAATCCGTTTGTCCACTCATCAAAACCAAAGCAGATGGTCCATACATCCTAAAATCATCCGTCTGTAACACTCCCTTATTCACAACCAGATTTGACTGGATCGTATCAAAAGCAAATCCATGGCTGAAGATATCATGAAAGTCCAGTGCAAAACGGCCAGGAAGAGCCTGCAAACTCAATATCCCGAGTAGCTTGCCAATCCCCGGATCAGCCTTGAGAAACTGGCCCTTATCTGCAGTCAAGCTCAATTTTCCAGTTAACGACGGGTAATCAAGGTGGGTCAACGGGCCATTCCATGTCAGCTGGCCAGTTAGTTTTGCCTTCCCCCCCCGAACCAGGTTGGGATGGCCAATTCGACTCAAGTAATGCCCTATATCATGAACATCAAGGGTAAAATTCGCCTCAGAATGAGACAGGTTTGACATGTCATCCCATTTTCCTTTCAGATAAAGCTTGCTGTCCTTGTTTTCAAGAGTCAGGCTATTAATGACCCAGTCCTGGCCATGGGGTGTAGCCTGAAGATGCATCATTCCATAGTGATGGGTATTTAAAATCAAATTCCGGGCCTGAATATTAAAGGTGGGTAGCTCTTGTGATTTTATCTGGGACTGATGAGGTAAATATAAGTCTGTCCCAGTCAAGACTTCGGAAGGTATAGGAAGGGATAAACGGGTCAAATTAGCCTGAACCGCCCCACTACCCTTTGAATCATAGTGAATTGTTCCTGCCAGTTCATCACTGCTTACTTGAGCAACCCAAATCTCATGAGTAGGCACCAGATTCAGTTTGACATGATGAAACCCATGATGCGCCACCTCCAAAAGACCCAGTTCAAGATGAACATGCAACGAAGGGAAAGCCAGCACTGGCTTTCCATGATGCCATGGGATCAGCGTGCGCCATGCATCTGCATTCAGGCGATCAAGAGAACCGGTTACTTCAATCCCGGAAACAGGTAATCTGCCGAGTTTTTTTTGAAAAGAAATCTTAGCCTGTACTGTCTTTCCATCCAAATTACCCATCCAAGCTAATTTAAGCAGATGGCGACCATATTGAGCGCTAATCTTCCTACCCTGATTAAGTGGTGAGATTCGATTATCAATAAAAAAAGGGACCGATTCATCTGAGGTCTTGGAAAAAGGATAGGGCAGCCGACTTGTAATACCAACCAGTCTAGATTTAACGCTAAGATTCCTGCTCCCATCAGGGCTGACCTCCAGCTTAGCTTGATATGGTGTCATGCCGCTCAGATAATTCCTGAATGGAACATTCAGCCATTTCAGTACTTGGTTGATCTGTCCTAAACCCGTCAATCGAATCTTACTACCTGTAGCAGTATCGGCATCCAGATCAATACTAACAGGCCCACCCAGCATATGGGCTTGAAGCCGACTGGCTTTAGCCCTCGTTCCAGTAAAATTAAGCACACCATTTACTGAAGATAACCCAGGAAGATGGTGGGGGAATTGAATCTCGTTATTAATAAATTGATAAGTGCCAGCCGCATGAATAGGCTGAGCAGAACCCAAAGGGATAAATAAAGTTAAATTAAGGCGGCCATTTCCACGCACCACAACTCCATCAGCAATATGGCTGAGCATCTTATTAATCGGACTTTTCCAAATAAAGTGCAACAAGTCCTGGGTAGGTGCAAAGGCCTGCCCTGTAACTGTTAACAAAGGGTTGGGCCGGAACAGGTCAGGAATATCCGCCTTAATGTTACTCAACTGCCCAGCATAAAGATTCCCTGAACGCCCATCAATCTGCATTTTTGTGCCGTTAAAACGCAAATCCAGCGCCAGGTTATTCAATGAGGGCCAGCCGGGGGCATAATCAAGCCGGCCTTTTGTTACATGGGCTTGAGCCATAAACCGTCCCTGTGAAGACACTCTGAAAGGAAAATCCTGAAGATTACCCTGTATCAATACAGTTGCATTCTTAACCTGCCCGGCCTGAATCGCCGATTTAAGCCAAGTGATTACCGGTTCTCCAATTGAGCGGGGCAGATAAGACGGGATATCCTTAGCATTACATTGCTGGATATCTCCATGTAAATCCAGATAACCCGGGCTCTGAAGATCCGTACGATACGTTCCAGTCACACTGGCAATTAAACCTGAATTAGTTAAATGAATCCCATTTGTTGCAATCTGCCAGTCATGACCCTCACGCTTCCAGGACAAACGACCAACCGCCGTATCAAAAAATAAAGGCTTTTGCCACTGCTCTGGCCAGACAAATGCAACATTCCGGCTATCTATTAGCACATTACCCGAGTCTTTTTGCATTATCAGACTGCCGGATAAATGATTAAAACCTGGGCGATGATTCACCGGATCAATACCAAAATCCTTGAATCGAACATTCAAATTCACTAATCTTAAATTGTTTAAGCGCCCTGCCAAATTCAAAGATAGCTGATTAACCTGCCCTTTTGGCTGATAATCATAAAGCCAACCTTGTATCCCCTTTGGCAAAGGGAACGCTTTCACAATACGACTGATATCCTCTAAATTCAGATGATCTGCTTTCGCCACCACCTGATACACAGAAGAGTTATCGTGTAATACACTCAAATAAAAACTCGCCGGCAATACAGGGGACTTTGAAATCAGGGTCGATTGTGGCTGCACCAGAAACAAACGGGACAATGTTAGGCTAAATGCCTGTTTGCGCTGCCATTCAAAATCAAAGCCAGATGACAGACGATTGATATTCAGCCAAGCATATCGTGGTTTAATACGAGCCACCAGATTCCGGATATCAATCTGGCCATGGGCTGAGGTCAAATGACGGTTGGCTAACCGAAAACTGAATGAGCCGCCAACTATGGCGCTTTGAATATCAAACGGGTAATCAATGTACGATTTGATGCGTATCAAATCCAATCTGGGAGCATCCACTGAAACGCGACCATGCCAGCTACCAGGCGACTCAAGCGAATGTCCATACAATACGCCACTCACGCTTAATGGATCTGCCAAATGGACAGGTGGAGTAACGCTTAAGGAAAAAGCATGGCGAAACGCAAAATTGTTGATGGTTAAATTTACATTGTTTAACGTTAATGGGGGCACATGCCTCCAGTCATCTTTCCAGACAATTTGGGCATGGGTGACATGCAGATGGCGTTGATGCAATAGCCAGTCGCCAAATGAACCGGGTTTAAGGGATTTTTGACCCATAATCCTGATGCCTGCTACAAATAACCGGCCCTGATTATCCCGATGAATAAAAATAACAGGCTCATCGACACTTAGGTTAAACAAATAAGGCCTGAATAAGATAAAGCTTGACCAGGCGATATCAACATTAGTAGTTTGAAGTTTTAGCAAACTATGGCCCGCGGGATCCTTAACCTGCAAGCCAGAGAGTGTTAAATGAAGATGCAAATCATGCCAGCCTGCCTTGATATCATCCAGGCTAACCGAACGACCGATTTGCTGAGCCAGATCCAAAGCAACATCCTGACGCCACCGATTCACATTAGGAATAACATAAAACTGGATGATCGATAACAAAACAACAAACAACAGGACGAACACCACCACGGCTATCCGAGCTATCTTCCAACTATAAGCCCAAAACCTATGTTGCCACTGCAATCGGATAATCCTCAAAATAAAATGCAAAAAACCTAAATATCATGGAGATCTGGTCGCACACGCACGACCAAGCTGGGCTAAAATCTGTGGATTCTCCAAAGTCGAGATATCTGAATCTATTTGTTCCCTTCTGGCAATCGATCGTAAAAGTCGTCTCATTATCTTTCCGGATCGTGTTTTAGGCAGGTTTTCCCCAAACCGGATTTCATCTGGCCGGGCAATCCGTCCAATCTGCTCCGTTACCCACTCAGACAACTCAAGAGCCATGACATCAGCCTCGTCCTCCGTCAGCATCGTTCCTTTCATTACCACAAAGGCAACAATACTTTCACCCTTAATCTCATGATACCTCCCTACTACCGCTGCCTCAGCTACCTGAGGGTGAGCAACCAGGGCTGACTCGATTTCCATTGACCCCAATCGATGCCCAGAAACATTCAATACATCATCAATTCGCCCCATAATCCAGAAATAACCATCTGCATCACGATGAGCCGAATCCCCGGAAAGATACCACCGCCCCTGAAAATTATCAGGAAAATAAACCTGTTGAAAACGTTCCGGATCATTCCACAATGTTCTTAAAAGTGAAGGGAAAGGCTTCTTGATAACAAGCATGCCCCCCTGTCCATTTTGAACATTTTGACCCTTGTCATCTACAATATCAGCCATAATGCCAGGCAACGGGCGAGTACATGATCCTGGCTTGGCAAGGCAGGCTCCTGGCAATGGGGCAATCATGTGAGACCCTGTCTCTGTCTGCCACCAGGTATCGACAACCGGACATCGGCTTCTACCCACTTTTTCGTAATACCACATCCAGGCTTCGGGATTGATTGGTTCCCCAACTGTACCAATTAGTCTTAAGCTACTCAGGTCATAATTCAGGGGAAGATCAGGTCCAAGCTTGATAAGAGATCGAATCGCTGTAGGTGCCGTATAAAAAACATTGACTCCATATCGGAAAATCATATCCCAAATCCGCCCTGGATGAGGCCAGGTTGGAACCCCTTCGAATATCACTTGGGTGGCGCCTACTGCAAGGGGACCATACGCAACATAGGTATGTCCTGTTACCCAACCCACATCAGCAGTGCACCAGAATACATCATCCGCTTTATAATCAAATACCCAGCGCATGCTTAAAATCGCACCAAGCAGATAGCCGGCGCTGCTATGCTGAACTCCTTTTGGCTTCCCAGTCGAACCCGAGGTATAAAGTATAAAAAGAGGATGCTCTGCATCAAAAAGAAGCGCCTCGCAGTCTGAAGGTTGTTTTGAGACAAGGACGTCCCACCATAAATCACGATCAGGAAAGAACGCGACATCCCCCCCCGTTCTGCGATAAACCAGCACCTTCTCAACCGTTTCAGTTCCCGGATAGGTCAAAGCTTCATCACAGGTAGACTTAAGGGGCAGGGTTCTTCCTCCCCTTAAACCTTCATCTGCCGTTATAACCAGTCTGGCCTTGGCGTCTGCTATCCTTTCTCCCAGGCTTTTCGCCGAAAATCCACCAAAAACAACGGAATGAATCACGCCAATCCTGGCACAGGCCTGCATTGCCACAACTACCTCAATGCTCATCGGCATATAAATTACAACCCGATCTCCCGAAACAAGGCCCAATGATTTCAGTGCATTGGCGCATCGACCCACCTGTTGATGCAAATCTGCATAAGTCACTGATGTAACTTGACCATCATCTGCTTCAAAAATAATAGCAGGTTTAGCTGAATGATGCGGTAAATGGCGATCAAGACAATTAAATGAAACATTAAGTTGCCCATCCTCAAACCACTTATAAAATGGGGCATGCTCCTCATTGAGCACACGCGTAAATCCTCTGCCCCAAACTAAATTTTCTCGGGCAAAACGAGCCCAGAATCCTTCATAATCTTCTTCAGCCTGCCTGCAGAGCTCCTGATAGTCTGAAAACGAAATATTTGCACTAGACTGGAACGATTGCTCTGGCATAAATTCGCGTCTTTCAGTCAGAATGGAATCAATTGTCTGCATACTCACCCCACGTACATATAAGTACATCAACTAAATTAGTCTGGTTTCAGCAATCATTTTGCCCGCATCATGACCGATTTAGCAAGGATATAACTCCCAGGTTCCAATACTTCCTTAAACCTGAACACTTTCAGTAATTCAATGCAGAAAACTGTCAACCTCATCATTCACCCTGGCTGCAGAGATACCATTCAGACAATTCAAATGGCCCAAAGGACAAATTCGTTTGAAGCAAGGACTGCATTCTAGATTTAACGACAGAATACGAGCCTGCGAAGATAAAGGGGGAGTAAATCCAGCAGATGAAGATCCGTATATTGCAATAAGTGGTCGATCAAGTGCCGCTGCAACATGCATCAAACCAGAATCATTACATACAACCAGATTACAAACTGACAACACATCAATTGCTTGTTCGAGTGTGGTTTTTCCAGTCAAATCCTTGCAAAAAGGGGATTGGACCAGAATATCAGATGCAATGCCTTGATCTTTTGGAGACCCAACCAGCAAGACTTCATACCCTCTTTCTGCAAGAAGCCAGGCAAGCTGTGCATAATGGGTAGCTGGCCAGCGCTTAGCTGGTCCATATTCAGCACCAATACACAAAGCAACACAAGCCTGAGACAAATTAAAACGGTTCCTGATGGCACTTTTCTGATCTTGGCTAACCATTAACCTTGGATAAACTGATACCTCAGAATCTTTCAAGCCAGAACGTTGAACCAAGAACATAAAACGATCTACCATACGTGGTAACAAGGCTGGATTAAGCGGACACACATCATTAAGCAAGCCCCAGCGCATTTCCCCCAAAAACCCAGTACGCCGTGGAATAGCTGCAAACCACGGGACAAGGGCAGACTTGAACGAATTGGGAAGGACCAAAGCCCACCCATACCGCCCGACAAGATGCTTTCCCAGCCTATATCTTGAAATCAAACCGAGTTTTCCATGTCCAAGCGGCATGGTCACGCTTTCATGAACTTCCGGCATGCGGGAAATCAACCCGGCCATTTGAGGAGCAACCAGAACATCAATCTTTACATCTTGATTTTGCTTCACGATGCTGGCAAGCATCGGTTGCATCATCACAATATCACCAACCCAGCCAGGTGCCACAACCAGGACAGCAGGAGGCACGCTGTAATCCTTAATGACCAGAAGGCACAGGGCCGGACAATTTGTAAAGAGTGCCACAATAGGGACAAAGCGCTTGACCTGTCTGCTCAATCGGCAGGAAAACTCTCGGATGGGCATTCCATAACTGCTGATCTGGCATGGGGCAATGCAAAGGCAAATCTTTTGCGGTAACGGTTATCATCCGATCAACGTTATCTTTCTTTTCAACACTCATCTCAATCCTCAATGAAAGTCAACCAGTCCATACGGTCAGAATCGCGCCCCTCGACACAATCAAAATACATTTTCTGCAAACGGGCTGTAATCGGACCTCGGTCACCATTGCCTATTTTCCGGTTATCCAGCTCTCGAATCGGGGTCACTTCAGCAGCTGTACCTGTAAAAAATGCCTCATCAGCAGAATACACTTCATCCCGGGTAATACGTTTTTCCACAATACTATATCCACAGTCTTTCGCAAGAGTCACAATTGTATCCCGTGTGATTCCTTCCAGGGCTGAAGTCAGATCTGGAGTATAGAGGATTCCTCGACGAACAATAAAAACATTTTCTCCAGAACCTTCAGCGACAAATCCATCCACATCCAGAAGCAACGCTTCATCATAACCATCCGCCGCAACTTCCTGATGGGCAAGGATGGAATTCATATAATTGCCACAGGCTTTAGCCTTGCACATATTGATGTTGACATGATGACGCATAAAGGACGAGGTTTTGACTCGAATGCCATGTTCTAGTGCTTCCTTCCCCAGATAGGCTCCCCAACTCCATGCAGCTACTATCACATGAACTGAAAGGGTATGAGCGGCGATTCCCATCGCCTCAGGCCCATAAAAAGCCATGGGACGAATATATCCTGCAGGAAGCTGATTTCCCTTAACTGCCGCAATCTGGGCTTGAGAAAGGGTCGCACGATCAAAGGGTAATTTCATGCCCAGAATATGGGCTGACTGAAAAAAACGTTCAGTATGCGCATCCAACCGAAAAATGGCTGTACCACGCCTTGTCTCATAAGCCCGGACCCCTTCAAAAATTCCCATACCATAATGAAGTGTATGAGTGAGCACATGTGTTGTGGCCTCGCGCCAAGGAACCATTTTTCCATCGTACCAAATTAGGCCGTCGCGATCTGCCATGGACATTTTCTCAGCTCTCCTGGAACAAAAAAAGGTGATTATATCGTTTTTTATGCCTGCTTAACAGGCACTAAACCCTCTTAACAAAAAAGCCTGTTCCACAAATGGATAACTTTTTCACGACGGGGGCGACTCCATTTTTTATCTGCCACACGAGAGTAACGGTTCCCCTGAAGTTTTACCTTGTGTTGGCGAGAGCGAAAATCGCGATAAACACCACATATTGCCTGTGCCTCTTCATGCGTCACCAAATTAACCTGGGCAGCTCTTTGAAGTAAAGCAATATTGCCGGCATTATCAAGCAGACCCGGATAGTCATGAGAATAACCCAAGACAAGAAACTGCACGATAAACTCAATATCAACCATTCCTCCCTTATCATGTTTGATATCAAATGTATCGTCTGAATTGGCATGATTCTTCAGCATTTTTTTACGCATGGATACCACAGAGGCTCTTAATTGACTCAAATCACGTGGTTGAGCCAGCACTTTCCGGCGTAATTGCTCAAACTCCAAGCCAATTGATCTGTCCCCAGCTACAAAACGGGCCCGGCTCAATGCCTGAAGCTCCCAGACCCAAGCCTCATCCATCAAATAATGTTCATACGCCATAAATGAACTGACAAGCAAACCACTCGCCCCGTTTGGGCGTAGCCTCAGATCAATTTCATAAAGACTCCCCTCACGCCCTGTACTCGTTAAATAGGCATTCATGCGCTGAGCAAGCCTTGCATAAATCATTGCAGCCTCATCACGCCCATCCTCGTATAAAAACACCAAGTCCAGATCACTGGCATATCCTAGCTCACGCCCACCCAGGCGCCCATAGGCAATCACTGCAAAATGTCTGTCTTCCCAAGGCTTTCTTAACAATTTTTGCCAACAAAAATTCAGCATCTCATCTAAAATCATATCAGCCAGATCACTTAAATGATCACCAAGTGTTTCAATTGAAACCAACCCGGCAAGATCCTGTGCCAGCAAATGAAAAACATGGCTATTCTTGGTTTGCGCAAAACAATCGAGCTGTAACTCTAACTCATCATCGGCTGTTTCTAGTTTTTTCTTCAGCACAGTGCGTAGCTCACTGACTTCAGGTAACGCCCTTAAAAGACGTTCATCAAGAAGCTCATCCAGCAATAAAGGATGTTGCGCTAAAAAATCTGCCGCCCATTGAGATGCTGAACAAATTTGAGCAACCTGCCCCAAGCTGAAAGGATACTCATCCAGAAGTGCAAAATAAGCCTCGCGACGACCTAGCACCTCAATTAAATCAAGGATACGGCCCAGAGTATCATCCGGATTGGAGTATTCTGATGCAGCCTTGAGAAGACGCGGCATGAGCCCCATCAATCTATTCTGGGCCGATTCGGATAACTGGCGATAACGGGTGCTCTCACGCCATTCACACAATCGGTCAACCCATTTCTCCGCTTCAATAAAACCTAAGTCATGGAATCTTTTTTCCATTTCTGCCTTATCTAAAGCAAGAAAACCCAAATAGCCAGAATCATGCTCTACTGTATATTTTTGCTGAATAAATAAAGCATTAAAATGATTTTTTACCTCTTCACGAACCTCATTCAACTTAACAAGAAATGGAGTCACATTTTCAAATCCCATTCCTTGAGCGATGAGCAGGCAATCATTTACATCTGAGGGTAAACGATGTGTCTGAGCATCATCAAGATATTGAAGGCGATGCTCCAAACGCCGAAGAAAAACATAGGATGTGCACAAACAATGTATTACCGAGGCTGGCAAATAGCCCAAAAGGGCAATTTCATGCAAAACATCCAATGTGGCTTTCTTGCGTAACTCAGGGACACGCCCTCCCCGCACTAACTGGAAAACCTGGGCACAAAACTCGATTTGCCGTATTCCACCCGGGCCAGTCTTGATATTATCAGCTTGATCCCGACGCAACACTTCCTGTTGTATCTGTTCATACAAATTACGCATCGACGCAAATGCACCAAAATCAAGATATTTCCTGAACACAAAAGGTTGCAGCAAGGCCATCAGCTCGTGAGCTCGTTCACCATAAACTACTCTTGCCTTAATTAGAGCATAACGCTCCCACTCTCGACCTTGGGATTGATAATAAGTTTCAAGTGAAGCAAAACCCGAACATAAAGAACCAGAATGACCGTAAGGGCGCAACCGCATATCCACCCTAAAAACGAAACCCTCTTCTGTTATCTCTGATAAGAGATAAATCACCTTCTTTGCAACCAACGAAAAAAACTCCTTGCAACTTATTGTCTTTTCCCCATTGGTCTCTCCTTCTTCCGGATAAGTAAAAATCAGATCAATATCAGACGAAACATTTAATTCCCTACCACCAAGCTTACCCATACCAACTACTATAAGGGTTTGACTGGATTGGCTCTCATGGCCTATTGGATCACCATATCGCTCTGATAACTGTATGCTGGCGCACTGCACTGCTATCTGAAGTGCAGTTTCAGCCAAAAAAGTCATCGTATGCATTACCTCATCCAAATCAGCAAGCCCATTTATGTCACGCAAAACAAGATGGCCTAGCACCGTCTTTCGTAAACGGCGAAGCTCCTGCATAACCATAAATTCATCTTTTTTATTTATCCTGGTTAGCCAGTCAGAGAAAAAATCCTCGCCAAGCGGATAATCCCCGTTTTTCAAGAAAATCGAGCGAAAACCGGGCTGCTCAAGAAGCCACGCAAAATAACGGCTACAGGTTGAAGCCAAAATCAATGATTGCTCAGTTAGCATTACTTATCCCCAGTTAGCCCTCACATCTAAATGCATCAATACCCTCAAACCGGTAACTGTTATCCCGATTTAATATTAGCTGTATCCCGCCATATATAATAGCCAGCAACAAGGGCTAAGGGCCAAAAAGGTTGCATCGATTTATTTATAAATATAAAATATATAAATATAATTTTTAGTTATATTAAAAAATTATTTGATGTTAATCAAACTCTCCTGATTTATCTATATGAATATCTGGATTTAGAATGGATAGTAATAAGATGCCAGTTCCTGCCATCAATCCAACCATGAAACCTTCATCTCGGCTCAACTTTTATCCAGTCACTCTGGGAGCTGCCTTTCTTTTCCTTGTTTGCGCCTTTCCTGTCCGGGCAAGCGAAAATACCCCCATCAACTTCAACTCTGCCCTGGCATTGGCATTAAAAAGCAATCCCTCTCAAGCAGGCAGCCTGGCAAGAATTGAAGAAGCTGCCGCTGCACTGCAAACGACAAATGCAATAAAAAGGCCTCACTTGAATCTTGAAGAAAATGCGGCACGAAGCAACAATCCGCTCACTGTGCTCGGATATCACCTCACGCAGCAACGCGCTACCTTTTCAGACTTTGGGCTAGGCAGTTATTCAGGGCCTTCCACCCTGGATATTGTTCCTGCCCAGCTGAATCATCCAGGATATGCCCAGAATTTCGACACGGGACTCGTTATCACACTTCCTCTTTATTCGGGCGGGAGGAATCGCGCCCTGATCCATCAGGCGCAAGCCATGTTAAAAGCAGCAAAGGAAGGAAACATTGATGCCCGAAACCTGTTAACCTATGATCTACTAAAAGCCTATGCAGGTGTCCATACTGCAAGATCTTCCCTAGAGACCGCAGAACATGCCTCTACTGCCGCGCAAAATGAGGTTTACTCTGCCCATCAACTTTTTAGGCAAGGGCTTGTCACCCAAAGCGATATCCTGCTGACTGAATCCAAACTGTCTCAGGATCAAGCCAATGTGAAACGCGCCCGGTCCATCCTGAATAATGAAATAGATACATTCAGAACCCTTCTGGGGAAACCATCCAGCCATCTTATTCCTGGAATTCCCGTTACCCTTCAGGATCCAACAAAAAAAAGACAGATTTCTGAAAAGCAAGAAGCATTATCCGCTATCCCGGAAATCGCCAGGGTAAAGGCTCAATGGCAAGGCACCCTAGATGCAATTCAAGTAGCAAAAAGTAAGTATTGGCCGCAAATCAACCTTGTTCTCCGTCACGACTGGAATGCCACTACTCCAGGTTTCAAAGCGCCATCCAACACTGCCATGCTGGATTTTTCGTGGCAAATATTTAACTTCGGATCTCGCTCAGGATCTATCAACCAAAGTAAAGCTGCGGCCAATATCGCCCAGGCAAACTATTTGTCCATTCTGAACCAATTTCACCTGCAACTGGTGGAGGCAATCCGATCACTTCATGTAGATCAATCAAAACTAAGGGCCAACCTGGTATCAAGAAAACAAACCAGACAGGCAACAAGGCTATTACTCCTACGATATCAACAGGGGTTGTCCACCCTGACACAGGTTCTAGACAGCCAAGCTATGGCAGATGCTTCAGCTTACGAATGTATCCAGTCTCGATATGACATTCTTTTAGACAAGGCCAGAATTGATTTTCTTGAAAACACCCTTTATTTACAGCTTAGCCAACCCAAAACCACCCGAAAAGTGAATGAATAATGCACGCCCATTCCTATCCTGCCATATTTTTATTCTTCCTGCTTACATTAGCTGGCTGTCACAAGACCCACTCAAAACAGCTCCCGGCATCCAAACCCATTGATGCAAAAATTCTCATACTAAAAACAGCTCATTTTGCCAAAACAGCGACGCTCCCTGGCCTGGTCATTGCACAGGACCATATAACCCTATTTTCAAAATCAGGAGGCAAAGTCCTGAAAGTGACCATTCATTCAGGCGAATATGTTTCCCAAAATACCATTCTTCTTCAGATGGACCCTGCCATGGCTAACTCTGCGTATGCCCACGCACAAGCCCAATCCGTAGCAGCTAGCGCTCTTGCAGCCAATGCTCGCCACGACTATAAGCGCTATCGTATCCTGTTCAAACAGGGAGTGGCCACCCGAAAAGAACTCGAACATATAACCCGACGTTACCAGACAGCTCAAGCAGCAGCGATTGCTGCCCAATCCGCAGTAAAAACAGCTCAGGCAGAATTTTCCTATGTTGACATTCGATCCCCCATATCAGGCTTTATAACTGAAAAACAGGTTACATCGGGTGATATGATTCAAGCTGGTGATGCCTTACTTTCAATTGACAGCCCAGCCATCAAAATCAGAACCACCCCCGGGAATCATTTATTCAACCTTCTCACCCCATCCACTCCAACATTTGTTTCAACAAATAAGCACCAGTGGGCAGGAACAATCACTGAAGCTGTGAATTCAGCCAATCCGGTAACACATACTCATCTCGTAGAGATTTCTCTCCCAGATCATACAGGCCTGCATCCTGGTACTTATGTCAATGTCAGTTTTACCACTGGAAAACAGGAAGGGATTCTGATCCCCGCAACAGATCTCTTAACCCGTATGGGACTTAAGGGAGTATTTTTGCTCGGAAAAGATAAAAAGGCCCATTTTCACCTGGTAAAAACAGGAAGCACCTTTAAAACAAAGATAGAAATCGTAGCAGGGCTTGCCCCAGGAGATCAGCTTATTGAATCTTCCCTGTCGTCTCCCCTTAAAAATGGACAGCCTATCCATGTCATCACTGCCCGATAAGCCTCATCACAAACTCAACTGGGCAGGCTGGCTTGCATCCGTATTCTATGACTCTAAATTAACCCCCCTCATGATGTTTGCTGTCCTTGCCTTTGGAATGCTTGGCCTGTTTTTGACACCCAGAACCTATAATCCTGAAATTATCATGCCGGTTGTTAAAATCAGTGTTGTAAGATTGGGTAGCAATTCAACCGAAATGTACAATCAGATTGTACGTCCTCTTGAAGGACTCATGGCCACAATACCCGGTGTGGATCATACCTATGGATACGCAACTGATGACAAAGCTCAGGTAACAATACGATTTAAGGTAGGCCAAAACGAAGAAAACAGCCTGGTTAAAGTCTACAACCAAATCAACAGCAATTTGAACCTGATGCCACCGGGAACCAACACGCCGCTGATTCAGTCCGAAAGCTTATACGATGTACCCATCCTTACCATCACACTAAGCTCCAGAAATTTTGACGCATTACAGTTACGCCGGGTTGCTACCCACATCCTGACGCAACTGCAAGCTGAACCCAAGGTAGGGAAAGTCTCTATTACGGGAGTAGCCCCTCCAGCCATCCTCGTCGAGGTCAATCCAAATAAGCTCGCTGCATTTCATCTGCCACTCAATAAAATAAGCCAAGCTCTCAGGGCCAATAATCTTGCATCGAATGCCGGGCATGTCATTTCCAGAGATCGCGATATTCCGCTAAGGGTTAGCTCCTCGTTGAATAATGTAAGGCAGCTCGGGGACGTCATGATTGGTACATTCTCAGGACATCCTGTATTTCTTCATGACGTAGCCACTATCAAGAAAGCTGCCAGAACACAAGCTATCCTATCCTATTTTGCTTATGGCCCAGCTAGCCATGTTCGATACTTATCTGGAATCAACAGGACCGCAGTCACTCTTTCAATAGCCCGAAAAAAAGGAAGTAACAGCGTTACTGTAGCTAATACAGTTCTCAAGAAACTGGCTGAAATTAAAAAAACAGTTCTACCACAAGGGGTACATATTACAATCACAAGAAACTACGGGGCCCAGGCCAATCATGCTGTTAACACCCTTATAGGCCATCTGGGTATTTCTATATTGGCTGTAGTTTTTATTCTGCTTGTATTCCTGAGCTGGAAAGAATCAGTTATTGTTGCCATATCCATTCCCCTTATTTTATGCATCGTTCTTGGAATAGGCTGGGTAATGGGTCAGACAATCAATCGAATCACCTTGTTTGCCCTAATTCTTTCTCTTGGACTCCTGGTCGATGATAGTATCGTCGTGATTGAAAATATTCACCGCCATCACCACACAAGATCCCCGAATCAGTTTGAAATACTAATCATCCATGCAGCCGATGAAATTGGAAAGCCCACCATCATTGCAACCTTTACCGTCATACTGGCCCTGATTCCTATGGCGTTTGTCACTGGAATGATGGGGCCATTCATGGGACCCATACCTTTCAATGCACCTATAGCCATGCTGGCATCCCTGCTCATTGCCTATACAGCAGTACCTTACCTTGCCTATAAATGGATTAAGCCATCACCTCCCATAATTACCCATCCATCACGGGAAAAGAAAAACTGGGTATTAAATAAATATGCCAGCATAATGCGTGCATTACTCGAATTCGGACGCTATCGGATCATCTTTTTCGCTGGTGTAATTTTATTACTTGTCTTGTCATTGCTTCAACCTGTCTGGCCATTTATCCGCCCCTCTGGGCCGAACCACCCGCTCGGCCCTATTGCCGTTGGGGTTAAAATGCTACCCAATGACAATGTCAATACTCTGCTCATAGAAATCGATACTCAAAATGGGACCCCATTTGAGGATACTGCCAAGATTGCAGATAAAGTAAGCCATATTTTATCGACAACTGCTGATATCACAAATTACCAAACCTTTCTGGGTCAGGCAGCCCCTGAAGATTTTGCAGCCATGGTGAGAGGAGACTCTAGCCGGGCGGGACCCAACTTTGCCCAAATCAGGGTCAACCTGCTTGATAAATCCAGCCGAAAAGAAACATCTCACATGATTGCTCGACAACTTGATAAAAATATGGAGCCATTACATATAGCTTATCCAGGCACACGCATCAAAATCCTGGAAACACCCCCAGGGCCTCCAGTCCGTTCACAAATGATGGCAGCATTATATGGGCCTAATTATTCTCGTCTGCAAGCCCTGGCCAAAACGTTAAAAAATCAGATTTATCCTAAAATTTATGGCATGGCCAATATCGATGACTCAGTAAATCATCCCACAAGAGAAGATAAAATCCGCATCAACGCTCATGCAGCCGACCTTTCTGGCATCACTCCAGACTATCTGAACAATCAAATTGATACTGAATTCAAAGGAAGAGTTATCACCAGTTTGCATCAACGCAACACAATTGAACCAGACAATGTTCTACTCCGCCTGCCTGATTCAGATCGCAACAACCTGCAAACCTTGAAAAATCTTTATGTCGTCAATCCCAATGGGCAAACTGTCGCACTCTCTGATATCGCAACGATTCAGCCTGTTATCCAGAACCAGCCTATCTATAGCTTTGATCAACATCCTGTCGTGTATGTGTCTGGCGACATGATGCGTTCTAGCCCGGTAAATGCTGTAGCCAGCATCATAAAAAAAGCAGAAAAAATAGTTTTACCCAACAGCTCGACACTTCAGGTAGGCAATTTAGGTTTATTACCTTCCACCCCTGATAACCTTCAGCACTATCAACTCTTTTTTCAGGGTGAAATGCGTCTAACACTGGATGTATTCCGGGATCTAGGAAGTGCTTTTATCGTTGCACTTTTGCTCATCTATTTACTATTGGCAGGATATTACCGCTCATTCGCTCTTCCTTTCATTATCATGGGATCTATTCCTTTAACCCTGATTGGAGTATTCCCTGGGCATTGGCTACTTAACCGACCCTTTACAGCCACCTCCATGATTGGGGTCATTGCATTAGCTGGAATAGTGGTCCGCAATTCTCTCCTCTTAATCGATTTTATACTTGAACGGGAAAATTCCGGGGACGATTTAATCGAAGCAATAATGAAAGCCAGCATGATTCGCCTACGCCCCATTCTCCTTACTGCACTTGCAATTATCCTTGGATCATCCCCCATGTTAGGTGATCCCGTATTTAATGGACTTGCCATTTCCTTAATGTTTGGTGCCTTTGCATCTACAGTATTAACTCTTTTTATTATTCCATTGATCTATTTTATATGGAGAAAGCAATACCCATTATCACATCCAGCTCAACCGGATAATCCGTAAAACTTGAATGGAGGTCACCATGAACATCGAAAGAAAAGTAAGAGCCTTTGCCGGAACAGTTATTCTCCTCTCGTTAGCACTAGGTATAACACAAAGCCCTGTTTTCATAAGTAATTATTTTTTATGGGTAACTGTCTTCGTAGGGGTCAATCTGCTTCAGAGCAGTTTTACAGGATTCTGCCCTCTTGAATCAATGCTTAAAAAATGACAGTCTTACCACATGGAAGGCAAAATAAAAGCAAAATGATCTAACACCAGAAACTTGTAGGGACTACCTTGATTCCAGTATCATGAACAGGGCAGCTTGGGGTCATAGCTCAGATGGGAGAGCGGCTGGTTCGCAATCAGCAGGTCGGCGGTTCGATCCCGCCTGGCTCCACCATTTCCCTATTGACGGATTTTCTCCGGTTTTTTCTTGAATTTCACACTACTCGTTTCTTGACCTGGAGCACGGAAAAGCCCACCGTTTAATGAGCCGAAGCTCTCATGCACCAAGCTCTTAGCCAAGCAACATTGAAGCGAAGCTAGGACGGGCCTCAGGATTATTTTTATCAGCCACTAACAAAGAAAACTGTTTGTCCAGTTGTAAGGCCAAAAAATTCAAAGCAGCTATCTCGACCCGATATCGAATATACCTCCCTTCAGGCGATGCTGTCAGCAATCCACAACGAGTCAATTGAGACAAATGATGAGACAGGGTTGCTCCAAAAATATTCAAAGACACCGCAATCTCACCGACAATTAACCCCCCTGAACCCGTTTGTGCCAGGAGTCGAACTATTGCCAAACGGCTGGGTTGACCCAAAGCACCAAACTGCTTTGCTATTTGCTCATCAAGCATTAATACCCATCCTGAATAAATACAATTCAATGATAAAAAGGTTGTAAAAAAGCGCCAGGCTATGATTTAATGGCGCTGAATATAGGCAAACGCGGTTAAAGCCAATATCACAGGAAAGACTTATAAATCCTTGTTTAATCCAGTACCACAATTGTGCTCTAACAGGAACTGGTAACCAACTCTTTCCTTATGCGGGTGTAGCTCAATGGTAGAGCTCCTGCTTCCCAAGCAGGTGACGAGGGTTCGATTCCCTTCACCCGCTCCATAATCTAAATATCATCAAAATAACCTTTAGGGCCCGGCAACCGCTATTATAAAACTCAAGATTCAATATTGACTGCCCCAAAACGAACAAGATAGACAGCACTTATAGAGACTAAAGCATGCCATAAAGCTCGATTCCATACTTTAATTGTTAATTTATAGTTGTTCAAGCCCAGAATTCCTGCATAATAAAACCCAATTAACCTTGAAACGAAAAAAAATGATTGAAACCTATACATGGGGAACACCCAATGGACATAAAGTTCATATCATGCTGGAAGAAACGGGACTTCCCTATACAATTTATCCGGTTGATATTCGAAAAGGCGAACAATTTTCCCCTGAATTTCTTCGAATCAGCCCGAATAATAAAATTCCTGCCATCATTGATACTGAAGGTCCTGAAAATCGACCTATTGCCTTATTTGAATCAGGAGCTATTTTATTCTATCTAGCAGAAAAAACGCAGCGCTTTCTTCCAAGTGATCCAATCAACCGATATTCGGTTCTCCAATGGTTGATGTTTCAAATGGGAACAGTCGGCCCTATGTTGGGGCAAGCACATCATTTCCGGCAATACTCATCTGAGCCCCTGCCTTATGCCATTGATCGATATACCAATGAAGCGCGCCGAATTTATGGCGTCATTGATATCAAGCTAGCAGAAACGCCCTATATAGCGGGAGATGTGCTTTCCATTGCTGATTTTGCGATATTTCCATGGTTACGCCACCCTGAAAAACAAGGGGTTGATATTAAGTTATTCCCTTATCTTAAGCGGTGGCATGACGAAATCTCTGCCCGACCAGCTGTCATCCGCGCCTTGAAAATCCTACAGCAAGAATCAAGCACACCAATGAGCGATAAAGCAAAAAGCGTCCTGTTCGGAAAAGAACAATATAGTCAGCACCGTCGCTAATAATCTTGCCTTAAAAAACAACCGGGATTTAAACCTTATCTATCTATAGAACACACTACCTGGAACAACTTGACCGAACCAAATGAAAACAATAGAACTTCATAATTGCCTTCTCCATGACAACAAAAAACAACTACAGCCTTTCCTCATGGAAAGCCCAGTTTCTAGATCCTAAAACTGAATCCAGCTACCGGCATGAAACAGTTCAAACAGCAAGGTATTATCATACCTATGCATTTATATTGGTCGCCCTTTATTTTTTCCTTTATTCCACATTTGACTTCTTCACACTGAACATCAACAACATCTCCCTGCCGTTGTTTGCAATTGAGAGCTCTCTCATTTTTCTCGGGCTGATTTTTTCGGTAGTGTCCCGCTACAACCCCATTTTCATATCAAGCGGATGGCCTATCACCCTGATTGAAATTTTGGGTTTTATTTCTTTTTTCTTCAGCCTGCTTCTTCATTCAGGTAGATGGATACCCCCCTCTGAAATCAATTTCATATTTATGGTGATATCCGTCTATCTTTTCTTACCCAATCTTTTCTCCTTGACAGTACTCACGGCAATACCTGCATCTTTAATATTTGCTATTATAACGCTCGGTTATTCCCGGCTTTCCTTTCCTAATCTATTCATGATAGGCCTACCCCTTCTAAGCATCAATTTATTGGGTGCTTTATCAGCCAGAACAAAAAACATACAAAAACGAAATGACTGGGCCAATCTGGTATCGCAAAAAAAAGTCCATACCCAACTCCTTCAGGAAATTTCTATCCGGCGACAGCTCGAGGAGCGATTACGTCAAATCGCCCGACTGGATGCCTTATCAGGATTAAACAACCGGAACGCTTTTCTTGATTTTGCAAACATGGAATTTCAAAGAGCTCGACGATATGCGGATCCCTTAAGCCTCATGATTCTGGATGTCGATTTCTTTAAACGAATCAACGACAATTATGGACATGCAACAGGTGATGAAGTCATAAAAAAAATCGGGCAGTTACTGAGCCATGCAATCCGTAATATTGATATTGCGGGTCGGTTAGGGGGAGAAGAATTTGTCATTCTTCTCCCTCATGCACCCATTGAAGCTGCATATGAAGTGGCTGAACGGTTACGTCTTGCTTTCAGGGACCTACATATTGAAACCCATAAAGGGCCCCTATTTCTAACAGTCAGTATTGGCATAGCACAATGCCTCCAGAAAGATATCGGCATTGAAGCAACCCTGTCGCGGGCGGATAAAGCATTATATCTAGCTAAAGAGTCCGGACGAAATCAGGCTATTGCAGCCTCAACTGATGAAGCTGAATAGATCATCAATACATGACACCTTAAAGGCGCAGACATATTGAGAGCTAGCCTTTGACACGATTGCGATATTCTCCTGTTCGGGTATCAACTTCAATCTTGTCCCCAATCTCACAAAACAAAGGGACTTGAACCTCATATCCAGTCGTTAGTTTTGCTGGCTTTAAAACCTTACCAGAAGTATCTCCTCGCACGCCGGGTTCAGTATAAATGATTTCCCTGACGACACTGGTCGGCAATTCAACAGATATTGCCTTACCATTATAAAAAACAACTTCACACGGCATTCCGGTTTCAAGATAATTTACCGCATCTCCCAAATTATCCTGCTCTACTTCATGCTGCTCATAATCAGCGTCCATAAACACATAGAGTGGATCGGCAAAGTAACTGTAGGTCACTTCCTTTCGCTCTAGCGCAACCACCTCAAATTTTTCATCAGCTTTATAGACACTTTCGCTTGCAGAACCTGACAGGAGATTCTTCAGTTTCATCTTGACTACGGCCGCATTGCGTCCAGACTTGTTAAATTCAGTCTTTTGCACGACCATGGGATCGCTGCCTATCATAATTACATTACCAGTACGAACCTCTTGTGCCGTCTTCATCCGTTTTTGCGCATCTCTTTAGTAATAATACAAAAGAAAAGCACCCTCCTTCTTCAATGTTCAAGAGCCATATAGCTCATTTTCCTGGCCAGACAAAAAACGTCTTAACCTGCTGGCCAGCCATTCATTACCACCAACCTTGATTGGCCCATAAAATTTATTACCAAAAGACAATTTCAATAGACTAAAAAATCTTGTATTTTACCTATTTTCACAAAATTTAACCAGATTCGACGCTAGATCAGGATATCGATCCAATTGAGTCATCCAATCCAGGGAATGACTCTTCCAGAGCTTCATTCGATCCGCTAAAAGATCCCACATCAAGCCGACATCACCACACGTATTCCAATTTATCCAAAATAAACGAAGCGGCTCAGCCAGCTCAGGAGGCATTCGAACTGAATAGCGATCAAAAAAAGCCATTAGCTTGTTCATATGGGCCAAATCAGACTGGGGATAAATATGCCATATCAAGGGGTTGGCTGACCACTGGGCGCGAACGAATGAATCCTCACCACGTACAAAATTAACATCAGATATCCATAATAGCTGGTCATACTTATCCTGGCTCATAAATGGAATAACAGATAAATGCAGATTTCCCCGGCTTATTGTCTGCTTTAATTCAGGATTGAATCCAAACCAGGATCGTACCTGATGAATCAATTGTCCCTCCGGCAAGAGAACATGGACTGGCACATCACTCCGTGCCCAAGCTCCCAGCAATGAACATAAAGGAGCTTTTTCATAACAAAAAACTGAAACCAGAAAAGCTTCTTCTATGAACTGAATACCAAAATTTTTCATTAAGTTAAATTTTGAATTGCCATGATTTAAAAAAGCAGTTCTTTTTACTTCAAGATCACGCTCTTTCAGAATACCCCCCACATGACTGCCAAATCCCGGGAAAAAAAAATACCGTTTCAAGGGTAAACTTGGATGTGGCGAAACGCCGCCATGAAAATCTGCAACCCAACTTTCAGCACTCAGATACTCCAGATTAATCCACACAGGCTGAGACGTTTTAGCTAACATTGCCTTAATATAAGGCATAGGTAAATCACAACCAAAAGCTTCAATAACATATCTTGCTGGCTCAACGAAAGACCATGATTCAGGCCAGGTACAAACCATTACTCCATTCAAATTCTGCTGGAATAATAACGGATTAAAATCAGGACACAGTCTTGAGAGAACATAAGGTTGATCAAGCCACAGCCTGACCTTCATGCCATGATCATGAACAAGTTGACGGGCAAGACGCCAACTAACTCCAACATCACCAAAGTTATCCACAACATGACAAAAAATATCAAAATCCATTTAAGCGGTTTTTTCCTAAAAAATCATACGGGCCAGTTAAACACGTCTGGAACAAAAAAACAGCCCCTGGTTCGCCCAAATCAGTTGGCAATACCGCACAATTACTTTAGAGTAGCGCTGCAAATCAACCATGAACGATATAAAAGACTATTCCCATTGAGCCAGCTACTTCAATTTATACTCCACCTTGACAGCCATCTTGCGCAATACATCGCTCAATATGGCAACTGGACGTACGCATTATTTTTTTGCATAATTTTCTGCGAAACCGGCTTCGTGATTGCGCCTTTTCTTCCAGGAGATTCCCTGCTCTTCATTGGAGGTACTTTTGCGGGAATACAGGCCCTAAACATTACTTACCTGTTGGCTACCTTTATTCTGGCTGCAATATTAGGTAACAGTTCCAACTATATTCTGGGTCGAATTACGGGGCAAAAGGTATTTCAGTACGAACACTCCAGGATTTTTAGCCTGGAAAACCTCAAACGAACCCATGCATTTTTTGAAAAATATGGTGGGAAAACACTTATTATTACCCGGTTCATCCCTATTCTACGTTCATTTGCCCCTTTTGTTGCAGGGGTAGGCGCTATGAACCATATCCGATTCCAAATATTTAATCTGGCCGGAGCCGTATTATGGGTTGGTCTTTTAACCCTGGCTGGCTATTATTTCGGCAACCTTCCAGCAGTCCGCAATCACCTGACCCTGGCGACTTTTGCAATCATTTGCCTCTCATTCCTGCCGGGTCTAGTTGAATATATTCGTTTACGGAAAAAAAAACGACTTAATAACCAATAAATTCAGATTGGCATTTCTTCTGCAACCCCTTAGTCACCTCAAGCTCTCTTCTTCCCTCTATACGGATCCAATCTGGTTGCAACAAGTAACCCATAAAAACTCTATTGACCAACTTATGAACACACACTAAAAACAGCTACAGAGGAAACACTTAATCAAAACCCTATCATCTAAAATCACAACCGGCCAGTTATATAAAGATTAATCCTGGCATCATGACTCCAACTGATTGCATCATCCTATCCAAGCATACCAACTCTTAAAAAGTTTAGCCTTTTCATCCAGCACATCCGCTTATGTATTCATTTCTGGCTCTCCAGCTAACCTTACTGCAATCTTTCCCCGCATTATGTTGAAAATTACCCATATCATTCAGCTAGTTCCCCCCTGCCTAATAGCACATAAGGAATGTCACCTTAAAACAGATATGCCCATAAAAAAGGGGTGCTTTTATACAGCACCCCTTAATATCAAAACAACCAGCCTTATTAGCTAGCAGGTTGTGAAACAGCAGCCGCATTTTGATTGTTAGCAAACCAGCGACGGCGCATAGGTTGCAATACAAACTTGGCACCCAGCGTGGCAGCAACTGCAAAAATGAATGCCACCATAAACGCAGCATGCCAGCTACCTGTCGATGCCTTCAAAACACTGGCGATTGGAACCAGAAGTGAACCGGTTCCTTTTGCGGTATAAAGACAAGCATTGTTGACCGTTGCGTTCTTCGGCCCGAAAGTATCCCCACTGATTGCAGGGAAAATGGCAAAAATTTCACCAAAAGCAAGGAACACGATCGCTGCAAAAATCAGGAACAACGTTGGATTATGTCCAACCGTCATCAACCCGAGCATTGCAACTGCCTGAAGGCCAAACATCAGTGTCATGGTGTTTTCACGACCAATCCGATCAGATATCCAGCCTGTCAATGGTCGAGTAAACCCGTTACACAGACTATTGATTGATAAGGACACCGTCAGCAGAGGCAAGGTTGCCCCGAAATAAATCATCGGAATTTTTGCCAACCCATAATCCTTCGCGATTGGCGCAATCTGTGCCGTAGCCATCAGGCCGCAAGCTGCTATCAAGACGAAAAGGACATACATGACCCAAAACACCGGTGTTTTTATCATCATTGCTGGAGTATAGTCCACCCGGCTTTGGGTGTTCGACTTGGTGGTCACTGCAGCTGCGGCTGTTACTTGTGGTTTAGTGATAAACAGGGACAGGACAATAATAACTGCACCCTGAATCAGCCCAAAATCAAAAAAGGCGCTCTGATATCCCCCTGCTTTAACCATATGTGCAATCGGGATCAGGGTCAATGCAGCTCCGGCTCCGAAACCTGCAGCCGTCCATCCTGCAGCCACACCACGCTTATCTGGGAAACGCTTCAGGGCCAATCCAACGCAGGTGCCATAAACACAACCTCCACCAACCCCTGCAAACAAACCACCCAAATACAACATGGGCAATGTTCCTGCCATCGAGTTAATAATCCATGACAGTCCCACCAGCACTCCACCAAACAGAATCACTGGACGAGGTCCGAACTTATCAACCAGCCAGCCTTCAATGGGTGTAAGCCAGGTTTCAGTCAGCACGAAAATGGAAAATGATACCTGGATTGCCGCTTTTGTCCATCCCATCTTGTCATGAATCGGATTAACAAAAAGCGTCCAGCCGTATTGCAGATTCGCAATCATGGCCATACAAATAATACCAAAGATGAGTTGTACTACACGATTCTTATAACCGCTTTGATCTTCTAAAGTTTGTGATGTAGTCATATCCACTGCCCTTCTTTATAAGTAAAAATACCCAATACGTTAATATTTCCCTAACGTACATTTTCGTTTCTGCGGGCTACATTTTAAAATAAATTATTTTTATAAACCCGTAAACACATGAAACCGACACAGGTTTTATTACCTCTTTCTACTAACAGACCAGCGAAACCGGACCCCTTAGCAGAAAAAAGGGATAAGAAATTATCCTCAAAAGATAGCATATCGGCAAGCGCTAAAATTCACATCCGGATAAATTTATATAACACACTGTATAAATTAATTTTTATTATCCAATTTCACACAAAATTTTCAGCTTTCGAGCAAAACAATGCCATTTTTTATAATTTTGGCGGCAACTTTACCTTATTTTAGGTCCTGACAAACAAGAAATATCGCCCTATAGCTCAACCAGAAACTCTTTAAGGGCAGCATGATTAATTTTACCAGCTCCTAACACAGGAAGCTCCTCAAGAAACATGATCTGCTTTGGAACCAGGATTTCAGGTAATCCCTCAATTTTTGCAGCCCTGATCAGCTGTTCACGGTACAGCATGGGATCGCTGGTAAACAAAACAATCAATTCTCCCCGCCGCGAATCATGCTTGGTAGAGATGGCATGCAGAAAATCAGGGGAAAGTCTCTTTACAAAACGTTCTATCATTTCAAGAGAAACCATCTCTCCTGCTACCTTTGCAAATCGCTTCACCCGACCTTCAATGAACAAAAAACCCTCTTCATCCATACTGGCGACATCCCCTGTATCATACCAGCCAGAGCCTAATGATGAAGCAACAGGTTCAATCACCCCGGACGCATCAGATCGATAATATCCTTTCATGACATTAGGACCCGTTACATGAAGGGTGCTAATTCCAGGAGCATCCAGCACCGGAACAATCTGTCCGGTAATTCCTGGAAGCAATCGACCCACACTCCCTTTTCGATTGTGCATTGGTGTATTTACCGATAAAACAGGAGCAGTCTCAGTAGCCCCATATCCTTCAAGAATCCGTATACCAAATTGATCAAACCATGCCCTACGTACACTATCAGCCAGTTTTTCTGCTCCAGCGATCACATAACGTAGCCGCGCAAAATCATAAGCATGGGCGTAACGGGCATAATTCCCTAGGAATGTACTTGTTCCAAATAGAACAGAACAATCCCGGGTATAAATCATCTCAGGGATTGTCTTGTAATGGATCGGGGAAGGATAAAGGCAGCATCTCACACCTGCAATAAGGGGCAACAGGGCCCCTACTGTAAGGCCAAAAGAGTGAAAGAGCGGTAACGCATTAAATACCTTATCCTCAGGATTAAATTCAAGCACGGCTTGAACTTGGTTAATATTGGATAAAAGGGCACGATGTGACAAAACCACTCCCTTTGGACGACTCTCAGAGCCTGATGTAAAAAGAACCAGTCCTGTTTCTTCAGAAGAGTGCTTCTGATGCATGCGTCGAGGGCAACAAAGATCCAGAAATAACCGAAAGCGGTCTGTCACGCTAATGCTTTGGCGGATATCTTCAAGATAAATAACCTTAATTCCACCTAATTCACGTATAAGTTTCTCATACCCCTGCGCTACAATAAAACTACGAGAAGTCACAATCTGTCGAAGCGGCACAAGCTCGCAAGCGGCAAGCACTCCTTTAACTCCACTGGTATAGTTAAGCATGGCGGGAATGCGGCCAAAAGCCTCTAACCCCAGAACAAGGGCTAACGTAATGGACAGATTGGGAAGAAAAACACCCACAGCTTCATCTTTTAAAGTCAGCTGGCTCAACTTACGTCCCAAACCCAAGCTTGCTTTGAGAAATTGGCCGTAATTCATGGCCCCACGCATATCTTCAAGGATCGGAAAACGACGTCCATACAATGAGACTGCTTCCAGCATCTTGCTGTAGAGCGTTGCATCAACTTCTACGGCAACCATCATTTCCTGTAATCGTTTTTGTATCTGAAGAGTGGCAAGCTGATGCTTTCTTCGACCTGTCATCGCCGGCTTTACTGAAATTCTCTCAGGTTGAAACAGTGTCAAAATTACCTTTGGGAAAACCTTTTTGGGTGCATTTTGCGGTAAACGGCCATAAATACTATGAGCCAATCCTTGAATCATAACCGGAACAACCTGGGCCCCTGCTTTAAGTGCGACAAAAGCTGCTCCTTCATACACCTTCATAAGGTTACCTGTGCGGGTAATTCGACCTTCTGGAAACATTACAACCAATCGCCCGCTCTCAATAATTCGAACCACATTTTTAATTGATATCGGATGATTAGGATCAATTACTAGATAATCAACCCTGGATAGAAGCCAGCGATAAAAAAAACTGTCAATACTATTTTGATGCAGGACAAACAAAGGCCGTCTCGGCAAACACATGGACAATAAAAGCTCATCCAGAATGGATTGATGATTTGCTACAACAAGTACACGAGAACATTCATAATCACTCCAGCTTCCTTTCACCTCCACCCGAAACAACAGCCTAATCAGGCTTTCTAGTATCCCCAATAAAAATGAGCCCAATCTATCTTCCCCCACCATGAACGTCTCGCAGAAAAACTATTCTGATTAAAATTTGCATCGGCACATAACCTAAAATCAGATCTATGCGCCATCCGGGCCCATGACTCAATCTTAATTATGAATCGGCTTTACCAATACAAGATGTTTAGTATGACTTTCTTTATTATCAAAAAACTTATTTGAATGAATTGTATAAGCTTGCAACTAAAAATTGATTTTACTACGCTTCGCAAAGCTCACCCGAAATCAGCAATACAACCAATTAACCCTAAAAACCACGAAATTAATTATGTAAACCTGATTATCTGGACTTACAAAAAAGATCGGCCTGGGTCAAGCTAACCCAACCCAGACCGAAATTACTCATGCTTAACTCCAAAACGCCATTTGTATCAGCTCAAATCAAAACGATCTAAATTCATAACCTTACACCAGGCAGCCACAAAATCGTGAATAAACTTCTGCTTCGCATCCATACTGCCATACACTTCAGCCAGTGCTCGCAATTCAGAATTGGATCCAAAGACAAGATCAACCCGGCTGCCAATCCATTTGAGCGTGCCACTTTTCCGATCACGACCCTCAAACTCCTCCTTGTCAGCAGAAACAGCTTCCCAAACAGTACTCATATCAAGCAGATTAACAAAAAAATCATTAGTTAGCGACTCAGGCCTATCAGTAAAAACGCCATGCCTGGTCTGCCCATAATTGGTATTCAAGACCCGCATTCCCCCCACAAGCACCGTCATCTCAGGTGCAGTCAGGGTTAATAGCTGTGCCTTGTCTATTAACAGTGCTTCAGCCGGGAGATGTGCCTTTTCCTTGAGATAATTGCGAAACCCATCAGCAACAGGTTCAAGAACAGCAAAAGATTCCACGTCAGTCTGTTCCGGTAAAGCATCCATCCGTCCTGGCACAAATGGTACAGTCACACTAACTCCAGCATTTTTTGCTGCCTGTTCCACACCAGCACACCCGGCCAACACAATCAAATCAGCAAGCGAAACTTTTTTGCCTTCCATGGCTGTAGCATTAAAAACATCTTGGATTTTTTCCAATGCGGATAACACTTTCACCAATAGCAGGGGTTGATTAACTTGCCAATCCTTTTGAGGTGCCAAGCGAATGCGGGCACCATTTGCTCCACCCCGCTTGTCAGAACCACGGAACGTTGAAGCTGAGGCCCAGGCCGTGGATACCAATTGCGAAACAGACAACCCGGAAGCGAGAACTTTAGCCTTAAGACCGGCAACGTCTTGTGCATCAATCAACCTGTGGTCAATGTCAGGAATAGGATCCTGCCAAATCTCTACCTCAACAGGCACCTCTGGACCCAAATAACGCGAACGTGGCCCCATGTCCCGATGAGTAAGCTTAAACCAGGCCCGTGCAAAGGCATCAGCAAATGCGTCAGGGTGCTCATAAAAATACCTGGAAATCTTTTCATAAGCCGGATCAAAACGCAATGAAAGATCTGTAGTGAGCATCATAGGTGAATGCGCTTTCGATGGATCATGCGCATCAGGCACAGTGCCCGCACCTGCCCCATTTTTGGCAACCCACTGATAGGCGCCCGCAGGACTCCTGGTCAGTTCCCATTCATAGCCAAACAAGGTCTCAAAAAAACTGTTACTCCATTGGGTTGGTGTCGTAGTCCATGTGACTTCCGGACCACCACCTATGGTATCGGCAGCCTTACCAGTACCAAAGCTACTCTTCCAACCCAACCCCTGTTCTTCAATATCAGCAGCTTCAGGCTCAGGGCCCACATAAGAAGCAGGGCCGGCTCCATGAGCCTTGCCAAAAGTATGGCCGCCTGCAATCAATGCCACTGTCTCCTCGTCATTCATTGCCATACGCCGAAAAGTTTCACGAATATCACGAGCAGCAGCAACTGGATCAGGGTTACCATTCGGTCCTTCTGGATTCACATAAATCAGGCCCATCTGCACTGCTGCCAGAGGATTTTCAAGATTGCGATCGCCAGAATAGCGCCTATCCTCTAGCCATTTTCCCTCCGAACCCCAGTAAACCGACTCATCCGGCTCCCAGGTATCCATACGTCCGCCACCAAATCCAAACGTTTTGAAACCCATCGACTCTAATGCAACGTTACCAGCTAAAATAATTAAATCGGCCCATGAAATTCTATGACCATACTTCTGTTTAACCGGCCAAATTAGACGGCGCGCCTTATCCAGATTAACGTTATCAGGCCAGCTATTAAGAGGGGCAAAGCGTTGTTGGCCGGCACCGGCTCCTCCTCTGCCATCACCCACACGATAAGTGCCAGCGCTATGCCATGCCATTCGGATAAAAAGGGGGCCATAGTGACCAAAGTCTGCTGGCCACCAATCCTGAGAATCAGTCATCAATGCACGCAAATCCTTCTTCACCGCATCAAGGTCAAGACTCTTAAATGCTTTGGAATAATCAAAATCCTTTCCCATAGGATCAGATAATGATGAATTCTGTCTAAGAAGATTCAAATTCAGATGGTTAGGCCACCACTCCGGGTTAGTCTTAACGGCATTACTAATCGCGGTGGAATGAAACGGGCACTTTGATTCAGTCGGCATCATTTTCTCCTCATCCAATTAACAGATATCCAGCTTTGTATGATCCCATTCAAAGGCATTACCCTCATTTTGTCTAATATTAATTTTTAAGCCACCTGATAGGTTTTATCTATTACAACATATTAGCCCTTTAAAACAAGAACCTGTTTTCTGATCGATTATTGTCCATGGACTCATACGCTACTCTACCTTCCAAATACTCCTCATAAAATTTACAGCACCCCGAAAGGTTACAGGCGAATATTTATCCAGAAAACCAGCCAAGGATCCTCAGTTGTCGTAGCTTAAGCAACCAAGGCATGTAATGAATTAGCAATTGATAGCACCCTTGTACCCTTGTGCCACCAATCCTACTCTTGCCATGGCCGGTCTGGCTTACCAGAAATATTATAAGAAATGGGCTTAATCCTCTGCGTGTTCTCGTCCAAACGCCAAAGGATCAGGCAGCAGAACATCCAGAAGCTTTACCCTATTGTATTAATCCTGATACATTGCTTATGATACTCAGAAATGTGCTTTAAAATTCAATGTAATATACCAATAACATAGGTCAAAAGAGGTAAAACGGGTAAATAATGAAAAACAAAGAAACAGAAATGAAGAGGTATTACGTAACTGTGAGCCGTGAAGCATAAGCTTGCTGGTTTATAGAACAATATTTTTGCCAAGAATGGCAGTTTTGCAGTCATTCTACGGTTTAATCCCTCCCTCCCCGGAAGCATAATTTTGCAGGATACGGGATTTCAGAACCAAAACGTTGCCATTTCTGAGGCAGAGTACTGAGGGCATCTTGAGCAATTTGCTTGTTCAACTTTATCGCACTGTATCTCGAATTTTGAAAGCTTATATATGCCGAAATGCATATGCATTTCGGCTAGGTTTGATTGTTAATTTTGGCCAATATCTATGCTGGAATCAGATTCTCAATTAGACTCATAACTGGAAGAAAAAGGACAAACTTTGTGAAAATAAAAAGTGTCACTTGCATATAGTAAAGAACATGCTCTAAACGCAATTTGTCCATACTTCACAATGTTTCCGCTGGAATATCCGTTGAAAGTTTTGCGGAAACATAAAAGGGGCAATCCGGTTGTGCTAGATCCATTTTGTGGTCGTGGCACAACTCTTTTTGCTGCCCGCAATCTTGGGCTAAGTGCTTGGGGTATTGACTCATCTCCAGTGGCGGTTGCCATCGCCAAGGCAAAACTCGCTTCCTGCAATACAGAGGATCCTATTGAACTAGCGTCTTGGCTAATTTCCGAGACGGAGCCAGAGGATATTCCGAACACGGCTTTTTTTCGGAAAGCCTATCACCCGAAGACATTGCGAAACATATGTGCTTTGCGTGAAGCCCTATTAAACATTCCTTATGACGATGACGCGTCGGTTATTCTTCGTGCGGCTACGTTGGGATGTCTTCACGGCCCCCTGCCAAGGCATCTTGAGAATGCCGGATACTTTTCAAATCAAATGCCGCGAACATATGCATCAAAGCCAGACTATGCGGTTCGCTACTGGAAAGAGAATGGACTAAATGCGCCAAAAGTTGATGTCTTGAATGTTCTCCGGCGCAAAATAAAGAGACTTGAAGGGTTATCAAATAACTCATCAAATTCTTTTTCACAAGTCTTGGAAGGTGATGCTCAAACACCGGAATCTTTTCAGTCAATTGCTGTGAATCCATCTATCGTTGTTACATCGCCCCCATATTATGGGATGAGGACATATGTACAGGATCAGTGGCTTAGGAACTGGTTTTTGGGTGGGCCAAGCCATGTTGACTATGCTGCGGGACCCCAATTGGATCACGGTGGGCAAGATGTGTTTGCCAAGTCATTGGGAAAGGTCTGGAAAAATATTGGAGAAACTGCTTCCGGCAGCCTGCATATGTATATTCGCTTTGGAATTATTCCATCTACGACAGTAGATGCTAAGAAAATATTTCGTAGCTCATTGGAAGAGTCCGGGATTAGTTGGAAGGAAGTTTCTGTGCGCGCAGCTGATTCTGCTAACGCCGGTAAACGACAAGCGGCTCAGATGAAGACCAGTTCTGCTGCTGCTGTTGAATATGATTTTCATGTTGAGCGCTGTTAGTGTCAAAAGGTGAACATTGTAGTTCTGCCGTAATTGGTTCAAGTTAGATAGGAATTGTTCAGTGTGGTGGTTCATGTAGGAAGGCGGCAAACCTAACAACTTATATAGTCGATCGAGGAGAAACCGTGATTGACCCGGCTACTCAGGTTCAGCTAAAAGAAGCAATCGCAGACTGCATCGGCATCGATCAAGGTGTGTTGGATGCTTTGCGCGAGGAAATCAAACCACTGAATAGCTCCACTAGAGGTATTCAGCCACGTGCTACCACGTCAATTTCGCTGGTGGGTACAGACGGTGGGAACAACCAGTTGCAGTTTGACCCTTTTCTTATCCAACTGGTCCGTGTTGTTGACAGCAGTAACAATGAATACTGCTTAGAGGCCGTATCTCCTACCACGCCGATCCAAAAGCTAAACGAGCGTCAATTCGATGCGGGAGGGGTACCTATTACTGCGCTTGGCGAGATGATGGCATTCCTTGGCGTGGATACTCTACCTAAGCTATCTCATATGATCAGGCCAACTGACCGGGGCAAACCCGTCTCTCCAAGCTGGGTTCAAGTGTATCGAGAGTTGGTCGAATGGGCGATTCTGTTCTCCATTCTCAAAAAGGACTTCGGAACGGACACACTGATCGTCTGTGATGGTCTCTTGCGTACCAAAGTATTTGCCAAGGATTTATTCCCTCGACTGCTTCAGGGTATGCAGGAACGTATCGATAATCAATGGAAGCGTAGCCATAGACGGGTATATCTTGCAGGAGTGGCCAAGCACAGCAAGGTACTCTCTCGTTACCGCTTAGCGATGGCGCTCGAAGGCGTGCTGCAGAGCGATTACCCAGCCTACGTGGAGGTTCCTCGAGAAGTTGAGGAAAAGGCCTATGTGTGGTCCGAGTTCGCGCGTGGGGAAGACCGGGCTAGCGAAGAAGGCGGTGAAATTAATAAATTTGTTGGCGGCAAAATGTTCCTCGTGAAATTTGGCAATCACCGGCGCGATCCTGTATGGCCTGTAGATATTTTTGTACCGCAGGTTACTGATGCACAGATTATTATTGGTTCAATGCTTGCGGATGCCACTAACGGATTCCCTGTTCCTCACTATCCACGTTGTTTACAAAAGGCCCATGAAAATGCGGCATTAGTCGATTTCGATTTCGACATTCTGCAGGACTTCATCTACGAGGGAGTACGTAATAGCCTTGGGGTGGAAGCAAGCACATTAGATGTATTCCAGTTGCAAGACGCCGATCCGGCACAGAAACGATATAGCTAAAGGAATAATGACATGGCAGAGATACAACTCTTTCCTAGGGAGCAAGTTGTTGGCATTTTCCGTGGCTTCCAGCAAGGAGGCATGGAATTCCACGCTGATCTGGTTCTGCCATACCGGAACGAGTTTCAGAGTATTCCCATGCATGGGCAGTTCTTGATGGTTCAACTTGAAACAACTGATGAAGCCGTGTTGGGTCGCATTGCCTCCTTCTCTTCCGAGGGAAAACTCTCGTTTGGTTCAGGGGAGGAGTTCAACATTAGAGCGGTACGTGAAGATCGAGCGATCCCGGAAGATCTGCGCGAGCAATATCTTAAGTATCGAGTCAATATTAGGGTGTTAGGGGTACTACGCAAGAATGGTAAGGGATTAACGTTTGTGCCATCGCACCGTCGTTTGCCGCATGTGGGGAGCCAAGTCGCCTTCCCCTCGCGGGAGGTGCTTCGCGAAATTGCAGGACACAACATTGATGGGGCATCTATCGGACACTTGGCGTTTGGAGAGTATATCTACGCAGCGGGTGACAAGGATTTTCAAGCACAGGATTGGATGCAAGTCGTCGATCCCGAAGTGTTGGTACGTTTTCCAATTAAGTCGTTAGTGTCTCGACGTAGCTTCATCTTTGCTCGTGCAGGCTTCGGCAAGTCTAATCTCAATAAGCTGCTGTTTGCCAAACTTTACGAAACCACACCTCACGTTACCAAGCGTGGCGACAAGCGCGTGCCTGTTGGCACCGTGATCTTTGATCCTGATGGCGAATATTTTTGGCCTGACGACAAGGGGCGGCCAGGACTGTGCGATGTGCCAGCGTTGGAAGATAAGTTAGTAGTATTTACTGAAAGAAGGAATCCAAGTCCGTTCTATCAGTCCTTTGTCGCTGGCGGTATTAAGCTTGATATCAGGCGACTGCGTCCGGGGGATGTAATTGCCATTGCCCTTGGGGCTGACCGGCAAGACCAGCAAAATGTGCGCAAGTTGCGTGGTCTGTCTCAGGAACGGTGGGAGACGCTTGTTAATCTGATTGACGTAAATGGTAACGCCACGCCTCTTGATGATGTGTGCTCGCTTCTCGATCTTAAGCCCCAGCAGCAAGAAGCAGAGGCCTTGGCGGCTCGCAGTAACATGACGGCCATCGTAAAGATGCTACACGACAAGAGCAGCCAACTCATGGATATGCTCATGCACGCTCTGTCGGAAGGGAAGCTTTGCGTGATTGACGTATCGCAAATGCGTGGTGGCCAATCACTTGTACTTTCTGGCCTGATTCTGCGCAGGATATTTGATCGTAATCAGAATGAATTTACCAGCGCAGACCCTAAGACTATCCCAACGATCGCAGTTGTTGAAGAAGCACAGTCTGTGCTCAATGAGAACTCGTCTGCCTCGGAACCCTATGTGGCGTGGGTCAAGGAAGGTCGCAAATACGATCTTGGTGCAATGCTAATTACCCAGCAGCCAGGCAGTATTCCTGTCGAAATCTTGAGTCAAGGCGACAACTGGTTCATTTTCCACTTGCTATCCGCAGCAGACCTCACATCGCTTAAAAAAGCGAACGCACATTTCAGTGACGACTTACTGAGCTCACTCCTCAATGAGCCTATTCCGGGGCAGGGGGTATTTTGGAGTTCGGTAGGTGGGAAGCCATATCCAGTAAGTCTGCGGGTGTTGTCGTTTGAGAAGATGTTTGTGATGCGAGATAAAACGTATGATGCTCCAGCGAGCAATACCTATGCTCAGACACTTCGCGCTACCTTTTCTGGTATGGGGCAATCTGGATTAGCGACAAACGCTTCCACAGTCCCAAGCACTGCCACACTGCCAATTATTGCTGAAGATGACGACGAAACAGTGGATGTCATGGCCAGTATTGAAGCAAAGGCAGTGCAAGATTTGCGAAGTGATGCCAGTCTAATAGCAAAAATTGAGTCGGCTGATGGTGCCGCTTGGGGATCTGTAAAGGCATTCTTCTTGGAACATTTGCCTGCCCATTTGGATAATCGGGATGATTTGGCTTATCGACTCGTGAAAAAGGCTGTGACTGATATCTATGGTGTTCAAGATCAAGGCTGGGAAACATTCCGTAATGCTGTTGGAAAAACTTATATAAGAAAAAAGAGCTAGTTTTTTACAGTATCGATGCTGGCATTTACTTGGGCATGACTAGTGGATTTTGGGCTGAAATAATTAGAGGTAGGATATGGATAAAGTTGATGTCTTAATGCGATTATTGCGTGAGAGTGAAACTACTCCATGGGTCGCTGATGAAATTGCAGATTCATTTACTCAGGGCATTTCGATGAGAATTAAGGAGGCATTAGTCGACAACCGCTTTTTTAATTTAGAGTCGCCCGATCTAACAACCCGTGAAAAACAGAAGCGTGAAAATTACGAAACAACAAGGCCATATACAGATGAGGAAAAGCTAGATCTGGTAACTGATGCACTAAAAATTCTTTATGTAGATCTTCCTGCAATTCAGGTGGCCGGATTCCAAGGACTTCAGGAATATTGTTCAGGTGTGTCTCTAATTCAATTTATGCCGCCTGACGAGCCAGAGGAGGGAAGGACAGGATACGAAATAAATTTTGATGAAACCGTCAGGAAAAAGTGTACCGGGAAGCATATTATTGCCGCTACGGCAACATTATGCTTCTAATTCTAGTTGGCAATAATATGCTTCCCGGGACAAACTGGCTATTCCAATGGAATTTTTTGGTGGGCAGTACTGGGTTCGAACCAGTGACCCCTGCCGTGTGAAGACAGTGCTCTACCACTGAGCTAACCGCCCAATCAATCAGGCAGTTCATTTAAGCGAATTTGAAAATACTTGTCAAGAAAATAGCGGCCCAAATCCAGAGCCGGTTACAGTATAGGATCTTGGTTTTCCCTGCGGGATCGAATCAAATCAAAATTTGAGTTATCTCGTAGAACCTGCAAGCTAGAAATTAAGGATTGTTCTATCAATAGAACGCCGCCAGGCTGGCAAAATCTGATAAAATAGCCGTTTATCATCAATAAACCTCAATTCAATGACTATTCGCACCCGTTTTGCCCCAAGTCCTACAGGTTATTTACATGTCGGTGGGGCTCGCACTGCCCTGTTTTCATGGGCCTACGCTAGAAAACATGGCGGAAAGTTTATTCTTCGTATTGAAGATACCGATCAAGTCCGCTCTACCCAAGAATCCGTTAATGCCATCCTGAAAGGCCTTGAATGGCTTGGTATTGATTGGGATGAAGGTCCATTTTATCAAATGCAACGGATGGATCGGTACCGTGAAGCAATTCAAGAGTTATTGAGCAGCAAACAGGCTTATTACTGTTACTGCACCCCAGAAGAACTGGAAATCATGCGTAATGAGCAAATCAAGTCTGGGCTAAAACCCCGTTATAATGGCTTATGGAGAGACTCCACACTACCTCCTCCGCGCAACATTCCACCGGTTGTCCGCTTCAAAAATCCCCTGACTGGTGCAGTCCTATTCAATGATCTCATTAAAGGAAAAATCTCAGTTCAGAATAATGAACTGGATGATTTCATTATTGCGCGTTCAGATGGAACACCTACCTATAATTTTTGCGTTGTTGTTGACGACTGGGACATGAAAATTACTCACGTAATTCGAGGCGATGATCATGTCAATAATACCCCAAGGCAAATTAATCTACTCAGAGCACTGCATGCACCCATTCCTGAGTATGCCCATGTGCCCATGATCCTCGCTAATTCAGGTGAACGGCTATCCAAGCGCCATGGCGCTGTAAGCGTTACCCAATATGAAACAGAAGGCTATCTTCCAGAAGCCATGCTGAACTTTTTGGCACGCCTGTCCTGGGGACATGGCAATGATGAAATATTTTCCATGAGCCAGTTTATCAACTGGTTTGACTTGTCTCATGTAAACAGTGCCCCTGCCAGATTCAACTTTGACAAACTGAAATGGCTAAACCAGCAATACATTAAGACAGCTGACATCCATCGTCTGACCAAGCTGGTTGAACCCCACCTGGCCGCTCTTGGTATCAACCCCATGGCTGGGCCAAGCTTACCAGACGTAATCCATCTTCTACGTGACCGGGCTACTCTACTAACAGATCTTGCAGGTGCAGTTCGTCCCTTTTATTTGACCATGGAACCTGACCCAAAAGATTACTCGAAATACCTGACCCCAGACATACAACCTATCATGAAAGAGCTGTACAACAAATTTCAGGATATCGATTGGAATTCAAAAGCAATTCATGCGGCCATTACTGAAACAGTCACTCACCACCAGGTCAATTTCGGACGGATTGCCATGCCACTCAGATTATTAATTACCGGCACCACACAAACCCCTTCTATCGACTCTACCTTGGAATTAATAGGCCAGGCTGAAGCCCTCAAAAGAATGAAAAACAGGCTGGCGACTTTACCTGAATGGAGTTGACAGAAACCATCAATCGCCGTATAGTTGCGGCTTTTCGGGGGTATAGCTCAGCTGGGAGAGCGCTTGCATGGCATGCAAGAGGTCAGCGGTTCGATCCCGCTTACCTCCACCATGAAAGTGATGCAGATCTTAACTTTCGTCAAGGTAACTGACCCATTCGTCTAGAGGCCTAGGACATCGCCCTTTCACGGCGGTAACACGAGTTCGAATCTCGTATGGGTCGCCAAGCAAAAAAACAGGCTTGGCTTTACTGGCAATTAAACGGCATTCCAGCCATGCCCCTTTCACCTCTCATCCCCGCAGTAATTTCTTTTGATTCAAAAGGCCACCCATGGTCCGATCTCTATCAAGATATCTATCATTCAAAAGAAGGGGGTCTGGAGGAAACACTACATGTGTTCCTAAGCGGAAACAACCTGCCGAACCGTTGGCAGAATCAATCCCAGTTTACTATTCTTGAGACCGGATTTGGTCTGGGCCTCAACTTTCTCATGACATGGAAAACATGGCTTGAAGATAGACATCACCCCAAAAAACTGCATTTCATCTCGCTTGAAAAGCATCCGTTTCAAAAACGTGATCTAATCGATTTACTTGAACCCTGGACACTGTTAAAGCCCTATTCCCAAGAACTGATTAACTCCTGGCCACTACCTCTTCCAGGATTACACAGGATTGCTTTCAATCAGGGTAAGGTATCCCTCACGCTTGGCTTCGGAGAAGCGCTCGAACTTCTCAAAGAAACTGAGGCCACTGTGGACGCTTATTATCTGGATGGGTTCACACCGTCCAGAAATCCGGATCTCTGGTCAACCCAGTTATGCCAACAGTTAGCCAGGCTTGCTCACCCCCAGGCCACATTGGCAACCTATACGGTCGCTTCGAATGTAAGGGCAGCACTTCACGCCGCAGGTTTTGAAACTGCAAAATGTCCCGGTTTTGGACGAAAACGACATATGCTATCAGGCCAGCTTTCTCATCATTATAAAAAAAAAGCTGCTTACCCTGCAGATAAGAAGAATAAACAGCACGCCGCCATTATCGGAGCCGGGCTTGCAGGTTCAGCCTTAACAGAAAGCCTCGCCAGGCGAGGATGGGAAATTGATCTTTTCGAACAGAATGCCCAAATAGCGCAAGGCGCATCGGGAAATTCAGCAGGCATTCTAATGCCTTTATTATCCAGAGACGACAATACTGCATCAAAATTAACTCGTGCAGGATTCCTGTACACACGTCAGCAGGCCATCCGGTTGGAAGCTCTGGGCATGAATCCGGGATTCAATGCCTGCGGGGTCATGCTCTGCGCCAGAAATGAAAAGGAAGAATCTGATTTTTCCGCGCTAACAGCGCCTTTTTCATGGCCTGAGGCTTTTGTTCAGCCAATCAACCAAAGCCAAGGATCCTGTTTGGCAGGCTGGCCTCTTCCTGCAGGCGGGCTTTATTTTCCCCAGGCAGGAACAATCTCACCCCGACATTATTGTCAGGCTTTGCTTGGACTCTATCCCAACCAGGTTCATCATCACTTTAACTGCATCGTTATGACAGTAAAACGGATCAATCAGTCATGGTATCTTTATGATCAAAGCGGACAAATCATCTGTTGTGCTCCCGTTTTAATCATGGCCAATGCCGCTGGTACCGTCAAAATGGGACTGGACATGCCCATCAAGGCTATTCGGGGCCAAATTTCCTCCCTCCCAGCCGTCAATAGGCATGCTCCCAAATTAGCATTATGCAATCGTGGTTATGTCACGCCACAAATAGACCACTATATTCATTTCGGTGCAACCTATGATGAAATTGACGACCCTGACATTAGTTTATCCAGCCACTCTGAAAATTTCGACAGGCTAAATGAGCTGATGCCTGGCTTTGTTCATGATCCCATGCCCTGGGGCCAGGTAGAAGGACGTGTTGCCTTCAGGGCTGTCAGTCCGGACAGGCTCCCCCTTGTCGGGCCAATTGCTTCTCCACAGCCAATAAAACCCGGAACAAAAAACCGAAATATTCAACGCGAACCAGGACTTTATACCCTGGCCGGCCTTGGTTCAAGAGGGTTGGCCTGGGCCCCTTTGTGCGCAGAAATTATTGCCTGTTCACTCAACCATGAACCTGCCCCGATTGAAAGAAAACTCATTCAGGCACTCGATCCAGTCCGGTTCGCTCTACGCAAGGCCAATCATCAGTCATGACTTTCCGGCTCCTCATCCTGAACAGCAATGAGTAAGCTACAGGGAGCATCATCAAGCAAAGAAATGTTAAGTGATCCACTCCACCAGCGGGCCAACCTGCTGCGATGTCGATGACCCACCACTATCAGGTCAACCCCATATTCCTTGGCAAACATTCTAATCTGCTGAACAGGTTCACCATAAAGCAGATGGCCTGTTGTTTTCAAACCCCGCTCAGCAAGCTTAGCAACTCCCTCATCAAGAATAACCTGATATTGCTTTTGTTCACTTTCAAAAAAAGAATCTGAAACCATGCCATCACCAAGTCCCAGATTGGGAATGGGTCTAATCACTGCCAACAGATGGGTCTGGGCTTTAAGGGCCAGGGCAATCTCAGCTCCTTGGCACAAAGCTGTGCGTCCTTCACGACTTCCATCATAAGTTAAAAGGATTTTTTGATACATGATTTCTCCCTTTCATTCTCAGGCCAATATCGCCCTAGCTCATGATGTTACAATAGAATGACCATCCTATTCAAAAGCCAAACTCCATCCTTAAAAAAACATGCCTTTGTCTACATTAAAAACAGAACTCACCCCCAAACAAACAACCAAGCTTCAACAAAGAAATACCCGGCTCGGGTTTTAACAGATGATTCATCTACCGAATCACTGAAACACCACAATGAGCATAGCCTATCAAATCTTTCGCTACTGAACCCAACACCAGGCGGCTGGCACCTGTACGCCCCACTGTTCCCACGACAATCAAATCATACTGATTCACTCTGGCATAATCCGCAATTGCCTGAGCCACATGCTTTCCGAAAGCCTTGACACAGCGAACCTGATAAAAACCTGTATTATTGGCATGCTTTGCTGCCCTTCCCAATACGCTTTCGGGTTTCAGATGCCCAGCATCAACTACAACCGCGCCCCAATAGGCTAAATCCGACGAATGGCTACCCGTTTCTGGCGGATAAACAGAAAAGAATGTCAATGGCAACTGCATGGCCTTCGATATTTCAGCTGCAAATGATACTGCCTTTTCTGAAGCTGGCGATCCATCAGTCGCACACAGAAGTTTCGTAATCACACCTTCTAGCCGATTCATGCTTTCTCCTGGTTAATGATTCATTTTCACTTTTTTCCCGTTTTGGCCATGCGGATCTTTGATTACAGTCAAAGCAGGCTTACTTTATTCCAAGCTATTTTAGTGAGCCACCCAGACTCAATACAGATGAGGCCGGCCTCCTTTAAATTGGCAATGAGCCCAAATGTCTCCCTGAAAGGGTCTTAAGGTAATACAACAAAAACACACCAAGACATCAGGTTAGGGTCTAACAATAAAACGCCAGCTATACCACAATTTCCCATGAACCTCAGCGCGATTTAGGAACAGGATATCCAGAGACTAGCTCAACAACTACTTGGCCAGTGCCTTCCGTTCACGTTCATGGCGAACCTGGACTTCACCTGACCAGATGTCAAACACGAGCTGGCGATGGCCATTTCCTCCCAAATGTTCAGCTTTAAGCTGCAAGCCATTTTCCTTCATCAATTCACGGCCACGCTCAATATTGCGCATACTGACATTAGCCCGTGGAGGCCAGCTTAAATGAGGGAACATGTTTCCACCGCCGAACATCTTCACCTCATACTGTTTGGGAAACGTGCCTGCCTTGTGCATCTGTTCAAGCAGGTATTTCATTGCATCATCAGCATAGCGTCCATCCAAGACCCCATCCGGATGTTTACGAACAGGGAGCATATAATGACACATCCCTCCGATTCGCATCAGGGGATGCCAAACTGTTATAGACACGCATGATCCCAAAAGAGTGCGAATACGGGTCGTTTCGCCTGCAAAATGAAATTCACCCGGTTGCAAAAAAACCTCAATCATGTTCTCAGGCTGCTTTACCATCAAATTTTCCTGAATATGGATGGTTTAATACTCATTAGACCCTCGTCAATTCCATGAAGGTTTTCCGAATGCCCTATAATAAAATGGCCACCTTTTTTTAACATTCCAAGTATCTTCCTGACAACATTACGTTTTGTTTCCAGATCGAAATATATCATCACGTTACGTAAAAATATCAAATCAAACGGGCCAATATCCGGATATGAAGAAATTAGATTGATAGGCATGAAATGAACTCTTCGCTTCAGTTTTCTGTCTATCTCAAACTCATTAGGGTTCTTAACCACCGGCTGACAGAACCGTTCAAAAAAAAAGGGAGGAAAATGTTTTTTTCGTGATTCTGGATAGATTCCAGTCCGGGCCTTATCCAGCATACGTGAACTTAAATCAGATGCAATGATTTCCCAGACACGGCTGCCAAGGCTGTCAGCCAGAACCATGGCTAAGGTATACGCTTCTTCACCGCTGGAGCAGGCCGCGCTCCATACCCGAAACGAATCATGAGAAGGTAGCTGTGATATCAGGTTTTCTCTTAAGTAGTCAAAATGATCCGGTTCACGAAAAAAATAAGTTTCATTCGTGGTCAGCAAATCAAGGGCATGCTGCAACTCTCTCTGGCCACCAGGCTCCATAAGCAAATCAAAATATGCGTTATAACTATCCAGCCCAAATTCCCTCAAACGCTTGGCCAATCTACCACTTACCAGGGCTTTTTTAGATTCTGAAAGATAAATCCCAGATAATTCCATTACCAAACCACTAATTTTTTGAAACTCGGCATCAGTAAGCTGAATAGAATTCATAAAAACACCCTGTCTACTCAAATTTCAGATAATTGATACACCTTATCTCAATCAGCGCTCTTTTCGACAGTCTTATCACAGCATCTTTAAGTTTAATGGACAGATGGGTTACTGTCTGCATGAATCTCAAGCTGACCGACCCAGGATGAAGCATCAACAGGAACATGAGGGGCTCCAGAATTACGTTCAACCCCACCCAGATTATCCGAGAATTTGATCATGGCAGTCTGAAGCTGCGATAGGCTGCCCCAAATTTTCTCGTCAGCCTGAAAAACACCCTGAATAGTATTAATCTCTTCACATACAGTCTTACCTTCTTGACTGAATCGGTCCTGCGATAGAGCCAACTCACTCATAACATGACCAAATTGTTCCAGTACCTTACGGACATTACCCTCGAAATGCTCCATCAATTCTTCATCATGCCGCCCAAACTCACGGGATAGCTTAACTGAAGAAGCAATCGCGTCAGTAATAAGCTCGACTTTTTGCCTGATCCGTTTTCCTGTTTCTCCTGAAAGATTCGATAGCTTCCTGACCTCATCCGCTACAACAGCAAATCCTGCCCCTGCTTCCCCTGCCCGAGCTGCCTCGATAGCAGCATTAAGAGCTAGCAGATTAGTCTGTTCAGCAATTTTGGCAACCTCGTCAGCCATCTTGGTCAACTCATCAGTAAATTGAACCAGACTCGAAATCTGATTCAGCATTTTGTTTTTTTCCTGCACTGAGGCATGTAGGGACACGGTAATAGATGCCAGTTCATTTTCACTGGATTTTAAAAGAGCCTCAAGATCCACCGATCGGACTTTATCTTCACGGCCCTGCTGAAGTGAGGTTAAAGAGGAAACAACCCGCTCACTCACTCTGAGCAATCGTTCCTGTAATTCAGAAAACATCTCCTGAACCTGTTTGCGTGCGCCTTCTACCTGACGGGTCCAATTCGGTAAAAGGGCCAGACATAAACGATCCAGACCATCAATCCGGTTACCGGAAGACATAACAGGAATAGACCGGGATGGATTATCAATTGAAGATCTGTCACTTTCAGAAGAATTAAGACGCCGTGCAATGACTATTGCAACCATAATCACCAGAAAAAAATACAGACCAGCAGCAATCTCGGACCGTACAGTCAAACCCGCCAGCCATAATACTAAACCTGAGCCTGCAAAACCAAGCATCAACAGTAAACCCCAGGATCCACTGGATTCATTTTTTCTATCAACCGTTTGCACGCTCATGATGTATCCCTATTTAGTAGCCACATTAAAAATGACAGAATCTTACCTTTAATCGGCCCGATAAGGATTAACTTTAGTGCCGTTCATCCCCTTATTCAAAAAAAATCCGCCCATCATTATTTTCTACCCTTTCCACCTGTTACCTGACTCAACCACGTATACATTTGCTCGCGGACTAAAATTATGCCATTCTTGGCAATTGAAGCAATTAAAAAATGAGTCCGATTCTCCCCCATGCCTACCCCTGACTGGTGGCCACAAGCCCTAATTCATCTAAATCAGGATCCAGTACTATCTCCCCTGATTGCTCGCTATCCCTCCATGCCAATCCAAACCCATTCCCGCCCTTTCACTGCTTTGGCCCGGGCTATTATCGGCCAACAAATTTCAACCAAAGCTGCTACTTCCATCTGGACCAAATTCACCGCTGTTACTCCTATTCATCCTCAGGCAGTTCTTAATCTTCCTATTGACAAAATCCGAAGCTGCGGAATTTCATCTAAAAAAACGGATTACCTCTATGATCTTGCAAAGCATTTTACTGAAGAACTCGAACAGCTAGAATGGTCCTCTCACACAGATGAAGACATCACCTTACGCTTAACCCGGATTCATGGGATTGGCCACTGGAGCGCCCAGATGTTCCTCATTTTCCATCTTTCACGCGCTGATATTCTACCCCTGGATGATCTGGGGCTACGCCGTGCCATGCAACAGTGCTGCATGAAAGAAATTATTAAACCAACCCGCACAAACCTGCTTGAACGGGCGAACATCTGGAGGCCCTATCGCACTGCAGCCACATGGTATTTATGGCGTAGCCTTGATAAAGGCTGACAGAATAAACTGCTCCCGCTAAGCCTATACGGCTGTGGCATGAGTTTAGCGCTTCATCGCGGCGAAACTTCCACTGCTCCACATCTCGGGCGCTTCCCGCCCGGAGCCGGAACTACCGGCCAATCTCATTTCAAGCCACCGCAACAGTACCAAAGCCGCATTTTCATCGCGGTCACAGGTGACGCTGCAATGCGGGCACTGGTATTCCCTGTCCGAGAGCGTTTTCTTCTCATCCGGTAATTTCCAGCACATATGACTGCGTTGAGTTGGCTTGATCTCCCACGTCGGCGCTTCCTCATACCACGATCCAGCCTCTTCCGCTTTGGCCCTGATCATTTTGAGAAAAGTCGCTGCTACGGCAGCATGAATCTCACGGTCAAGTCCTTTTTTATGAACGCGGCCGTTATGCACCATATTTTTACCACTAACGCCTCAGTGCCAATACGGAGAATCCCCGTTGTCTGCCGCTCAACTTCTGCGCCATGCGAATTTTACAGGCAACGTCCTGCCCCAACCGCTTGAGTTCAGCCAGTTGATTTCGAAAATGACGGGGATTAGCGACTGTCTCTATGCCTTGTGGTGTGTTACGGTCAAAAATTCTTTCAGACCCCAATCGAACGCGCCCAACTCCATGCCACACGCCCTTTGTATCACCTCTATTTCCAACGTGACGGATACATACCACCGTCCCGCTTTGTGAATAACCTTGCAGGTAACGGGGGTACCAGCCGTTCTGGCCTTGCCGCGAATGGGTATATGACCGAGACCCTGAAGATACAGCTTGCCGTGGGCACAGTTCCCATCGGGATGCAGTTTCCAGCTATCCCCGTGGGTCTTGTATCCCCAGCCGGAATAACGATGGATGTTTTTGAATCGCGAGAAACCGGGCGTTTCGCCGTTCTTCACACGCCAAAAGAAGTGCTGAAAGGCCGAGGTGCAGACGCTTGAACATCATCTGCTCCGATTGGGCATTCAGTCTGGCCAGCGGTACCACTTTGCGCCATCACGTGAACACCTTGCATTAATTGGCAAACGACAATCCCTTGCCGGTTCCCTTGTACACGTGGATGTGTTCTTCCAGCGACATTTATACGACCGGTAATGCAAACCAGGTGTCTCCTGCAGTTGCGCTTCCTACTCGGCGCTGGGATACACAAACGATAGGTCACTTTGCGATTCGGCATGCTTCCATTATATATATTTAGTTACATGGCTATGCAAACTCTAAGTACTCTACATCATTGCGTTTATAACCTGAACTACCATTTGGTTCTGGTCACGAAATACCGCCGCAGGTGTATGAGCGGCCCCATGCTGTACCGGCTGGAAGCCCTCTGCCGGAGTACGGCGGCAAAATGGAATGCGAGGTGCTGGAATTCAACGGTGAAACGGAACATGTGCATCTGCTCTTGGCTTTGACACCGAAAGTGTTCCCATCAGCATTTGTGAACAACCTGAAAACACTCACCAGCGGATTGCCATGTAAAGAGTTTGCCGATCATCTGAAACGGTATTATTGGAATAAGCAGGGATTCTGGAGCCACAGTTATTGCATTATCACGGTGGGGGTGCGCCACTGTCTGTGCTCAAACAATACATTGAGCAACAGGAAAGGCCGGAATGATCGCCCTGCGGGCGATAGGCGCCGCTTCACCACCCCCTGAACCACTACGCGGTTACAGGCGGAGCACTAGGCGCAAATCTGATAGGCACATCAGCACAGAATGTGATAGATTAATCCCATGATCAAGATCCAGATCCAACCTGCCTGGATGTTTGGCAATGAGGCCTCAATGCAACTTGAGCCTAATCTTTTGCGCCTTCTTGAAGCAATCAACAGCCATAAAAAACTCAGCACGGCTGCCCAGGAAACCGGATTGTCCTATAGGCATGCATGGGGCATTCTCGAAAAATGGACTGAAATATTTGGCATGCCTCTGGTTACCCTTGAAAGAGGAAAAGGGGCTTTTCTAACTACAATAGGTGAAAAACTACTTTTAACAGCGCAGCGAATCCAAAATAGGCTGGCACCTCAACTACAGACCCTGTCAGCTGAGATGGAATCTGACATCAATCAGATGCTTCCTTATGACAAACCCGTTATTCGCCTGCATGCAAGTCACGATCTCGTTCTTGCCCAACTTCGCAAAATGCTCTTAAAACAGCGTGGATCATGCCTTAACCTGCAATTTAAGGGTAGTGTCGACAGCCTTATTTCGTTATCCCGCTCCCGCTGTGATATTGCAGGATTCCATATCCCTACAGGAAGCCTGTCTCAACGGATTCTGGCCCATTACAGACCCTGGCTTAAAACAAGGCTATATAAGCTCATTTATCTTGTGCAACGGCAACAGGGGATCCTTGTTGCGCCAGGGAATCCATTGAATATTCATTCCCTTACTGATTTACCAAGCACCAAGATACGATTTATCAACCGCCAGAATGGATCCGGAAGCCGACTGCTTATTGATGCCTTGCTGGAAGAAGCCGGATTAAGTGGAAATAACATCAATGGATATGATACGGAAGAATTTACCCACTTTGCTGTAGCAGCAACCATTGCAAGTGGTAACGCAGATTTTGGTTTTGGAATTGAGGCTGCAGCCCACCAGTTTGGCCTGGAATTTATACCGCAACTCACAGAAATATATTATCTTGCTTTACGCCAGGACACCCTGGATCAACCAGCCGTCCAGGAATTGGTTCACAGCATCAACAGCCCAGAATTCCGTACGATGGTAGGAACCTTCACAGGCTATGACGCAACCCGGGCCGGGGAGCTCATCAGTATCCGAGAAATATTCCCGGAACTTTCTGAAACAACTGGTTAAATTCCAGCAACCAATCCGCCGTCCACACATATAAACTGACCAGTTAAGTAGCTTGCTGACTGGCTAACCAAAAACACCGCGACAGATGCGAACTCATCTATTTCACCATAGCGGCCGATAGGTAAGTTACGTTCGTTAATAGCGCGTACCTCTTCCTTTTCTAGCTTTTCTCGAAGGGCAGTCGCCTCATCCAGTTCCCTAATCCTTTCAGTCGCAATCCGTCCAGGTGCAATAGTATTCATGGTAACGCCATCTGCTGCCACTTCCCTTGCCAGAGTTTTAGACCAGGCCAGAAGCACTGAACGAAGACTGTTTGAAATGACAAGTGTCGGTATGGGCTGTACTACGCCTGTGGACAAAACTGACAGGACCCTACCCCATCCTCGTAAACGCATCCCGGGAATCAGGGCATCGTTAATGCGAATAATACTTAGGATCAATGACTCAAAATACCTTCTCCAAATATTCAAATCTACACCCAGAACAGGCGTCGGAGGTGGGCCACCGCTATTGTTAATCAGGATATCTATCTGTTCAGATTTCATTAGAAATACGAACCGCCCCACCGACACCTCATCAGCCAGATCCAATGTATGACACTCGACCTGAATACCGTACTGCTCAATAAACTTACTAGATTCCTCTTCAAGTTTTTCAGCCTGGCGTGCCGCCAAAATCAAATGACACCCTTCCTGAGCCAAAATCCTTGCTATGCCTTGCCCCAAACCCCTTGAAGCTCCTAATACAAGAGCCCGTTTCCCCCGTATCCCTAGTTCCATGATTTCCTCCATTTCAAAAATTCCAATAGCCTGCATTTAGATATTGACACAAATTACAGGAGTGATTAAATGATCTTGTGAAGTTGTTATTTTAGCGTCTTGTCCAAAGGAGATTATCATGATGCACGGACACATGACCGAAATGGAATATCAGGCTTCCGTCAAACAACTGGCACGCGAAATTGCCCAGCGGCGCAGCCACCAGAAAGTAACCCCCGATGATTTACGTCTAGCCGAAACTGAACTGGATGAACAAATCAGCACAAGCGAAGGAGCAGCCTTCAAAACAGAAAACTTATTTCATGGATAACCCTAAACTCATGGCGGTGCAAAAAAGCACCGCCATATTTAAACTCAAAACGTTGCTCGTATCAGAGAATCAGGAATCTTATCCAAACACAAACCTTTATCATGAATCAGCCACTCGCCTTATCACTTGAGCAAAACTCCATTTCCATGGCAAAATAACCACTTTCCGGGCTCAATCCGAATGTGGCTTTTCTTCAAAATATAGCAGTTTTGAAGCCAGTAAAAATTTCTGATGACACAAAAATCAGCGGCTTTAACCCTAAAAAGCCATTGACCTTATAACTTAACTTAAAGATGGAACCAGATGATACGTAAAAATCCAAGCGGCGACCTGCCGGTCATAGATGAATCAGCCTTTGTGGATCACACAGCCATTATATGTGGCAAAGTTTTTGTTGGACCCAATGTATTTATTGGACCCTATGCTGTCATTCGTGCCGACGAACTGAATGCACAGGGCGAAATGGAACCTATCATTATTGGCGCCAATTCCAATATTCAAGATGGGGTAGTCATTCATTCCAAAGCGGGTGCATTGGTTCAGATTGGAGAGCACACCTCCATTGCTCACCGATCTATTGTTCATGGACCATGCATTATTGGCAATCGTGTTTTTATCGGATTCAATACGGTTCTTTTTGACTGTACAGTCAATGAACGCTGCGTTGTCAGGCATAACAGTGTTGTAGATGGGTGTGTATTGCCCGCAGGGCTCTATGTTCCATCAACCACACATGTCAACCGTACAACAGATCTTTCCTCGTTCTCCATGGCCAGCAATGCAGCCAGCGAGTTTTCAGAAAGTGTGGCTGAAACCAATATTGAACTGGTAAAAGGGTACAAGCATATCCAGAATGAGTTCTAAGCCCAGTCATGCCAAAATTGAAAAAAGATTCAGGATATTATTCAAATCAATCCTTAAATCCGGGCCACATCTACTTACAACAAGACCAGTGGCCCTCTCCCGGACAGCCTTAACAGGCTAGTGCAACGTTAAATAATAAACGTTGAAATGCTGTGCCTCATCAGTCCAGATCATGTTAAAATGCCAGCCTGCCTGATGAGCTAAAAGCTGAAACTCCTGCGGGTCATACTTGTACGAATTTTCCGTATGAATCGTCTCATTCTTGCGAAACCAAAAAACCTCCTGGCCTATCCGGATACTTTGCCTGACCTTACTGACAAGATGCATCTCAACTCGACCAAGCTGGTTGTTGTATCTAGCATAATGCTCAAATCCTGACAGATCCAATTCAGCATTTAGCTCTTCTTTCATACGCACCAGAAGATTAAGATTAAATGCAGCCGTATATCCTTGTGAATCGTTATACGCTGCATCAAGAATTGCAGATGATTTCTTGTTGTCAACTCCTATCAACAACCCTCCGTTCGGGCCTGCCAGTTTTGACAGGCGCCGCAGAAGCTGCATTGCTTCAACTGGAGTAGCATTACCAATTGTCGAGCCTGGAAAGAAAATGATAGTTCGCCCTATCTTATAATTGACCATTGAAACTGGCAGTCTGGTGTAATCAGCACAAACAGGAAAAAAACGGATATCTGGAAACAAGGCATTCAAACGATAGACACTATCGGTTAACTGGGACTCACAGATATCAACAGGCATATAAACCGAGCTTTTCTCCAGATGCCGCAATACAAGCGGCGTTTTAAGAGCGCTACCACTACCCAGTTCCAACACGGTGCAGATATTCCCCATCAATTTCACCATGTCCAGACCAAACCGATCCAGAATATTTACCTCTACACGGGTCAGATAATATTCTGGGGTATCACAAATCCGTTCGAATAATGCCGAACCCCTATCATCATAAAAAAATTTGGGCGGAATAGCCCGTTGCCGCAATCTCAAGCCTTTAAGCACTTCTTCCAGAAAAATATTCTCCCCTTCTGGTATAGCTGATATTAACGAATTAGCAATCATCACCCATCCTCTGCAAGTCTTAGGCCTGAGAACATCCAGCGATCGCCTGGATGAAAGAAATTTCGATAACTCGGTCGAATATGGTCCCGTGCTGTCACACAACACCCTCCCCTCAAAACCATCTGTCCGCTCATAAATTTACCGTTATATTCACCAAGAGAACCTGACAATGGAGAAAATCCTGGGTAGGGCAAATAAGCACTTTGTGTCCATTCCCATAAATCACCATATATCTGAGTCAACCCCTTTTGCCGGGCTGCAGAAGGGTGCAACACGCCTTCTTCAAGAAGATTACCATGAACAGGCATATCCTGAGCCACGCACTCCCATTCTGCTTCTGTAGGCAGGCGCTTGCCGGCCCAGCGGGCATAGGCATCCGCTTCATAATAGCTGATATGGGCTACTGGTTCATAAGGATCAAGGGGGGCCAGGCCATGTAACCCAAATTGCATCCATGCATTTTCTAGATTCCGCCAATAAAGAGGTCCTGTCCGCCGGCGTTGCTGAATAGCGTGCCAGCCATCTGCAAGCCAAAAATCAGACCGCTCATAACCGCCATCATCCATAAAAATCAGATATTCAGCATTCGTCACAAGCCTTGTCCCCAAGCGAAAGTCACGGAGCATGACTTCATGTCTTGAGCTTTCATTATCAAACGAGAAACCCTCACCCCGATATCCGATTTCAACCAGCCCCCCTTTCACCTCATGCCAATCAAGCGCAATAGGTTGAAGCGATTTCACAAGATTGAACGAAACGGGTTGGTACGCAGGGCTGAAAGGGTGGACTGAAAAATTGTACTTAATATCCATCAACAGTAATTCCTGGTGCTGGGTTTCATGTTCAACACCCAAACGAACCCGTTGAAGAATCTCGGCTTCTTTTCCTTTGGGTAGCTCCTTTAATAAATCACATATTGCCCTGTCTACATAATGACGATATTGATAGACTTCATTAACCGTTGGTCGCGAGAGTAAACCTCTTTTGGAACGCTCAAAAAAACTTCCAACTGTTTCATAATAGGAATTAAATAAATATGCGAAAGAAGAATCAAAGCTCTCGTACCTTTTCATGTAGGGAATGAGAACAAAGGTCTCAAAAAACCAGGTAGTATGGGCCAAATGCCATTTAGGGGGGCTAACATCCTGTATCGCCTGGATGCAATAATCCTCGGTTTTAAGAGGCGAACACAAAGACTCTGACCGGGCTCGCACCAAGAAAAAATTTTCAGTGGCAGAAGGTGCAGAATCCTTATTTTCTAAATCTTGATAAAACTGATTCATTGTTATTCCAGAAACTGGGTTTCAATTCAGAATTAAAATCTTCCTATGAGGCTAATTCAGCCAATACAAAAAATAAAAGTCTATCTAGAAGGTTTTACTAAGACTTGCCCGGGACAATAATAACTGTTTCATATGTGTCCCCTCTTTCTTTATGAAAATAGAAATATCTAACGTACGCTTTAAAGAGGCGTTATTGAAAAAATGCTAAAAATTACTTTCATTACAGAAAAACAAACCCAGCTTAATTCTTTCATTAATAGGAAAAGATAACAACCAAATATTTCTTGCTTATTAGCCGCAAGCAAAAAATTCATTTAAAGTATTTTGCTTAAACACATCTCAGATTATTAGCCAGAATCTGTCCAATTTTACCCAATATCTCCATAATCGGCTCTTCCATGAGCCTCTTTTAGAAATTTTCTTCCTTGACAAAATGCCATGAATACTCATTCTATAGGTGGCCACAAAATCCTTGGAAGGTGGTCACCCAAACCGAAGAATATGAAATGAAACAATTAAGAGAATATCCCTGTGCCAGATATTTCCTGAACCATTGAGCAGCCCATATACAGAACTGAAAGGCTCTGTTTGAACTGACGCGATAGTCCACCAAAATAATCGCATCCAGCCTGTATGCTCCAGATTACACTCAAGCCATCTCTAACCTTCGGTTTGAACTACTAAGAAATCCTTAGTAGTTACACTTTCGTCCATCTGAAACCCGGTCCAATACATTTAATTATTTTTTGCGTAATTGACACTCTCCCTTAATTATTTTCCCCGTTTTTTCTAACAAGCATATCAGCTACACTTTTATCTTTCGCATAATACAGAGGTGTATGGCCATTATTATTTTTAATATTAACATCTGCCCCCTTAGCGATAAGTAATTTAATTGCCTGCTTGTTGCCAACGTATGCAGCATAATGCAAGGGAGTTTCCCCCGTCTTATCTTTGGACATTATATCTGCTCCTGAAGACACTATTAATTCAAGCATGCCTTTCCTACCAAACATAATGGCATCATCAAGAGGGGTCACCCCTTTTTTATCTTTTGCATTCACGTCTGCGCCATGTTCAATGAGCACTCTGGCCACACTTACATTATCATTGGTTACAGCCAGATGAAGTGGGGTTGTGCCATCATCAGCCTTTGCATTGACATTTGCTCCATTAGCAATAAGCAGTTCCGCGATTTCCTTATTGTCAGCATAATGTAATGGCGTAACACCTCCATTGCTCGAATTGATGTCTGCTTTGTTGGCAATCAGTACTTTGACTATGTTAGTTTTTCCAAATTTGGCTGCCCAATGCAAAGGTGTAAAACCAGCAGTATCTTTAAAATTGATATTTGCGCCATCTACAATCAATTTTTGCACTTTCGCAGCATCAGACCCTTGCGAAGCCTCTAATAATTCATAATTTAATTCATAACCAGCGTAAACATTCAAAGATAGTAAGCCAGAAATTATAATAACCATTAATATAAATAGTCTTTTTTTCATAAAACCCTCTCTTTTCTTTTTAGAGATTTTTTTAAACTAGTCTTAAGTCCAGTTTCATGAATAAAATTCATCTTTCTTCATTGTCAATATCAGCCGAAATAGGCTTTATTCATATCAGCTTCTACATCACAATATGCCTACAAAAACTACTGAAGTCCCAGAATACATATGTCAGGTAGAAAAACCAGTAAATGACACCGGGCGACAGGATATCATAAGCTATCTTGCAGCCCATCCCAAGTCAGGTGACTTAATCTGAGGAACAGGCAGAATCCGCAAATTGCGATGGGAAAGAGATGGTCATGGCAAGAGTGGCGGAGTGCGAGTTATTTACTATTACCACA
>JAGXAQ010000012.1 GCA_018971485.1 Pseudomonadota bacterium | reverse complement strand
CGCTTCCTGATGGACCTGACTGCGGATGATGATCATCTGGCGGTTCAGACCCATCTTCCCCAAACATCAGGCCTTGGCCACTTTCCTGAGCAAAAACTCCCATAACATGGGAAACAGGTACCCAGATATCCCGCGGCACGCCACCAAAACGAGCCGAAAAGGATACGGCCTGATTATCCATTACGAGATTCCGGCAGGCTGACTCACTGATATTAAGCACTATCTGCCCATCCCGAACATATTCGGATGGAACCTGGGTCTGAGCATCAACCCGAACCAGCATGTGTGGAGTCAATCCACAATCACGACACCAATCGTAAATGGCACGCATCAAATAGGGGCGGGTAGACAGACCCTGCATAATCCAAACCTCATACGTGAAGAAAAACCGGCCCGAATACCATCAATCAATTGCGCATACTTTTTTCTTGGGGAGTCAAGGCATCAATAAAACCCTGCCGGCTAAAGATTCTCTCAGCATATTTCAGCAAAGGTGCTGCAGGTTTAGGCAACTGGACATCATAATAGTCAAGACGCCAAAGCAGGGGGGCAATAGCCACATCCACCATGGAAAATTCATCACCAATCATGTATTTCTGTTTCACAAACATAGGGGCTATCTGAGTCAGCGCGTCCCGTATCTGAGCACGGGCCCGGTCAACATGCTTCCCTCCGTTTTCGACTTCCCCGACATGATTATAAAGTTCCTCTTCAAAACTATAGAGAAACAATCTGGCACGCCCCCGCATCACCGGATCTGCTGGCATCAACTGGGGATGAGGAAAACGTTCATCAACGTACTCATTGATAATATTTGCATTGTATAAAATCAGATCCCGTTCAATCAGAACCGGCACCTCATTATAAGGGGTCATTGCAGCCAAATCTTCAGATTTATCCTGTTCATCCACATCGATAACCTGAAAATCCATCCCCTTTTCATGAAGGACGATACGACAACGATGGCTGAATGGGCAATTTATGCCCGAATATAAAGTCATCATAGGTTTCTTATTGCTAGAAGTAGACATAGGGTGGTTACATCTCAACAAACGAAGCTTCAACAATACCGGTTCGCTCAACTAGAAAACCGGATTCATGCGCTTCAGTGAATATCTTTCCAATACTCTTTCTTGAGCATATAAACTAACACAAACAATACCCCCAAGAAAAGCAAAACCACGATACCAACGTCTATCTGCTTGTTATGATAGGGTTGTCCCATGTAAGTCATGAAATTCACCAAGTCGCCAACAAACGCATTATACTGCGCGGGGGTCATTTTACCCGGTTTTGCCAAAACAAGCTTGTGTATTGTAACAGTACGGCCATCGATTATCTTTGTACCGGACTGAAGCACCTGCGTACCCTGGAGTGCCCATAGCACATCAGGCATTGCCACCTTTGGATAAACCGTATTATTCCAACCAGTTTGAGTCGAATCATCGCGATAAAAATCACGAAGATAAGCATAGAGCCAATCCGGCCCCTTCACCCGGGCCATCAACCCCAAATCGGGAGGAGCTATTCCGAACCATTTCTTGGCATCTTGTGGCCGCATCGCGACTTTCATCTTATCGCCAACCTTGCCACCAGCCGCCATCAGGTTCTTCTCAATCTGCTGGTTGGACAGGCCGATATGATTCAACAGCTCATACCGGACATTCTGTGCGCTATGGCAGGATAAACAGTAATTCGTAAAATCCCTTGCCCCGCGCTGCAAGGAAGCCTCATCATGAAAATTGATCGGGGCCTTGTCCAGATGCGGGCCATTCTGTGCAGCAAAGACAGCAAGAGGCGCGAGCAAAAACAGGATAATAAGTTTTTTCATCGGTTTGTCACCCTTTCTGGAACAGGTTTGGTCTTATCAATCCGGGTATACCAGGGCATCAAGAGAAAAAACCCGAAATACAAGGTGCCAAAAAACCGTGTAATCATGACATAGGTTGGAGTTGGAGGACATGTTCCAAGAAAACCCAGTGCCAGAAAACTGATGACGAACAACGTCAACGCCGTTTTATAAATTACCCCGCGATAGCGCACCGATTTGACCGGACTTCTGTCTAGCCAGGGAACAAAGAAATAAATCACTACTGACAATCCCATTAATATCACACCGACCAGCTTATTGGGTACAGCCCGCAAGATCGCGTAATACGGAGTGAAATACCAGACCGGTTCTATCGTAGGAGGTGTTTTCATCGGATTTGCCGGCAAAAAATTATTGGCCTCAAGAAAATGCCCGCCAAAAGTCGGCGCAAAAAAGACAATGGCTGAAAAAATAAACAAGAAAGCCACCACACCCACCAGATCCTTGATCGTGTAATACGGATGAAATGGGATTCCATCTAGCGGAATCCCTGTTTCAGGATCAAGATGTTCCTTAATTTCGATGCCATCCGGATTGTTCGATCCCACCTCATGCAACGCAACAAGGTGAGCCACAACCAAACCGAGCAAAATAAGAGGTAGTGCAATGACATGAAACGCGAAAAAACGGTTCAACGTCGCATCAGAGACAACAAAATCCCCTCGTATCCAGGTGGATATAGCCCCGCCTACTACCGGGATTGCACCAAACAGCGAAATAATGACCTGTGCGCCCCAATAAGACATCTGACCCCAAGGAAGAAGGTAGCCCATAAATGCCTCCGCCATGAGAACCAGAAAGATCAACATGCCAAAAATCCAGATAAGCTCCCTTGGTTTTTTGTACGATCCATAGATAATGCCCCGAAACATATGCAAATAAACCACCACAAAAAACATGGATGCGCCAGTTGAATGAATGTAACGGATAAGCCAACCCCACTTGACATCTCTCATGATGTACTCAACCGAATTGAAAGCCAGGGCAGAATCCGGTTTATAGTTCATGGTCAAAAAAATCCCGCTCACAATCTGGATAACCAGAACCAGCAAGGCAAGCGAGCCAAAAAAATACCAGAAATTAAAATTCTTGGGGGCATAGTATTCAGTGACCTGCGATTTCCACGTCGAGGTCAGTGGAAAGCGTGCGTCAATCCAGTTCATCAACCGTTTCATTCCTGATTCTCCACTATGAATGAATATTATCCTGACCAATGATGATGCGACTGTCCGTCTTGTATACATAAGGCGGGATCACCATGTTAAGCGGAGCGGGAACATCCTTGAATACCCGGACCGACATGTCATACCTTGAACCATGACAGGGACAAAAAAATCCTCCAGGCCAACTTGCGCCAAGGCTCGGGTCACCTACTTGCTTTTTAAGAAGGGGGGCACAGCCTAGATGAGTACAGATGTTTACATGAACCAGATACTGTGGCTTGATGGATCGATATTCATTCTTGCAATAATCCGGTTGAGTGGACTCATTCGAGTTGGGATCACGCAACAGAGGATCATTTTTGGGCAATTGTTCCAGCATTGCCTGGGTTCGATAAGTCACCCAAACAGGCTTTCCTCTCCAGGCAACAGTAACATAAGAACCAGGCTCGATCTTGGAAATATCCACCTCAACCGGTGCCCCTGCCGCAAGCGCTCTCTGGCTCGGCAGCATACTCAATACAAAAGGTGTGGCGGTTCCCGCCACAGCTATTCCACCTGCAACTGAGGATGCTGCGAGCAAAAAGCGTCTCTTTCCTTTATCTACTCCATCAGTATTCATCTTTTCAATTCCCGTGACTGCCAAACCATACATAGGCCATTTTTTATTGGCGACACGGAAGATCTTAATCGGACTGGGCATTCATTTCATAAAAACCTGAAAAGATTTTGACCCATGTCATTTCCTGATCCGGCTCAAACTGGATTCGGAACATCAATATGGGTATGACTTAACCCAAATGTCCTGGATAAATAGTCGCCTAACGCCCTGATTCCATATCGCTCTGTCGCATGATGCCCTGCTGCAAGATAGACTACACCGGTTTCATTGGCAATATGGACTGTCTGTTCCGAGATCTCGCCACTGACAAACGCATCTACCCCCAAAGAGACTGCCTGCAGAAAATAACTTTGTGCTGCGCCACTACACCAGGCAATACGACTAATCCTGCGCCCGGCATCTCCAATCAATAATGGAGGCCTCTCTAACAGATGCTCAAGAAAACGGGCAAAATCCTGAGCGTTCATGATTGAGCCAATGTGTCCATACCACCCCAGATCCTGATCTCCGAACTGTCCTTCCGGAATCCATCCTGCCCGTTTTGCCAACTGAATATTGTTTCCAAGCTCAGGATGGGCATCGAGGGGTAAATGCCAGGCAAACAGATTCAAATCATGCTCTATCAGATAACCGATCCTGCATCGCTTCATTCCCGTAATATTACCTGGCTCGCCTTTCCAGAAATATCCATGGTGCACCAGAACAGCATCAGCATGAACATCAACCGCCTTTTGCAACAACTCCATATTTGCCGTGACACCTGTTACAATATGCTCAACATTTGCACGTCCTTCAACCTGCAACCCATTAGGACAGTAATCTTTGTAACGTGCCGAGGCCAATATTTCATTTACATGGGTTTCCAGCGTTTTAGCTAACATGATCTCTTCCATCAAAAAATATTGGATTCTATTTTGCCAGGTAGCAACAGTCAGCCTGGCTATTGCTTGGGTACTGCATATGTATTTTGGCGAAGTACTGTTCGGGAAGACCGGGATCATCACCCTAAGGGAAGCTGTTCCACCCCCCCCGCGAACCAGTACAGCCTCTTTCTATGCGGCGGTTCGACAGGCCATGCCTGCTGTAGTCAGCATCTATACCAGTACAGACACCCTCCATCGTAGCAAACGCAAGGACATGCCAACTGACCCGCTTGAAGAAAATCCCAATAACAGCGATACCTATAGCCTGGGATCCGGGGTAATTGTCAGCCCACAAGGCTATATCCTGACCAATCAGCATGTCGTTGCAGGTGCAACTGAAATCGAGGTAGGCCTGGCCGATGGAAGAACCACCTCAGCAACCATTGTAGGCTCCGATCCTGACACTGATTTAGCTGTACTCAAAATCAATCTTCCTGATCTGCCCAGCATTACCTTTGGCTCATCCAAGCATCTCAGGATAGGGGATCAGGTTCTCGCCATTGGAAATCCTTTCGGCGTCGGATTAACAGTCACATCCGGGATCGTTAGTGCACTCGGTCGCAGCCGTCTTGGAATTGATACCTATGAAAACTTCATCCAGACTGATGCGGCCATCAACCCTGGCAATTCCGGGGGTGCTCTTGTGGATGCCAGCGGCAACCTGGTCGGAATCAATACAGCCATCTATTCACGCAATGGCGGCTCCATGGGCATCGGATTTGCCATTCCCGAAGCGTCTGCCAGACGCATCATGGACGCGCTCATCCAGTATGGCCATGTTACCCGGGGCTGGATTGGCGTTGAAGTCCAGGACATGACCCCAGAACTGGCTGACTCATTCAGCCGGCATACCACCAGCGGAGCGCTTATTGCAGCAGTCAAGCATGGAAGCCCGGCAGAAAAAGCCGGTATCAAACCTGGTGATATCCTATCCACCATCAATGGCCGCCCCGTTAGAAATTCGTCGACCATGCTCAACCTTATCGCTGCCCTCAAACCAGGAAAAACAGCCATCATCGGCATTATCCGCGCAAGCCAGCCTTATAGCTACGCCGTCAGGGTAGGAACCCGGCCCAAGACCCCTCAACAGAATGACTGACCATCATTCATCCAGCGGTAATTCCCCTTGTACCCCCTCCGTTTTATTAGTCCCCGGGGAAAAGAACACAGCCGCTACAATTCCAAGCTCAAACAACAGCCATAAAGGAACAGCAAGCAGGCTTTGTGACAACACATCCGGTGGAGTAAAAATCGCCCCAATCACAAAAGCGGCGACAATGGCATAAGGCCTTATCTGCCTTAACCTGGCTACGCTCACCAGGCCAGTCCGAACCAGCACAACAACTACAATGGGCACTTCAAAAGTAATCCCGAAAGCCATAAACAAGGTAGTCACAAACTCCAGATATTTACCGATATCTGTCATTACTGCAACCCCTGAAGGCGCTGCATTGGCCAGAAAATGAAAAATTACCGGAAAAACGGCAAAATAGGCAAAAGACATCCCGCAGTAAAACAGGATAGTGCTTGCAACCACCAGCGGGCCAACCAAACGTTTTTCACGTGCGTAAAGACCCGGGGCAATAAAACCCCAAACCTGAAAAAGGATATAAGGCAGTGAAATCACCCATGCCGCCAGCATTGCCACCTTGAGAGGAACAAAGAATGGAGTGGTCACCTCGGTTGCAATCATTTCAGAACCACGGGGTAATTGCTGGATCATGGGTAACGCCAGCAACTGATAGAGCTTTTTCGCGAAAGGGAACAGACAGGCAAAAACAATGATAAAAGCTATGGCAGAACGGAGCAGCCTGCTCCTGAGCTCTAGCAGATGAGATAGGAACGAATCATTACTACTCATGGAAAGACGATTCACGTGCAGACTGATTTGCACTGACAGGTGCAGAAAAATCCAGGCTTAACTGAGATGAATCCTCATCAGAAACAGCATGGGCAACCAAGTCGGTCTCAAACTGTCCCTCCTGGGCCGGGCGTGCAATCTTGCGACGCATCTCGCTTTCAAAAACACTGGCACGTATCTCAAAGTCCTCGCGCATGCGTCTTAGCTCGTCAAGCTCCATCTCCCGACCCAAATCAGCCCTGGCATCGGACAGATAGCGTTGCACCCTGCCTAGCATAAAACCCAGTGTTCGGGCTACTTTGGGTAACTTTTCCGGCCCAATCACGACCAATGCCACAAGAGCAATGACGAGGATCTCAGAAAAACTCATGTCAAACATGATGACTATCCGCTCATTTCACGCGCAAGGAAAACTCAGGCACCATCCCCGGAGGATCCATGCGGGCCTTTAACTGATGTTTCTGCAGGCGAATCGGGTTTCTCGTCCTTTGACTCTGCAGACCCTTCATGCATGGCATCTTTAAAATTACGTACTGCATGCCCTAAATCTGAACCTGCATTCCGCAGCTTCTTGGTCCCAAAAACCAGCAGGACAATCAGGAGAACAATCAGCCAATGCCAGATACTGTCCAAGCCCATACATCTCTCCTTAAGTAGGTATCCTTACAGAGCCCTCTCCACCAAACACATGTGCATGAAGATGAAATACTTCCTGGCCGCCTCCAACCCCCGAGTTAATGAGCGTCCGAAATCCGGACTCCAGCCCCAGTGAAGCTGCAATTCTAGGGGCCAAGGCCATTAATCTTCCCAACATCGCCTCATCACTTTCCTTAATACTTTGCAGGCTTTCAACATGCCGCTTGGGGATAATCAGCACATGGACGGCTGCAAAAGGATGAATGTCATGAAAGACCAGAAACTCCTCGTCTTCATAAACCTTGCGGGAAGGCAGGCTTCCTTCAACAATACGGCAGAATATGCAATCCATCAGTCATCCTTATTGAAATATTCAGTGAGAACCCCGTGACGCTTTTTCAACAAGCCCTGAAATACCTTCCCTGCGAGCCAACTCTGCGAGTACCTCGTCTGCATGAAGGCCATGAGCCCCCAGCAGGACCAGACAGTGAAACCATAAATCCGCAACCTCGTGAATCAGGTGCTGGTTATCCCCATCTTTCCCGGCCAGAACAACTTCCGTCGCTTCCTCCATAATCTTTTTCATTATGGTTTCATCACCTCTATCCAGTAACCTGGCAACATAGGATGCAGATGGATCAGTTCCTTTCCTGGCCTCAATGATCGTTGACAGATGATTCAGGATGTCCTTCACGAATAAATCTCCTCAGGATCCTTGAGCACCGGATCCACAGCCAGCCATTGCCCATTTTCCAGCCTGTTGAAAAAACAGGACGCACGCCCTGTATGACAGGCAATCCCACCCACCTGTTCCACGCTCAAAAGCAGGACATCTTCATCGCAATCCAGGCGAATTTCACGAATGTTCTGCACATGGCCACTTTCTTCGCCCTTGTGCCATAATTTCTTTCTTGAACGGGACCAATATACTGCCTGGCCGGTCGAAACCGTACGCTTCAATGCCTCACGATTCATCCAGGCCATCATAAGAATCTGTCCCGAGATAGCATCCTGAACAATCGCAGGAACAAGGCCATCATGTGCCCAATTGATCCGGTTGAGCCAATTTTCAGTTTCCATCTTCACGCTACCTCACGAACAATGACACCACGACTGGCCAAATAAGATTTGGCCTGCCCAACAGTATATTCTCCATAATGAAAAATGCTTGCTGCAAGAACGGCATCAGCATGCCCCTTAACGATCCCATCCAATAAATGATCTAATGTTCCTACCCCGCCACTGGCAATTACAGGCACACTCACTCCATCTGCAACGGCACGGGTCAATGGAAGATTGAAGCCAGCCTTGGTTCCATCCCTGTCAATACTCGTCAGCAGAATTTCGCCAGCACCCATCCTGACCATCCTGTCAGCCCATTCCATCACATCCAGGCCAGTCCGGTTACGTCCGCCATGCGTCACTACCTCCCAACGCGAGTTGGTTGCATCCACCGCCAGGGCATCAATCGCAACGACAATACACTGTGATCCAAAACGGTCTGCCGCTGCCTGAACAAATTCGGGGTGGGCAACCGCAGCAGAATTAATTCCCACCTTATCAGCCCCGGCATTCAACAGGTCGCGGATATTCTCAATATGACGCACCCCCCCTCCCACCGTCAGGGGAATAAATACCTGCGATGCCACAGCTTCAATCATTTCCAGTATCAATCCCCGGTTATCAGAAGTAGCCGTAATATCCAGAAAGGTGATCTCGTCAGCTCCCTGAATATCATAGCGTCTGGCAATCTCAACCGGATCCCCCGCATCTTTCAGGCCAACGAAATTAACTCCTTTTACAACCCGCCCGCCAGTCACATCAAGACAGGGAATAATACGTCTTGCCAATGACATGATAATTATCCGTCCAGCTCATCAGCAAGCATTTGCGCCTGCACAAAATCAATCGATCCCTCATAAATGGCCCGACCTGTAATAACCCCCATGACCCCCTCACTGGCAATCGCACACAATTGCCTGATGTCATCAAGACCCGTCACACCTCCACTTGCTATCACGGGGATGGTCAGCTCTTTTGCCAGGGCTTTGGTTGCTTCAACGTTTACGCCAGTCAACATGCCATCTCGCCCAATATCGGTATAAATAATAGCCTCAACACCATAGCCCTCGAACTTGCGGGCCAGATCAACCACATCATGTCCAGTCAGTTTAGACCAGCCATCTACAGCCACCCGGCCATCCCTTGCATCCAGTCCAACCATCACATGCCCGGGAAAAGCGTTGCAGGCATCATGCAAGAACCCAGGGTTCCTCACTGCAGCTGTACCCAGAATAACCTGATCCACACCATCGTCAAGATAACGTTCTATCGTATCCAGATCACGGATCCCCCCTCCTAGCTGGACAGGAATTTTCCCCTTAACCTGACCCAGAATAGTCCGGATCACTTCTTCATTTACTGGCTTTCCGGAAAAGGCACCATTCAGATCAACCAGGTGTAACCTTCTTGCCCCTGCCTTCAGCCAGACATCAGCCATCTGAGCAGGTTCATCCGAAAAAACCGTCGCCTCGTTCATCAGGCCTTGTCGCAAACGGACACATCGTCCGTCTTTCAAATCAATCGCGGGAATAATTAGCATATATTGTCAAATGTGGTTAATGAAAATATTACTTGGCCACCCCATCCCAGGTGACAAAGTTCTGTAATAGACGCAGCCCGGCTGCCTGGCTTTTCTCTGGATGAAACTGGACTGCGAAAAGATTCTGGTCGGAAACTGCACAGGCAAAAGGCCGGGGATAACTTGTAGTGCCTGCAATCAGTTCACCTTTCAAGGGCTCTGCGTAATAACTATGGACAAAATAAAAACGGCTTCGATCCTGAATACCTTGCCACAAAAAATGGGATTTGACTTGATCTACCTCATTCCACCCCATATGAGGGATTTTCAGCCTCCCTCCGTCAGGATCCATCATCCCATCAGTAAATTTACGCACCCGTCCTGAAAAAAATCCGAGCCCCGGAGTATTCCCCTCCTCGGAAAATTCAAACAGCATCTGCAGTCCTAAACAAATCCCCAAAAAAGGTCGTGTCCTGGCAACCTGTTTCAAGGCGTCAACCAGGCCACGCGAATTTAATTCGCCCATGGCATCACCCATAGCTCCGACCCCGGGGAACACCACACGTTCAGCCTTGAGCAAATCCTTTGCCTGCCCTGTAATCCGAATATCCCTGCCCGGTGCTACCTTTTTAAATGCTTGGGATACAGAACGAAGATTGCCCATGCCATAATCCACAATCGCAATATCGATCATCTTATTATCTTAACCTGCGCTTACAGCGCCCCTTTGGTTGAAGGCAAACGTCCACCTGATCCGGGATCAAAACTCACTGCCTGTCTTAAGGCCCGTCCAAAAGCCTTGAATATCGTTTCACACTGATGGTGGGCATTTTGCCCGCTCAGATTATCCAGATGCAACGTCACCATGGCATGATTGACAAAGCCCTGGAAAAACTCGTGAACCAGGTCAACATCAAAAGAGCCAATCCTCGCCCGGGTAAACTCAACATTAAAAACAAGCCCGGGTCGTCCCGACAGATCCACAACAACCCGTGACAGGGCTTCATCCAAAGGGACATAGGCATGACCATAGCGATTAATCCCGGATTTATCCCCGACCGCCTTATAAAAGGCTTGTCCAAGAGTAATTCCAATATCCTCCACCGTGTGGTGGGCATCAATGTGCAAATCCCCTTTCGCCACTACAGTCAAATCCATCAGTCCATGACGTGCTATCTGGTCTAACATGTGATCCAGAAAAGGCACGCCCGTATCCATGGTGGATGTTCCGGTTCCTTCCAATGCAATCGAAACTGTAATGGAAGTTTCCAGTGTTTTCCGTTCTACTTTAGCTTGTCGCATTTATTTTGCCTTTTTGGATATCACCTGTTCATGCTGTCACAGATGTACCAGATCTTTCAAGTGGTTAATGAACATTGAATTTTCATTTTGCGTACCAATCGTCACCCGTAAGCATCCCTCAAGCAGCGGATGAGCCTTATCCAGGTTTTTTACCAGAATGCCTTTTTTCTTCAATCCATCAAAAACCTCAGAGGCTCGGGCAAGGCGAATCAAAATAAAATTTGCATGGCTGGGATACACTTCCAGTTCTTCCATCGCCACCAGCTCTTCAAGCATTGCCTCCCGCATCGCACAAATTTCTTTCGCCTGGGCCTCAAATACTGCATGGTGGGCCAGAGCAACCTGTCCGGCAGCCTGAGTCAGGGCATTAATATTATAGGGCAGTCTAACCTTATCTATCTCATTTATTATTGCGGTTCGACCGACAAGATACCCCAGGCGGAGCCCAGCTAAACCTAACTTGGAAACCGTTCTCATCACCAGAAGGTTCTCAAACTCTTCTATCCAGTTTATCGCTGATTCACCGGCAAAAGCATGGTAGGCTTCATCAACTACGACCAGGCCAGGAGAAGCGGCAATAACATCCCTAATCACCCTGGCTTCAAAAAGATTACCTGTCGGATTGTTTGGATAGGCGATAAAAACAAGCGCGGGCTGTTCAGCATGAATGATGTCAAGAACCCGATCCCCATTTATAGAGAAATCATCATTTAAAGGCACACCGACATATCGCATACGGCAAAAAACAGCGATCATGCGATACATGACAAAGGAAGGTTCCATACCCAGGATAAGGGTTCCGGGCTGGGCACATGCCATGGCAATCATTTGAATCAATTCATCCGAGCCATTTCCCAGAAGTAATCCAGCCGCATCCGGGATAGCCATCACCTGGCGCAACCGGTTTGCCAAACCAATCGCCTGGGGATCCGGATACCGGTTCACAGAAGCATGAGCACAGGCTTGCGCCATTTCCAAGGCCACCACTTCCGGAAGCGGCCATGGATTTTCCATTGCATCAAGCTTGACCAGGCCCTTCGCATCGGCAACATGATACGCACTAAGACCACGAATCTCAGGCCGAATCACCGACTCAACTGTCATGACTAACCTGCTGAAGACGAAGCCTGGCCGAGGCGGCATGAGCAAAAAGACCCTCTCCATCAGCCAGAACGCCCGCAATCTCTGCCAACTGGCGGGAGCCGTTGACAGATACCTGAATCAGGCTCGTCCTTTTTTGAAAATCATACACTCCCAGAGGAGAAGAAAACCGTGCTGTTCCTGAAGTCGGAAGCACATGATTCGGCCCTGCACAATAATCTCCCAGAGCTTCGGGCGTAAAGCGCCCCAGAAAGATAGCCCCTGCGTGCTGGATTTTCCTGGCATACACCATAGGTTCAGCAACTGAGAGCTCCAGATGCTCGGGTGCAATTGTGTTTGCCAGCCGGCAGGCCTCATCCAAATCAAGCACCCTGATCAACGCTCCCCGCCCCGATAAAGAGGATGCGATTACCTCGCGTCGAGGCATAGTCGGCAATAAACGGGCCATTTCTGCTTCAACAGCATCAATATAATGTGCATCAGGGCAAAGCAAGATAGCTTGCGCCAGTTCATCATGTTCAGCCTGGGAAAAAAGATCCATGGCTATCCATTCGGGGGGCGTGTGGCCATCGCATATAATGAGAATTTCTGAAGGGCCCGCAACCATGTCTATGCCTACCCGGCCAAACACCAGCCGTTTGGCAGCGGCCACATAAGCATTTCCTGGTCCAACAATCTTGTCAACTTTCGGAATCGTTTCCGTTCCATAGGCCAAAGCTCCAATCGCCTGAGCCCCGCCAACCGTAAAAACCCGGTTCACACCTGCGACAGCTGCTGCAGCAAGCACCAGCTGATTATGAACCCCCTGGGGGGTAGGCACTGTCATAATCAGCTCACGGACTCCTGCCACCCTGGCCGGAACAGCATTCATCAGCACTGAAGAAGGATAGGCTGCTTTCCCTCCAGGAACATAAAGGCCCACCCGATCCAGCGATGTAATCTGCTGGCCCAGTATCGTCCCATCCTCTTCCTCATAACTCCAGGACGATGCCATCTGTCGCTCATGATAGCGTCTTATCCGCGCCTCGGCCTGCAACAACGCATCACGTTCAACAGCAGGCAATGCAGACAGTGCCTCATCCAGGCAGGAACGGGGCAACTCCAGTTCAGCCGCCTCTTTTACCTCAAGCCCATCAAACTGACGCGTATACTCCAGTACAGCTTCATCCCCCCTGGTTTGAACCTGCTCAAGAATACCGTTCACCACCCGGGTAATTGCCTTGTCCTGCCCCAGATCAAAAGCCAGAAGCGTTTTAAGGCAGGCACCAAAATCAGCCTGCCGGGTATCCAGTCTGGAAATCATCGCCTTCATCCGTTTTGACCTTTCATGTTCAGCCCATTGCTGACGGCCTGACGGAAAATATCCATTACAGGCATGATCTCGGCCCGTTTCAATTTAAACGCAACCTGATTGACTATCAGTCGGGAGCTCACCTCCATTATTGCTTCAACAGGAACCAGGTGATTGGCCTTCAAGGTGCTTCCCGTCGAAACAAGATCGACAATCACATCAGCCAGACCCACAATCGGAGCAAGCTCCATGGAACCATACAGCTTAATCAAGTCAACATGCATCTGTTTAGCGGCAAAATGCTCCCGTGCTATCTTGACATACTTGGTAGCCACTCTCAGACGGGTTCCTTGCCTAACCGCCCCTGCATAGTCAAAATCCCTGTGGGCCGCCACCATCATGCGACACTGCGCAATCTGAAGATCAAGAGGCTGATACAACCCTTCCCCACCATGCTCCACCAGAACATCCAGTCCGGCCACCCCCAGGTCTGCTGCTCCATGCTGGACATAAGTTGGCACATCTGAAGCACGAACAATAATGAAGCGGATATCAGGGTGATTGGTCTTGATAACGAGTTTTCTCGAATGCTCGGGACGTTCAAGAGGGACTATTCCTGCTGCCGCTAAAAACGGCATGGTTTCCTCAAAAATTCGTCCCTTGGACAAAGCAATGGTTAAAGGATCGGACAAGTTTTATCCCATTCTGTAAACTGTAGTGCGTTACCCTGGAATGCGTTCAATTTTTGCACCCAACCCGGCAAATTTATGCTCGATATCTTCATATCCCCGATCAATATGATAGATTCTTTCAATAATGCTTTCCCCACTGGCCACCAGCGCCGCCATAAGCAAACTGGCTGATGCACGCAAATCGGTTGCCATAAGGGTTGCCCCTTGCAGCTGGGCACAACCGTGTACCATGGCCGTATTTCCTTCAATATCAATACGGGCTCCTAACCGTCGCAGTTCCTGGACATGCATAAACCGGTTTTCAAAAATAGTCTCCGTTATCAGAGCCGAGCCCTGTGCTACCGTATTCATGGCCATAAACTGTGCCTGCATATCCGTTGGAAAGGCCGGATAGGGTGCTGTTCGAATATTCACCGCTTTAGGCCGCCCATCCTGAACGATTTCAATCGTATCACTACCCAGACTCAGTACCGCCCCTGCTTCTTTCAGCTTATCAATGACAGCGTCCAGCAAGCCGGCTTTGGTATGAGTCAGCAGCACCTTTCCACCTGTAGCAGCAACGGCGACAAGGAACGTGCCGGTTTCAATTCGGTCCGGCATTATCGCATGCCTGCATCCTTCAAGTGAATCGACCCCCTGAATGGTTATGACATCCGTCCCCGCACCTTCAATATGAGCCCCCATCTTCATTAGGGCCTCAGCCAGATCAACCACTTCAGGTTCCCGTGCCGCATTCTCAATAACTGTTACACCCTGAGCCAGGGTTGCAGCCATCATCAGGTTTTCTGTGCCGGTAACCGAAACCAGATCCATGAATATCCTGGCTCCTTTAAGCTTCTCAGCACGGGCATGAATATCTCCATGTTCTATGCTTATCTTCGCACCCATGAGCTGAAGCCCCTTAAGATGCAAATCCACAGGGCGGGAACCAATGGCACAGCCCCCTGGCAAAGAGACACGAGCCTCACCAAATCGGGCAACCAGAGGCCCCAGGACAAGTATGGAGGCCCGCATTGTTTTAACCAGATCATATGGGGCAACACAATCATGTACCCGAGAGGCTTTAAGCTCAATCAGTCCCGCATTTCCGGAAACCTCAACTCCCATCTGGGCCAACAGATGGGCCGTGGTAGAAATATCACGAAGGGAGGGAACATTTTCAAGCACAAGGCTCTTTTCAGTCAGCAAGGAGGCGCACAGCAGGGGCAAAGCGGCATTCTTTGCACCAGAAATCCGCACCTGGCCTTCAAGGGGTCCCCCTCCTTGAATTCTGAACTTATCCATTCAACCGCTGCTCCCTAATTCCATCAAATACCTGTGTGCCCCAAAAGCCTGCCCGGATTTCGTTTCAGTTGATTTTTTGTCTCTCGCTCCAGGACTCTGGAGTATAGGTCTGCATGGAGAGCGCATGGATTTCTGCACGCATACGCTCACCCAATGCCCGGTACACCGCCTGATGTTGGGCAACCATGGGTAGATCCTTGAACAACTCACTGACAATCACAGCCTCAAAATGCTGCCCGTCTTCGCCACGCACCTCAACAAAAGTGCAGGGGATCTGCTCCTCAATATATCGACAGATATCCTGTGCCGTTACCATTCATGCTCCTATCCACGTAGTTTGTAGCCTCGGTGTATCAACCCGATTGTTAAGGCCGACAACCCCAGAAAGCTTGCGGCCACAATCAGCAGGCTCTGCTGGGGTGCCACATCCGACAGACCAAAAAATCCATAACGAAACCCATCAATCATATAGAAAAACGGATTAAAGCGCGACATTTGCCGCCAGAATGGCGGCAGGGAATGAATCGAATAAAACACGCCACTTAAAAAAGACAAGGGGACAATAATAAAATTCTGGAAGGCAGCCAACTGGTCGAACTTTTCAGCCCATACTCCTGCAATAATCCCAAGACACCCAAGTATACCGCAGCCAAACAGTCCGAACACTATAGCCCAGAAGATATGAACGGGCGGTGTAAGTGCATAAATCTGTGCCACTAACAGCACCCCCAATCCAACCATAAAGCCGCGAACAACAGATGCTGCAAGATAAGCACCAAAAAAATCCATCGCAGAAAGCGGAGGAAGCAAAACAAAAACAATGTTACCTGTAACCTTGGACTGGATCAGGCTGGAAGAGCTATTTGCAAAAGAATTCTGCAACATGCTCATCATGACAAGACCAGGAATAAGGAAAGCGGTATAAGATACGCCCGGATAGACCTCGATTCGTTTAGACAGGACATAAGAAAATATAAGCAAGTACAAAAGGGTAGTCAGAACCGGGGCCAGAACTGTCTGGAAACTGACTTTCCAAAAGCGCAGCAGTTCCTTGTAAAAGAGGGTTGAAAAACCAATCATACCGATGCCTGCTCGCTCATAATCGAGACAAATATATCTTCCAGATCTGGCTCAACCAAAGACAAATCCTCAATTTGCGCGCCGGATTGACGGATTATCCCCAGAATTTCTTCCAGGCATCCAAGCGAAGGCAAATCAAGAATATGGGTTGAGCCGATGCTCCTCCTGAGCAATGGACGTAAAGACTCTGGAAGTCCAGCCGAGTCGAGTGCCAGTCTTAGTTCCCGCCGCTCAAAACTGGCCAGCAGGTTTTGTGTCGTATCAAGTGCCACAATCTGCCCTTGTTTGAGCATGGCTATCCTCTGACAAAATTCCTGGGCTTCTTCAAGATAATGCGTCGTTAGCACTATCGTATGCCCCTGGCTATTAAGATTCTGGATAAACGCCCACAAGGTCTGCCGTAACTCCACATCCACTCCGGCCGTTGGTTCATCCAGAACAATGACTTCAGGCCGATGGACCAGTGCCTGGGCAACCAGTACCCGCCTTTTCATCCCGCCTGATAAGGCTCGCATGTTAACATCAGCCTTATCTGACAGATCGAGCCGCTCTAGCAAGGTGTTAATCCAGGCATCATTATGCCTTAAGCCATAATAACCTGACTGGATAAGGAGTGTTTCGCGAACCGTAAAAAAAGGATCATACACAATCTCCTGGGGAACGACCCCTAAAGAACGCCGCGCCAGCCGATAATCTCGAACTACATCATGCCCTAGAACCCGAAGATAACCCTGGTCTGGTCGAAGCAGGCCGGCCAGAAGGCTAATCAGGGTTGATTTGCCTGCACCATTAGGTCCAAGCAGGGCAAAAAATTCTCCCTGCTCAATGGTCAAATCAAGCCCTCTTAGAGCATGCAGGGAACCAAAATGTTTGTGCACCCCGGAAATTTCAATGGCTGTTGTCATGCGGGACTTGAATAATAAGTTCATGAACCCCATAGAGTTCTGCAAGGGTCAGCAGATGGTCGGGAAAGGTGGCAAATTCCAGCTCGACACCTTTGTCCATGGCCATACGCTTCCATTCCAGAATCAAAGAAATTGCAGAAGAATCCACCTGGGTAATCCGACCCAGATCAAAGCAGACCGGTGAAGCCGCCATCGCCTTTTCACCAGCCTCACGTAGTTGCGACACCGTATCCAAACTTAACGGCCCTTCCGGAATAAACCTGGCTGTCATGGATTCTAACTCGCCCGGTTTTTCTTGGTTAAGGCCTGGATCAGGCCCTGGATACCATTACGCTGAATCTCTGCATTGAATGAAGAACGGTAATTCGTCACAAGACTGACGCCATCGACCGCAATGTCATACACTTTCCAGCCTGCACTTTTTTTCTCCAGGCTATAGTTCACTGGGACAGGCTGTTGCCCTGGTTGGTTAATTTGAGTCCGCACCACTACATCCGTATCACCTGGAGCCATATGAAAAGGCAAATAGGTGATCGTCTGGCCACTATAGGATTGAAGAGCAGAAGAATACGTACGAACCAGAAGCTGCTGAAACTGCTTGACCAGTTCTGCCTGCTGGGCAGGTGAAGCACGGCGCCAGTTAATACCCATGGCTAGTTCAGTCATGCGCCTGAAGTCGAAATAAGGCAGGACCTTTGCCTCAACCAGTTGCTGAATTTTCGCCTGGCTATTCAAAATGGCATGGTTCTCGTGCAGAATCGACAACACTTCCTGGGCCGTATTGCGTGTCAACTGATCAGGAGGAAGCGCCTTTGCAAACGCGATACCATTCATTATGGAAAAAAGGGCAACTACAGCAAGAAATCTCTTCATCTTTGCATCCTCGTTTAATTTGCTGCCGACAATCCGGTGCCTGTCATCAGATCAAGGTTAGCAACATCCATATTATAATCATTCACCGTCTTTAAATAATCAGCTGAGGTCAGGGCATACGTTTTCACCGCATCAGCAAGCTTGTCTGCCTTTCCCAACCCTGCACTGAAATCGGCAAAACTGGACACCATCCATCTGCGGGCAGATTCGGCCGCCTGCCTCAAATCCTCAACAGACCTGTAATCTGCATCCATATGCGCAACAGCTTCACTGACCTGAAACGGGATTCCCATTTCAGCAAACCGGTTTTCATCATTCAAGGCATTCAGCTGTGCCTGCGCCCGCCTGACCTGACCACTCACCACGCCTGGCTGCATATCCCACTCAATGCCAATAACCGGCGTGACACCGGCACTATTGAATGGATCATAGATATATGGATTATTCAACCGGCTTCGCCTTGAGGCATGCGACAAGGTTCCTACAAGACCTGCATAGACATTCGGATAGTTGCCGGCATGCTTGGCAGCAACAAGCTGTCGCTGCGCCTCAAGGCCTGCCTTGAGTTCAGCAAATTCAGGTCGATTGGCAATCGCGGTATTGATATAGTCTTGTGCCGTGCCCTTGGGGAAAGCAACCGGCTCGAGACTATCATCAGCCACTTTAAGCTGACCCTCCAAACCCACCCCTGTCAGAACTTTCAAGCCATCCAGACTGATTTTCTTGATGGCTTTGGCCTGGCTGATATATTTAAGCAGTTCACCACGACCCGCCTGCAAGGCATATAAATCAGACTGGGTCACATCCCCACTCTGTTTTTTGAGGGAATCCTTAACCGTAGCAATTGCAGAATTTACCTTTTGAAGGATATCCTCCAGCAACAATGTCGTATCCCGCGCTGTCAAATAGCCATAATAGGCGCGTCTGGTATCAAATGCGGTATGAAGCCTGACGCCTTGAACCTGGGCTTTTTTAACCAGAATATTGTTTCGTGCAGCAGCAGTGTAATGATGTAGCTTACCGAACGTATAAAGGGGTTTTATAATCGAAAACTCCAGATATTCCCAGTCAGAATAGCGTTTTACCGGGTACTCGTCAGAACGCAGTGTCGTACCGCTCTGGGCTCCGCCGGAATAAATCCCTCCCGAAACTGCAGGGGCAATGCCCAAGAAAGAGTTACCCGAAAACATAACCCCACCATGGCCCTTTGCTTCGTCGAGCAACCCCCTGGCTTCTTCAACCACCTGCTGCTGCTCCTTGATGCGGGGGTCAGCCTTAAGGCTCATTGCAACAGCCTCATTCACATTAACTGTCACTGCCTGAGCAGAAAGACTCCAGCCCGAAGACAAAGCACATACAATTAATATCCCGGATATCCTAAGTTTCATCTCAGAGCCCTCCCGCCTTGGCCGTAGAAGACGATGGGCTCTTCCCCCCGCCACTTGCCTTATTAAACAGAAACTGTCCAATCAGCTTTTCTATGACAATGGCTGACTGGGTCAGATGAATGGTATCTCCATTCTTCAGCATGACGGAATCACCCCCGGCATCCAGGCCAACATATTGATCACCCAACAGTCCAGAGGTCAGAATCGAGGCTGTCGTATCCCGGGGAAAACGATATGCATCGCCAATCTTCATGGTGACCTGGGCCTGATAACGGACCGGATCAAAACGAATCGACGTCACACGGCCCACAACAACCCCGGAAGCCTTGACTGGAGCACGCACTTTTAATCCTCCGACATCATCAAAATTGGCCTTCACAACATAGCTCGACCCAATGCTTGATGCCCCGAGATTACCTGCCTTGAATGCCAGGGCAAGCAACGCAACCAGTCCAGCCACTACAAAAAGTCCTACCCACAAATCATATGTGGAGCGCTCCATTCAGTTTCCTCCCAGCATGAACGCGGTCAATACAAAATCCAGCACCAGAATGGCCAGGCTGGATATGACTACCGTTCGGGTCGTAGCCCGCGATACCCCTTCTGCTGTTGCTGGAGCATCAAACCCCTCAAAAAGGGCAATGGCCGTCACTACAACACCAAACACAAAACTTTTGTATACCCCATAAAGAATATCCGTACGCACACTCACCTGCGCCTGCATCTGGGACCAGAAAGTACCGGCATCCACCCCAATGAACCTGACCCCAATCAAATACCCCCCAAATATACCTACCGCACTGAATATGGCAGCCAGCAAAGGCATGGACAGGACCCCTGCCCAGAACTTGGGGGCAATAACCCGGGCCAACGGATTAACGGCCATCATATCCATGGCTACAAGCTGCTCCGTTGACTTCATCAATCCTATCTCCGCTGTCATGGCCGTGCCTGCCCGGCTGGCAAATAGAAGGGCAGCCACAACCGGTCCCAGCTCACGTAGCAAGGACAGGGCAACCAGAACCCCCAGAGCCGATTCAGAACCGAAGCGCTGCAGGGTATTATATCCTTGTAACCCAAGAACCATGCCCACAAAAAGGCCAGACACACTGATGATGATAAGCGACATGAACCCTGCAAAATAGATCTCGCGAACCACAAGGGAAAACCGGCGCAGCCCTGTACCCGAGGCCAGTATCAGGGCCATGAAAAAACGGGCAGCAAATCCTAGCCGCATCACGGCATCAATGACACCATGACCAAGCCGGCGGATCTGGGCAACGAACTGGTCAACCATCATTTTCTGGTCCCCATTCTCAAGTCCTCCTGAAGGGACGGTGCAGGATAATGAAAGGGAACCGGGCCATCCGGATAACCATTGACAAACTGCTCAACAAACGCAGAAGCAGAGTGACGCACCTCATCGGGTGTGCCTTGCGCCACAACCTGGCCCTCGGAAATAAAATAAACATAGTCGACCATGTTCAAAGACTCATGAATGTCATGGGTAACCAGTATGGACGTTGTGCCCAGTGCATCGTTCAAATCGCGAATCAACTTTCCGATCACGCCCAGTGAAATCGGATCAAGTCCTGTAAACGGCTCATCATACATCATTAACATGGGATCAAGTGCAATGGCCCGCGCAAGGGCTACTCTACGGCTCATTCCACCCGATAATTCAGAAGGCATCATATAGGCTGCACCCCGCAGGCCAACCACATGAAGCTTGAGCAGAACCAGATCCGCTATCATGCTTTCGGGTAAATCAGTATGCTCACGCAATGGAAAAGCAACATTCTCAAAAACGGATAAATCCGTAAAAAGGGCCCCAAACTGAAACAGCATCCCCATACGCCGACGCATGCCGTAGAGCTGATCCCGGGTCATCCCCTGGATATCCTCACCCCCAACGCACACCTTTCCGGACTGTGCCCGAATCATGCCGCCTATAAGTCGCAAAAGCGTGGTTTTCCCACAGCCGCTGCCCCCCATGATGGCCACAACCTGACCTTTAGGAATGGACAGGTTGATCCCTTTCAGAATAGCCCGGTTTGGGTAGGAAAAGTCCAGGTTTGTTATCTCAACCAGTGTTTCACTTGACATGTATAGTAGTGTGACAGGATAAATAAGGTGAAAAAACACAAGAATGTTGCATTCTACCTTGATTGAAGGATCATTTGCCACTATCGATTAACCTATTTCCAGCAGCCGCAGCCTAAATGGCTAAAAATACAACAGATCAGCATGAAGCAGATGTCAAGACAGATGATATTTAGGTATAATACCGGACATGAATTTCATCCAGGCAAGGCGATTCCACGCTCAATGATTGATACACTCCAGCCGATAGACAGCCAACCACTCAGGAGCGAGGAAGCCAAACGTGTCATGGAACTCGCCCGTACCGTTCTTCAGATAGAAGCCGATGCTGTCAGAATGCAGGCCAAATGGCTCAACGACACCTTTATTGATGCACTCAACCTGCTCTTGCATACTCAGGGCCGGGTTGTCGTAAGCGGTATCGGGAAATCCGGACATATTGCCCGCAAAATTGCTGCCACCCTTGCCTCGACAGGAACCCCGGCGTTTTTCATGCATCCGGCTGAAGCCACCCATGGCGATTTGGGAATGATGACCCGCCAGGATGTCATGATTGCTATCTCCCATTCAGGCGAAAGCCATGAGCTCCTTACTATTGTGCCTTTACTCAAGCGGCATGGAAGCCCTCTCATTACAATCACCGGAAATCCTGCCTCAACCCTTGCACGGGAAGCCACTGTCCATCTTCATGTCAGAATAGAAAAGGAAGCCTGTCCGCTTGGCCTCGCACCCACTGCAAGTACAACAGCCACTCTTGCACTAGGGGATGCCTTGGCTCTTGCCCTGCTGGACCTGCGTGGCTTTAATGCCGAAGACTTTGCCAGGACCCATCCCGGGGGGGCACTGGGACGCCGGCTCCTGATTCGGGTCAGTGACATCATGCGCCACGGCGATGCGCTGCCACATGTTCAGCGAACAGCGCCATTAAGGGAAGCGCTTCTCGAAATGTCCAGGAAAGGGCTGGGGCTTACAGCTATTACACAACCTGATGGAACCCTTGAAGGAATTTATACGGATGGGGATCTAAGGCGCACCCTCGACAAAGAAGAAGATATCCGCGGTGTAACCATTGGTGAAGTCATGACACCTTCGCCTCATACCATCAGCAGCCATGAACTAGCTGCTACTGCTGTAGCCCTGATGGAAGAAAAACGAATCACTGCGCTTCTCGTTACCGATGAACAGAACCGATTGCTCGGTGCCTTGAACATGCACGATCTGATGCGAGCCGGTGTAGTCTAGGAATCTTTATGCCATCAGTTGACACTTTAGCAAGTACCATCCAGCTGGCCATCTTTGATGTAGATGGTGTCATGACTGATGCCAGCCTCTTATTTACCGAAACCGGGGCAGAGCTTAAAATCTTTAATGCGCTGGACGGACATGGGCTCAAGCTTCTCAAGGCAGGAGGGATCCGGCTCGCCCTTCTTTCGGGTCGAACATCAACGGCTGTCAATCAGCGTGCAAAAGATCTCGGCTTTGATTTTGTCTACCAGGGTATCGCAGACAAACTGCCTGTCTTATACTCTCTTCAGGCCCAACTTGGGCTGAGCCTGGCTGACATGTCCTACATGGGGGATGATGTCATGGACATTCCCCTCCTGCGCCGGGTCGGATTTGCACTTTCAGTGCCTAATGCCCCTGCCATTGTACGTGAACAGGCCCACTATGTAACAAAGACCCCGGGAGGACATGGAGCAGTCAGGGAAGCCTGTGAACTTATCCTTAACGCACAGGGCAAGCTTGAACCCCTTCTTGCTCCTTATTTTTCATGAAAGACCGTTCGGCGTCCTGGATGACCCTCGGACTAGTATTCCTGCTAGCCCTCTCCACGTTCTGGCTGGATTACGCCGTTAAGTTGCCCCAGCTGCGGCCCGTTTCAAAAGGCCACAACATTGATTTCATCATTGATGGCTTGCACGCAACTTCTTTTAGTGCCCAAGGCAAACCTGAATCTACCCTTTCTGCCCAGACCATGATCCATTATCCTGACGACAATACCCTTTGGATGACCGCACCGGATTTCACGCAAATCAAACAGAACAAGCCCACCATGACCATCACGGCAAAGCGGGGCAAACTGCTCAACAATACCCGGCAGATTTATTTCATGGATCGCGTCAAGATTCAGGCAATTTATACAAACACCGAAAAAAACTGGGTCGCTACCACCCAATTCCTTCATGTTGATCCCCATCAGGATTATGCTGATACCGATCAACCGATACAAATTAAAGGGCAGAACACGCTTATCACAGCCGGCGGGATGAATATCAATACCCGTACACGTATTGCGCATTTGCTTCAGCACGTGCAAGTCACCTATCATTGATCATGACCATGGATATCCCTCCAATGCACACAACCAGATCCTATATCCTACGCAGCCTTATCCTCCTTCTGGCTGCAAGCCCCTTCTTGCTGGCCAAAGCAGCGCAGGCCCTGAGCACCGATCGCAATCAGCCATTGGTGTTAAATGCCGACCATCTCATGGTCAATGACCTGAAACAGACCAGCACCTACCAGGGCAATGTCGTATTAACACAAGGAAGCCTGACAATTCATGCAGATCGCCTGGTGGTCATTCAAAAGGGCAAAACCAGAACAGCCTTTGCATACGGCAACCCTGTCACATTCCATGAAACCCTCGATAATAATCAAGGCCTGCTCAAAGGACAGGCCCAACAGGCACAATACAACACGCAAACCGATGTGGTAACATTAATAGGCCACGCTAAATTATTAAAAAACAATGATTTAGTTGAAGGCAACACTATTACCTACAATATCAAGAGTACAATCTTTCAGGTTAGCGGGGGAGGAGGAGGCCGGGTACATGCTGTATTTCAACCCCAAGACAGCCATCCAACCCAACCGGGGGGGAAATGAGTACTTTAGTGGTTCGTAACCTTCAAAAACATTACCGTAAACGCCAAGTAGTCCGTGACGTCTCCCTCACGGTCAACAGTGGAGAGGTCATTGGGCTTCTAGGGCCTAACGGAGCCGGGAAAACAACAAGTTTTTACATGATGGTTGGGCTTGTTGCTCCCGATGGTGGTTCCATTGAGCTGGACGGGACTGAGTTATCTCATCTGGCCATCTACCGAAGGGCCAGAATGGGGCTGTCCTATCTTCCACAGGAAGCCTCGATTTTCCGCAAGCTGACAGTGGAACAAAACATTCGTGCCATCCTGGAGCTGCAGGATCTGGACAAGAATGAAATTGAGGGCCGTCTAAACTCACTTCTCGCGGAACTTCACATTACACGGTTACGTGAAGCACCCGCCATCAGCCTGTCAGGAGGAGAACGCAGGCGTGTTGAAATCGCCCGTGCACTAGCAACCAGTCCGAAATTCGTATTGCTTGATGAACCTTTCGCCGGAGTGGATCCCATCGCAGTCCTGGAAATCCAGAAAATAATTGCCCTGCTTACTTCTCAAGACATCGGGGTATTAATCACTGATCATAACGTCAGGGAAACCTTAGGTATTTGTCATCGGGCCTATATCATTAACGAGGGCGAAGTTTTAGCTAGCGGCAAACCCGAAGAAATCATTTATAATGAGAATGTCAGAAAAGTATATCTTGGTGAGCATTTCCGTCTCTAGCTCTATTTTCTGTCGGCTGGACACTCACCCTTTCCAAGACCGGAACGGGGGCTCACACCCGGGATACCAATGAAACAAAGCTTACAAATCAAACTATCTCAACATCTGGCGCTGACTCCACAGCTACAACAATCCATTCGATTGCTGCAACTGTCGACACTTGAACTCTCCCAGGAAGTCGAACAGCTTTTGCAGGATAATCCTCTGCTTGAAGTTCCTGATCCCTCAGAACCTGATACAGACCTATCCTCCGAGTCATCCGAGAGCACAGATGAACCCGGTTCCCTTGATGAAACAACACAGGATAATGAACGTTGGGGAGATGAATACCGGCCTCAGGATCCTGATGAAGACCACGATTTTAACCAACCGGCAGCCCTTGGGCTAACCCTCGTCCAACATCTGTTTTCGCAACTGAACCTTTTGAATTTAAGCGACAGGGATCGTCAACTGGTTGCCATATTAATTGAAAACCTCACTGAAGAAGGCTACCTGGATACCAGTCTGGAAGACATAGCAAAAAGCCTGCCCGCCGAGCAGGAAATCGAATCCATAGAACTGGCTACAGCGCTCAAGCATCTACAGCATATGGACCCAGCCGGCATTGGGGCAAGAAACCTGTCCGAATGCCTGCGCCTCCAGATCGAAGCCTTATCTGCAGACATTCCCAATCGATCAGTCGTCATGCAGCTGGTCTCCAACCATCTGGACCTGCTCGCGGCCCATGACTGGACAAAGCTTCGTAAGGTCTTGCACTGTGACGAGCCAGTGCTCCGACAGACCCATCAAATCATTATGGGGCTTAATCCAAAACCTGGTGCAGCCTTCTTGCAAAATGATACCCGTTACCTGGTGCCCGATGTCATCATCCGGCAAATACGCGGGCAATGGCGTGCCATACTGAATCAGGCTGCCATTCCCCGTGTACGTATCAACCGACTCTATGCCGACCTGCTCTCCCATAACCGAGGAGATAATTACACGCAGTTTAACAATCAGCTACAGGAAGCCCGCTGGTTCATCAAGAACATTCAGCAACGGTTCGATACCATTCTTAGAGTATCCCAGGCCATTGTTGATCATCAGAGAAACTTCTTCGAGCACGGTGAAATCGCCATGTGCCCCCTGGTACTAAGGGATATCGCCCAGGAAGTGAATCTTCATGAATCAACCGTATCCCGTGTCACCTCACAAAAATACATGCTGACCCCACGGGGTATTTTTGAACTCAAATACTTTTTTGGCAGCCATGTTCCCACTGACGCAGGAGGTGCTTTCTCATCTACAGCAATACGCGCACTCATCAGACAGATTGTTGGTTCTGAAAATCCGAAAAAACCATTAAGTGATGGTCAAATTGCCGAAATGCTGACACAACAAGGTGTCATCGTTGCAAGACGTACCATTGCCAAATACCGGGAGTCTCTTAACATTCCCCCGGTTAGTCTCAGAAAAACCATTTAACAAGGAGTCACCTCATGAACCTTACCCTGACTGGACACCATCTCGACATCACTCCTTCGCTACGAGAATACGTCACGACCAAACTGAGCCGGTTAAACAAACATTTTGATCATGTCATTGCTATCACTGTGGTATTGAGTGTTGAAAAACTGGTACAGCGCGCCGAAGCCACAGTCCACATCAGTGGTAATGATCTGTTCGTGCAAACCGAAGATGCTGATATGTATGCAGCAATTGATTCACTGGCAAACAAGCTGGACCGAAAAATTCTCCAGCACAAGGAAAAGATTAATGAACGCCGTGTCAATCTCAAAAACCAGTTATCACAATAACTGGAAAGACATGGCCTGGAAAGGGGCTTGCATAGCATGAACCGAATTGCGCAAATCATTCAACCTCAGAATATTCTGGTCCATCCTGTAGCGACCAGCAAAAAACGTGTTTTTGAGCAAATCGGGTTGCTTGTTGAGCGTCAGCACCATCTGGCCCGCCTCGTTGTTTATGGCTGTCTTTTCGAACGGGAAAAACTGGGCTCGACCGGTATCGGCCATGGCATTGCCATCCCCCATGGCCGGATTCCGGGTCTTACCGCTCCGTCAGGTATTTTCGTCAAGCTGGCCAAGCCTATCCCCTACGAGGCCCCTGATTCAGTTCCAGTCGATTTGCTTTTTGCCCTGCTCGTACCCGAGCACATGAACGATGTCCATCTGAAACTCCTTGCCGAGCTTGCCCAGCTTTTCAGCCAGCCTCCCTTGCGTTCAGCCTTACGTGAGACAGATGACATCCAGACCCTGCATACCTTGCTCACGAATGGAACCAAGTATGCCCCGGATAAGCATAGAAAAACTGTTTGAAGACAACAAGGATAGCCTGGCCCTCACCCTGATTACCGGGAAAGGGCTGGGGCAGCGTGAAATTGAAAACGCCCTGGAAGAAAACATTGCCCCGATAATTGGCCACCTGAATCTTGTCAACCCCAACCAGATACAGGTTCTAGGACCTGCTGAAATGGCCTATCTGGAAGGTTTGCCCAAACCCATCATGCGCAGGGCACTCAAGGTGCTCTGCGCATCCACGACCCTCAAGGCGATCATTGTCAGCAACAATGAGGATATTCCCGGCCCTTTGCTCCGCACGGCCCGCCTGACTGATACTCCCGTATTTCATACCCCTTACATCTCTGTTCAACTGATTGAAGCCTTACGCCATTATCTGGTCCAGACCCTGGCTGAAATGGCCAACATTCACGGCGTATTCATGGATATTCAAGGGATGGGGGTTCTGATAACAGGCGATTCAGCAATTGGTAAAAGTGAACTGGCCCTGGAGCTTATTTCACGGGGCCACCGGCTCATCGCTGACGATGTCGTTGACATCTATCGTGTCGCTCCTGATCGACTTGAAGGTCGATGCCCTCCCCTGCTTCAGGATTTTCTTGAGGTAAGAGGACTAGGCATCCTTAACATACGTGCCCTCTTTGGAGAAACCTCGGTTCGCCCTCAAAAAAACCTGCGCTTTATTGTACATCTCGAAAAGTTCACAGAAAACGTAATGACCGACCGATTAAACATATCCGCAACAGATGAGTCTATTCTTGATGTAGCCGTCCCGCGCGTCAGTATACCCATTGCTGCAGGGGCCAATATGGCTGTTCTGGTTGAAGTGGCTGTGCGCAACTATATTCTCCGCCTTCGTGGTATCAACAGTACCCAGGAGTTCATCAGCCGGCAACAACTTGAGATTATCAGGAATGAACGGATCGAAGATGAGGAGAATGACTAGATGCAGCTCATCCTGATAAGTGGCCTATCCGGCTCCGGCAAGAGTGTTGCACTCAGGATACTCGAAGACAGCGGCTATTTCTGTGTGGATAACCTTCCAGCAGAAATGCTTCAGGCAGCCTGCTTGTCCTTTAAGAAGGCAAACCACCCCCGTGTAGCCATCAGTGTCGATTCTCGCAGTGGGGCTTCGCTCATGCAGCTGCCCCGGCACATACTTGATCTCCAGGCTGCCCGATTCGATGTACGCTTGCTTTTCCTTGAGGCCAACTCGACTACCCTGGTCAAACGGTTTTCAGAAACCCGTCGCCCCCACCCTCTCAATAATGCCACACGTACATTACCTGAATGCATAGAGATCGAACGGGGCATGCTCGCTGAAGTGGCCAATCTCGGGCTTCGTATTGATACCTCCAATTTAAGCCCTACCACACTCAGGATATGGATCCGTGATCTCGTAAAGCTGGATATCTCAAAGCTTACCCTGCTATTTCAATCTTTTGGCTTCAAGAACGGCCTTCCACTTGACTCGGACTTTGTCTTCGACGTACGATGCCTGCCTAATCCCCATTATGATCCGGCCCTTAGACCCTATACCGGACAGGATGCCTGCATTATCCAATACCTGGAAGAACAGCCTGGGGTGCGCAAAATGTTCCAGGATATCCGAACCTTCATTGATGACTGGCTCCCCGAGTTTATCAAGGACAACCGGAGCTACCTGACCATTGCTATTGGCTGCACAGGCGGTCAGCACCGATCCGTCTATCTGGCTGAACAACTTGCAGCCAGTTTTTCAGCAAGCTACCAGGTTATCCTGCGACACCGGGAACTCAGCATACCCCCACGTGATGCTGATACCTGATCCCATTCACCTCACTTTTTCAGCACTAAAACCCATTTCATAAAAAAATACGCTAGACTATTACCATGATGAAACCCTTGACGATCACACTTGCCTTCACCGGCGCCTCAGGCATGCCCTATGGATTAAGGCTCCTTCAATGCCTGGTAAGCCTGGAGGCTAATGTTCAGCTGCTCTATTCCCAGGCAGCCCAACTCGTTGCCAACCAGGAAAGCAACCTGGTTTTGCCAGGAAGGCCCTCTGATGCCAAAAAAATGCTGGTTCAGACCTTCAACCTCAATCCAGACAGACTGGAAGTCTATGGCCGTGAGGATTATATGGCTCCGCCCGCCTCAGGTTCAAATCCGGCTGATGCCATGGTCATCTGCCCGTGCAGCATGGGAACGCTTGCTGCCATCAGCCAAGGCCTTAGCGACAATCTGATTGAACGCGCGGCTGATGTCATGCTCAAGGAACGAAAAAAACTGATTCTGGTACCTCGTGAAACGCCCCTATCTGCTATTCACCTGGAACACATGCTTCGATTATCAAACATGCAGGCCATCATTCTTCCCCCAGCCCCTGGTTTTTATACTCACCCTCAAACCATCAACGACATCATTGACTTTATTGTCGCGCGAATTCTGGATCATCTAGGGTTATCTCATACCCTAACACCTCGATGGGGGGAAAACAAAACGCAAACGGAGAATTAGGAATGCCCCAGGATAAGTGCGACACACCACTTGAGTCTCAATTAAGAGGAATAGCCATGCATAAAATCTGGATTGCACTGCTACTGTTGAGCTTCCCTGTCCTGGGCCTGGCTAAAACCCTTAACCAGGTCAATCTTCAAGCAACAGCAAGTGCAACAACTGCAAATGACGAAATGACAGTTGAGCTTGCTTTTGACAAACAGGGCCCAAAAATTTCCACGCTGGTTGACCAGTCGAGCCGGGCTATCCACTCAGCCCTGGCCCGAATCAATCATTTCCCCAAGATTCATGTAGCAAGCGGCGTATATAACACCTACCCCATTTACTCGACCCCGCCGGCAGGCTCGGCCCCATCCTTCCAGGGTTGGCGGCTTCATCAGACTTTGATTCTGCATAGCTCTGATTTTCAAGCCATGCAGACACTTCTGGGTCAACTTCAGCCTTTGCTTACACTGAGCTGGGTTCATTTTGGTCTGGCTCCAACCACGCGCCATCATTTAACGGACAGCGTAACCCAATCGGCCATCAAAGCGTTCCGTCATCGTGCACTATTGATTGCGCGCTCCTTTGACGCCCACGGTTACGTCATCGGGCAACTCACTATTAACAATGGTGTTGAACAATACCCCATGCCGGTTTCTGGCATGATGTTTGCAAAAAAGAGTGCGACAGGCCCTCTTTTCAGGCCAGGACAGAATCGGGTCAGCGTTACCGTAAGAGGCAGCATAGTCTTAAACGGCATGCCAGCACTCCATATCCCTTAACCAGGAACCCAGGTGGAGACCAGCCGTCTAACGGGGACTGGCAGCCCCTGAGCCAGGGCTTCGTCCGGCTTCCACCAAACCTGCTGTTCCAAAAACAAATCACTCGGCTTAAGGACGATCTGCCAAGGCCGGATAACCAGCCGAAAATGGGTCAAGCCATGTTTCACTGATTCCAGCCATCGCCCTGATGACAAATCCGCCCCAAAATGGCTGGACAGGAAGTTTTGGGCCTCTTCCATATCCGCCAGATAAGGAAGCACATACAATCCACCCCATAACCCCTTTTCAGGCTGTCGCTGAAACAATAACCTTTCATTCCTGCCTATCAGCAGCATAATAATCTGTCTTTCCGGGAGAGCTTTACGGGATGGTGGCGGGGCAGGAAAATCCTGTACGCGTCCTTGTTCGAAGGCTTTACACCCTTGTCTCAAGGGACAGCGAAAACAGGCTGGCTGCCGAGGGCTACAACAGGTCGCACCTAAATCCATCAACCCCTGCGTATAAGCCACAATCTCCTCATCAGGCAGTAATCTTTCAGCCAGAGGCCATAGCGTATTCTCTGCCCGCTTACCAGATGTGGGGCCCTCCAGGGCAAAATACCTCATCAGCACCCGCCTGACATTACCATCCAGAATCGCATCCTTGGCCCCAAACGCAAAAACACGGATAGCAGCAGCAGTCGTACGGCCAATCCCTGGGAGACGCTGTATTGCTTCAGAAGACTCGGGGAAAATCCCTGCATGCTCTGACATAATCGTAATTGCAGCACAATGCAGTTTCCTGGCCCGGGTGTAATACCCCAAACCGCTCCACTGAGCCAGCACTGAATCGATGTGGGCATGGGCCAACGTTCTCAAGTCCGGGAAAACCGAAAGGAACCGGTTAAAATAGGGAATAACCGTACTAACCTGGGTTTGCTGCAACATGATTTCAGACACCCAGATCGGATAAGGATCAGATGTCAACTGCCAGGGCAGGTCATGACGCCCTTGCAATTTTTGCCAATCAATAATTTTTTCTGAGAACCCTGCAATCATGGCAAGAAGAGACACTGCCCAGGGTCAAAAGCCACAAGGGCATGGCGAATAATAACCTGGTTCAAAATTAACCTGTCTACCTGCAGCTGTCCTGAAAGCCAATAACACCCTGTTGGCGTTACTTTTCCTGACCCATGAGGCCATTTCGAAAAATCCAGCACATGGAGTCTACCTTCAACGAAAACATGCAGCGGCTGATGCCAGTCTACCCGGCTCTTCAACTCGGCAGGACTGCCTGCAATTTGCCCAGACAAGGCCATGCTCACACTCTTTGCATCAGAGTTCAGTCCAAATGACCCGTTTAAATGACCATGAAAACCACTTGATGGCAACCCGGCGCCAAAGGAAAAACTGATCTTCCCATCAGCCTTGTTCATCCGGGACAAATGGATAGTCGCATGGCCCTTGATTTGCCTCAATGAAGCATGTCGGGCCTGAAAAACAAAATGGACCGGGAAAGGACCTGGATATGCCCCAGAATAGGCGCCCAACATCAACTGAATAGTCTGGCTTCCCGAATGGATGCCAATCTGGACAGGGGTATACCTTATTTTATGGGCTGACAAAACCATCTTCCCTCCCATAACGGTCATCCGCTGATTTTTGGAGGTCCTGCCCTTCAAGTCAAAGCCATCCAGCACTGCTCTCTTTCGCACTAGAAAAACCTCGGCTGAGGGGAGCATCAAATCAAAATGGCCCCAGGATGAATGTATCCTGGCCTGTACTGCTTTAAAAGCCAGCTGTCCTGAATGATAACGCATCCTCAGCCCGGATCTCATATGGAAGGAACAAGACTGCCCGCCTATCCTGAACCTGCCTGCAGCAACAAGATATCCTTTGTCTGTCGCAGGTTGCTTCACTACAAACCGATCTATCTGAACTGACTCTGTCTTTTGACGCAGATCATCATGAACGTTCAGTTCTGAACCTAAAACTGAAAACCTGTCGGGCCTAAAATGAATGGGAGAAGCAGTTGAATGTCCAGAAAACAAGTCCTGAACATTCAGCTTTCCTGAAGATCGGCGAATCACATTCAGTCGTGCCCCATCTAGAGCAAGCTGTCTGATTTCCACCTGACCTTGAAGTAGCGGCCATACACCAATACCTACCGATAGGGTTCTTGCCGTAAATAAATCGCCATGCCCCTCACTCCGGACAAGATAAACATCATGAAGATCAACCTGAACAGGATTGCCCCATTTCAATACAATAGGGCCCTGGATGACAAGTTTCCTGTGAAGCGCAGCATCAATCCTCTTCTCCAAAAAAGTCTGGTAATAAAAGGAAGGATCCAGCCAAAGGCTCACTCCAGCAATAAGAATGAACCCTATGACCAAGATTAATAAAGCAGAGCAACGTTTCCACATAGGCATCAGCATACCGCAATATTTTGCCCGCCACCCAAATTAAGCCTACCCACCCCCCACATCTGACCTTGCCCCCTGCTCTGGCCAGCAAGCCCTTTTTTCTGCATGATCAGAAAAAAAGAAATGGTTGCCTTTATCTGCCGGGTTGATGCTGTGACTTGAACAACACCCAGCGGGTCAAAAGAATCGTGGTCAATACACTCAGAATAATGAGGAATGCGGCTGCATAGGCCAACATATGGGATTGTTTGAATGGCTCGTTAATAAAGGTCCAGACGACATAGGTCAGATACCCAACGGGTTCGCGGACCAGATGACCATTCCACATGTAATTTGACCAGCCGGCAGTATAAAGCAGGGGGGCCGTTTCGCCCATGGATAAAGCCAATGCATAAAATATCCCGCTAATGATCGCTGACAGGGAACTTGGCAGAAGAATCTTGAAAACAATGCTCGCTTCCCCGGCCCCCATTGCATACCCTGCCTCACGCAACGAATCCGGGATTCTACGCAATGCCAGCTCTGTCGTTCGAGCAATATAGGGAAGCAACATGACAGACAGGGTAATCACCCCTGCTGCAACCGAAAACTGCCAGCCCAGGTAAATAACCAGGCTAATATACCCCACATAACCCAAGACAATTGATGGGATCCCTACGAGCACATCAGACAGAAAACGCAATAAACTGCCCCACCTTCCCATGCCATGCTCGCTTAGATAAACCCCAGTCGCAATACCAACCGGCGCTGCAATTGCTATTGAGCCAAACGAAAGCAATACCGTACCCTCAATTGCACCTTTTAATCCACCGCCAATGCCATTGGTGATTTCGGTAAAAAGATGAAGGTTCAATACAGGCCATGCCCGAACAACAATACTGCCCACAATCGAAAAGAAAATAATGACCAAAATCAGAAAAACTGCTGCACTAAGCCCCCAGCCCAGCATTTCACTGACATGGAACCAGAAGGAACGCCAGTAGGACTGAAAACGGCGACTGGCCTGCTCCCATTTCATCAGATCATTGGCCATGGGATAACCCGCGCTTCCATAACAGCAAACGAGCCACGATATTGACCACAACCGTAATGAGCAGGAGTACCAAGGCAATTTCAGAAAGTGCCCTGACAGCCATGCCTGTCGGATCCTGTAAAGCGCTATCCAGTTGGGAGGCAATGAAAGAAGCCATGGTCGAAATGGGGGAATACACATTATTAGGCACATAATTCAGGGCATTCCCGCTTACCATCAGTACAGCCATGGTTTCTCCGAGTGCCCGGCCTAGCGCCAGAATTGATACACCGATAATAACCGAACGAAGATTAGGCAAAATAATATGCCATACAACCTGAAACCGGCTCAGGCCTAGACTGCGTCCGGCTTCCCTGAGCGCAGGGTTTGTCATGTACATCGCTTCGCGTACAGTCGATGACACCAAAGGAACCATCATGATGGCCAGAACAATGGATGCAGTCAGCAAGCCATAACCAGACCCAATCTCTCCTCCTAGAAAGGGGATAAAGGGTAAAGATCGCGACAGGACTGGAAAAACATGCTCTTTAAGAAAAGGCACCAGGGTGATATAGCCCCACAACCCATAAACCACACTCGGGATGCTTGCCAGAAGATCAACAAAAAGGGAGAGCAGCCCCCCAAGATTCTTGGGCATTGCTTCAGACAGGAATATGGCCGAACCAATCCCAAAAGGAAGGGCCAGGCAAATCGCAATAAATGAGCTGGCCAGGGTTCCTACAATTAAGAACCAGATTCCATAATATGCGCCCTGCATGATCTGCAGGCCATGATAATTGACTGTATCCCCATAAAGGTTGCCAAGATTCCAATTATTGGCCGACAGAAAATGAAAGCCGTTCAATTCAATCGCAGGCCAGGAATAAGCTGCTAAAAAGGCAATAATGATGATAAGGGTCAGGGGAAGTAAACTGGCGATCATCATCAGGAGCACGCGAAATAAGGAAAATCTCATACCAGAACCTGTTGTTGGGAGTTTAAAGTTACACCTTGTGCTACTTTACTGACACCTGCTTTCCTTGCCCCGATCCAGTTTGGAAACAAATTTTAACACTCATTTCTTTTTCATCAAAATGAGTAAAAAAACGGGCAGAGTTTTAAGACTCTGCCCACATGAACCACCCCCCGGTTTAATGAATTTCAGCTATCTGCTTCTTAGACAGCATCACCGCGCTCTGGGGCAAAGGAACGAAACTGACCGCCTTCATAAAGTGCGTGGCACTTCCCCCATGTGGATCCACTTCCCAATTCAGGAAATTGCGAATTGCGGCAGCCAGCTGAGGATTAGGCTGGTTCTTGCTCACAATGACATACTCAAAATTGATAATGGGGTAAGAATGCGCGCCAGGAGCAAATACCAGGCTAATCCGCTCATCAGCCGGGGTGTTCTTAATTCTTTGGCTCAAAGCTGCTTTAGCATTCATGATAGTTGGTAATACAAATTTTCCATCACGATTCTGCAGCATGGCTATACCAAGTCTGGCCTTCTCGATAGGTTTCATCCAGCTAATTCCGACATAGGCTATGCTATAAGGCTCTGCCTTGAGGGCCTGAACCATTCCAGGGTTACCTTCGGCACCAATGCCACCTGATACAGCTGGCCAGCTTATTGTTGTGCCATAACCAACACCCTGGCTCCACTGAGGCGTGGAAAACGCCAGATACTGGCTAAAAATGAAAGTATCACCTGAGCCATCTGTACGGTGAACGGGGATAATCCTGTGATTCGGAAACTTGATGCCAGGATTCAGTTTGGCGATGGCAGGACTATCCCAGTTGGTAATAGATCCATTATAGATTCCGGCAAGAACAGGTCCCGACAATTTCAGGTGATCCTGATTTAAACCAGGCAGATTATAGTTAATCATCTGGATGGAAACAGCGACCGGAATATTGAGAATATCCGGATGCATCCGAATCTGGGCATCACTCATGTATGCATCCGACGCTCCAAGCTGGGCAACTCCGGAAATCGCTTCGGCAATACCCGTGCCGCTCCCGGTCCCTTGTGTCGTAATCTGAACTCCGGGAACCTTCTTGGTATAAACCGGAACCTGAAGGTTAAACAGGGGATAAAGCAAGGTCGACCCAGTCTCAAGGATTGGAAGCGGGGCTGCAGAGACTGAAAATGCAGTCAGCGAGCCAATGATTAAGGTTGATATCAGGGCAATGCCCTTGCTGTTGTGAGTCATATTCTGTTTCAAGCGATTAAACATTCTTCCTCCATAAATTGTGGACACCACACTGCAATTACTCTCTTACCGCTACACTTAAACTGCGTTAAATCCTACGTCAACTGATATGCGCAGATACTCATTTTTCCTGTTTCAAGCATTAGAGTGCATGTTGTACCTACCTGAAGAATAATCAACCATCCCCTTCAAGCCTGAACGAATCATACCCATACTATATGACTCTAATGTAACTGTTAGATGACAATTTTTTGACAAGAAGGCGTTTCGACCCTGCTGCTATAAACCACCGACATACCAGAAGAAAAATGAATCTCGCCGGTTTTCCCGAGTTGATGTCCGGAAAGAATCCCCTTTGCTGAAAAACAATCTCCAAGCCATCTCGATTGATACAGCAATTATGACCAGACAATGACAGTTTCTTTGCAGAAAATTGACGGTATCGTGAAATTATAAAATTTTTGCTGACAAACATGAAAATTTCAAAAAATTCACTTATTCTATTGACAACTCAATAACAGGAATTCTATTCATGGCTGCTAACATTCTTGTCGTAGAAGACGAATCCAGTATACAGGAACTCCTGAAATTCAATCTCAGACAGGCTGGCCATTCAGTCTGGCAGGCCTTAAATGTAGAAGAAGCAAGGCATGCCATCCGCAACGAGTTACCTGATCTCATTCTTTTGGACTGGATGCTCCCCGGAAAAAACGGTATTGAGTTTGCACAGCAATTACGCAATGACAAAAGAACCCGCGACATTCCGATTATCATGCTGACTGCACGCACCGAGGAATCAGACAAAATAACAGGACTTGATATTGGAGCGGATGACTATATCACAAAACCCTTCTCTCCTCGTGAAGTGCTGGCCCGGATCAAGGCCGTACTGAGAAGACGTGCCCCACAGACTACAGAGGATATTATTGAGCTGCAGGGCCTGAAACTCGATCCATCCAGTTATCGGGTTTATGGAAATGGGGCGGAAATCGAACTGGGCCCAACAGAATTTCGCCTTCTACATTTCCTCATGAGCCACCAGGAGCGGGTTTATACCCGGACCCAGCTTCTCGATAGGGTCTGGGGTGATCATATCGTTGTTGAGGAACGCACGGTCGATGTCCACATTCGCCGGTTAAGGCTTGCCCTTGAAACAACAGGTCATGAACAGCTTATTCAGACTGTCCGTGGTGCAGGATACCGCTGCTCTGCAAGTTAAAGCCTGTCCATGCTAGAATAATGACCTTAGCAGGCAGGAAAAGATGCATATCACACTCAATGGCCAACAACTCGAAGTAAACGAAGAAGAGTCAGTCGAACAGCTTCTGACTCGTCTGAATCTTTCTGGAAAGCGTCTTGCTCTCGAAATGAACGGGGAAATCCTGGGCCGAAGCCAATTCAAGTCAACCCGGCTTCGAGCAGGAGATCACCTGGAAATTATTGTTGCTGTTGGCGGTGGCTAATCAGTACAGGATACCATGGACACATTCAATCTCGCAGGAAAAACCTATCATTCTCGGCTGCTGATCGGTACCGGAAAATACCGCGACTTCAATGAGACCCGGCAAGCCATAGACGCTTCTGGCGCACAAATCGTTACAGTTGCCATCCGGCGCATCAATATCGGACAGAACCCGAGTGAACCTAATCTACTTGATATCCTTCCCCCTGATCGCTATACGATCCTGCCTAACACCGCCGGTTGCTATAGCGCAGAAGAAGCTGTCAGGACGCTAAAGCTTGCCCGTGAACTACTCGATGGCCACAATCTGGTCAAGCTTGAGGTGCTCGGTGATCCCCACACCCTGTTTCCTAATGTCACAGAAACACTCAAAGCTGCTGAAACCCTAGTCAAGGAAGATTTTAAGGTCATGGTTTACACTTCCGACGATCCGATCATTGCCAAACGTCTGGAAGAAATTGGCTGTGTAGCTATCATGCCCCTTGCCTCACTGATTGGATCAGGCATGGGCATACTTAACCCCTGGAACATTCAACTCATCCTTGATAACGCCCATGTTCCTGTCCTGGTTGATGCAGGAGTCGGCACTGCTTCCGAAGCAGCACAGGCTATGGAATTAGGGTGCGATGGGGTTCTTATGAATACTGCCATTGCCGCTGCAAAAAATCCAATACTCATGGCTTCTGCCATGAAAAAAGCCATAGAAGCGGGGCGCGAAGCCTATCTGGCCGGACGCATGCCTAAAAAATTGTACTCTGCTTCTGCCAGCTCCCCTTCAACCGGCCTGCTCGGCACATGAAATCAGACCCTGTTCACTCTTCTCCTACCCGACCCATCAGGAGTTTCGTCCTGCGTCAGGGTCGCCTGTCCGATGCCCAGGCACGGGCCCTGAAAGAACTCTCTCCCGAATGGGGTATCCCTTTTTCAAGGAATCCCATTCATTTTCCGGATGTTTTTGGAAACAGCGAACCGGTCATTCTGGAAATTGGCTCCGGGATGGGCGAAACAACAGCCCAGATCGCGCGTCAGGATCCACAGCATAATTTTCTTGCCATTGAAGTTCACGGGCCAGGGGTAGGCAGCCTGCTTCGCAGGATTCATGAAGACCATATTCCCAACATTCGCCTCATTCAACATGATGCTGTTGAGGTCATTGAACATATGATTGTCCCCAACAGCCTGGCCGGGATACATATCTACTTTCCAGATCCGTGGCCCAAAAAACGTCATCATAAACGGCGGCTTATTCAAGCCGGATTCGTCACGGAACTGACATCCCGGATTCAGCCTGGTGGCTACATCCATGTCGCCACTGACTGGCAAGATTACGCTGAGCATATCCTGGCCGTCCTCTCCAGTTCACCCCGGCTTATCAACAGTTCATCAACCTTTGCAACACGCCCAGCCTGGCGGCCTCAAACTAAATTTGAACACCGCGGCCTAAAATTAGGACATGGTGTTTGGGACATCCTGTTCCATAAACGAGCTGATAGCATCATCGATTAACTGGATCCAATGTCGTACAGGCTCCTTTGAGCAGGCTGCAAGATGGCTCATGCAGCCCATATTGGCAGTTACAATCATTTCAGGCGAACCCGATTCAAGTGCAGCAAGACGTCTTCGTCTCAACTCATTCGACAAGCCCGGCTGAAGAATGAAATAAGTGCCAGCTGAACCACAGCACATATGGCCATCAGGAACCTCTGTCAACAAAGCCCCGGCACGGATCAGCAGGTCTTCTATCACCCCTTGAACGCCTTGTCCGTGCTGAAGCGTGCACGGAGCATGGAAGGCAAGTTTTTTGCCTCTTATCAACCGGGGATAACGGGCAAGCAACCCAGACCACTCAGGCTCAAGAATCTCACAGATATCGCGTGTCAATTCAGAAACCCGCCGCGCTTTTTCAGCATAAACCAAATCATGGGCCAGATACTTGCCATAATCCCGAACAGTCACACCACAGCCTGAAGCAGTCATTACAATCGCCTCAACCCCTGTTTCTATATAAGGCCACCAGGCATCAATATTGCGTTTCATCAAATTTATTGCTTCATCATGAGCATCCAGATGAAGGCTAAGACTGCCACAGCATCCAGCCTGCTTCGCACTAATCAGCGTAATACCCAAATGTCCCAATACACGACGGGAGGACAGATTAATATCTGGAGCCAGAACAGGCTGAACACAGCCTTCCAGAACCAGCATTTTTCTGGAAGACTGGCTTTCCTGAAACCCTTTGCCTGCTGAAACGGGATTCACCCATTTCTTCCATCCTTCTGGCAATAAGGGGCGGACAAAGCGGCCCAGACCCAACAAGATACTTAATCTGGGCGGGCTAAGAAAAATTAAACGGAACAGTTGACGTATACAACGACCAGAAAAGCCACGAATCCTGTGCAGATTGATCTGCGCACGGCCAATTTCCAGCAATCGGCCATACTGTACAAGACTTGGACAGGCCCGTTCACAGGAACGGCAGGTCAAACACCGATCCAGATGATGCTGTGTAATAGCACTGACGGGGGCACCTTCCATGACCTGCTTGATTAAATAAATCCGCCCTCTCGGGCTATCCAGTTCATTTCCCGTCACCTGATAGGTTGGACAGGCAGGCAGGCAAAAACCACAATGAACACACTGGCGCAATATTGACTCAGCTTCAGGCCCCTCTGCTTGGGCCAGCATTGAAGGAGATAGTCTTGTCTGCATAATCGCCTAAAAGTCGGGGGCCATCCGAAACCGGTTAAATATACCATCGGGATCAAACTCCCGTTTCAATCGTCTTTGTATCTCATGAATTGCTTTGGGTTGTGGATGAAAAACCGGAATACCCTCCAGTTTGCCCCTGAACAGGGTGGCATGCCCGCCCACAGCCGCTACAGCCTGTCTTATCTGGCCCGCAGTGTATTCTCCTCCCAGCCAGCGAAGGGCCCCTGCCCATTCAATCAGGCAGTGTTCATCCAGTGCTCCCAATGAAACTGGGGACGGCACAGACAATCGCCATAACAATGGTCTTTCCTGAAAGAAAGCATGGGTCTGCTCACGAAGGGATGACCAGAACTGCTCTCCTTCACAAACCAAATCCCCTCCCAGGCTGGATCCTTGATTCTCAAGTTCATCGGGTAATCCACTTAAACGCAAATACAGGCGATGATTGACATAACAGGTCGCCGAAACCGGAACAGATGAGGCCATCAGGCGATTCATTGTCTGCACCGCATCCGTAACAGACAGGTCAAAAGATAACGTACGCTCATGAACAGGCCTAGGCATGACCCGCAAGGTCATCTCAACCAGCAGGCCCAATGTTCCCATTGCTCCTGCCATTAGTCTTGACACATCATAACCGGCAACATTTTTCATGACCTGGCCACCAAAACGCAAATCCTGGCCTTGGCCATCAATCATACGCACACCCAGCAAATAATCCCGAAGTGATCCGGCTGTTGCCCGGCGTGGGCCGGACAGACCGCAGGCTACAGCACCCCCCAACGTTGCCGATGCACCAAAGGAAGGCGGCTCAAAAGCCAGAAACTGGCCCTGTGATGCCAGAAGTGCCTCAATTTCAAACAAGGGTGTACCACACCTTGCAGTCAATATCAGTTCAGAAGGCTCATAATCAATTACACCCTGGAATCCCATCGTCTCAAGCAATGATCCAGAACAAGCCTGCCCATAAAAAGACTTGCTTCCACTGCCTTGCACGAGCAAGGGCTCACCGGTTATTCTGGCTTGCCTGACCCGTTCCGCACACTCATCAATAAATTCGTCCACGATAGTGCTAAAACCTTTCCAGACCGTCATGAGAAAGATCACTTCCATGAACGTGCATGGCGCCATACTCGGCGCAACGGTGAAGAGTAGGAATGACCTTGCCAGGATTAAGCAGACCGGAAGGATCAAAGGAGCGCTTCACCCCCAGGAACCGATCCAGTTCCGGACGGGAAAACTGCGAACACATTTGATCAAGCTTTTCCATCCCAACGCCATGTTCACCTGTAATTGTCCCTCCGACCTTAAGGCATGACTCAAGGATCTGGGCCCCTACTTTTTCAGCCAGTTCCTGCTCTCCGTCATGATTGGCATCGTACATGATAAGCGGATGGAGATTCCCATCTCCTGCATGAAACACATTGGCAATACGTAGTCCAGACATACGGGACAATTCATCAATACTGTCAAGAACAGAAGCCAGATGACGCCGGGGAATAGTCCCGTCCATGCAGTAATAATCTGGTGATAAACGGCCAATCGCAGGAAAGGCCGCTTTTCGCCCAGCCCAGAACAGCTGGCAGGTTTTTTCATCCCGGGCCACACGGATTTCCTGAACATGATTGCGTTCACAGCACATAGAAACCATCCTTATCTGTTCCTCAACCGTACCCCTCGTGCCATCCAGTTCACATAATAAGATAGCGGCTACAGAAGGATATCCGGCCTGTACAAAAGCCTCTACTGCCTCAATGGACAACCTGTCCATCATTTCAAGTCCCGCAGGGATGATTCCTGAGGCGATAATATCCCCAACAGCCTGGGCAGCACAGGATACCTGTTCAAATGAGGCCAGGAGCACATGAATCACATCCGGTCTTGGTAAGAGCCTGACGCTGGCCTGAGTCACAATTCCAAGCATGCCTTCTGAACCAGTCATTAATGCCATCAGATCGAACCCTGCAGTATCAAGCGTTTCTGATCCAAGCTCAATGATTTCACCCGCCATGGTCGCTACGCGAAGTCGCAGCACATTATGAACAGTCAAACCATATTTCAGACAATGAACCCCGCCTGAATTCTCGGCAATATTGCCGCCAATCGTGCAAGCTACCTGGCTAGATGGATCAGGCGCATAAAAAAGTCCATACACAGATGCAGCCTGGGAAATGGCCAGGTTTCTAACTCCAGGCTCTACCCTTGCAATTCTGGCGACAGGATCAATAGAAACAATACGCGTAAATTTTGCCATCGACATAAGAACCCCTTCTGCGTGAGGCAAGGCCCCACCAGATAGTCCGGTCCCTGCGCCACGAACAACAACCGGGATCGATAGCGACTGGCAAACCCGCAAGACAGCACAGACCTGTTGTTCATCTGAAGGCAGCACCACCACCCATGGCATCTGCCTAAGGGCTGTCAGCCCATCACTCTCATAAGGCCGCATGGCCTCATCCTGGGACAGCACTGCTCCTGCTCCAAGCACCTGTTCTAGCTTTTCAATCAAAACCTGCCGATGATTCATTAAGATACCGTCCCGATCACAGCATCGTTGCATAATCAAAGGAAACCGTCTTCGGCCAGCTTCCCGAAACATTTCTCGTACTCAATATCAGGCCAGGCATGGATTCAGGCCGGAAGAAAAAGCTGTAACAAATCATTTAAGAATAATCGCCCCTGCGCAGTAGGATAGACATGATCGACTTCACAGTTCAACCAGCCCCTTTCCTCTGCTTCATCCAGTTTATGAGTCACACACGAAAAGGGTAAGCCAGTCCGCTCACTAAAAAGAGCCTTCTTAAATCCTTCAGTCAGACGCAACGCGTTCATCATGAACTCGAACACCACATCATTTGCCTGAACAGGCTGCTTTGAAGATAAAGCGCTTCCAGCCTTCTCCATCTGATCCATGTAGGCCTGGGGATGCTTGAGCCGTACCTCACGAACAATTTCTTCTGTAAAGCTCAGCTTCGAATGAGCGCCTGCGCCAAGACCCAGATAATCTCCATACATCCAGTAATTAAGATTATGGCGACATCCAAACCCGGGTTTTGCATACGCACTTGTTTCATAATGATCATAACCCGAGTCAGCTGTTTTGGACCAGATCAGCTGTTCCATATCAAAAGAAGCATCGTCATCCGGCAAGACAGGAGGGTGGCGATAAAACATCGTATTAGGTTCAAGCGTCAATTGATAGAAAGACAAATGGGGAGGAGAAAACCCTATTGCAGTTGTCAGATCATACAAGACCTGATCCTGTGTCTGCTGAGGCAGGGCAAACATGAAATCAAGATTGAAATTTTCAAAGACTGCCGCTGCCACCGCCGCTGCATTCAAGGCCTGGGGTCCATTATGAATCCGGCCCAGGCACTCAAGGTGAGCCCCATCAAAACTTTGGATGCCTATAGATAGCCGGTTAATCCCAATGGATCTGAACTCACGGAACTTGTCTGATTCCACGCTTCCCGGATTGGCTTCAAGAGTCACTTCGGCGAAATCATTCAACCGGACCCGCGCACGAATTCCAGAAAGGAGCAGATCCAGGCTTTCCGCACTAAACAAGCTCGGTGTACCACCGCCTATAAATACTGACTGCACGGTTCTACCCCAAATCTGGGGCAGAGCCTGCTCCAGGTCTGCGAGCAAGGCGGCAATATAGCGCTTCTCAGGAAGAGATTCCATGACTGCATGGGAATTAAAATCACAGTAAGGGCATTTCTTTTCACACCAGGGCAGATGAATGTACAAACTGAGCGGAGGTAATACCCCGAAGCCTGGCTTCCTTCTGGAAAAAAATTCAACGGACGGCTTCAACGATCCTTCCATTCATTCTGAAAAAACTGAATCAGGTTAGCCATGGCCTTTGCGCGGTGACTTATCCGGTTCTTCTGGTCCAGGTCAATCTGCGCTGCAGTCAAACCATAATCAGGCAAATAAAACAAAGGATCATATCCGAATCCTTTATCACCCTTCAGATGCATAGCTATTTCCCCATACCACCTGCCTTCAGCAATCACCGGTTCAGGATCCCGGGCATGCCTGACATAAACCATGACACAATAATAGTGAGCTTTACGGTTAGTACAACCCTGAAGGGCAAAGAGTAACTTCTGGTTATTCGCCCCGTCTGATTTAGGTTCACCTGCAAAACGGGCAGACTGGACACCTGGCTCCCCTGCCAGGGCCTCTACACATAACCCTGAATCATCAGCAAGCGCCGGGCGACCCGTATGGGTCGAAGCATGGCGAGCCTTGATCAGGGCATTCTCGACAAACGTCAAAGCAGGCTCCTCAGGTTCTGAAACACCCAAGACGGCCTGGGGAATCACCTTCACCCCATAAGGCTCCAGATAATGAGACATCTCGCGAATTTTACCGGAGTTGCCAGAAGCGACCACTAGTTCACGCATTCATTTTCAACCCAAGGCTATCCTTCTGCATCAGTACAATGCTGCAGATGCCTGATTCAGCCAAATCCAGAAGCCCGTTTAGCATCGTGCGCGAAAATGCCCCTTTTTCAGCTGTGCCCTGAACCTCAATCAGACTTCCGCTATCCGTCATGACTATATTCATATCGGTATCACAGCTTGAATCTTCAAGATAATCCAAGTCCAGCGCGGGTTGCCCCCCTACCAGCCCAACTGAAATTGCACCAACAAACTGTTTCCATGGCATCTCAGCCAGGAGTTTTTTCTGATAAAGGCCTGTAATGGCATCAAAAAGGGCAATGCAGGCGCCACTGATAGCTGCAGTCCGGGTTCCACCATCGGCTTGAATGACATCACAATCCAGATGAATAGTGCGCTCTCCAAGTTTTGACAAATCCACGCAGGCTCTAAGTGAGCGTCCAATCAGGCGCTGGATTTCCTGGGTCCGCCCCGACTGCTTTCCCTTCGCCGCCTCCCTGGCCATGCGGGTATGGGTAGAACGGGGCAACATACCATATTCAGCTGTAATCCACCCTTGACCCCGGCCTCGCAGAAACGGGGGAACCTTCTCCTCAACACTTGCTGTACACAAAACCCAGGTTTGCCCGAAACAGGCCAGAACCGAACCTTCTGCATGACGGGTATAATTACGGGTAAAAGTGACTTGGCGCATTTCGGACCAGGCACGTTGATTTGCACGCATTTCAGACTCACCTTTCAACATATTGATAGCAGCATTATACGCGCCTTTACACATCGCGCGTGGCCTGGGCCAATGTTATACTGCCACTTTATCATCACGGGCCATATATCATGATATGCAGCATGACGGGGTTCGCTACAGCAAGCTGCGAAACTCCAGCAGGAACCCTGGGTATTGAGCTTCGCTCAGTCAACCATCGGTTCCTCGAAATCAATTTCCGTTTAGATGAAACCCTGCGCTTACTTGAAAGTCAGATCCGGAACAAAATTTCAGCCTGTCTTCGCCGAGGAAAAGTAGATTGCCGCATTACGTTCCATCGCACACACGAACAAAACAGCACGATCCGGTTAAACCACCCCATGGTTCAATCCTTGCTGAACCTGAATCAGCACCTGCTTAACCTCGACAGCAGCCTGCTTCCACTCAGAATCGCAGATATTCTGCACTGGCCTAACATCATGGCTGAAGATAAGCCTGTAAACCAGGAACTCATCGAGACTACTGTATTAAAAATACTATCCGATGCTCTGAATGAATTACAGGACTGCCGCAGGCGGGAAGGAGAAAAATTAAAGGGGATCCTCTTTCATCATCTGGAAAACATGCACTCCCTTATTGAAACCGCACGTCTACTCTTCCCTACGATTATCAAAACCTGGAAGGAAAAAACAAATCTGAGGCTGATTGAAGCCATCGGGGCTGCTGACAGTGAAAGAATTGCCCAGGAAATGGCTATCTTCATGCAACGAATTGATATAGAAGAAGAGATATCCCGCCTAGATGCTCATGTTTCTGAAACAAGGCATCTACTTGAAACAGGTGGCGAACAAGGTAAGCGACTGGACTTTTTAATGCAGGAGCTAAACCGCGAAGCCAATACACTGGGTTCAAAATCTGTCAGCACACAACTGACCGCCCTGGCCATGGATCTCAAGGTCCGAATCGAACAAATGCGCGAACAGATCCAGAACATAGAGTAATAACCCGGTAAAACCAATCAATTATTAACATGATTTAAGAATACACAAAACATAAGATTTTAATCACTGCAATGCCTATATGAATCCTGCCAGAAACAATCAAGGTATTAAATCCTTGAAATCGCTTTCACCCGTCCTTTTCTTTTGGACTTTGGTAAAGTCCTGTAATATATAGCTATTTTTCATAGATTTTTGCCTGTGCAGGTATTGTGTAGAAGTATTTTGGGATTCGATGACTTCCCGTCCGGTCGTGCGATTCGATTTTTCGGCCGTGAAATGCGCGCTGCCGTCCGTTCCATGAAGATGTCGGCCGCTCACCGCCAATACCTGACGCCGTCGAACAGCGTCGGCCCACGTCTGCTCCCTGCGGAGTGTCAGGATGTCCCGCCAGAGCGCGCCTGCCGTTGATGGTGATGAAGCGGGGTCTGGCCATGGTTTGCTTCAGGGTTCAGCGCAGCGCGCTTCTGAACCCCTGCCCATCGGCGAGATCAAGGGCGACGGCGGCGAGAGGGATCACCCCCTTGGGGGGCTTGATTCGGGGGGCGGAAGAATGACCATAACGTTTCCCATCCGCTCTCTCTCGCCGCAGGAAAGCCGCGTCGTCCTTACCCTGACGGAGTATGGGCGTGGTGAAGTGGCGCGGGAGGATATTATCAAGCTTCTGGCAGTAAGCCCGGAATCCGCAGATCATGTGACCGGCCAGCCCTTCTCGATGCATTCTTGCGCAATATTGGCGGTCAGGAGGTACTCCGTCATCACAAGGCCGCCGTGATAGTCGGTGGCCTTTGCGACCAAATCCGTGGTGCGCGCTAGACCGCTCCTAAGGACCTCGAGAAATTGATTTTCGTCAATTTCTCTCATACGGGACAATCGCAACGGCCGAAACGGCACAGGCAGTTCATCGGCTCCATACCTCCCGCCATGCCGTGAACTCGGACGGCCTGATCTGGTAGCGTGCGAAATTCCCCTCATGCAGGCCGAGCAACTCATCCTCGGCCGTCTCGCGGAAGCGTTCACGGTCTTCGGAGTCGATATGCCCGTGCATCCAGTCATTCACGTAGGCTATGGCTTGTTTTTTATCCATGCATCCCCGCACAACCGCAGCGATGACTTCGCGCAAGCCCTGACGATAACGCAACCGGAAGGGGTCCGGTTCGCCGAGCGATTGCCGGACCGCCGCATAGCGGTATGCCGAGCGCTCATAGGCCCAGATAAAAACGTCCTTCAGCAATTCGATCCTGTTGAGTTCATACACTCCCAGCACCGCTTCAGTATAGGCGCCACGCGGCACGCCCTCGAACGAAAGAGGCGAGAAATTGCCCTTGATCAGCGGGATATTCGCGGACAAGCGCGATACCCGCTTGTTGACATCATCGAACGGCTGCAAATATGGAATCTGCACCATGACGAAGAAAGCCTGCTCGAACGGATCAGCGATAGCCGAGGCCGTTGCGAGAATCTGATCGAAGCATTCTTCGATCAGTTGCGGCACTTCGAGCGGATGGAAGACGGAGCGCTCGATACCGACACCGATATGGCGCAGCCTGCCCGACGCCTCCGGGTCCGTGAGCAGGTTGTTTGCCAGCAGTGCATGAAGATTGAGAATCGTATAGCGGTTGAAGCCGATCTCGTCAGCTGCACCGATCAAAAACTCGATGGCGTCCTTGTGGTTGAGGATCATCTGTGCTTCAAGGCGCTGTTTGCCTTCCGCCTCCTCACCAAGGTCGATCAGGCGCTTGGTGTCAAGCAGCGAATAGGTGTTGCCCTCAAGGCGACTAGAGTTCCATGACAGGTCGACCAGCAGCTTGTTCAGTATCTGCTTCGCATAGGTGCCAGCCGGCTGAACCGCGATCTTCGGCGTACCAACCTCGTGCAGATGCGCCCACTCGGCAGAGGTGAGATAGAAGGTTTCGTTTGGCCGATAGGAATCAAGGAAAGCGCGGTTGTATCCAGCCGGCCTGCGCGCCTGCGGCCGCTTACGGACATAGGCCTGGATTTCACGGCCGGCCGCGGAGAGTGGCAAGAATGCCTCGCCCTCGGCCCACGCTTCCGCCTTACCTGCGGCTCCGCCTGCCGCTTCCACGGCACCCGACACCCGGTAGCGCGCCCAGCGCCCCTCGCCTGCCATGGCGAGGCGCCCGTCATCGACAAGCGATTTAAGGCGGTATTGCAAGGTTCGGCGCGGCGGCGCGGATTCCAGCACATCAGCAATCTGCTGTGCTGTCACCTCCCCGGGGTGGGTGCGCACAGCGTCTTCAATCGCCCGTAAATCCTCTTCTTGAATGCGCCTTGCCACAGCCTCTCCATTATTGCGCGTAAAACTACTACGCGCAATTTATCATGCATATACGCAACTTTCAAGGTTTATACGCAAGATATACCTGCACAAAGGACATATTCTGTGCGTACACGCATTATCCTGCGCATAGGATCATATATTACGCATAGTGCCGCCCCACGCAGAGACAGGCAATCGCTAACTGGCAAGGAGAACGGCAGCTGCTTTCGCCTTGAAAGCAGAGGTTAAATTCTGAACGCCCCGTTCAATCCAGATATTCAGTGCTCAAATCGGCTGAGTGTCTAACAGACACCCGAAACGTTCAATACGGCGATCCGGACCTGCGGTGCATCGGAATCGCTCGCGGCAATTGAGTCTGCGCTTGCTTGCAGATGCGCGACTAAGTTTACCGGATGTGAAAAAACCCCATCCGGCTTTTCCCAGCCGTGAACACGCGCATCTTGGTGCGCCAACAACAATCATACCTTCCATCCTGAGGCCGCAGGTAACAGCCACAAAGCTGCGCAACCAGCGCTTCTTCGAAATTAGCCAGCGCCCAGCTTTCGGGAACTTTTACCTCAATCGGGAGTGCAATGTCGATCGATCGTGCCCGCAAGCGAATATCAGTCTCCTTTTCCTCGACCACATGGGGTTCGCGTTCGACCGAGTAAGCTCGCCCCTGGTGGCCGCACAACTCATTCGCGATCCAATTTTGCACGCCCACTTCCTTCGGAAGGGCCTTGAAAGTCTTGCCCTGTGCAAAATCGGCATAAAGCAAATCATGCTGAATATCTGACAGACGGCGTATCACTACAACCTGCAAGTCCGCTGACGTGTTTGGCGCGCTATCGAACTTCTGTTCCAGCACGTAGACCTCCTGATACCTCCAAGAATGTGTCCAACTCTTGGAGGCCAGTTGGGTATTGTGGAGGCTGATTGAAGTAGGTCATGCCGCTTGACCGGCCTGACGTTCGTGCTGACAGTATTGTGCCTCAGCTTCTGCCGGAGGGATATAACCCAGGGGCTCCAGAAGTCGGTGATGTTTAAGCCAATGTACCCATTCCAGGGTTGCCAATTCCAGGGATGCCCTGGTTTTCCAGGGCGCCCGACAATGGATTAATCCAGCCTTCTATAATCCATTGATGGTTTCTGCAAGGGCATGGTCAGGCTGTCTTGCTTGCTTCCCACAGAGGGTTCGATGCCTGCTTCGGCAAGCCGTTCTGTATGGCGGATGCTGACCTATTGTGATCCCCGGTCGCCGTGATGAATCAGGGATCGGTCCCGCTGTGGTTGTCAGGTATGGGGCGTCT
>JAGXAQ010000011.1 GCA_018971485.1 Pseudomonadota bacterium | reverse complement strand
CGTGAAATGGGTATTATTCTGGTTGCAGCACTGGGCGTGCTGCTTATTATGGTCGGATTGCAGCTGGGCAGTCAGCGGGCTGCCTGGACTGTGCTTCTGGGAACCAGTCTGAGTGCTGTGGGTGCCCTGTGGATGCTGGTGCTAAGGGGTATTCCCCTGGATAGCACTGCCTTTCTGGGCATGCTGCTGGTATTTGCGATTGTGGTCAATAATGGAATCCTGATATTCAGTCTTGCCCGACGCCGCCCTGGCGAAGAACAGGTACGCCCTTTCCGGATTGTGCTGGCGTGCCGGCAACGCCTACGACCTATCCTGATGACTATGGCAGCAGATGTAATGGGATTTTTGCCTCTGGTAGTGGGTATCGGTCATGGTACTGATTTGCTGAAACCCCTGGCCACGGCTGTAACGGGAGGGCTGGTGATCGCCATTTTCATGTCCCTGTTTCTAGCCCCGGTTATTTTTATCGGAATATCAAGGCTGCTTGTTCATCTGCGGAAATGATGCCGCATCCTAGAGCATTATACACTTGGCCCAGGTGTTCGCCTGTCCTGTGCTGGATGCATGGATTGTTCACAGGGTAGGTAAAGTGATTATAATGCGTGGCCAGATCGGAATATAATTGTAGGGGATCAAAGCATCCGTATCTTCTAATCCCAAGATGAAACTGAAACCGTAAATCTTCATGCGATGTATCCTGGTTGATCGAGTGCGTGGCAAATTCCGTCCTTTAGGGCGGGGAAGGTAGCAGGGAATGTGTAGCAATCCTGTTTTGGACGGAAGGCAGCTTTTGCAGCTCACACAAGATATGGCGGTTGATTACGTGTGATCCAGAGTTCAGCGAAATCATAGATGCTCGTCTTGCCATCCTGTTCAGCTGTTTTTGATATGCTGCAGGCATTCTTGATGTCGCCCGGTGCTTTTTTAGACAAGCCCGGTTCCTTGATGCTATCATTTTCGAACTGCATTGTATTCTCCCTTAGATGCAGGTAAATTATGCGGATAACTTTTTACCTCACAAGAGAACTCAAAAGTAATCAATCTTTCTGATTTATAGCATAAACATTTCCTTATCTATCTGAAGACTGCGTATCCTTGTTTGCCAGGATCCGGAGATGGCCGGTTTGTCATGATCTTGTCAGATCCCTGTCATTTTGGGCTGATTAACATATGCACGTTGTTTTTTGCAGAATGCATACATTCAGTTAAAGGTCCTAGCGTGTTTCGGAGCTGCCTAATCAGGGGTATGGCTGGGTTTGCAGGGAATCCGGGAATTTCACAGCGTTCTTCATTTCGTCTTACCCTGCTGCCCTGGGTATGCAGAATCAGTGTTTTTCTTCCTTTTTTTTCTGAACCAGCTTGTTTTTCCAGACTGTTCCTGGGCACAGGGCGATATGGTCAGGGTAGCGGCCAGAACCTATATGGGATCATTCAGTGCCTATGCCCGGGTTGAGCCTCTGGGAAGCCTGCTCCGGGTTGCCAGTGCGGATGGGGTGGTTTGAGGTAGCCTGACAATGGTGGGCAGTTCCGTTTCAAGTGGCCACCCGTGTGAAGGACTGTGCGAACACAGCGGGGGCCAGGCAGCCTATCCTTGAATGCTGGCGTTGGCGGTTATAGAAAATCCCGATGTATTCCCGGATAGCGGATTCTGCCTGGGCACGGGTTTCGAAGCGGTGGTGGTGGACCATCTCGTTCTTAAGACTACCCCAGAAGCTCCCAATTGGTGCGTTATCGTAGCAGTTGCCTTTTCTCGACAGGGAAGCGGCCAGGCCGTTTTTCTGAAGTATGGCGCGATATGCTTTAGCGCAATACTGGCTGCCGCGATCTGGGTGATGGATCAGTCCCGGCGGGGGACGCCGATGCTGTATCGCCCTGTTCAGGGCGCTAATGGCAAGATTCTGGGTCATTCTCGCACCCATGGCCTATCCCACGATTTCACAGGTGCATGGGCCCTTGACCCCAGCGAGATAGAGCCAGCCTTCTGCTGTAGAGATGGAGGTGATGCCCACATGCCAGACGGTATCGGGTTTCTGCGCAGCAAAGCACTGGTCCGCAGATTGGGGGTCACCGGTGAATCAGGGTCCGATTGCGTGGTGATTCTGAAGTGACGGCGCTGTTTGCAGCATAGGCCCATTTCCTGCCGTAACCGCACCACCTGGTCGCGTCCGGTAACAAAGCCTTCCTCTTGTAGTTCTTTGTGCATCTCTTGGTAGCATCAGTCCTCCTGGTTTTTTCGTGCGCTGCATGAATAGCCACTTTCAGGCGTTCATCTTTCTGGTGATGCTTCGACGGCACTCACTTCAGCTAGGCATGAAAGCCACTCCGGGAGACCTCGAACATCCTGGTCATGACCGGCAGGGGGTATTGGCTTCGCCACGCCTTCATGAGCGCGTACCTTGCAGCGATTCCCTGGCAAAGTACGCCGCCGTTTTTTTACCCCTTTAGGACAGCTCGCCTATGTGTCCTGGGTGGTGATGCCTAATCTCATCCGTCATTATGACGGAGGGCGGTACTGGCTTCTCCTTCAGGATCCCTGGGGGCGGCGGTCAGTGCAGCCAGAAAGGCCCTGTCCGGGTTGAAGCTTCCTTTCGGGTACCGGATTGCCTATGGCGGCCTGCACAGGGAACTTGAGGCAGCAGGCTGGCAACTTCTGTTCGCCGTCATTCTGGCCGTGATCCTGTTACTGGGTATTCTGCTCATCCAGTTTGATACCGCGCGCATCCCCGGGATCCTGCTGCTGGAAATGCCGCTCGCCTTTACGGGTGGGGCCCTGGCCTTGTGGGTAAGCGGGGTGGGCATGAATGCAACAGGGTTCGTAGGGTTTATTACCATTATTGGCATTAGTCTCAACCATGGCATTGTTCTTCTGTATCGGGCCGTTCAGAATGAAAAATCAGGGATGGTTCCTGATGAGGCGGTCAAGGAGGCCGTAGCCGTCCGGTTTCGTCCGATTATGCTGACCACGCTTACCGCAATTCTGGGCATGCTGCCTACCGCATTGGGTCTGGGCCGGGGAGCAGCCCCTGAGCAGGGGTTGGCCATTGTCATTATCGGAGGGGTGCTCTGGAGTTCCATCCTAAGCACCAACCTGATCCCGGCCCTCTATCTGCATTGGCATGTCCGGCGCAACCCCTCCCCTGAGGGCGGACAAGGCCTGTAAGGAAGCTTTTTCCCGGTAAAACAGGTTCAACCGGTTTGTGTAAAGAGGGCAGGACGGGGTTATTTATTATCAGGGGTCGGATCAGGCCAGACATATTTTCGGTATGCAGCAATCCAGTTAAGACGCTGGGCCTGCTGGGCCTGCCGGAGTGTAATCCGGCCCTGGCACAGCAACCGGTGGAGCCTGAATTCCAGCCTGTCCTTTTTTCGGGCGTTCCAGTAGGTCCAGCGGGGTTGGGGCCATAGGTTGGCTGGATTGGCAGGGCTTCCCCCGGTGCTGATTTCGATCAGGTGATCCAGCTCAAAATCGGATACCCGGTGGTGCCGATAGCCATAGGCCCAAATCAACCGGTATTTGAGCGGTTCGGTGTAGGAGACTGGCGGGCGGATTGTCTTGCTGTACCCCCGAACGCAGATGGTCTGGTATAGGTTTGATGGGGTGATGTGCCTGTTCAGGGCGCCTGGTGTTAGGGCAGGATTGGGCAGGTTGGCTGCCTGGACGAGAGCCGGGATGACTATAAGTAAAAAGCCAGGGGTCCTGAATGGTGTCAGCATGATGAAGCGGGTTGGCCTTGGTTGTTTTCCGGGTTAGACACCCCATGGGCTGTGGCTAGACACTGGTACGGCCCGAAAACGAGCCTCCTGTTTTCCCTCAGCCTGGAGAAACAGTTCAGTTTTGTCCTGGATTCTACGCCTTAAGCCGGTTTTGTGCACGCCGGTTCCAGGCTGTATCTGGTACGCACGAATACCATCCGGATCATCCGGTTTTCAGTGGCGCACTTAAAAACCCATTCTGCTAGATTGTCGGCATGGATCAGTCTACCCGATTATTTGCCAGCAGGATGCTCACAGAACATTTTTCCTGTATTCAGCATTACATGCGTGATCCGCTTGTTGAGGAAATCATGATTAATGGTGAAAACAGGGTCTGGGTCATTCGCTGCGGCCAGGGAATGGTACATGCAGCCGAAGTGCGGATTACGCAAGACCAGATTCTAGGCATTATTACCCTTTTGGCCCATCTGGACGGCAAACGCATCAAGCCTGGAACCAGGCATTGCATTCTGGATAGCCAGATGGAGGGGTTTCGTTTTGCTGCAGTATTGTCCCCGGTTTCAAAACCCGGGCATAGCCTGTGTATCCGTAAACACAGCGAATTTGAAAAGAGCATTGTCCAGCTGACCAATGCCGGATTGTTCGATCCGGTTTTATCTGATGGGACTGGTGCTGCCATCTGCCCCGGTTTTTCTGAAGGAAGGCTTCAATGGGGTGGGGCGGTCTGGGCTGACTTTTTTTCCTGGCTTGTGTCAAATCGCCGGAATATTTTTCTGGTAGGGGCACCAGGCTGTGGAAAAACCACCTTGCTCAATGCACTGATTCAGCTTGTTCCGCCAACCGAGCGCGTCATCACGATTGAAGATACCCGCGAAATACGGCTTAAGCTCCCCAATTATGTGTCTTTTGAAGCCAGCCGATCCTGGGATTTGTCCATCCAGGATCTGGTGGTGGTGTCCTTGCGGTACCGTCCTTCCCGCCTTGTGGTGGGAGAGGTTCGAAGCATAGAGGCCTATGAAATGCTCGCAGCCATGAATACCGGCTTATCCGGATGCATGGCCTCATTTCATGCCAATAGCGCTGTGGAGGCGCTTTTCCGGCTGGAGCGGATGGCACAGGGGCATCCGGCTTTTCCGGGATTATCCGCCTTTCAGGCCGATCTTGCCCGCGCAAGGCCTTGTATCGTGCATCTTTGTGAGGGCCCGGATAAGGTCCGGCGGGTAACCCAGGTGATTGAAATCAACGCATTTGATGCTCAGGAGAAGCAGTATGGATTTAAAACCCTCTTCAATGGATATCCCGCAACAGGAGCCTCCAGCCATGTGGCCTGAAAGACAGGATCAAATACAGGGCAAATTTAAGGAAAAACCTGGCAAAGGCAGGGTGGCTGCAGTCATAGGCCTCGTAACCTGGTCCTTGAATGCCTGGGCAAGCCTGCCATGGGAGTCCCCCATTTGTACCTTTGCCAACAGTATGGCTGGTCCCGTTGCGCATGGGGTTGCCATGATAGCCATTGTCGTGACGGGTCTTCTGATGTCGTTTGGTGAGCATGGCGGGGCTTTCAAGACAGGTATGCGGGTCTTGATGGGGTTATCCATAGCGTTGCTGGCAAGCCAGTGGCTTGGGGTTATTTCGCCTGGCAGTGCAGTAGGCTGCGTGGTGTCTTGAACTTAAAGGCAGATATGTCAAATCGCAGGTTACGGCAGTCCCGGGTGCACCGCTCCCTTCTCGAAATTCATACCCTGGCGGGTGTGGAGCGACGCCTGGCCATCCTGAACTGGACCATTGCCGCTGTCTTTGTTCTAGGTGCCGGTTTTATCCTTTATCTTGCTGTCGCCTTGCTCCTGCATGGCCTGTTACGCTGGATGACCCGAAAGGATCCGTACTTGCGCATGATTTATGTGCGCTATAACACCCAGGCCGATGATTATGATCCATGGCCCCATGCCCTCCAGCGGCAGACCTGTCGCCCCCGGGGTTTTGGAAGGGGCCTGCTGTGCTGAACCTGAAACGGTTTTTATCCAACTATGAGAAAGGGGCCAGGAGCTTTTCGGAATTATTGCCCTGGATGATCCTGCTGCGTCCGGATGTGGTGCTCAACAAGGACATGTCCTTGCTGGTGTGCTATTCGTTTGAAGGGGTGGATAGTGAAGGCATGCAGGATGAGGACATTGATAGGCATGCTGCCCTGATGCAGCATGCCTATCGTCACTGTAACGAGCACATTACCGTCTGGTTCACTGTAGACAGGCGCCGCACCCAGGATTATACGCAGGGCCGGTTTGATGATCCGGTCAGCCAGTTTCTGGATGATCACTGGAAGCAGGGTTTCATGGAGGGCCAGCAGTATTCGAACCGCTATCACCTGTCCTTTCTATATACCCCTTCTGTAGGCATGGAAGGATTCTGGAACCGGGTCAGCTATTTTTCGCGGGTGGAAAACCAGGGGTATTTCATCGCTATGGTGAGGGCGCTCTGGAGCAGTGTGTTCAAGAAATGGAGCTTTGCCTTCCTGCAAGGCATGCTGGAGGTGTGCCTGCGTGATTTTGAGCAGATCCTGAAATCCATTGAGGCAACGCTGGCTGAACTTCGGCTCAGACGGCTTGAGGATGGAGATCTGCTCGAGTTCCTGCATGACAGGGCCTCTCCTGCCAGTGCAGGCCAGCCTGTCAGCCTGCCCGGAATTCCTGCCTATCTGGATGGGTATCTGGCAGATAATGAGCTTGGAGTTGAAGAGAACATGCTGTGTTTCCGGCATCATGAAACGGTTTATGCTGCCGTGTTGAGCATCAAGGACTGGCCCGCCTTGACCTGGCCTGGAGTGTATGACGAGCTGTTGGCCATACCTGGTGAGATGGTGTTGTCCCAGGTGTTCAGGTTTGCTGATTTTCAGGCTGCAGAACGCTATATCAAATCAGTGGAAAGGCACAACCGGTTTCTGCAGGTCCCCCTTCTAGGTCACATCCGTGCTGCCTGGACCCAGCAGCCGGCGCGAACGGTCAATACCGGACGGTCCGTTCTTGCCCGGGACGCATCAGATGCACTGGCAGGGCTGACTGCGGGGGGGCAGCTGTTCGGTTATTATAACCTGAGCCTGATGGCTTATGGGCGTAGCCGTGAAGGGGCGGAGGAGACACTCAGGCTTGCGTCCAGGACAATGCAGCGACAAGGCTATCTCGCGGTACGGGAAGCCATGCATATCCGGTCGGCCTGGGCTGGCACGCTTCCAGGCCAGTGGGCCCTGCTGGTACGCTGGTGGTTTGTGCATAGCGCAAACCTTGCCGATTTGAGTCCGGTTCGAACCATATCCACAGGAAGCCGCAACAACGCCTATCTTTCAGAGCAGATGCAATCCCTGCAACCCGCATTAACCGTGTTGTCCACCCGGTTTGCCACCCCTTTTTACTTTAATTTCCATGTCGGGGATCTGGCCCATACCCTGGTTCTTGGGCCTTCCAGAACGGGTAAATCAGTATTCAACAATTTTCTGATTGCCCAGTTTACGAAATACCCTGGCCATCGGGTGATTATTTTTGACAAGGACTATAGCTGCCGGATTCCATCTGTCCTGCAGGGCGGGACCCATATTGATCTGGGTGAATCCCAGGCACGGGCCGTCCGGTTGAACCCGATGGGGTTACTCAGGGACCGTTATAACTGGAACTGGATCGTGCAATGGATTGAGATTCTGGTGACGTCCAGAGGATACCGGATGAGTGCGGAAGATGACGGTGAAATCTGGAAAGCCCTGGAACGGGTTCATGATCTGCCATCGCATCTGTGGCGGCTACAGGCCCTGGTGCCCTTTCTTTCCGAGCCGCTTCGGGAGCAGCTTGAACAATGGGCAGGTGAAGGCCAGTTTGCCAGATACTTTGATCATGAGGAGGATGAGCTTGTCCTGGGTCATTGGAGCTGCATTGAAATGGGGGCCTTGTTTCGCTCCCCCCGATTGGCCTGTGCCTTTCTGGACTATGCTTTTTTCTGCATCCAGCTTCAGCTGACAGGGGAACCCACCCTGATTTATATCGAAGAAGCGTGGTTCATGCTGGCTGATCCGGTTTTTGAAGCCAAACTGGGAGACTGGCTGCGTACTCTTGCCAAGAAGAATGCCTTTGTCCTGCTGGCAACCCAATCGCTTGATGAAGTGGCCCAAAGCCGCCTTTTTTCCGTGATGATTGACAATATCCCGAACCGCATCTATTTGCCCAATCCGAATGCACAGGCACATCGGGATCTCTACATGGGGCGGTTTGGCCTGAATGCCAGGCAGGTAGAGCAGATTCAGGCTGCCACACCCAAACGGCATTACTACATTGTGACCCCATCCCTGTCGCGCCTGGTCGATGTGGTTTTTCCTCCGGCCATGCTCGCCTGTCTGCGGTCGGATTCATTGGCCCAGACGCGCTTTAAGGTTCACCAGGATAGCGGACGGCTGGATTGGAAGTGGAATTATGTCAAGGAGATGACCCATGCTGGACATGAGGCTACCCATTGCGATGTGGGTGATGATAGGGTTTGAGCTGGTTTTGTTTTCCTGCCAGGTTCAGGCCGGCTGGCTTGGGGGTGGAACGATAGTATTTGATCCATCCAATTTTGCCAAGAATGCAGTAACGGCCCAGGAAAGCATCCAGTCCACCCTTGAGCAGGTTCAGGCCTATTTGCTTCAAGCCCGGCAATACCAGAGCCAGCTGGCTGAACTGGAACAGCTTCCTTCCACGGTGTCCAGTTCCTTGCTGCAAAAAATGGATGTGCAGGTTCAGGAACTTGCCGGATACCAGGATGCGCTGACAGGGCTCTATGGAACAGTGGGTAACGCAGGGGAGCTGGCCAGCCAGCGTTACCGGGAGGCGGCCCTGTCAGGCTTGACGCCAGCAGGGTATGCCCGGCAGCAGGAAAGAGCGACCCGGTCTGACACCCAGGGTGCTTTACCTGCGTTTCAGGCTGAACTTGATACCATGAGCCAGATGGATGGAGAGTATCAGCAGGTTAAGGCCTATCAAAGGCAAATTCCCCTGGTTCAGGGCATGACTGCATCGATGGAGGTCATGAATTCACAGCTTAACATGATGATCCTGCAGAATGCCGACCTCAGGAAGCTTCTGGCCCTGCAGGACATGGGCCGGAATAACGCGGATCTGACCCGGCAGGCCCATTCGGCCGAAGAAGAACAAAAGGCAAGCCAGATGGAACAGCTGGGGACAAAACAGCGCCAGCTTTCTGAAGAGCAGGCGCAGCAAATGCTCCAGGTACGGGATCGGCTGGATGCTCCCTGGCCCGTCGCCAATTAGGAGACAGGTTTGATGGCACCTGTCCTGTTACCCCAGGCCCTACCCGAGGTCTTCAACGCCATGCAGCAGGCAGGCCTGGATATGGCCTACAGGCTCATTCCGGATGGGCAGAGCCTGCTTCATGCCCTTTTGTTCCTGATGCTGGTCATGACAGGTATCAAGGCTGTGCTTGAAGAGGGGGATTTTGGTTTCCTGGTTGCAGAAATCCTACGGTTGAGCATTATGTGGGGTGTTTGTTCCTGGCTGGTTTCATTGAGTTTTTACCCGATGTTCGTCAAGGATTTATCGGATACCTTTACCCGGATTGTCCTCCATCTGGGATCAGGAGAGCGCGGGGTCTATGCGGGCATTTCGGCTTTCATGCATGTGGCAGATGCCCTCTATGAGCATTTTTATTCTTCGTCCCAGCTTGTTGATTCTGGCCTTGTTGAGCATCTGGGTAGCCTTCCGGGCTGGCTTGCGACAGTGGTTCTGGATGGACTGTGCCTGTTCGCAGTCCTGTTTTCAGCAGTCATTTATGTTGTGCTTTATGCCATGTCCCAGATGATGCTGACTGTGGGTGTAGTCCTCGGCCCCGTTTTTATTCCATGGCTGCTGCTTCCTGCCATGAGCTTCATGTTTGAGGGCTGGCTCAGGTTCATGATTGTGGCAGGGCTGTACAAAGTTGTTGGCTATGTCGTTATTGCGCTGATGGCCCCCGTGTTTCATTTCATGGTGAACTGGAGCGCATCGGTATCCCCTGGCGCAGGTCTTGGTGGGCTGTCTTTCGGGGGAGATTCCATGAGTGCGGCTTTTGTCCTGCTTCTGATGAGCGGACTGGTCGGCTATTTCATGTTGTCGATCCCGAATCTGGCCCAGGGGCTGGTTTCAGGATCAGCCCTGTCCCAGTTGAACTTTGCGAAAAAACCGCTGTCTGCCTTATCCGGCATGACGGGTAGGGTGGGCGGTGATGCACGGGCAGAAGGAGAGGGCAGTCCTCAGCCAGACGCCTTTTCACCGGATGCAGGAACAATCGGCAGTCGGCCGTCGAGTACGGATCACCCAGGATAATGTTGGAATGGAGGCCACTAATGGCCAGATACTGGGGGCTTAATGATGTGGAAGATGCCCGGATAAAACGGGAACTGTCCAGGAGGCGGAGCGAGGATATCCCCTTGCGGCACTCCTTGTCGGGGTCCGGGACAATGAAGCCAGGCAGGCGGGTTCTTTTGTGGTGGGCCCTGGAATGTATTCGGCAGGACAGACCGGTTTTTTTCTGGCTGGGCGGGGTCATGGCGGTGAGCCGGCTGGTTTTTGATGTATATCACTGGCTGTAACCCTGCCTGCTGTTGTCCGTTCAGCTGTACAAGGAATGAAAAAAAGGGATGGCCTGCTGTGTCCGCCTGCTTTTGGCCTGACCTCTTGTAATCTGTAAACCAGAGTTCTATATTGTATTGAAGGAAGGCCGGCTTCTTGCTCGCAATGTCGTCAAGGAGGTTTTCCATGAAGTTGCCCAAACCGATGGAATTAGCCTTGGTACTGTGTCTAGGCCTGCTGTCAGGCAGGCTACAGGTGGTTGAGGCGCATGCCCTGAATCCTTTTTTTCATCCTGTCTCCTTTCATTTCAGAAAATATTTTCACCCCTCCCTGAGCGCGTCTGAGGCGGATCGGATCGCTTTGGGTGTATATAAAGGGCGGGTGGTCAGAACCGTACTGATGAAACAGATGGGTGGGAGCGGCTTACGTTACAAAGTCGTGATTGATCGTCATGGCCGAAGCAAGGATGTGGATGTGGATGCGGTAACAGGTGAGATTCTTCAGGCCAGATCCCAGGCCATGACACCCTGAAAAGAGGCTGCCGGCTTGTTGGCCGATAGGGGTTCCAGGGGGTATGGTGTGGATGTTAAGGGTTTGGATTTACAGGAAAACAAGTCTTGTGGCTTGCTGGGGGAAGGTTTGTATGGTTGAGTCAGGCCCGGTCGGGTATTTTGAATGAACCCGGTTTTAATGCATGGGGGCAAGCAGGTGAAGGCTGCTTCATTGTACCGGAGGGCAGGGGTCTGCACTGTATTGCTTGCCCTAGGCAGCTTGAGCGGGTGTGTGACACCAGATCATCAGGTCCATCCGGTTCAGGTAGCCCGTATCGTGAAATGGAGCCAGGCAGGTGTGTCATCCAGAATCATTATCCATCGCCTGGAGAGAACGCACAGTGTGTACCGGTTATCCCATGCCGAATATGCAACGCTGCAGGCCGAAGAGGTTGATAGCCATGTGATCTGGTATATGCAGCAGACTCATCCCGATTTGGCCCGGCAACGCCAGGAGGCCTATTACGGATTTCACTGGCATTGAGTTTTTACCTGTATGCCCACGAACTGCAAGACATCTGGGCTGCAGGCAATGATGCCACCATTCGCGCGTTTGTCTGCCTGGGCATGATGCCAGTCTATCAGCCAGCGCGGGTGGCACCAGCCCGCAGGAAGAAGGCCAGGTGATGGTTTTATTGCATCGGGGCTGGTATTGGCTTTAATTCTTTTTTATCCGGAATGAATTACCATGAATTGACCCTGAAGCATCGTCTGCTTGATGGTGATTGCCAGGGTAAAAACGGGTAACCTGCCTGGACCTGCTTGACGGGTGGATAATGCTTTCAGGGCAGGATGGCCAATGGATTTGAACGTTAATCGAATAAAGGGTGTCCTGTATGAAGGATTCACCTGGTACCTTGTTCTGAGCCTGTTTTTGCTGGCCCTGATCCGGCCAGGACAAGAAGCGCTGGCCGGAACTTTTGCTCCACAATGGGTCACAATCAGGATAAGCCCGCTGATACAGGTCAGTTACCCGCTCGACAACTGGAGGCTTTTAGGGCGAATGGATGATGAACACCGTGTGTCTGGGGGATGGGACATGCAGATGCTCGATGGACAAAGGTGGGTGACTTCAGGGGATGAGGTAGCTGGTGAACTCGGGCTTCAGTCCAGCCAGGTTGCCCACGTGCTTCATGCCTTTCCAGACAACGGGGCGCTGGTTTTTGCCCGGTATAATCCAGGGAGCGCCCTCCTGCGCATTGATGTCGTCAAGGTAGAAAAACACCCTGATGGGGATGTTTATACCTATCTGGCCCAGTACACCCCCTGGCATGGCAATGTCGACGCGGCCAACCGCCGGTACATGACCCCTGCAGAACAGGGCGATCCGTATGCTGCCGGGCATAATCCTTTTGCGGCTTTTGAAGGGCCGGACAAGACTGATCCGGACTTTCACCATGTCAATTTTTCCGCCGTGCAGGTTGCAGTGGGTTCAGCCATGCGTCATTACAATGCGAGCATGGCCCTGATAGCCGTTTTTAGTCCCCGGTACGAGGAAAGCCAGGTTTCCAGTGGAGGCTGGTTCCGTAAGACGGTAACAACGACAGTCAGGGGGTATGCCCATCCTGAGTGGTTCATGGCAACCCCTCTGGAACTTCAGCCGGCAGGAACCAGTTCCAGTATCTGTGTTGTTGATAAAGAAACCCCCTGCGCGCCAGAACATGTTGATCCGTCTGGAGTTTCAGTCCAGCACTGGGAAGGGGGGAATGTGCCGGGCAATGAAGACGGGCTTTATACCTGGAGCCAGACTGAGTCCGGGTGGACGGTTCTATCCTTCTCCCTGGTTTTTGCTGCAGTATTGACAGTAGGGTGGGGCGTTGGCTTGCCCGCATTGTTTAATGGCCCTGCAGGACTGTCCTGGACAGGAGCTGCAGGGAGTAGCAGCCTGTCCTCACTGGTGGGTACCTTTGCCGTTTCTGGAACCACCTATGCAACAGGATCCATGATTGGAAAAATCGGGAGTGTGCAGCATATCCAGAATGGATTGTTCGGTCATGTGGATACCGGGCAGTTATTGCCGCCTTCAGCCGCTAACGCTCAGGTGGCAGGGCTCAATACGGCAATGGATGCGAGGATTGATACGAACATTACCCATAGCCTGTCATCGGTCACTACCCTTTTTAGCGGGCGCTGTCCGGATGGATGGACGCTTCAGAAATGCCAGGGGGAAGGACTGGATCCAGGGCAGCTTTTTCGCCCGGATACCCGCGTCCAGTTTAATTCCACACACTGGATGCGTCAGCATGGCCCATTCCAGGCCCGCGGGGTAATGGGCAATCTGCGCTCTGAGGGAATTTATCTTTCATCAGGACCTTAACTGTCTTTAGTTGAAAAAAGGATTTTAAGGCTGATAAGAAAGAGGGCAAGAAAACACAGCAAGGACCATTCCGGCATGCTCATTCCCCACAATCTCCAGTTGACAATGGCACAGTCTCCTGATCCTTTTAATACCATGCTAATGACTTTGAGGGCGGGGAGGTAATGAAAGAGCGAGCCTAAATTAGGCAGGCATGCAGGTACCTGATCAGATGGCAGGTGCTGGATCCAGATCTGTCGTCCGGCAATCAGTGCCCCTCCCAGACTGAACAAGCCGGACAGGATGGCATCAGTTTTCAGGATGGAGGGGCGGGAGTGAAAAGTGGCAAGGAGAAAGACTACTCCGGCAAGTAAATAGAATGCGCGCTGGAAAATGCAAAGCGGGCAGGGGCTCAGATGGTCCGCATACTGGAGGATAAAGGCAGTCAGGAGGGCGAACAGGCAAATGAGGCTTGCTGCCAGGTTATGGGTTCGGGTTGAAAGGCTTGTTCTTAAGATCATTGATGAATCCGTGTAAGGTGGCAAAGTTCAATAGGGTCATGCCTTGTTTCTCGCCTGATCCGTTTTCAGGTGACACTAAAAGCAAAATGTGTTAGGCTGAAAGCCAGTTTATCTTTTTGGTCAATGGGTTGTCTGCTGTTAAGGTATCAGCTCGCTCTTTAGGCATGGCATGGAGGACAAGATGGCTATCCAACCGGTGTCTCCCCCTGTTCTGGCACATTTGACGCCCCAGTCTTCTTCCGCAAAACCGCCACTGGCTTCCCAGCGGGGGGGCGCAAGGATCAAGGGTCCATCCCCCACCCTTCCTGCAGAAGGGCCTGCACCTACTGTCAACCTGACTGGCCAGACCCTGGGGACTATCATCGATACGGTTTCATGATCTGTCCTTTGTTTTTATCCGGAAGCTTTCAGGTTGCAGGGTTCGTTTGTTCGCCAGGCTATAAACCTAAATCACTCAGTCCCGGGTGATCCTCGGGGCGGGGTCCTGGCGGCCAGAAAAACTTGCGCTCCGAAGGCTGGATAGGTCGATCATTGATGCTGGCAAATCGGCGCATCATGTATCCTTGAGCATTGAATTCCCAGTTTTCGTTCCCATAGGAACGGAACCATTGATCGGAATCATCATGCCATTCGTAGGCGAAACGTACGGCAATCCGGTTATCCGTGTAGGACCACAGTTCCTTGATGAGACGGTATTCGAGCTCCCTGGACCATTTTCGGGTTAAAAAAGCGTGAACCTGTTCCCGTCCGGAAGGGAATTCCGAACGGTTGCGCCACTGGGTATCTTCGGTATAAACCAGTAAGACCTGATCCGGGTTGCGCGTATTCCAGGCGTTTTCAGCCATGCGAACCTTCTTCGTGGCTGTTTCCAGCGTGAATGGAGGAAGAGGGGGTTTGTTGTCCATATGGGACCCTGATGTAAAAAATATAGTAGATCAGACATGTTACTGGTGAGTCTAGTCGGCGTTGGGCAGGTTGTCCAGATCCCCGGCAGATTCATGGCCGGGCAGGGAGAATAGGGGTGGTTGCAGGATGATCCGCCCTGGTTTATGGGAGTATCCAGCGTATTAGCCCAGTGCCTTTTTAATGACCATGTAGATGACCATTCCGATGGCAACGATGAGGTACAGGCGCAGGATGGCCATCCAGGTCTTGCTGGTGCCTGAAATTTTTGCCGGAGGCAGTTCAGACAGGGCAGGCATGGTCCAGTTATAGGGGTGTTTTTCATTTGTCTGGATAGGGGGTTGTGCTGGAGGGTTTTCTTCTGCTTCCTGGCGCAACCGGATGACATGCAAGGCGATGACGGTGGTCAGGCCGATTAAGCCTCCCCCGATAAGGATATCGATAATAAGTCTTCCCGGGAGGCCAGGCCATAGTACTGAAGCGGTCAGGATGATGGAGAGCATCACCAGGACAACGATTATGATGCTTGTGATGAGGTTGGTCCTGTGGCTGTTGATCCAGGGCCCCAGTATGGCCGGGTCATTGCAGAGCAGGAGAAGAAAGACGGTTGCGCTGGGCAGTAATATGCCAGCCAGGGCCTGGACTGCATTCGTCAGTAGTCCCAGAGGGACACCTGGTATGAGTACCAGTGCTGCAGAACCTGCTATCAGTACAAAATAAATCCCGTAAAAGGCAAGGGCATCAGCCGGTTTACGGTGCAAGGAGTGCTTCAGGCTTAGGATATCAGCCAGGGCATATGCTGTGGACAAGGACACGGCACTTGCGCCGATAAGGCTTGCATCAATGAGGGCGATGGCAAACAGGATGCCGGCAATGGGGCTGTGGTAGTGGGCAAGGCCTGCTGCAACTGCACCGGTGTCTGTAAAGTGCCCTGCTTCGGCATGTCCTGCAAAAACTTCGGAAGAAAGTGAAATGATGGCGATGGCACTGATTATCACCAGAAGGATGCCGAGCCATAGGTCGGCACGTTCATAACGGATAAATCGCGGGGTGATGCGTTTGTCAATGACGTAGCTTTGCTGGAAGAAAAGCTGCCATGGCGCAACAGTTGTGCCAACGATCCCGATAATGAGCAGCATGATATCCCCCAGATTTCCATGGGAAGGCAGATGAGGCAGGAACAGGCCCTGAGCAATCTGGTCCAGGGGCGGATGAACCAGGAAAAAGACAGGCAAGAGCAGAAGGCTGAAGAGCACCAGTACCATTGAGAAGCGTTCGAAACGACGAAAATCTCCGGTGCTGGCTGCAAGCATGACGAGTACTGCAGCTGCAATAATCCCGCCCAGTCTGGGGACACCGAGAAATTGCATGCCCAGGGTAATGCCGATGAATTCGGTAATGATGGTCAAGGCATTGAGCAAGAGGAGGTCGATCACGCTAAATGCCCCCCAGAATCTTCCGAACCGTTCAAGAATCAGCCGGGCATGGCCGACCCGGGTGACAGCACCAAGGCGTAGCACCATTTCCTGATTGATGTACAGTACGGGAATGAGCAGGAGGAGGGTCCATAAAAGGGCTGTGCCATAGTTCTGGCCAGCCTGGGCATAAATGCTGAATCCCCCGGCATCATTGTCCCCAACCATGACAATGAGCCCTGGTCCCAGAATAGCCAGCAGGGTTTTGATTCGGGACCACCATGTTTTCCGTGGATGGATATCTCCTTCGGCGATGGTGCCTAATGCCCCGCGGATATGGCCGATATGCGCCTTGTCCAAAACGCTCTCCTGCTGGGCAAGAGAGTCGGGTTTATCCTGTAGTCCCATACTGCTTCCTTGTGTCCGAATCGACTGGAAAGGGGATTGCACACTTGAAGTGGAACAAAATCCCTTCCCTGTTTCGATTGTGTTCATTTCATGCCCGGACTTCGCCAAAGGCATCGTATGCAAAAAATCGACATGGCCCGCAGCTTTTCTGGAGTCAGGTCAGACCTGATGGAATTCCAGTCAGCAGAAGGTCAGATGTTAAAAGTAACCAAGGATAGGCGAAAAGCGTGCTTATTCGTAAAACCGCCTGATACGCACTACCTCGTCTGAGCTAACGAGATAGCGGTAGGGAAAACCCTGAAACCGGGCTCGCTAGCTGATTAGCTTCATTGAAAGATAAGATCGACTGCAACTGTCCAATGTTGGACGCTCCTGAATATATGACGGTGCGATTGTACGAAAATAAGGGCCAATCGTCAATTGGCTGTATTGTCACTACCTATTGCACTGTGGGTTAGGGTTGAGTGGATAGATGAGGCAGTCGGGTAGTGTAAAACGCGATCCAGCCAGCTAATGCTCCATCAGATAAGACCCCATCCGTAAAGAGCAGGTCTTCATGGTCATCCACAAAGGATTCCTGTAAGGAACGATTGAACCGTTCACAGTGAGCGTTCATTCTGGGAGTTTTAGGGTAGGGGTGCCAATGAGTGATGCCCTGTTCTTTTCGGGGTTGTCTCCATTTACCGGGCAGGCTGTTTAGCCCGGCGGATTTTCATTATCAGGCCTGTTTTAGATTACCGTCTTTGGGAAGATGAAATCTAGAACCGGGCCCTTTCTATTTCCCCGGCTAATTTTAAACCGGCAACCGTGACTATGGGGCCGATGACTTCCAGTACAGCGATGGCAGATAACACGATGGCGGAGAGCGGGTCATGGATCTGTGCGGAAAAACGGGTGCTTTGGTTGAGTAATCCAATAGCCATGCCAGCCATGGGGATAAGAGTGAGGGATAGTCCCATTCCCTGCCTGATATTGAGTCCCATCAGGCGTGATCCACCCATGATCAGGCTGGATTTTGCTATAAACCGGCACACGACAAAGCTTGCTCCCATCAGGCTGTAAGTGAGAAAGGCATTCAGATGCAAGCTCGCGCCTGCAATGACAAACATGATGATATAGAAGGCTTCCTGTGCATGGCCTAATCCAACCTGAATGATTTTTTCTTGTTTGTCCAGGTTTCGGCTGAAGATTCCGAGGGAGAGCAGGGTGAACAGCATGGTGCTGTTCATGAGCTGGCTTAACCCGACTGAGACAATAATCGTTCCCACCAGCAGGCAGAACTGGCCGCTTTCGGTGGTTTCCAGGTGATGCAGGATAAACAGCATGATTTTTGCAACGAGGTAAGCCTGAACGATGGCTATGCCCATCTGGTAGAGGGGAAGGCCGATTGCTGTTTCCAGTGAGTGCCCCCCTGTCTGGAGCGCTGCAGGCTGCAGGGCCGTGAAAATGAGAAACGAGAAGATATTGTTCAGGGCCACCAGGTCCAGGTTTCTGGAGGTGACATCCCCACTGGCCTGATATTCACGCATGACCAGCAATACGACAGCAGGGGATGAGGACACACCAATGGCGGCAGCGAGCGCTGAAACCAGAGGAGGGATACCCAGCTTAATCAGGATGAAATAAATCAGGCCAAAGGTCAGGGCCGATTCGGCCAGTGAAATGGCCACAAGCCCGGGCCTTAATGATTTCAGATCCAGCTGTCGCCCCAGTTCAAAGACAATAAGGGCGAGGGCGACGTGGACAAACGGCTGGGCCTGCTGGATGAGATCATGCTGAAACAGGTTGATAAAGCCAGGCCCGAGAAAGAAGCCAATCAGCAAGAACCCGCTCAGTCTCGGAAGGTAGGGGATACGGTGGGCCAAGGCCCCGCCGATTAACCCGGTAATGAGGATGATGCCAAAGGTCAGAAAATTATTGTTCTGCAGGGGCCAGTGGGGAAGCCATAATGAAGTCATCGGGTCTTATCCGGATCAATGAAGGCAAGAACGGCTTTGTTTGTTTGGTTCAATCTTGAAAAGGCCCCAAGGAACAAGAGTCCCCCCTATTCTGGCACAGCTAGCCTGGCTTGTCGAAGGGCGGGGTCTGCCAGGCAAAGTCCCTTTCAGCAATGTCTTACCTGGGTGAGCCCTTCTTGACAGGAAGGTTGTCTTGAATAGGGCTTTTCATCCTGTATTTTGCTGGCGTATTTTTTTGCTTGTACCGGTTTAATGGCAGGCAGTCTTGAATAAAAAAACAGGGGAATACCGTATGCTGAGCAGGTTCAGGGCAAAACAGGCTGTGTCCATGCCAGAGCAAGCGCCACTGGTTGCCTATGACAAGGCCCGAATCATCTGGTTTGAGCGATATGGTTCAGCCATAGTTGAAAAAAACCGCTATTTTGTGTTGGCTATGCTTTTAGGACTGGCTGTGATGGGTCTCGGGGTAACCATTGATCTCATGCTGCCCCTTAAGACGGTTGTTCCTTATGTGGTGCGTGTGGCGCATAACGGTAATGTGGAGGTGGATGCCGCAGCCAGCAGGCCTTATGTTCCGGGCCAGGCTGAAGAAAGTTATTTTCTGGCGCACTGGACCGAAAAGCTGCTGACACTGGATGCGGTGCTGTCCCCCCAGTATTTTCGTGAGGATTACGCCTATACCCGGAGCAAGGCCATTCAGGAGTTTACCGCTTTCATGGCTTCAACCCGTCCTTTGGAAAAACTGCAGAAAAATCCCTCACTCACCCAATCCGTGGCCCTGCATTCCATCAACTATCTTGATCCGGGTGTGGCCCTGGTCCGGGTGGGGACGCAGCGCCAGTCCCTGTCAGGAAAACCGTCAGGGCGCAACTATGTGGTGACGCTGCATTTTGTTCTCGTGACTCCTAGAACAGAAGCCCAGATCCTGTCCAACCCGATTGGCCTTTATATTACTGATTTTAATGTCGCACGGGATTTGAGCTGATGGCCACCAGGGGGCGCTGGCTGGGCCTTGCCTGTCTGGGAAGCGTGCTGTTGATGGGCAGTGCCGGGGCCCGTTCGATGGACCGGGTTAACCAGGCGAAGCTGGTGGTGTTCCATTATGACGCCAACAGGGCCTACACCCTGTATACCCGTCCAGGGGCGGTAACGGATCTTGAGCTGCCAGCCGGCGAGACGGTTCAGGCGATGGCGCTAGGAGATAGTGTTCAATGGGTGGTTGAGCAAAGTCCGGGGCATGTCTTTATCAAGCCTGTGCGTCAGGGATTGTTCACGTCTGCAACCCTGGTGACATCAAGGCGGACCTATCAGCTGATCCTGCGTAGCCTGAAACCGGAAGGTGTCTGGTTTCAGCGGGTGAGCTGGACCGATCCTGGGCTTGTCCTGTTTCAGCAAAGCATGGCAAGACGCGAGTCCAGGAAAATGGCCAGGATCCGGCAGCAGGCGCTGCAGGCCAGGCAAAAGAGCGTGCTGTTGTCCGATGTCAATCCGGACAGCCTGAATTTTGAATACCGGATCGAGGGGCATGCACCATTCAGGCCTGAGCAGGTGTTTGATAATGGCGTATTTACCTGGATTCTGATGGCGCCCACAGTCCAGGGTCTGCCCGCTTTATTTGAAATCCGCAACAATGGACGAACCAGCCTCATCAACTATCACATTCAGGGGCACTATCTCAAGATCTCCCGTCTGATGCCCCGAATGCTCCTGAAGCTTGGCAAGGCCGAGATCATGATTACCAACCGGCACCTGTATCATTCGCAAAGCCTGTCTTCCTGGTTCAAGGGGAAAAGCTGGGGAAGGGCATGGTAGAAGAAGAGGCTGATCTGACGGTTCCCCAGAAACCCGCTTTCAGGGGCCATGTCCGACGCCATGCCCAGATCTGGATCGTGGCGGTAGTGGTGGGTGTGCTCACCCCCATGATCCTGTATCAGGGGGTGATGAAGCGTAAGAGCCATGCGCTGGAACAAACCCGGGCCCAGGCTGAAATCAATCGTACCGCCATTGCCAATCCTTCCTTTCTGCCCAGTTTTGAATCGGTGCTGGCAGCCCAGAAACAGGTTCATGCAGGCCCGCCTGCCTCTGGCCGGACGCTGGCAGCCCCCCTTTCAGAAGCCGGGCAGATAAAGCAGGGCCATGATGTGATGCGGGCCTACCCGGTCAGCCTTAATCAGGATACCGGCCTGGCTGCCCTAAAGCCATTTGATGACAAGGCTGCCTCAACAGTAGCCCGCCTGCATCGTCATCAGATGATTCGTGCCAGCCGGATCCTGGTATTGTCCCCTCTGGTGGTCTCTCCATCCTTTTTACCTCAAACCCGGGCAGGCCAGGCGGTTGCAGCACCACTTGCCGCTCCTGGATTTTCCTTGCAGCCGATTAAGGCAGCACAGGTGCACCATCAGGGGGAGGCACTTTTCCCCGGGTCCCAGGATAGAAGCCAGGAGGAGAACAGATGGCTGGTGTCGAAAGAACACCCCCCCAAGGGAACCCATGCCTTGCCGCAGCTTGATGCCGTACCTGCCGATCAAGGGTATGCCCTGCTGGAAGGCAGTTATGTGCCGGCCGTCCTGGTGACCCGGGTGGATTCCGATCTGCCTGGTCCGATCGAAGCCCGTGTTTCGGAAAATGTCTATGATTCAGTCACCGGAGATGTATTGCTTATTCCGGCCGGATCCCTTCTGGTCGGATCCTATGACAATGAGGTTTACGCTGGCCAGGAACGGATCATGAGCGTGTTCTCAAGACTGGTTTTTCCGAATGGAACGAGCGTTGCTCTGTCTGGATTGCCAGCTGTGGATAATGAGGGTGCAGCAGGATTGAAGGATGAGGTCAGGACCCATTTCTGGACCATATTCGGTAGTGGGATGGTGATAGCCGAGATAGCCCATGCGGTGAATGGGAACCCTGCTGAACCACAGACCCTTGTTAGTGGTGCCGGGACCTCGACCGATGCGGCTGGAGCTGTTCTGGTCCAGACAACCCACTCCATGCTGGATCGCAACCTGTCGATTGCCCCAACCATTACGCTTCGACCGGGTCATCGGTTCAACCTGTTTGTTCGCCAGGATCTGCATTTAGCACCTTATCGCTCCAATTGATTCTGTCTCAATGGCCTGCTTTTCAGGGCTGTTCACTCTCGCCTTTTTGAAGGCAATCTTTCATGTCAGGTGAAATTGGCATGTCTTAAGCAGTTTTTCAGTGGCGCTTTCAGGCATGAAGCCATGATTAAATCGTCCTCATGACTCCATTTGAATCCAGCAGCAGGAAAAAAGGAACCAGGACACTATATCTGGCAGTGAGCCTGCTGTGGATGCTGGGTGCGTACCATGGTAGTCCGGCATGGGCAGCCTCCTTGCCAGGATATGACTTTAGTTACGACTGGAGCGGCAACCCGGCCCTGTTCCCTGTGCAGGTGTTCAATGATGGCAGAAATACCTATTTTGAGTTTTCTTCCTCTTTCCATCTGCCTGCGATTTTTATCCAGGCCAGCGGAGGAGATCAGTGTCTGGTGCTGGGTAAAATCCAGCCACCTTATGTGATTGTGAAAGGGCTTGCCAGGCGCTATGCCCTGAAATTATCCGGCATGGCTTTGGCACACGTAAAGTATGAAGGCCTGCAGCAGTTTGCTTCGCCCCGGATAGCCTCTTATCCTGCTGTTCGGGAACCTGCCTCGCAGGGGAGCCTGCCTGCCCTTGAGGACCCCTACAAAAAACAGGAAGAGGGCGTCAAGGGCCACTCCTGCTGGCCGGTGCTGATGAAGCACACCCTTCTGTCATCAGGCCCGCCTCATCCTGCATTGCTGGCTGTTCCCCGCACTTATTCCGGTAGCATGGCTTTGCCTGCAGGGCATGGCAGGGCCACCAGGGGAAGAACCGGGGTAGGCACGGTATCCCGAAAGGTTGCACTGCGCCATCGAACCAGCCCTTCCCTTCTTCCTGCTGCACCGGCTTTACCTCTACGGCCCAAGGCAGCCCTGGCTGATGCACAGGCCCGCAAGCCGGCTTTCATCACCAGGACAGCTGTTCCTCTGTCCCGTCGATTTGAGGGTGGGTTGAACCAGAAAAAAGGATTAACACGGCAAAGCAGCCAGGTCATGCCCCCTGAGCCGGGACTTGTCATGCAACCCCATCAGCATCTGTCCCATGTATTGAGGCATTACCTTGCAGCAAGGGGGGTCAGTCTCGTGTGGCAGGTTCCCGGGGATTTTGAGCTTCTTCAATCCTGGACCGTTCCAGGCCATAGCCAGCAGCAGGTCATCTTGCGTGCCCTGAACCAGTTTAATCTTGAAGGTACGCTCTATGCCCGGAACAGGACCCTGGTTGTTACGCCGTCTTCCGGGTTTGGCCGTGGACAGGGAGGGTAGGTCATGACTTTTCGTTTCATCACTGTCATGGCTGTCGTGATATGTAGCCTGGCAGGATGCATGACTCCAGTCCGGGAGCAGGTGCAAAACGAGGTGCGTTCCTTGCTAAAACAGGTGAAGCCAGGTTCCCGGCCCGTATCGTTAAGCATTCTCTCCCACCGGTCTTATGTTCTGGCCCGCTATGTCCGCTATTCTCCTGATCATGGGCCCATTTCCATCCAGGCTGATGGTGCCCCCTTTTATGCCCTTCTGGCAGGACTTGGTCATCAATCAGGCTGGTCATTGTCCCTGATGCAGGGGGTCAATGTGCACAAGGCGGTTACCGTGACCATCCATCATCAGTCAGTCCAGGCTGCCATGCGTCATGTTGCCCTGGCCGCAGGCTATGCCATGGTATTTGATCCGGCCCTTAAAACGGCAGTTGTCACGCCGACTGCCACGGATACGTTTCATTTGCCCCTGAATGTCATGCAGCAGTTGACGGCGCGCTATGATGTCGGGGGAAATCCGGTCAATTCGGATGCCTATCCTGGTGCGGGCCCGGCTGTTTTTCCGTCAACGGATGTATCCGCCCTGATGAACACCGGAGGGATGGGGGCCGGATCCGGGCTTAAGGCCAACTTTTCGGTTCAGGGGGGCTACAGCACGGATGCACGCGGGCTAGGCCGGTTCATAGGCCAGATGGCTGGAACCCATGCACAGGTGCATGTCATGCCCCAGCTGGGTTTGATATCGGTACAGGCGGATGCCCTGGCACTTGAGCGAATCAATCATTTTCTGGCCCGTTTTACCAAGGATGCGCTGCGTCGGGTGGAAATTCAGGCTTCAGTGATTGAAGTTGATTTGGGAAGCGAATTCGAGTACGGGATTGACTGGTCGAAGGTTCTAGGCCGGAACAGTGTGTCTTTAAGCGATGCCAGTAGCGTGGCCAGCCCGGTTCTGGCAGTCAGCATGACGAGCGCCAGTATTCAGGGCATCCTTCATGCCCTGCAGAAAGTAACGACGCTCAAGATTATTTCCCAGCCCCAGGTGACGGCCATGAATCATACCCCGGCTGTCATTTTTGACGGTACACAGGTCCCTTACCTGGGGTCCATTTCCAATGCCGTTACCGGGACGGTCGGGACATCCATCACCAGTGGGGCAGCCAGCTATGTGACCGATGGTATTTCCTTGTCAATCCAGCCGGATATCCTGAACCGGAACGAGGTTCAGTTGACGGTGGTCCCGGTCCTGTCCACGGTGGAGTCTTTTTCGACCTTTAACCTTGAGGGCAATACCATCACGGCCCCGACCCAGGCGACCAAGGAATCCTTGATGCAGGTGATGGATGAGTCCGGAAAGACCCTGATCCTGGGTGGAATCCGATCCCTGAGTCATGAGGCCACTCGGGATGCCCTGCCAGGCTTGGGCCGGATTCCCTTTCTGGGCTCCTTGACGGCCATGGGCCAGAATGAAAGGGATGATCATCGGGAAGTCATCATCCTGCTGCATGTGCAGATTATACCCGCTCCTCATTTTAACCCTCTTTTTATGGAGGCGGTCTGATGGGTCTGTGGAGCCGCCTGTCAGGGCTAAATGAAGGACAGGGGCCAACCGGGCACATCCTGTTTGAGGAGGAACGCCTGGAGTCCCAGCTGGCAGCACCCGGACATGAGCCTGAAGACACGCCGCATCAGCCAGGCCTGCCTCAGGAGGAGCCTGCTGTTCTTAGGCCGGAAAATGTAGCCGGCAGGCTCCATCCATGGGGTGGATGGCTTAAGGCGGTTTTAGCCTGGATGAAGGCAGGAAGGGTAAAAGGCCCGATATGGGCAGGGTTCACTAAAAACAGCCGGAGTAGGGCGCAGGTCAACCCGGGCGCAGTGGAACCTGTCTATATCCAGGTGGAAGTGGAAAAGGGGCGCCTGCAGTACTGGCAGGTGAGCCAGGATGAGCTTCATGCGCTGGATGAACAGGATCTGGTTCCGGGGATACGTATCATCTGCTTTACCCGCCAGGATCACCGTTTCCTGGTTGACAGGCCGTTGTCCACCCAGAAGGCCAAATCGATGGCCTATCGTGAACTGGTGTCTCTGGAGCCAGTCCGGGTAGTCAATTTGAGCCGGAAATACGGAGTGGTTTATGCCACGCACGTTGGCCGCCTGAGCCGTTTTCCTGCCCGGCTGGTGCCAGGTGTCGCCTGCCTCGACATGAAGGTAGGCCCTGTGAAAAAAGCATGTGCCGTTGGAATTGAGCTCGGTAGCATGGATGGCGTGCATCTGGTCATGGTTTATGCGCTCAAGCCCGGGGTGAGCGAGGCTGAGTGGGTGGTCTCCATCAACCCCCCTCACCGGGAAGAGATCTATCGCACCTGGAAAGCCAGGCATAAGCTGCAGCAGCAGACTATCCTGGATGCCGTAGCCCTGATTGAGCAGGCACAGGCGTTGCCAGCCTATCCGGGTCAACCTGAATGGAACGGGCTGGATCTGAAGCAGGTTGAGCGGGCTGGCAGATGGAGCCTGGCCGGATTGAGCGCCATGATGGTGATCTGGGCAGCCGCATCCTGGTTTGAGCTTCATTCGGCCCTGCAGGCCAATCAGGATCTGGGGCAATCCATCCACACTGAACAGGTAAGGCTTGGGGCCTTGATTGAACGCTATCCGAAAGTATTTGCCTGGCAAGCCAGCCTGAAGGAAGACATTATTTTCCATGAGGCACAGGCCGTCTGGCGACCGGGAACGACTGTGTCCATCAGGGCAGACCTGCAGTCTGTCCGCCTTAGGGTTGAGTTGCCCCTCATTGGGTCCAGGGACAACAGGATGAATCGTTTCGGGATATTTTCAGTAACCGGGCTGCATCGACTCCTGCCGGTCCTGGAGGAGTCGCCACCCGAAGGGTGTGACGCTCTGGGGATGCTTGTAAGTGGAGACATGAATGAAATTGAGCAGGATTTCAATTGCCCGTATCGGGGTTCTTCTTTTGGGGCTCTTGTGCATGGCTAGTGCCGACTATCATGCCCGGTGGCAGAGCGAGAGGATGAATCTTGTCCGCCAACAAGGGCAGCTGCAGGACAGGCAGATCCATCTGGGCGCGCTGTTGGCCCGGCTGCAGGCGCTCACCCTGAAAAGGCCGGTTGAGGCCAACAGGAGCGTGGAAAGGGCTGCAGCCTCCCTCTTGCTCCTGATGAGGCAGAACCAGATGAGGGATAGAGTCAGGCTGGCAGGAGTGGAGGCTTTGGCAGGGGGACATTTCTCGGCTCATCCGGAGGCTTTTACACCTCTGCAGCACAGGGTGCCGGATACAGATGGACGCATCGGGCAGGTGAGCCTGGAGGTTCGGGGGCACTATTCGGATTATACAGGGCTGAAGGCGTTTCTGGCTGCCTTGCATGCCTATCCGGTCGCCCTGGTTGGCATGAATGAGACCAAACAGGAGTTTGATTTGAAGCTTGCCGTATTCGGACGTAACACTGCGACCCGGATACAGCGGCACGAGAACAGGGAGTAAGCTCATGTCCAAGACGAGTCCTCGCTTACTGGCACAGACCGGAAGAGATCCGGCTTCAAAACAGGGCGTGCTGCCGGTTGTTACTGGTTTTGAAGCTCATCGACCCGAAGGCCAGGACAGCATGGTGAAGAATCAGTCCGGCCCGGGTTCCGCGGTGGAACCTTGCATGGATCAGGAGGAGCTGGTTCAGCTTTTAAGGCAGATGCGGGTAAAAGACAGTCATATCCGCATTGCCCTGGCGCGTCAGGAGGCCACAGGGGAATCCTTGCAGGTCATCATGCGTGATTTCGGGTTTATCTCGGCTGAATGTCTTGCCCAGGTTCTCGCCCGCTATCACCGGATGGACTATTTCCCTGCATCCGGTGTGGATGGGATCGATGTGGCAGGCCTTGGCCATCTGGATACGGAAGACCTGATGCACTATGTTCCTGTAGGCTACAACGCGCAGCACCGGCTTGAGGTCGCCATTTCCGATCCGGAAGATGCAACTGCGGCCCGCAACCGTTACCACCGGGACAGCCCTGTCCTGGTAATGGCCTCTCCCAATACGATCCAGGCTGTGTACCGGAGCTGTTTTGCTGATACGGAGGAGGTGTTTGACCGTCTGGTTGCCACGTATACCGAGGCCCAGTCGGGCCGGTGCGTGGAAGATTACCCGAACCTCATCCAGGATATTCTTGGAGGCCTCATCCGTCATGCCTGCTATGCAGGCGCATCGGATGTCTATCTGAACTATTCAGATCTGGTTGGCATCATTCGCCTGAAAGTGAATGATGTCGGCAGCCTTTTCAGAACGCTTGATCGACGCCTGATGGATCGGCTGCTGACCAAGCTCATAGGGGAGCGCTCTAATGCTGAAGCCTTGAGGCGGGAACCCCAGGAAGGCCTGTTTGATTTCACTGAAGAGGAGAAGGGCCGTTATCCGGACCTGGTTCACCGCTACATGTTCCGGATGGAACTCATGGAAACCCGGGGCAAGCAGCAGGCAGTCATCCGGATTCTCGACAGGCAGAGCACGGAAGTCGAGTTTGAACATCTGGGGTTTAGCCTGCCTACAGCGAGGATGCTCAAACGCTGTATCCAGATGCCTGGTGGCATCATTGCCGTGACGGGCCCGACCGGGTGCGGCAAGACCACAACCCAGTATGCCCTGCTGCAGTTGATTGACCCGGTTGAGCGATCCATCCAGACGATTGAAAATCCGGTTGAATACCGCCATGGCCTGTGGCTGCAGCATGAACCGGTTCAGGATGAGGCTTGCGAAGGCCTGGGTGCCAGAAAGACCCTGAATGCCCTGTTGCGTAGCGCCCCCAGTGTCATTTTGTTCGGGGAGGTAAGGCGGGATCCGGATGTGGCGCAGGTCATGTTTGATGCAGCCAATACGGGGCATCTGGTATTTACCACCTTGCACGTTCCCAATGGACCCATGGCCATCCAGGCTTTTTCGGATATGGGGATTGATGACACACATCTGGCCAGCCTCAAGGTCATCATTTCCCAGCGTCTGCCCCGTCGCCTGTGCCCGCTTTGCAAGGCAGAGGAGAATCGTCCCGCCATGTTCAAGGAGTTCGATTTGCCCTGGTGGAATCCTTCGACAGAAGGATTGAGGCTGTTTCGACCGGTTGGCTGCCCTTCGTGCAGATATACCGGCTATCGCGGACGCGTCATGATTGAAGACACACTTGATGCTCCTGCGATCAGGAGTCTCGTGAGGCAGAATGACGGCCTGCATGCCGTGATTGAAGCCCGAGCCATGGCAGGACATTCCCTTTTTGCCAGCGGGTTAAGGCGGGCCGCAGAAGGGATTGTTTCAGTAGACGAAGTCATCCGTGTGGCACGGGAAGAATAGGATAGCGATGGAATGGGCCTTTGAATATTCAGCATTGGGGTCACACCGGCAATGGGTGGGGGGTGTCCTGTTTGCCAGGAACTCCCATGCGGCCTGCTTCCAGTTAAAGCGGGCCGGCTATCAGTCAGTCCAGGTCCGGCTGCAGCTTGTCCGTTCTGTCCGTAACCTGTTTCGCACGCAGTTCAACCGTCGTGATTTGAGCCGTTTTTACAAGGTCACCGGACGCAGGCTGATGAAGGGCCGCTCACTGGAAACAGGTCTTGCTGCAGGAGCCGGGTTTATCCAGGATGATCGGTTAAGGCAGGCTGTCATCCTGATGCGCCAGTTTATCCTGGACGGGAAGCGAGAACACGAGGCTATGCTGATGGCCGGATTTGAAGCCCGGCATGCCATGATCATCCGGGCAGCCTGGCTGTCCGGAAAAACCGGTGACGTGTTTCAGGCGCTAGGACTGGAAGTGGAGCGGGAGGCCCATCTTAAGGGACGGTTGAACCAGATCCTGAAAATGCCAGTATTCATGATGGGGTTCATGTATGCCTTTTTTTATGTGGCCCTGCGTTACCTTTTCCCGCAGACCCTGGTATTCATGCAGACGCTTCATGCCCAAGTCCCTTTTTATGATGCCGGCGTTTTTGCGTTAAGCCAGGAGGCTGGCCGTCACCCTGGCCTGTTTACCGTATGTTATGGCCTGCTTCCTGTTCTGGCTTTCTTCCTGGGGCAGACGGGGGCATTCAGGGCCGTATTGAACCGGTTCGCACAGGCACGCGAGCTGATGCTCAAAACCGATCAATCCATACTCTGGACCGGATATGCCCTTCTGCATGAGGCTTCGGTTGCGCCTGCCGAGATTGCAAGCACACTAGGCGAAGCAAGTCTTCATGACAGGACCCGTCTGGCATTTTATCGTTTGTCCCGCTTGCTGCAAGGCGGGATCCATCTGGATGAAGCGGTTGAATCATCAGGTTTTCCTGATTTTATCGTGGCAGGAATCCAGGCTGCTGAACAAAGCGGCAGCCTGGCGGTTTCGTTACGGGATATGGCACGGGATCTGGAAGAGGAAGTGGTGCTGCTGGCCGAGCAATTGACCGATCTTGCCAAAATCCTGTCCATTCTGGGCATGGGGGCGATGGTGCTGTTTTTTTTTCTTGCCACCTATTACCCGATTGTCAGTGTGTCATTGAACAATGTGTAGCATAACCAGAAAGGGCGATATGGCAAAGTCAGGCCAGGCGAGAGGCAGTTATGGACAGGATGGGTTTACGCTGGTTGAACTTGCGGTCGTCATTTCCATCCTGTCCATCCTGATTGCATCGATCCTGTTTATTCATTCGGGAAATAAATCAAAAGCAGTCGCCCTTTATAGTTACATGAATTCGATGGGGGATGCCCTTATCCGGATGAAATCGGACAATAACTGCTATACCCGCGTTCTGGCGGGGCTTTATGACCCCGGCGTGGATGAAATTCCATCCAACACATATTGCGGGGTGGCCTATACCGCCTGGCAGGGCCCCTATATCAAGCCTTTTCCAGTGGATGCAGCAGGGGAAGCCCGGGTGGACAACATCATTGCCGGTGTGACGGTTTCCCTGGAACGGGATACATCCCAGCCCGGGTTCAGCTCGACCTACTTCCTGCGGGCCCACAATGTCCCGGATGCGATGATTACGGCAGCCATTGAGGACTGCACCGGCTCAAGGACAATTCCGGCTGATTTTACCTCGGGTAAGTGCCGGGCTGTTCCAGGATCGGGGGGATCCACGGTCGGCAGCTTCGATTATCTGGTTGACCTGGAGCAGTAGGGTATGCGACCTGATCACAAAAACTGCCGCACGGGTATTTGTCAGCAAGGGTTCGTCCTGTCCGGGTTTCTCGTCCTGGTCCTGCTGGCGGTGACATCATGGGTTCTGGCGGAAAACCTGCTGGATACCTATCAGGACAAGGTTCGCCTGGCCAGCAGGCAGGCGGGCTACCTGAGGCAGGTCCAGGACAGCCTCACCCAATGGTATATCCATCATGCAGGCGCAATTGACCGTGTCCTTGCGCCTGCAGGGATGAAGCGTCTTCTGCCCCGGCTGGGGCTGCCCTTGAAATGGGATCTGATGGCAGCTTCCAGCAACCGGATACAGCAAGGCGGGATAGCCTATCATGTTCTGGCTGTCTGGATTCCTGGCGGAGCACGAAACGCGCCTCGGCTGGACCCGGCCACAGGGCAGTTTCAGCCCGGATCAGCCAGGGCCTATGCACTGGTGAATGGACAAGGCATAGAGCTTGCCAAGGTAAGACAGACCCGCCAGGTTCTTGAAAAGGATGCGCTCTTCCTGGAGGAGATGTTCAAGTCGGATGAATTGCGCGATGCGGATCATCGGGAGCACATCAATTATTTTCTCGGACAAGGATGCAGCGATGCCGCCTCGACCCAGCCAGCCTGCCTGAATTTTGCCGTGCCGCTGGTGGACACGGATCTGCCCGGGCAGGCCGGGATGGGCCGGCTGGATGAATGGGATGCATGGGGAGGACAGATTGAAGTGGGCGGGGCTGGCGACAGTCGGGCTGCTCCTCCTTTTAGCCTGTCCATCCAGTCGGTGACCCCCTGGAACCGGGTGCTCAGGATAGTGGCAACCCAGCCCATGTAGACGAGGTCATATGCCTGAATCCACGGTAACAGACATCCTGAAAGAGTCTCATGTCACTGATATCCATCTGGCGGTACAGGACCGGATTGGGGTGCATGAACCAAGTGAACTAAAACATTATGGCAAAACCATGCTTGAAGTGCTTGATACTGATAGGTATTTTACAAACGTTCCGGATGCAGCCTCTACGGGTGTGCCCGATACCCTGCAGTTGCGCCAGGCAGGGCTTGATTTTTTCTTGAGCAAGGCGCGCTTTCGCCTGCGCTGCCATCTGTCGGTTTATGGCCCTCATGCCTATTCCTGCCTGTCGATCAGGCGAGCTTTTCGGGTTGTTCCGGACTGGATGGATCCGGGTTTGCCTGACGAGGCACTCCGGTTTTTTGGCAGGACCCGGGGGCAGGTTCCGGTTGCAGGTCCTGTAGGTTCAGGTAAATCCAGGACGCTGACTGCTGGTGTGGGCCATATCAACCGCAGTCGAAATGCCCATGTCCTGATCCTGGAGGATCCGGTTGAATACCAGGTGCCCTCTCGTCGCAGTCGTGTTGTGAAAAAACAGAGGGAAGATTCCTTCCCGGGTCCTGCGGCAGCGTTTGCCGGATCAGGGCGTGAGGATCCCGGTATTCTGGTGACAGGACAAATCCGCTCAAATGCCATGATGCAGGCCGTCCTGTACGACGTGAATGCCAGGGGTCTGGTGCTCGCCGGCCTGCATGCAGCCGGCAGCCGGCAGGCTCTTGATCAGGTGGTGGGTTTTTATGCGCAGCAGGACCAGGATGAGGCACGGCATCTTCTGGTTTTGAGCCTGACTGCCATTTTGTCCCAATGGCTCATCAGGCCTCAGGAGGGTCAAATCATGCAGCACTGGATCCTGAGGCAACCGGTTGGGCAAGGGCGGTTGTCAGCTGAGGCCGCCGAGGGTTTGGCCCATGATCGTGAACAACTAAAGCAGGCCCTGTTGCAGACTGGAGAAAGATGAGCCGACCGATTCATGCCCTTCGGGGCTTCACGCTGCTTGAGCTGGCAGTGAGCATGATGATTATTGCCCTTCTGACAACTGTTCTGGGGAATACGTTTATGCCGTGGGTACATTTTAGGCAGGCTGAAGAGAATGAGACCCGGCTCAGGGAGCTGGCCGGGACCTTGAGCGCGGCCTATGACCAGTCTTCCCTGAGCGTGGATGGGCAGGCCGGGGCACGTCTGGATTTTCTGCAGGGGGTAGTGATGCCTTCGCCTGCGGATGGATCAGGGCGGTGCACGTCCACGGCAGCCAGTTTCTTGCCGGTTGCAGCCTTTTCCAGCCGCTCTGCCACGACGCTCTATCAGGATGGCTACCATCAACCCTTCTGTGTCCTGGTGACGCCCCGACTGTTTCAGAGGGTGGATGGAGTCCAGCTGGACTACCATGATGTGGCCCTGGTTTCCGCAGGTGCAAACGGACACCTGGATTCAGGACGCTGTCATACCTATCTGGATGCGGCAACCGGGCAGCTGTTCTTATGCGGAGATGATACAGGTATCCGGGTGGATGGTTTTGCCCTGGCCCTCGCCCACTTCCGTCTGACTGTTTTGCGGATGAACCGTATTGTTAGGGCCATGGAGGACTATTTTGCCACGCGGTATGAAATGGATCCTTCCCGGGATGTGGCCATTGACTATTTTGCATCGACCGGACCCAATCCCGGTCGATGGGATCAGGGCGGAACAATGCCCTCAAGCGGCTGTCTGGCGCCCCTGCCCCTGACGGGTCCGGATGGGGCCAATCCACAGGTCCTGTTAGGGTTAAGCCGGACTGATGTAACGGATGCCTATGGTCAGGTCATGACAGTGGACAATTGTTCCAATGCGGTGAGATCACCGGCCAATACCCGGCCGGACAGGGCTGTGGCCCCTTATACAGCGAGGATCCAGACGATCCTCCCGGGTGGGGTGATTCTGGCTGAGACGGCTGTATCCCAGTTTTAAGGAGACATGATGTTGATTTGTTTCAAACAGATGGTTCTGGTTATCCTGATGTCTGCCGTGTGGGTGGCCCTTCGGGCCCAGCCCGTTTCCGGTGCGCTGGCAGGGTCAGCACAGCGGAAGGTGGAGGGAGTATCCAGGATCAATCCCTTGACGGGTACCCCTCTTGGCTATGAAGCCGAGGAGCGCCTGCTTGACAGGGCCCGGCTGCAGACCCGGATTCTGGAGCAGCAGGCAAGGCAGGCCGAGTTAAAAGCTGCAATCAGAAAGCAGGCGGGGCTTAATCCTTATGGGACAAGGCTGCAAAAGCCTCCGTTGGTAAGAAGGTTTCGGCGAAGCAGGAAACGGCTGGCTCCATCTCGTGGATTTTTGCATCTGGCGCGAAAAAAACCGGTCCGGGATCGGTTCAATCCCAAGACTCAGCTGATTCAGAATACCCCGTCTCATCAGGGGCCAACCCTTGATGCCATCATCCAGGGTAGGGGGCAGAATGTTGCTGTACTGACTGATTCCGGAGTGACAAGGTTTGTTCGCACAGGCGGATTGTACCAAGGCCAGGCTGTGACGGTGATGGGGCCTGATTCAGTCACTATCGGAGGCCGCCGGCTGGGCTTAAAGGCAAGGCCTTCCATTATCTCCAGGACCATAGGGTGGCCTTTAGCCCGTCACTCAGGAAGGCATCCCCCGCGTTCACCTTTTACGCCCCCGCCTGGAATGGAAGGATCCCGTCTGCTGCCGGTTTTGCCAGAAGAGGTTCCCCGCCCGGTGTACCCGGTGCACTAGCCCAGTGGCGCAGAAAGGAGGCAGGATGCCCAAGAAGGCAGAATGGGGCGGAATTATGGTGCTGAGCCTGATGCTAGGGCAATCTGTTTGGGCGAATGGACTGGCCCTGAGCCACAAGACACTTGTGATGAGCCAGGTGGTTGTTCAGGGCCAATCCACGTTTTTTGCCAGGATAGCCTCTGCCGATGTACTGGCGTCCGGCTACAGCCTGGATACAGGAGGCCGGATCCTGGCCCAACCCCAGCTTCTGGGCGGGATAGCGGTGCAATCCTACCCGGATGGCATGAACGAGGCCACGCTTCTGGCCGAGGCCCGGTTTAGCCTGGATCATGAGGCCGGGCCTCTGGCTAGGCAACTGGGCGCCTACATGCACTCCCATGGCATTGCTTTTGGCTGGTTCAGTTATGATGAGACAGTGAATGTTGCAGGCAATCCGCATCCGCTGCATCTGGTGTGGTCCATGGCCCTGGATGAAAACAGCCGTACCCTTTATGGTGATCCACGATTGATTCCTGAACAGCCATCGATCCTTTATGCCCTGTATACGCCCCGTGCGGTGATGAGCGGGCTGCCCCAGGAGTTTGCCTATGCCCGGGCAGGTTATCTGGACTGGATTGTGGTCAATGATTCGTTTGAACCCATGACGGGCTGGATGCACAAGGATACGGGGGGTGCATTTGATGCCCCCCGTATTCTGGGTGGGGTTACAGCCCAGCCAGGCTGGAGTCTTGCGTGCCTGATGGATGAGTCAAGCCATCCAGGCTGCCCCAGGAATGCTCCGGACATCAGGACGCTGGTGAATCAATACGGCGCCATGATGGGGCTGGTCGATGTAGTCGAGCAGGTGCAGCCTGCCTGGAGCGAATTGCCGAATGGGCAAGGGGGTGTGGATGAAGTGGCAAAGCTTGGGGTAAGCGTGGACAGCCGAAGCTGGAAAAAGGCCCGGGACCTGTTTTTTATCTATCCTGCCGGGCGGGCGACATTCAGCGAAACAGGCCGGATTGGCTATGAGCTTCAGGAAAATGTCGATCGCTATGTCTACCGGTCTGGCAGTGATGCCCATATCCTGATCAACCGGTTTAGCACGTCAGCGCTTTCGCCAGTCCAGCCATTCAGCAAGTCGGTTTTCTTGTCAGCGGGCCAGGAAAACGATTGCGAGGCCTATCTTGATAATATCATTGACCCGTTTGCCACCAGCCAGGTATTCAACTGGCGGCATGACACGGTCAATGGCCTGCCGGCTAACCGGTATACCTATGTGGCGGCACTGGAATGTCATGGATAGGAAGGCGAAAGCTCGTTTCCTGGTTGTGATGGCGCTCATCCGGCTTGGCCTGCAGCCGGTGCCGGTTCAGGCAAGGAATGATTACGGAGGCTATCAGCAAGGTGGCTCTCCTGTGGCAGGAGGGTACACCATTGCCGTTCATGCGCCAGGGTTCGTCCGCTACCAGTGTGGTTCCAGGGGGTGCGTTTCCATCCATGTGCCCACAAGCTACGATATCCTGCTGTATGGTGATGTGGCCCTTAACGAGGCGGGAGTCTATGAAGGCGGGGGCAGTTATCGTGTGTGGGGAACCGATGGCACCGATGACTCGGGTCGCCCCGGGCTTTTTGTATCCTGTGGGGCTAATGAAGCCCAGATTGTACTGGCGCGGTACGGTCGTGCCGATACCCTGCAAATCATGGACAGGGTGTTTGATGGATCCGGATGGGTTCCTTCCCGGCATGGCTATGTCTGTGTTGATACTGACACGAACTGATGACTGAGACAGGTCTGGAGGAGAACGGATGTTAAACGGGATAAAAGCATGTGGCCTGCTGTGGCTCTGGATGGGATTGTGTCCTGTATTGGCAAAGGCTGCAGAAGGCTATAACGGGTATTCCCCGGGGTTTGCCAGGGTCGTAGGAGGCTATGCCATTATCCTGGTGCGCCCGGGCTTTGTTTCAACCCGGTATTGCGGGCACTCGTGCGAGCGTGGCATAGATTATCCCAGTCTGTATGACATCACCCCTTTCGGGGATGTTTCATTTGCGGGGCTGCCCCTGGGACAGGGCAGCTACCAGGTGAATGGTCCTGATGATCTGGATGAGTCGGGGCAGCCTGATACCCTGGTGCAGTGTGGTTCGGTAGATGAGGCCATGATGCCGGTTGAAGGCTATGTCCGCCAGGACAGTACGCAGCCTGTGGATGCGGTTTATACCGGTACAGCCTGGGTTAGGGCGGGTCATGAGTATGTCTGTGTCAAGGCAGATACCTATTCGTCCTTCTTGCCTTAAGGGACAGGGAAAACAGGGCAAAGACATGAAACGGGCCATCCGGTGGGTATTGCTGACAGGGCTTATGATTCGGGCAGCGTTGTCCTGTGAGGCGGCAACCAATTATGCTGGCTATGTCGAAGGGGTATCTCCCGTTACGGGAGGCTGGGTCATTGTGTCATCGTGGGACTGCACGGGATATCTGGGCGCCTGTTCGAGCTGGAGCAAGTCTCCAAGACCCGGGGTGAGCCAGCTGGGCAGTGCCCCTTTTGCCTGGTTTATTGTCCCCTGGGGGAAGGTGGCATTTTCCGGGACCTATGTTGGCAATGGAAGCTATGGCCTTGTCTCCATGAGCACCCAGCCGGCACAGCTGGCTGTATCGGCCGCACCTGTTTCATGCGCGGATGCGAATGATGCGATAGTGCTTCTTTATGATTATGTGCGACCGGACAATGGCCAGGTGATGAATGAGGTCTGGGACGGGGAACTGAGCGCACCAGGATATGCCTGGACGTCTTATGTCTGGACGCGGGGTCTTGCCTATGGATGTGTGAAGACCGATACCCACCCGTAGGCAGAAAAGGGACTGTCCTGGTTTTTCATGACAAGGAGGGGTAAGGAAAAGATGTCAACGGATAGAAGTCCGGATGGGGATGTTTTTTCAGGTGAAAGGGCATTCAGGAAGGATCAGGGACATCATTGATGCTGAAATAATGCTGCAGCCAGCTGGAAGATGCTTCCGGCCTGTCAAACAGGTAGCCCTGGTGAAACATGTCTGCCCGGGCGTTGAGAAAGTCGAACTGGGCCTGGGTTTCCACCCCTTCGGCCACGACATCAAGTTTCATGTGGCGGGCTACAGCCAGAATGGATTCAACCAGGGCGGCATCATCCGGATTGGTGGGGGCTTCTTGCACAAATAAGCGGTCAATCTTGATTTCCTGTATGGGCAGCCGTTTGAGGTAGCCCAGTGAGGAATAGCCGGTTCCAAAATCGTCAAGCGAAAACCGGATGCCCCAGGACACCAGTTCCTGCATCTTGGCCAGGATATCCTGAAAATCATTGATGAGCAGGTTTTCTGTCACTTCCAGCGTCAGGCGGCGGGGGTTTGCCCCTGTTTCTGCCAGGATTTTCTGGACCAGGCGGGTAAAACCGGCCTGGCGGAACTGGCGTGGGCTGATATTGACGGAAATCTTGATGCTGGGATTGATAGGGTGGATTCGGGCCAGGACCCTGCAGGCTTCCGTTAGGACCCATTCCCCGATTTCCACGATGAGATCTGTTTCTTCAGCAATCGGGATGAAGGATGCCGGTGGAACAAGGCCCCGTTCAGGGTGTTGCCAGCGTACCAGGGCTTCTGCACCCACCAGGATGCCGGCGGCATCAAACTGGGATTGCAGGTGCAGCCGCAGTTCCTGGTTCGCAATGCCCTTGTGCAGTTCATTGCCGATGGTGAAACTCTGTTCAGCCTGGTTGGTCATGGATGGGTTGAACACGATGGTCTGGTTGCCCCCATGATGTTTTGCCATGCTCAGGGCCAGGTTGGCCCGCTGGAGAATGTCGCCGGGCCTGTCGTGTTCACTGAGCGGAAAAATGGTGATCCCCATGCTTCCGGAAATATTGATGGATTCTGTATCCATCTGCAGGGGAAGCTTCAGGATTTCATGCACGCGGCTGGCCATTTTCTGGGCCATCAGGCGGATGGATCCCGGTTCGGATGGCCTGGTGTGCAGGATAAGGGTGAATTCATCCCCGGCCAGCTTGGCCAGAAAATCGTCCCTGTCGAGTACTTCGGACAGGCGTCTTGCCACGATGAGCAGCAGGCGTTCCGAATATTCATGGCCCCGTGCATCAATGAGTTTTTTAAAACGATCCAGATTGAGGATGATTAAGGCATATTGATCCGTCTTAATCTGGCCGGGGGACAGGCATTGCTCAAGGTGGCCAAGCATGAGGGTCTGGTTGGGTAACGCGGTGTGGGAGTCATAGTAGGCCAGTCGCTCCAGGTGATGATGGCTCTTGTCCTTTTCTTCGTAGTCTTCAAACATGAGGGAGATGAGCACTGTGGCGGCTGTATAGACCAACAGGATGTTCCAGCCCATCTGGTTGATGACCTGAAAACCGATATCGTGGGGTAAGAGCAGGAAAAACCCCATCATGACAAGATTGACAAGCAATCCGAATCCAAGCAGGGGGAGGACCCCCAGATAGTTCCCAGACTGTTTTTTGATGTAGTGAAACAGGACCCCCAGTGCGGATGAGGCCAGAATGACAGCCACTCCCACAAAAGCGCCTGCTCCTCCCAGCCGGATCCGGTAGAGGCTTGCAATACAGGCACTTGTGAGGGCAACGAAAGGCCCGCCAATGAGCCCGCCTACAGACAGGATGACAGAGCGGCCGTCAAAAATCACCCCTTGTCCATAGTGGACAGGAGTCATCATGCCGAATATGGCAGTCAGCCCGAAAAGTACGCCAAAGAGCAGTTTGTGGGAGAGTGTGCTGCTCTGGGAGCGGGACACAGAAATAGGGTAGATGACCACCAGGGCAACCAGAAGGGCTATGTTTTTAATGAGCTCAAAGGTAATCACAGCATTATCTTTTCCATGATATGGGCCGTTTTGTGCAAGATTTGCCTGTCTGAATCAATGGGGCCCCGTTTGAGCAAGGCCATTTCTTATCCTTGTTTATGCGCTGCCTGGACCGGCTGGGCATCCAGCATGGCCCATGCTGGATAGCAGCGTCCTGTTTCAGTAGCGTGCCCTGTTCAACCGTATCCGCCTTTTTGTTTCAACCTCGCCATCCCGGGTTTTATTCTTGATCATATTTATGCATTTGTCATGAAAAAAAGGGCCTAGGGAGATTTGGGAGGTTTTAAGCCCTGGTTGAGCAGATAGTCAATCAGCTGCTGCGCAGACTGGTCAACGGGCTCGGCTCCGGTCCTGAGTACCAGGTCTGGTGCAAGAGGGGGTTCGTATGGGGACGATATGCCGGTAAAATCCGTAATAAGTCCTTTTTCTGCCTGGGCATAAAGTCCTTTTGGATCCCGCTTCTTGCAGGTGGATACCGGGCAGTTGCAGTAAATTTCAAAAAAATCTTCTGCAGCGACGGCAGACCTGGCCTCATCCCGTGCCTTTCGAAGCGGGGAGACGAAAGCAACAATGACAATCATCCCTGCTTCAAGAAACAGTTTGGCCGTCTGGCCTATCCTGCGGATATTTTCGTTGCGATCCTGCGCGGAAAATCCAAGATCAGCACATAGTCCGTGACGGACATTGTCTCCATCCAGCACGATGGTATGAAACCCCATGTGATGAAGCCTGAGTTCAACCGTACGGGCCAGGGTGGTCTTGCCTGAACCTGGAAGACCTGTAAGCCAGACAATGGCCCCCTTGTGGCCATTGTGTCTTTCCCGATCCTGCCGGGTAACGCTGTAGGTCTGCCACATGACCTGGGCTGATAAAAATGCCTGGGCAGGGTCTTTTTGCCGGTCGGTCAATTTGGCTTCCTTGATAACTGGCAGCCGGGAGGCAGGGTATGGAAAAGGGGGCAGGGTCGTCTGGTCAATCTGGATGCGCTGATCTGGATCAAGGTCATGGTGTTTGAATGAAGTCGGGTTAAAAAATAATCGGAGGGTCTCCGACAAGTTCTACGCATTGTGCACCGAGCATTCTAAAAGATCAATTTGGAACAAAGGAGGGGCGGGCCCTGAAAAAGAGGGATTGACAGATAAACACAGACTAGAATTTTCTTGCTGAATCAAGGGAAAAAGGCTTAAACCTGAATTGTATTTGTCTAAATTCGCGCGTATATTTGATAGGACACTATCCACCTGTATAACCCTAATTCTAATTAAGGTGAACGACTCTTGCACAGGATTCTCAACCTGTTTTACGGTAAGGGGGTAAAGGATGTCATCCCTTTGAGGGCCAGGCTTGTCATGTTGCTGGTGCTCATTCTTGTGCCGGTTTACAGCTTCATTGCCTATTCTGTTTTCGAGATTCGCCAGCAGGCCAAGCAATATGCCCTTCACAATGCCAGCCTGCTGGTTCAGGCTGCTGCGCTGGAGCAGACCAACCTGATTGAGTTTACCCGCCAGCAGCTCTTCAATTTTGCCCAGCTGCCTGTTGTTCGTCGTCCCGCCTGGGCCAGGCTGTGCAACAGGACGCTTGCAGCTATCAGGCAGAAAAATTCCAATTACACCAATATGGGTGTCATCAATCTTGACGGAACGGTCCGATGCAGTGCCCTGGCGGTGCAGCCTGGGCTGAACCTGGCTGATCGGCCTTATTTTCGTGAGGCGCTGCAAAGCAGGGGATTTGTTGTTGGCGGCTACCAGATAGGGCGGATCAGCGGGCAGCCGGGCATCAATCTGGCGACCCCGGTTTTGAATGCAGCAGGAGAGCCCGAAGGCGTTGTCTTTATCGCCTTGAACCCTAACCTGCTGACGCAGGTGTTATTCAGGACGGTCACCCTGCCTGCAGGAACCACTCTTTTTATGGTCAATCAGCAGGGCATGGTTCTGGCATATGAACCCAACCCAAAGGCATGGGTGGGTAAACTGGTTCCGGATAATCCCCTTATTCGCGCCATTCTGGCGAATCCGGAAAAGGGAAGCCTCCAGGCCAGGGGTCTGGATGGAGTCCGGCGGCTTTATGTGTTCCGGCGTATCTTTTCGAACGGTCCGGAACAGGTTGATGTGAGTCTGGGCCTGCCGCTTCGGAGTATCTATGGGCCGGCTGATACCCTGCTCTTACATGCCATCATCCTGATGCTGCTGTTGACGGTACTGATGATAGCCCTTGTGTGGATCAATGCCCGCAGACTGCTGTTAGGCCCGGTTGAAGCCCTGATAGAGGCTGCGCGCCGCCTGGGAAAAGGTGATCTGGGTGCCCGTACCTGTCTGCCCCACACTCCGGATGAATTTGGCCAGCTGGCCCAAAGTATGGATGACATGGCTGAAGCCTTGCAAAGACGGGCGGAGGAGGTAGAGCGATCCGTGCAGATCCTGGAGGAAAAGGATCGGTTCTTGACGCTGGTGGGCAAGATGGCGAAGGTTGGGGGCTGGGAGTTTGATCCGGGGACACTTGAAGCCAGGTGGACAGAGGAGGTTGCCCGGATTCATGAGATGGATCCCAGGGATCCCATCAGCGTGGAATCAGGTATAAACTTTTATGTGGGAGACTCCAGGGCCCGTATTGAAGCTGCGGTGAAGGCAGCGATTGAAGAGGCCAAACCTTATGATCTGGAGCTGGAGATTGTGACTGCCAGGGGGCATCATCGCTGGGTCAGGACGATAGGAGAGCCTTCGGTCAGAAATGGCCAGGTGGTCAAGGTCAGCGGTTCGTTTCAGGATATTACCGAGCGCAGGCTTATTGAGGAGGATATCCGTCAGCTCAATGCCAGCCTGGAAGTGAAGGTGGAAGAGCGCACACAGGAACTTTACGTGGCGAACAAGGAGCTGGAGGCATTCAGTTACTCCGTATCCCATGATCTGCGTGCCCCACTTCGTTCCATCGACGGGTTCAGCCAGGCGCTGCTTGAGGATTATGGCTCCTTGATGAATGAAGAAGCCATGGGCTACCTTAAACGGGTCAGGGCAGCGACCCAGCATATGGGGCAGCTCATTGATGATTTACTGGTTCTGTCGCGCATTACACGGGCGGATATGCAGCGTGAGGTGGTTGATTTAAGCGCCCTGGCCCAGGAAGTCCTTGATGAACTGCAAAGGACTGAGCCCTTGCGCTGCATCCGGCTCAAGGTGGAGCCAGGCCTGAGTGCCCAGGGGGATGCCAAGCTCATCCGGATTGCCCTGGTCAACCTGCTTGGCAATGCCTGGAAATTCAGCTCCCGTGTCCCGGAAGCCCGCATTGAGTTCGGAGCCAGAACCGGAGCGGATGGGCGTGTGGATTTTTTTGTGCGTGACAATGGTTCAGGGTTTGACATGGCCTATGTGGACAAGCTTTTTGGTGCATTCCAGCGCCTGCATCTGGCAAGCGAGTTTCCTGGAACCGGCATTGGCCTGGCAACGGTTGCGCGGATTATCCATCGTCATGGAGGTCAGGTTTGGGCTGAAGGGCAGGTGAATCAGGGGGCTGTTTTTTATTTTACGCTGCCCGGCCCGGAAGGAGCTGGATGGCCCGGCCACATGAAAGGAGAGGGTACATGAACCTGGCAAGTCAGAAAGTGATTCTTCTGGTCGAGGATAATCCGGATGATGAAGCCTTGACACTTCGGGCGTTGCAAAAGAACAATATCCTGAATGAGGTGAGGGTGGCGCGGGATGGCCAGCAGGCCCTGGACTATTTTTTTGGGCCGGATGCATCCGCCAATCCCCTTCCAGCGCTGATGCTGCTGGATCTCAAACTTCCTAAAATTGACGGGCTGAGTGTTTTGCAGCGTATCCGGGCCGATTCGCGCACCTGTTTGCAGCCTGTCGTGATTCTGACTTCATCAAGGGAAGAACAGGATATCATTAACGGTTATCGCCTTGGCGCCAACAGCTATATCCGTAAGCCCGTTGATTTCAGCCAGTTCATGGAAGCCATTCATCAACTCGGCCTTTATTGGCTGGTGCTGAATGAACCGGCTCCATCCGTGTAGGAGCGTGAGCATGAAACCTCTTCGTGCCCTGATTGTCGAGGATTCCGATGATGATGCGGCCTTGTTGCTCCGGGAGTTGCAACAGGGTGGATATGAGCCGGTTCATGCCAGGGTCCAGACGGCTGAATCCATGAAACAGGAACTGTTTGACAGCGCCTGGGATATCGTGTTTTCTGACTTCAGCATGCCTTACTTCAATGCGTTTGATGCGCTGGCCCTGTTGCGCAGTACCGGGCTGGATCTGCCTTTTATCATTGTATCCGGAACCATCGGGGAAGACCGGGCCGTGATGGCCATGAAATCCGGGGCGCATGATTATATCCTGAAAGGCAATCTCAAGCGGCTTGTTCCGGCAGTCGACCGGGAATTGCGTGAAGCGCAGATTCGAGAAGAGCGCAGGCGGGCAGAAGCGGTGGTGCATCATCTGGCCTATGTGGATCCGGTGACCCAGCTTCCGAACCGGGCGCGTTTCCTGGAACAGGTTGAAGAAGCGGTACAGGCCGGCTTACGTGATGAACATCTGGTCGCCCTGTTGTTGATGGATCTGGATCGCTTCAAGGAAGTCAATGATACGCTAGGCCATGATTATGGGGATGATCTGCTGCAGCAGGTCGGTGTGCGCTTAAGACAGGCCTTGCTTCCCTCGGATACGGTGGCAAGGCTTGGGGGCGACGAGTTTGGAATTCTCCTGCCCCATCTGGCCTCCCATGAGGCGATTGACCCTGTAATCCGGGCGCTTCATGACAGCCTGGATGTCCCTTTTATGATGGATAACATCCCGATTGCGGTAGAAGCCAGCATGGGGGTGGCTCTTATGCCTGAACATGCAGATTCGGCCAATGTGTTGATGCAGCGGGCGGATATTGCCCTCTACAGGGCCAAAGGGCTTGCCAGCGACTATACCATTTACAGCCCCCGGTTTAGTCCCCAGAGTCCGGAATGGCTGGGGCTCATGGCAGAATTGCGGGATGGGCTGGAACAGAACCAGCTGCGTCTTTATTTTCAGCCAAAACTTGACATCAGGACTGGTCGCATTACGGGATGTGAGGCCCTGGTTCGATGGCAGCATCCGCGTCATGGCCTGATTCTCCCTAGCCGGTTTATTCTTGTGGCAGAACAGACAGGCCTCATTGGGCCCTTGACCGAGTGGGTGGTGATTGAAGCCTTGAAATCCTGCCAGGAGCTCTGCCATAGCCAGATGCAGGTCAAGATGAGTGTCAACCTGTCCGCGCGTTCCTTGCATGATACCCGTCTGCTTCAAATGATTGCCCAGGCAATTGAGGCCGCCGGAGCCCGGCCGGAACAATTGATGCTGGAAGTAACCGAGAGTGCTATCGTGCTGGATCCACAGCGGGCGAAGGAGAATCTTCTGGCTTTAAGCCAGATGGGAGTGGCCCTGTCCATTGATGATTTCGGTACAGGCTATACCTCGCTTGCCAGCATCAAGCAACTGCCAGTGAATGAAATCAAGATAGACCAGTCTTTTGTGACCAATATGCTCAGTGATCCGAAAGATGCCATGATCGTGCGCACGGTTATTGATCTGGGACATAATTTTGGAATGACGGTGGTGGCTGAAGGGGTGGAAACCCGGGATGTGCTGAATGCATTGGGTGCACTTGACTGCGATGGGGTTCAGGGATATTTCATTGGCCGCCCGCAGCCAGGCCCACTGCTTGGGCAGTGGCTTGCTGAATCACCCTGGATTGTCGGAAGCGCGGGACAGGCGGGATATTGATACGAGTCTGGACAAGGTCGCAGGCCGAGCAGGGATTCAGGCCCTGTTGTCCAGCCTAGGGATGCAGGTATGGCTTCCGAAGAGGCATAGGCCAGTCCCGGGCCAGCCTGGTGGGTTCTTGCTGCTACAGGCAGGATCGGGTTGCCTGTTTTAACAGGTCAGCCGGACGCCTCCTGCTCTTAATACATTGATCATGCCGACTCCATTGGCGTTTTCCTTGAAACCGTACCCGACACATGCAGCCTGTTTTTAAGGGTGCGCCGGTCATTTGCTTGCCTTATTCGCTGGTAGTTGGACGGTTGATGAACCATCTGGCCCCTGTTTTTTTCAAGACACGTGAAAGGCATTCCTTATCAGGTCAATCCCGCGTGGTGATGTCAGGCACTGCCATGGTGATGCGTGAGCAGGACCATTTCATTGCGCCGTATTTGCCTGCAGGCCTGAACAGCGTAGGGATCATTGCCTTGACGACGAAGCCATGGGCCAACTGCCACCGTTATGGCTATCTGCCCGGAGTGGACAATGTCCATTGATCATGCAGCAGGCTTAAAGGCGCCCTGTCCTGATTTCTATTGTAACATGGGACAGGGGAGGTAATGAATCCAGCCTGTCATGATAGAAATGGACATCATGGTGCCGGTGGGTCAGAATGCTGACGATGGCTCCCATGTGGCCTGGTCCCAGCCGCCACAGATGTAGATCGACAATCTCGTCCCCTTCGGTTTCAACTGTGTCCCGGATAGTCTGGCTTAAGGCCGGATCCGGGTTCATGTCCAGTAAAATGCTGCCCGTATAGCGTAACAGGCCATAAGCCCAGTTGGTGATGACAAGTGCACCAATGAGGCCAACCAGGGGATCCATCCATAACCAGCCAAAGGTCCGGGCCAGAATCAGCCCGAAAATAACGAGCACGGAAACAGCGGCGTCTGCCAGGACATGGATGTAGGCGGCATACATGTTGTTATCCCGGTGAGCGGCCAAAGGTGTGGGGGTAGAAGGGCCATGTGGGTGATTGTGATTGGGTTCTTCAAAAATGCTTTGGTGCTCAAATGCGCCCAGATGCAAGATGGCCTTGAATTCATGGGGCTCTGGAATGCTATGGGTGGATTCCAGGTAGTCCCCTTTATCCTGAAGGGCAAACTGGTGCTGTTGTCCGTCCGGGCGCTGGATTTCAACAAAAGCTGTATCTGGCAGGACTGAACTGCCGTGAGCGTAAAGACGAAAGCGAGGCGGGACACCTTCTTCGAAAATCTCGAGCCTCATCAGGCCAAACGGTGTGGAAAAGGCCGGATGTGCGGCAGGAGCAGGATGATGGGTATGCCCGTGATCATGATGATGAGGGGTACCCTTGAGGAGCCAGGCGCTGGTCAGGTTGACAATGAGCCCCATGATGGCAATCGGGATGGCTTCATTAAAATGGATGGGGATAGGGTGCAAGAAGCGCCCGATGGCTTCATAGCCAATCAGGACCGCAATCAGGGCGAGCACGATGGCACTGGTGAAGCCGGCCAGATCTCCCATTTTTCCGGTACCAAAGACAAACCGGGTATCTTCGGCATGGCGTCTGGAATAGGAGTAGGCCAGGGCGGCAATCAAGAGAGCTGCTGCATGGGTGGACATGTGCAGGCCATCTGCAATAAGGGCAAGCGAGCCAAAAAAATGACCACCCATGATTTCAGCAAACATCATGAAGCCGCATAGATAGATGACAGTCCAGGTTCTGCGCTCGTTTTTTTCATGGTTTTCGCCGAGAAACACGTGTCGGTGACCTAAATCATGGTAAGGGGCAGGGTCAGAAGGTATCATCAGATAAATTCATCTCATTGGAAAAAGGCATAGAGGGCTATTTAGAGATATTTTGTAATCTCCTTGAATTCTTCAATGGCATCAGTGGCACTTTTGGTGTCGGTCTGGACAGCCTGGTTCAGGCAATGGTTGATATGATCATGGACCAGTGTTTTCTTGGCACTGGAGATGGCCTTTTCGACAGCCTGTAACTGCTGGGCAATATCGAGACATCCACGATCCTGTTCCAGCATGTCGATAATGCTCCTGAGATGGCCTTCGGCCCGCTTCAGGCGTTTGATGATATCCGGATGGGAGGTATGAGGTGTCATGTGTATATGGTATCCTCCTGGATAGGATAAGGCAATAAAGACCGGGCAAGGGTCCTGGCGAAACAGGGCAGTTTTCCTTCTGCCAGGGTGTAGCATTCAGGAGGAGCGGGAGGGACAGGCAGACTGCTTGCCTGACTGGATTAATCTGAAAGGAGTTCGCGATGTGGGGATGGATGACACAGTACGGTGGATGTGGATGGATGGGTGCGGGTATGCTGCTGTTCTGGGGCCTCGTTGTTGCTGCAATCATTTTGATGGTCAAGATGGCAGGAGGCGGGGGGGGTTGCTGTCGGCACAAGGGTTCGGGCAATGCGGTGGATCTTCTTCGGCAGCGCTATGCCAAAGGAGAGATAGACCATGAGGAATTTGAAGCCAGGAAGAAGAACCTCGAACAGTAGCCTTTTGATGTCAGGCACATTGTTCTAGGGCATATCCTGTTTTTTTCTGATTTATAGATATCGCTGGTTTGTGGGCAGCGGCCTGGACTGTTGTGTGTTTTTCGCCTCCGTGCAGCGTCAGGTTTTTTCAGGTAGGGTTGATGTGCAATGGGGGCAGCGGGTAGCCTCAAGCGGAATATCAGTGATGCAATAGGGACAGGGTTTGGTGGTGACAGCGACAGGCTGGGTTTTCTGAAGGCGTTTGACGGCCTGGAGCATCAAAAAGATGGAAAAGGAAATGATGATGAAATTGATGAGCGTGTTGGCAAAAACGCCAAACCCGATGACGGCTGCTCCTGCAGCCTTGGCAGCTGAGTAGGAAGCATAGTTCTGGCCAGACAGGTTGATGTAGAAATTGGAAAAATCGGTCTTGCCTAGAAGAAGACCAATCGGAGGCATCAGGATAGCATCAGTAAAGGTTTTGACGACCCCGCCAAAGGCGGTGCCCATGATGACCGCCACGGATAGATCCAGCACATTGCCACGCATGATGAACGCCTTGAATTCAGCAAACATGATGTTGTCCTTTTTGGTTAGACGCTAAATCCCGGATGGGCTATCCCCTGGGGTGATGCCCCGATAAACCCGCAGGGGCTCGACTAGTTTAGCTTCAAGAAAGGCAACGGTGAAGCGATTTTTTTAAGGAGAATGCATGGGGCAGGTTGTGCTGTAAGGAACCGGGTTTGGTCGATGGCTCCGGAGTTGAATCTTGTCTTCTTGAGCCTTTTGCCTTGAGCCTTGGCCGACTTGAAAACAGGATGAAAATGCAGGATAAAAGTCAAGCTGAAAAAACGCATCCGGACCTGAAGGGAGCAGGGTCTGCAGCCTGACAGGATAGGCCAGGGTAACAAGGCTCAGAACAGTACAATGTCATCAGGTTTAGCCTGGCAGGCTTTTTTCGATTACACTTTTCCCTGTCTGGAGCAAGGCAGATATAATCCGGGTCAGGATTTCTTTAAAAAGGGCAGGCCATGAAGGGGACCGGTTTGGGCAGGGTCTTGTTAAATTCAGTCAGGATGGCACTTTGAAGATACTTCTTCTGGGACGGCAGGGCCAGTTGGGTCAGGAGCTTGCGCAGATACTGCCGCAGCTAGGGGAGGTCGTGGCCATGGGGCGAGACAGCCTGGATCTGATGGATACCCGGGCCCTGCAGGATACGATTCGTAGCGTCAAGCCGGATATTCTCATCAATGCCGCAGCGTACACCTGGGTAGATCGGGCTGAATCCGAGACAGAACTGGCCCTGCATCTGAATGGGATTGTCCCGGGGCTTATGGCCCAGGAAGCGAAAAGGATGGGAGCCCTTTTTGTGCACTATTCGACAGACTATGTGTTTGACGGGAAGAAACGGGGACCCTACACGGAAGAAGATGAACCTGCTCCCCTTAATGCCTATGGTCACAGCAAGCGTATGGGAGAGGTGCTTGTTCAAGACAGCGGGGCTGTGTACTATATTTTCCGCACCAGCTGGGTCTACGGCCTTCATGGGCAGAATTTCCTGCTGACCATGACTCGATTGATGGAGGAAAAAGACGAGTTGAAAGTGGTGTTTGATCAGGTGGGGGCTCCAACGTGGGCCCGCAGGATTGCCTGGATGAGCCTGGACGTCCTGCGGCAGCGGCAAGATCCCGGGCTGTATCATTTCAGTGCGGCCGGACGTGTGTCCTGGTATGGCTTTGCCCAGCAGATAGCGTCTGTTTTATCCCGTAAAAGAACCACTTCCGTGGCCCGGATTGTTCCCATCCCGTCTGCAGGATATCCAGGGGCTGCAAAGCGTCCATCGAATTCATTGCTTCTTAATGATAAAATCGGTCAGACTTTTGGCTTGAAGCCTGTTTCCTGGGAAGCTGACCTGGAAGCCTGCATGAAGGAAATGGCTTAGGCTGCAATCCATTCAACCCTGGGCAGGGGTGCCCACCAGACAGGATGCCTGATTTTGAATGATACGATACTGGTAACGGGAGGGGCTGGTTTTATTGGTTCCAATTTTGTACTGGACTGGGTGAACAGGGTGGGTACCAGGGTACTCAATCTGGACAAGCTCACCTATGCAGGCAATCTGCAGAATCTGGCAAGCCTTGAACAGAATCCCTTGCATGTCCTGGAACGGGGAGACATCCTTGATCGCCCCTTTATCCGCAGCCTGTTCAAGCAGTATCAGCCCCGGGCGGTCATTCATTTTGCAGCAGAAAGCCATGTGGATCGATCCATTGCCGGGCCGGAAGTGTTTGTCCAGACCAATGTCGTGGGAACGTTCAACCTGCTTGAGGAGGCACGACGCTATTGGGATGACATGGCTTCTTCGGACAAGGAGGGGTTTCGTTTCATTCATGTATCGACCGATGAGGTGTATGGCTCTTTAAAGCCCGGTGAAGCGCCTTTTACGGAAACAACCCCATACGCTCCCAACAGTCCTTATTCCGCCTCCAAGGCAGGTTCAGATCACCTGGCCCGCTCATTTTTTCATACCTATGGCTTACCGGTGATAGTCACGAACTGCTCCAATAATTATGGCCCCTGCCAGTTCCCGGAAAAACTGATTCCGCTGGTGATTGGCCAGGCTTTGACAGGCCAGAATCTCCCTGTTTATGGGGATGGGCAGAATATCCGGGACTGGCTGTATGTGACTGATCACTGCCATGCCCTTCGCAAAATCCTGGCTCATGGAAAGCCAGGAGAGGGCTATAATGTGGGCAGCAGGAACGAGCGCACCAATCTGGAGGTTGTGCAGCTGGTTTGTGGCCTGCTGGAGGAGATGGCTCCAGAAAGGCGCCCGAAAGCAGGGTATGCATCTCTTGTAACCTTTGTCAGGGACAGGGCAGGGCACGACTGGCGTTATGCGATTAATGCGGACAAGATAGAGCGCCAGCTGGGCTGGACGCCTTTAGAGACCTTTGAAACCGGGCTCAGGAAAACCGTGCTGTGGTACTTAACCCATGAAACCTGGCTTAAGGACTGTATCAGTGGCCGGTATCGGACTTTCAGGTTCAGTGGTCTCCCACATCGGGAGGGGTGTGAATGAAAGTGGTTTCTACTGTTCTTCCTGGAGTATTGCTGGTTGAACCCCAGGTATTTTCAGATGATCGGGGATTTTTTTTTGAAAGTTTCAATGAGCGTGACTTTTCCCGTGAAACGGGATTAACCCCTCATTTTGTGCAGGATAATTTTTCAAGCTCCAGGCGCCATGTGCTGCGGGGCCTGCATTACCAGATTGTGGAGCCTCAGGCCAAACTGGTTCGTGTGGTAAAAGGGGCAGCTTATGATGTGGTGGTGGACATTCGTAAAAGTGCTCCCACTTTCGGGCAGTGGTTTGGTGTGGAACTTTCTGATGTGAATCACTGGATGCTCTGGATCCCGGAAGGCTTTGCACATGGTTTTCTGGCTTTGTCAGAAGAGGTGCAGATGGTTTATAAGACCAGCCGGTACTGGAACAAGGAGGCGGAGCGCAGCCTGTTGTGGAGTGATCCGGATATCGGAATCCGGTGGCCGCTTGAAGGGCCGCCCATTTTATCCCCCAAAGATACCATGGGGCAGCGACTGGCCGAGGCGGAGGTCTTTGCCTGAATGAGGAGAGTGCACGTCATGACAGGAATGCAAAGGAAGCGGAATGAAACCTAAAGTGGCATTGATTACAGGAATTACCGGTCAGGATGGAGCATATCTGGCTGAATTCCTTCTTAAAAAAGGCTATGTTGTCCATGGCATCAAGCGTCGAAGCTCATTGTTTAATACCGACCGGATTGATCATCTATACCAGGATCCGCATATCGAGCATCGCCATTTCATCCTGCATTACGGAGACATGACGGATTCATCGAGTCTTATCCGCATTATTCAGGAAGTGCAGCCGGATGAACTGTATAACCTTGCTGCCCAGAGCCATGTCCAGGTTTCCTTTGAAGAACCGGAATATACAGCCAATGCTGATGGGCTGGGTACATTACGGCTGCTTGAGGCCATCCGTATTCTTGGGCTTGATCAAAAAACCCGCTTCTATCAGGCCTCGACTTCAGAGCTTTATGGGCTGGTACAGGACGTGCCCCAAAAGGAAACGACCCCTTTTTATCCCCGTTCACCTTATGCTGCTGCCAAGCTTTATGCCTACTGGATCACCATCAATTATCGTGAGGCCTATGGGTTGTATGCCTGTAATGGCATTCTTTTCAATCATGAGTCTCCTTTGCGGGGGGAGACGTTTGTAACGCGCAAGATTACCCGGGCTCTGGCCCGGATCAAGCTGGGGTTGCAGGATTGCCTGTATCTTGGGAATCTTGACGCCCTTCGCGACTGGGGTCATGCGAAGGATTATGTTGTCATGCAGTGGATGATGCTGCAGCAGAAACACCCTGAGGATTATGTGATTGCTACCGGCATACAGCATTCAGTGCGGGACTTTGTGAATGCGGCCGCAAAAGAACTGGGGCTGGAGATTCACTGGCAGGGCAAGGGAGTCAAGGAACAGGGCCTGAATCATCAGGGCAGGCCCATTGTAGCGGTTGATCCGAGGTATTTTCGGCCTACTGAAGTTGAAACACTGCTGGGAGATGCGACAAAAGCCCGAGAAAAGCTGGGCTGGGTTCCTGAAATATCCTTTGATGAACTGGTTGCAGAGATGGTTCGTGAAGACCTGAAAGCTGCTGAACGGGACGAACTTTGCCGCCGTGAAGGTTACAGGGTATTTGATTTCCATGAATAGTTTTATGGGGTTTTCGGATCGCATTTATGTCGCAGGGCATAGGGGTCTTGTCGGCAGTGCCCTGGTTCGACAACTTCAGGCACAGGGTTATTCCAACCTGATCCTGCGCACACACACTGAACTGGACCTTGAGGACAGTCAGGCCGTTTCCCGTTTCTTTGCCTGTGAAAAGCCGGATTTTGTGTTTCTGGCCGCTGCCAAGGTGGGAGGGATACTCGCTAATAGTACTTATCCTGCTGACTTCATTCGGAGCAATCTGAATATCCAGAACCATGTGATTCAGGCGAGTTTTGAACAGGGTGTAAAGCGGCTGATGTTTTTGGGTTCAAGCTGTATTTATCCAAAACTAGCCCCTCAGCCGATTCAGGAATCAAGCCTTCTGACTGGCCCTCTGGAGCCAACCAACCAGGCCTATGCGCTGGCCAAGATCGCAGGAATTGAAATGTGTCGGGCCTATAATATCCAGTATGGAACGCGGTATCTTTGTGCCATGCCAACTAATCTTTATGGCCCCAATGATAGTTATGATTTGAATAATTCTCATGTTTTACCAGCTCTAATTCGTAAGTTCCATGAAGCAAAACAAGAAGGTAGGAAAAATGTGAAGGTTTGGGGAACAGGTAATCCTCGCCGTGAGTTACTCTATAGTGATGATCTGGCTGATGCATGTTTGTTCTTGATGAATCTTTCAGACGAAAAATTTTCTTCACTTCTTTCTTCTGATGGTTCGCAGTCAATTCCACTCATTAATATTGGGTGTGGGACAGATCTCACAATTAGAGAATTGGCAGAGGCAGTTAAACGAACAGTTGGCTTTTCTGGAGGTATGGTTTTCGATACAAGTAAACCGGATGGTGCGCCGAGGAAGCTCCTTGATGTTAGCCTTCTATGTGCTCTTGGTTGGAGCGCTCGAATATCTTTTCAGAAAGGGTTAAGCCTTACCTATGCAAATTACCTAAAATCGCAAGCTGATCGCGACTAATTGAAGTTCATGACTGTATAAGTTCAGAAACATATTGCACTTTCCATGGGGGGAAGGAAGTGCGGGTTCAATATGTTGGCTATGGTGTAAAAGGG
>JAGXAQ010000029.1 GCA_018971485.1 Pseudomonadota bacterium | reverse complement strand
TGAATCGCCCCGGGTTTCGTGGAGGCTGTTTGGTTTAAGTCAAGTCACATTGGCAGCCGGTTTGGCGAGTTGCTGATAGTAGTTTACCTCAGCTTCGGCGGGAGGAATATATCCGATCGATTCCAGCAGTCGATGGTTGTTGAACCAGGCCACCCATTCCAGCGTGGCCAGCTCCACGGCCTCCTTTGTTTTCCAGGGGGCCCGGCGGTGGATTAACTCGGCCTTGTAGAGCCCGTTGATGGTCTCAGCCAGGGCATTGTCGTAACTGTCACCACGACTGCCGACTGAGGGCTCTATACCGGCCTCGGCGAGGCGCTCGGTGTAGCGGATGGAGACATATTGCGAGCCTCTGTCCGAGTGGTGGATCAAGGCACCGGGTTCAGGCTGCCGGTCGTACAAAGCCTGCTCCAGCGCATCCAGTACGAAGTCCGTCCGCATGCTGCTGCTGACCCGCCAGCCCACAATACGCCGGGCAAACACATCCATCACAAAGGCCACGTACAGCCAGCCCTGCCAGGTGGAACCGTAGGTAAAATCCGATACCCATAGTTGATTAGGCCGAAAGGAGATTACCCCGGCAGGCAGGTGTTGAACCCGGTGTTTAATTATGATAAATTAGTTACTAAATTATCATAAAATAAACTTATCTGGGGTGGTTTCCTTGAAAATAAATGTTTTTTTGTGCATTCCTTGTTCGGGTCAGACAATAAACGAAACAAAAAGCGCGGCACTGACAGCAGCCCCTTTTTTATCAGGCCATTGCCCTGGCTCTGGCGGGCTCATTTTTCCGTGAACTGATTCCTTTCCTATTATGTATTCGCCGTTTAGCTATGGGGCAGAACTGGAATACCTGGCCCGACTTCTAGCCAATTTGCCAACCGAGGAGGCCATGGCGGTATTAGGCCTTGCCGACTATGCCCATGATGCACCTCATCGGGAAGACTGGTTTCGCCAGGCATTGGGAGTGATTGAGCATTCTGCTGCCATTCCGGCTTTTCCGGAAATTGAAACCGATATGACCCATCATCCCGAAAAGGCAGCCTTCTTGCATACCGTCCTGACCCATTTGCAGCGTTTTCTGACCTGATACCCATGCCACGACCGTTTGTTGCCTGCCTTGATCTGCCTTTTCTAGCCGCCCTTCTGGCAGAGCTACCTGTCCCCCAGGCGCTGGATCTGCTGGATCTGGATGTGCATCCCTGGATTGTGGCGCGGCCGGAGCTATTCAAGCTCACCCTGAAATCCCTGGCCCAGGGCAAGAAGGGAAGGCTGGAGGAAACCGTTCTGGAAGATATGGAAGGAGATGACATGCTGTTCTTTGTTGCCTCTGCCTTGCATCATTATCAGATGAGCCTCAGGGTGAGTTAAGGATGTGCGTGCCCGGGATAAAAGGGCTGAAGGTGGCGTGTATAGGTGAACAGCCTGAATCCTGTTCCGGCTGGCGATAGAAGGCTGGATGATGCACCCTGTGTCGTGCCCCTCATTAAAGGTTTTGATGGGAAGGCTGTACTGAAGGCTTTGGGTGGGTCAGGTGTTGCAGATCTGCAACAATTTTATCTCTGCATGGGGTATCTATCCAGTTTTTTTGGGTCAAGAAGTTGCCTTTTTGTTTGGAAACGGTACATCATCTTTTTGTTGTCCGTCATGATGTTACCGGGAGAATAAAAATGCGTTTATCTTTTCTTTGTGCGGTTATGCTGGGACTTTTTTCGGCAAGTGCCTATGCCGGAGGCACGGTTGCTCCTGCCCCTGAAGAAGCGCCTGCTACGGCAACTGCTCCGCAACCTGCTCCTCAGCCGGCCCCTGCCCCGGTGGCGGCCCCGGTATCCCAGCCCATGCCTGTTCCGTCTGCGGAAATCTCGTTTAAACCCCATCTGTATGCAGGGGCTTCAATTGGAATTACGCGCTATTCTGGTTCGACCCTGGCTGGAGGCACACTGGTAGAACCAAAACATGCCTCAGGGGCAAAATATGTCTTCAACAAGGTTTTTTTCGGTTACCGTTTTCTCCCCAATCTTGCCTTGGAATTTGATGAGATTGATTTGGGGAAAAGCTCGGGCATTACCGGGATAGGCAGCTCATTGGATGTGCTGGGTATTTTGCCCCTTCGGGATTCTTTTGATGTGTTTGGCAAACTGGGTATTGCTGATATGGAAGCCCATGGTTCAACCAGTAACGGTAGCTATCATACGGGTGTTAATTATGGAATTGGGGCAGATTATCATATCAACCAGACCTGGGGGGTCCGTGCTGAAATTGAACGGTTTCACAGGGTTGGCCATGATCTGAAGGCCAATCTGTTCAGCCTGGGATTGCAGTACGGCTTCTAGGACAGAAGGGCGAGGTTTCGCAGGATATAAACTGACTAACAAAGAGTGAGCGCGGGTTTTGTACTCTGGCTAGCCAACCCCTTCAGAAGGGGAGGCAGGAAAGATCCTGATGCGGGCAACTTTTAACGGCTGTGTTGTGCCGGAGGCGGATTTTCCTGCGCTGACGTCACTTGAAATCCTTATACTTTTGCTTGCGGTTTTACCTGCCAGAGCTTAACATCAATCGGCATTGGGTGCGTAAAAACCGAAACAATCTCGGAACCCTAAAAAACAGACCCGAAACGGGGCAAATAAATTGGTACTGGCAGGGAGAAGCATGTGGGGTTAGGGCAGGCAGCAAGAC
>JAGXAQ010000010.1 GCA_018971485.1 Pseudomonadota bacterium | reverse complement strand
TTAAAGTATTAAGAAGTGGGTAGGGCCTGAACACAAAGAGTACCTGATCGACCTGAAATTTCAGAAGTCAGAATAGGGCATTGTGGGAGGGAAGAGATATCTAGGCTTGAAAATAAGTCCTGCAATGAACATAGGTGATAACCTTGCGATTTCCAGCCCCTAATTAGTTTTTTCATGACGGGTAAAAGTTTCATGCCTTCAAGTTCAGCATGGAGCGTGTAAACATGGCCCTGTAGAGGGTGTTGGGCTGTCAGGTTTAAAAGGTGATCCGCGATATTGTCCGTTGTGATCCCCCCGCTACCAAGCAATTCATCCAGAGTGGGAAGGGTCGTAGGCAATTGTGGACAGTGTAGGGTCTGTCCGTTAATGATAGGCAGGAAAGGGCTATATCCACGACTGTCAGAACAGTAATCGAAGTTTAAAGTTTCCTCAAGCCTGAAAGCGTCTTCATTCATTTGCCAGCCTGCTGCGCCAAAGGTTTTGGCTGGTTGGCCAAATATATTTTCATAGGCATGAATGGCTTTCTGCATCTGTTTTTTGGTCCATGAATAGTTTCTTTTCTGAACATAATCCTGCCAGAGAATATGATCATAAGTATGGATTCCTGTTCCAAACCCATTGTATTGAACCATTTGCAGGACATTGCGGCAGCGTTGCCCGATATTAGGTCCAGGTAGCAAGGTGCCATAAAGCAGTGTACGAATTCCATAGTATTCAATTACTGAAGTACGGGAGATCTTTTTCATGAAGCCTGGACGAAAAATCCTTTTAATAGCCCGTCCTGTGTGATCAGGGCCCAGGCTGAATAAAAAGGTGGCTTGAACTTTTTCTTCCAAGAACAGGCGAACCAGATTGGGCACTCCTTCTTGGGTGCCCCTTAGGGTGTCAACATCAACTTTGAGAACCAGGGAGTGCATTAGTCGATTAATCGCCTGGCTTCAGCGACAATTTCCCGATAGGCATTAAAAATATGCTTGAGAGCCTCTTGCATGTTTACCTGGGGTTTCCATTGCAGATCAGTACAGGTGTTGGTGATTTTTGGGACTCGATTTTGGACATCCTGATATCCCTTGCCATAATATTCACCAGAAGTAACCTCTACCAGTCTTACCTGTTTGGCACTGTCGCGATATTCAGGAATGGTTTCAGCAATTTTGAGCATCATGTGGGCAAGATCACGAATGGAATAATTGTTTTTTGGGTTACCGATGTTATAGATTTTACCTTTGGCAATGTCATTTGGGTTATCAATGATTTTCATGAGAGCATCAATACCATCATCAATATAGGTAAACGCTCGTTTTTGTGTTCCGCCATCAACTAGCTTGATGTCCTCACCTCGGGCAATATGGCCCAGGAATTGAGTAATGACTCGTGAACTGCCTTCTTTGGGTGTATGGATTGAATCTAGTCCGGCTCCAATCCAGTTAAAAGGACGAAATAATGTAAAGTGCAGATTATCCTGCATGCCATAACCCCAGATGACCCGATCCATGAGTTGTTTTGAGCAGGCATAAATCCAGCGTGGCTTGTCAATCGGGCCATAGGTTAATGCTGAGGCATAAGGGTCGAACTCATTATCGCCACACATGCCGTAAACTTCGGAAGTGGAAGGAAAGACCACTCTTTTTTTATACTTGACGCAATCTCTGACAATCGGAAGATTGGCTTCAAAATCCAGCTCAAATACTTTAAGGGGTTGACGTACATAGGTTGCCGGTGTCGCAATCGCAACAAGGGGCAGCACTACGTCACATTTTTTGACATGGTACTCAATCCATTCGCGGTTGATGGTAATGTCACCTTCAAAGAAATGAAAGCGAGGATGATTAAGAATATCCTTGATGCGATCCTGCATCATGTCCATTCCATAGACATCCCAATTTGTTGTATTGAGGATTCGTTGGGAAAGATGATGTCCAATAAAACCATTGACGCCTAGAATGAGAATTTTTTTCATGGTGAGGAAGAGCCTTTTAATTAATCATCGGGTAGAAGCACCTGTCCAAATCTTGCCCTGAACTGCTCAGGGGTCAGAAGCTTGCCGTTACAGTAAAGTTTGGGGATTGCAATTACATTTTTGTCACTACCCTGGCAATACAGTGTATTGTTCTCAATAAAAAAGCCGGGGCGGGAAAGAATGCCCTGAATATTCACATGATGGCTTTTTTCGAGTAAAAAATGATTTTTTCTGATGACTGTGAATGCTCCGGGATAGGGGGGGGCAACGGCGCGAATGAGATTATGCATAGTCTGGGCAGTCATATTCCAGTTAATTTCTCCATCTTCAGGTCGCCTTCTACCAAAATAGCTTGCTTGAGAGATATCCTGTGGGCGGGGAATAACTTTTCCATCAATGAGACCAGGTAGGATATGGTGGAGTGCTAATTCAGAGGCCAGGGTAACCTTGTTGAACACTTCTATGGCATTGTCCTCAGATAAAATGGGAATCCGATAGGAGGCATAAATATCACCAGCATCAGGCTGGGGGATCATTTTATGTAAAGTGGCCCCGGTTTCTCTTTCACCATGAAGAATAGCCCAGTTAACCGGTGCCCTTCCACGAAATTTCGGTAGTAAGGAGCCATGCATGTTATAGGCGCCGCTAATAGGTAAATCAAGAACAGCTTGAGATAATAAGTGCCTATAATAAAAGCTGAATATAAAATCAGGCCGGATGTTCCTGTATAGGTCAATAAGTTCTGGGGTATTCGGATCTTCAGGCGTGAGTGTAGGCAGATCAAATTCTTGAGCGGTTTTTTCCACACTATTAAACCAGATATTTTCGTTATTGGCATCTTTGTGAGTAACAACAAGTTTGATATCCAGATTGTGTTCCAGCAGGACCTTAAGGCATCTGACCCCAACATTATGATAGGCAAAAACCAGCGCGCTAGGTTTCATTTTTTTTAGACTCAAGAATGGCCTGGATAACAAATTTTGGTCTGCCTCGGACCTGTTGATAGATTCGTCCGATATACTCCCCTAGTAGGCCGATTCCAAAAAGCATGATGCCAATAAGAAAGAATGCGATGGCAAATAGGGTAAAAACACCTTGCACCTCTGGTCCGATAAAGATTCGGCGCCAAATGAGGTAGAGTACAAAGACAGCTGAAAAAATTGAAATCAGGATCCCAGCAAATGAAAACAACTGGAGAGGAACAACAGAAAACCCGGTGACCAGATCGAAATTCAGGCGAATGAGTTTATAGAGTGAATACTTGGATTCCCCCTTTATCCTGCTTTCGTGCTCTACTTCTATTTCCGTAGGGGTATGGGCATAGGTATAAGCGAGAGCGGGAATAAAGGTATTAATTTCGCTTGATTGGTTAATCGCATCTATAATGGCACGGTCATAGGCACGAAGCATGCAGCCTTGATCAGTCATGTGGATTTTTGTCAATCGCTCTCGCATGCGGTTCATGAGACGAGACGCGATACGGCGCCAACTTTTGTCCTGACGGTTACGGCGTATTGTGCCAACATAATCGTGTCCTTCATCCATTTTTTGGATAAGTTTCTGGATTTCTTCTGGGGGATTTTGCAGGTCAGCGTCAAGAGTAACAATTTTTCTGCCATGGCAATATGAAAACCCTGCAAGAATGGCCATGTGTTGACCATGATTGCCATTGAGAAGAATAACCCGAGTGACATCCGGGCGGAGTAAAAACTGATTTTTTAGCATGCTTGGTGACGTATCAGTGCAGCCATCACTGATGAAAATAATCTCATAGGTTCGATTAAGGGCATCAAGCGAGGGATAAAGACGCTCAAACAACGATTCAAGTCCGTCTGCTTCATTGTAAACCGGGATGACAACTGACAGCTCAGGCATGGTGTTGTTCAAGTCGGCTCCTTGATTTTTAATGTTTTACAGAGTGCTGTTATAACCCGATCTACATCGGTTTCAGTCATTTGTGGGAAAAGGGGGAGGGTGACTGTCTCATCCCCGATTTTTTCCGCGTTCGGGAAATCACCCCGCGCATACCCCAATTGTTTATAAGCTGAAAATAGATGTAGTGCAGGATAGTGTACACCGATCCCGATCCCTTTTTCATGCATTGCTGAAATGAAACCCTGACGGGTTGTTTTAAATTGGCTGAAGTTAATGAGTGGAGCAAACATGTGCCAACTGTGGCCCTCGTCTCCTTGTTCAGGAAGAAGAATATGTTCTAATCCTTGAAGTCTGCCAAGATAGTAGTGGGCAAGCTTGCGACGGTTGAAGTTGAATGAGTCAAGCCTGGGTAGTTGCCCTAATCCAACAGATGCAGCAACATCGGAGAGATTGTATTTTCCTCCGGCGAGTAAAACATCCATTTCACCATTATTATCTCTGGTGATACCATGAAAGCGCAGCACATCAATTTTGTTGGCTTCTATCGAGCTGGTCAGGCTCAGGGCTCCACCCTCAATAGTTGTCATGTTTTTGTTGGGGTGAAAAGAGAAGGAAATCAGATCACCGAAGCTCCCGACTGGTTTTCCTTTGTAACAACTTCCAATTGCATGGGCAGCATCTTCAATAATTCTTAGGTCGTGTTGTTTTGCCAGTTGATAAATGGCATCTAGATTGACGGGCAGGCCTGCGAAATGAACAGGAAGGATAGCCCTCGTATTTGGTGTAATGGTTTTTTCGACTGTTTCAGGTTCCAGGTTGCGGCTATGGAGATTGACATCGACAAAAACCGGCCTGGCCCCTACGCGGACGATTACATTTGCAGTGGCGGCAAAACTCATGGCTGGCGTAATTACTTCCTGGTCCGGGTTGACTTGTATGGTTTCAAGGGCAATCTGGAGAGCACCGGTTGCTGAAGTAAAGCTTCGTATAATACGTTGACCGCCCAGATAATTAGCGAGGGCGGTTTCAAACTGAGCCACTTTTGGGCCTGTGGCTAGCCACCCTGATCGGAGTGTTGATATGACCAGTTCAATTGTCGTTTCGTCTAGAGTGGGTCGGGTGAAAGGTAAGTAATCCATGTTGAGATCCTGCTTAGGAACGGGCTACAAGGTAGACGCCAATAATTATGACGGCCATACCAAGTACGCGTACAGGTGTAATTGATTCTCCGAGCCAATACCAGGCTGCTAGCGCATTGACGATGTAGCCAATTGAGAGCATGGGGTACGCAATGCTGACAGGCACACGAGACAAGGCCATAATCCAAACACCCACACTGATAACATAGAGTCCAAGCCCACCAAGAATATGTGGTTCCATTGCAATTTTTGTTCCAATGGGGAGAAGATTATTCAAGGAAAAATTGAACTTCCCAATTTGATTGACTCCTGCTTTGAGCAGGAGTTGTGCAGCAGCATTGAGTAGAACGCCGATAAGCACCAGGAAGAAACTGATTGGGTTCATGATGGCTTGTTTTCTGCAAATGGAACAGGGCCAGGATTACGCACCACTATACGATCTGGATCCTGATAGATGATGATCATTTTTACACCCATGGATTTCAAATGCTGATACATATCAGGTTTCATATAGGCCAACGCAAATTGGCTTGATTCAAATTTTTTGATGAAGGGTTTCAAGTGGGGAATCCATTTTTGTGGTTCAAGCGATTCCCCCATTTTCAGCTCATCCGAAAAATCAACCAGTTCCAGAGTGTGGTCAATATAGAATGGCAGAGTTTGAGGATAGGTTCCTACACTATAGATAGGTGTATCAGGCCTGATCCATGGGCGAATGGCAATGGCGGCCCGCCATGCCGAAGCATGAGGAGTTAGGGTGTTATATCCCCAAAGACCTAGTTGTGCGCTTAGCAGTGTGGCAAAAGCCACGATTAGAACTGAAAGGCTCTTATGTTCTTTCTTAAGTAAAATTAAAGCAGCAACCAACCCAGCCAGAAAGATGGCGGCAGCGGTAATAACCCATGGGGTATAGGCTTCATACATGGGTTTAAGCCAAGCGCTGTGCGCCATATTGGGTGTGAATGGAGACAGGATAAGCAAGACCAGTGCCAGGGCTGCCATGGGAAGCAGTTGGCGATAGATCTGCCTGGATGGCATGGTATCAAGTGCATTGCCGGCAAGTAAGGCAAGTGCAGGGAAGACAGGCAAGATGTATGAAGGCAGCTTGGAATCTGAGAAGCTGAAGAATGCATAAATGAAGACTGCCCAGATGAGAAACACGCGTGAGGGTTTGAAGAGTCCTGTATCTGTTCTCCAGGCTTTTATTACTCCTGACACCATACTGCCAATCCAGGGCAGTGCACCTGCCAAAAGAATAGGAACGAAGTAGTACCAAGGTTGGTATCGGTGAAGTTCCTTGGTTAGGTAGCGATCAAAGTGTTCGTAAATAAAGAAGAAATGAAAAAATTCTGGATTGCGTATACATACAATGACAAACCAGGGTGCTGCAATCAGGATAAATAATGCTAACCCTCTCCAGAAATCGATCCGTTTAAGAAGCTGGAAATCCTTTTCGATTAGCATGTATATGATTAATACTGCCCCTGGAAAAACAAGCCCAATCAGACCCTTGCTTAATACGGCAGCTGCCATGGCAGCCCAGCACAGTAGCATATAGCCTGGATCGTGTTCGTTTTTGCTTCGAAGATCCTGTCCTAGAACAAAAGCACATAAAGAAAGGGTTAGGAAAAAGTTCACACCCATGTCCAGGGTATTAATATGTGCGATGGCGCTATAGAGTATACTTGAACCTAAAATGGCCGCACTAAAAAGGCCGGCGCGAGCGGAATAAAGCTTCTTGGCTGTAAAGTAGACCAGTAGAACACCCAAAAATCCAGTTAATGCACTCCAGAGTCTAGCCGCTGCCTCATTTTGTCCAAAAATTTCGTACGAGATGGCTGTAGCCCAGTACTGGAGGGCTGGTTTTTCAAAATATTTGTAACCATCCAATCTAGGAGTAACCCAATTATGGGTAGCGAGCATTTCGCGGGGAATTTCGGCGTAGCGCCCTTCATCTGGGTGGACTAGATGGCGGTAACCAAGGAAAGAAAACCACAGGACCGTGAATAGGATGAAAAGCCATGTGAGCTCCTTGGTGCACTGCTTTTTCCTCATTAGACCCAAACCTTCTAAAAAGCGATTATTATATCAGGCTTTGTCAGGCGATGGGATGAGCGAAACAATAGTTTTACTGACACTCCTTTTGACAGGGTTTGGGTGAGTTTTTTTGAGAAGGTGATAGTAGGGTTAATAATCTTAGGGACTAAGTAGATAAAGGTATTCATGGATATCAGAAGGTTTGATTTCATAAGGAAATAAATGGCAGGCCTGGATCAATCCTGTGGTTATTCCAGGTATTTTAACAAGAACCAATAGATGTCATGCCCTTTGTTTCTGGATCAATGTACGAAAACAGGCTGCATGGGACATGTTGTTTAATATGGAAAGGAAACATATGCTTATAAAAGGGTTAGGACGATACTCTTTTGATGGCTGGACACCGATTTTTAAAAATCTGGTGCATATTGTCATTATCTTAATTATAGCCCTGATACTTTTGAGATTATCAAAGAAATTGGCTGATTTGGTTGCACATTATCTTCGCTCCAAGGCAGATGATCCAGAAAGTCTTAAGCGAGTTGAAACGATTTCTCGGGTGATGCGCTATTCAATGTCAGTCACGGTTACGGTTATTACGGTGATGCTTGTTTTGGGGGAGCTTGGTATTTCTATCGCTCCTGTTCTTGCAACCGCAGGAGTGGTGGGTGTGGCTTTAGGGTTTAGCGCCCAAAATCTGGTGAAAGATTTTCTGAATGGATTTTTTCTGATTCTTGAAAATCAGGTTCGTCGAGGTGATGTTGTCGAGGCAGCCGGCAAGTCAGGGCTCGTAGAAGAAGTTACCCTCCGCTATATTCAATTGCGAGATTATGATGGAAATGTGCACTTTATTCCAAATGGACAGATTACTACCGTGACTAACATGAGTCGGGGGTTTGCCTATTCAGTGATTGACATTGGTGTGGCCTATCGAGAAGACATTGATGAAATATTTGGAATATTACAGCAGCTAGGATCCCAATTACGTCAAGACCCGATTATTGGAGAAAAGATTCTCGAGGATCTTGAATTGGCTGGGATTGATAAATTGGCGGATTCAGCAGTGATAGTCCGTTGCCGCTTTAAGGTTGTGCCCCTTGAGCAGTGGACTGTACGGCGGGCCTTTTATCGTCTTGTCAAAACCTGTTTTGATGAGAAAGGAATTGAAATCCCGTTTCCACATCTTACAGTATATGCCGGCCATCCTAAGACAGGTCATGGCAGTCCGTTTCTTGTGAGGAATGATTAAATAAGCCTGCAAATAATTAACTGCTTATTTTTCAGTTCGGGCCTTGACAATTAATGCATCCAGAATTTTGAACAGGCGGGTTTTACTTTTAGCCATTGCCATATTTGTGACGTACTGGTTATCAACAATAAATGTAGGTACTTCAAATGCTTGATACTGTAGTGCAAGCTGTGTGGCCTCATTAACTTGGGTATGAACACCAAATGATTGAGATACGAAATTAAACCGGGTAGGGTTGATTCCTTTTGAAGTGAGCCATTTTGACAAGATTGAGGGGTTTTCCAGTGTTAGTTTTTGCACCTGGGTCGCATGAAAAATTGCTTCATGATAGCGTTGACCATAGCCCATGTCTTGCAGGGTATAATACAGAATAGCCATGGGTTTCCAGTTTCCCAGCGGATCAGGGACATGCCGGAACATGACATCTTTGGGTAATTGTTTAGACCAGTGGACCAATTGGTTTTCTATGGCATAGCAATGTGGACAGTCATACCAGAAAAATTCGGTAACGGGGATGGGCTGGTTCTTTGCTGCGGGCGGGATTCCAGGAGCAATCCGGTAATCCCTGCCTGCTAAAATGCTGGCATTTGCAGAAATACTGGTCAAAAGAAAAAGCACAAAGATTGCTTTGTTTAAATGATTTAAAACCATGATGGGTTACCTTGTAATTTTATGTTCCTGTTATTTTATTTTCTCTGAATCTGGCTTTACTGAAGTTGGAGAGAGGTTAGATTAAATTTTAAACTAGTTTTGATGTTTTAGCATGAACAGGATTACCAATATCTGAAGCAGAATATATATGCGGGCGTAAAATCGGTCTGGTAGATGATGCCCGATACGTGCACCGAGTGGTACACCTATAAATCCGCCTAAACCAATACCAAAGAAGGCTGGCAAGTAAATCAGGCCTTCAAACCCATTGGATAGGCCGGCGATATGTAATCCAATAATGTAATAACTGGTTGCGCCGAATAGGGCTACTGGCAGACTTAATGGAGCAGCTAGTGCCACAGCATTGATCATGCGCATTTTAGATCGTCTTAATAAAGGGACTGTTAGGACGCTACCCCCTACACCAAGCAGGGTTGCAATGGCACCAATGCCGAGTCCCATGGTTTTGAGGAGATAAGCGGGTGGCAGTTTTATTTCTGCTGGAGAGACCGTTTTGAATTCTTTGTTTAGGTTTAGCAGGTTCCGGATAATGATAGCACTCAGAAAACAGATAAAAGAATAGCGCAGGGTATTTCCTGATATCCAGATAGACAGAAATGCTCCCAGTATAGAGCCGATTGCGATAGCAGGAGCAATGCTAAAGAATATGGCCCAGTTAATATGGCCACGCCGGGTATGTGTCCATGTTGAATTGATTGAATTGAGCATCATGATAGTCAGCGATGTAGCAACGGCAACATGCATAACCAGATGGGTAGGAACATGGGCATGTGGAAGCAGCCAAAATAAGGCTGGAACAACGAGAAATCCTCCGCCGAATCCAAAGAGGCTGGATGTGATGCCGATGATCACTCCGACGGTAAGAAAAATAAGATAAGTCAGCATGGGCAAGAAACCGGTAAGTCGCAGATCATAGCATCAGCATGCAGTTGATGTCATGGCTAATAAATTAGTCTGCGTCTTTGATTTGGGAAAAGCAGGGTTAAAGAACCCCCTGATTAAAGATCAGGGGGCATTGCCTAAATCATAAGTTCATTGAGGTGTCGGGTTAAATCTCTATGATCAAGTCGGGTGTAGTCTTTGTTAACAACCAATTTGAGCCGCTCTTTGACTTGAGCGCTAATCAGGTTGGTAATTTCGCCTAGAAAGGCAGGTGAAGAACAAAGAATGAGCTTGGTGAAGTTGTTTTGGATTCTGGCTTTTTCGAGAAATTCGGCGAGTTTCCGTGCGAAATGTTCCATTTCGATTCGTTGAGGCGATTTGTGGGGTTCAAAATTACCCCCCATATTGAACTTACCCTGGGCATCTGTTACCAGGTTATGGCTGGCTTGCCTTACTGCCGGGTTATTCCAGTCCTTGAGTGGCTTAACCCCGCTGATATGCCCCAGGTATTTAAAAAGTTTGGCTTCTGATGCATTGGCGACTATAACCCAGATTTGATCCGTTTTATTCATGAAAACCCCCTATGCAAAGAACACTTTTAAGATGACAAATTTATTGTAGAAATTCAAGTGTTCGCATGAAATTTAATTTTGTTGGATACTTTATCCAGTTTATGTTTATTTCCAAAGGCTATTGGTTGGTGGTATGGATATGAGGTTTATCAAGTTGAGCATGGTGACTTGTGGATGTAATCAGTTATAAAGGGTTTTATAGGAGGCCTCTGGTAACTGGCAGTCTTGACCCGTTTTAGTTCAGCTTTTAAAGAGAGAATGTATCCGATTTGAGATTTGGGCTGTAGACATGAATAATTCTTAAATCCTGGTTTGATTATTTCCGCGTAGAAGTAATTGATTATTAGAGGTTTGAATTTTAAAATAGCCATATGGCCTATTTTTGATAAATTCAGCTAAAGCCATATACAGTTATAAGGGTCGTAGCCATTGAGCCGGATATTCAAGCGAGCTTCTCCAGTTTCTGTATGATTCAAATTCAATGAAGTCATAGTTTTTTATATGACAGCGACGGGTTATTTCCTGAATGGTTTCTATGGTTTGTTTTTTATCTATGAACCAGGATGGGAAAACCGTATCCCAAATGGTTTCATAAGTGTCACCTACCGTGACAAGTATCAGCTGTCGATTTTCGAGATAGCTTGCCCGGATTGGAAAGGTATCGTTTGAATAAATCTTTTTTGCTCTTGCAATGGCAAAATGTTCAAGCTGGAGGAGGCAGAATGCTGCTTCAGCCTGCTCTGTAGCATAGGAAACCTGGTTTGGCAGTAAAGGCATGACATCAAATCCGGTTCCTGTCGCTTCAATATGCATGTTTAGGTAAATGCTAAGTCTTTTTGACCAAGCTTTGGCCTTGGCTTCATCCGGTTTTGCCTGAGCTGGTAATTGCTGGTAGTTTTCATGGGCAGGTTGAGCAAGAAGACCTATAATATAGCGTAGATGCCAGTTTTCTCCCGGGATGCCACTATGTGCTATAGGAGCGGTTGGAATGGGTGAAGGGAAAGTGTTTTTCTTGGCTAAAAGAGCGGCAGTCATATTTTCGCGTAAATGCAGCAGGCCACTGTAGTCTTGCTGTTCAATTTCATCTGAGCTAGGTAATGCATCCAGCAGAATGACCTGCCCTGCTTCCGGGTTAAACCAATCAATAAAGATTTCTGCAAGGGGACCTAAATCAGATGTCGCAAATCGGGATGAAATTGTTCCCCTGTTATCAATTTCTGCTGCGAAAATAACAGGTGCTGCAAAAAGCTCTACGCTATATTTTTTTTCCATAAGGCTGAATTGTCCAGATTCGCTTAGTTGTTGCAAGAAGGCCATGGCCTTGGGCAGGGCTGGTCCTGCTTGTTGCAGGAGGCTGACGATTGTTTCATTCTGACGGTCACGTAGGGCTATTTCAAAGGGACCAGTCCAGGGCTTGAGTGAGGGGGGCGGGTTATTGCTGATTGCATCCAGGATTCCCTTGATTAACGAGTTCTTGCGATAACGATTTTGAAGCTTTCCTGATTTTGGCATGTTGTATTCCTGACTGCAGGCAAAATTTTAATGAATGAATTTTGATAAAAGAGTTATATGGTTTGGGAGCTTTAGTGTGGGTGGTAAGGTTTTTTGTAATGATTACGATATTAAATTGAGCAGTAAACAATTTAAATGGATGTCTATGTTAGATCAAAGTGTAGCTGGTCTCAATTTATCTGAGATATTAATTTTGATTAAATTGGTGGTCTGGTTTTAAATGGTACATTGACCAGTATGATTAGTATTATTAAATTCTTTATTTATTATTTCCCCGTGTCCTTTTTGAACTGGCTGGTGTGGGTTCATATATCGGCCGGTTTGGGAAGATCTGACCCATAATGCTCATTCCTGTCTTGATCTAGGCTATCCAATCTCTAGTATAGGGGAAATAGCAGGTTGTTTACTTGGTATAATTTCATAGGCCATATATTTTATTTGAATCAGGTGATGGGAAATGGGATCCGAGGATAATGTTATTACAGTAGCTGAACCAGATGGTATGGAGCGGATGGTTGTATCGCTTGAGGAGGCCCGGCGGGTTGTCTGGAAACGTATGAAAGCCTTAGTCGGTTCTGACAAGGATGCGGCACAGACACTGCTTGAGGTCTTTGCAGAGAAATCGAGTTTTTATGATTTGGACGCAGCTGATTGCTTTGATCTGTCCTATTTGTTTTTAACTGAAAACAGGCAGGTGCTCTTTGATGATCTGATGGATCTTGGATTGGTTGAATTATTGTCGCGACTTAATTTGAGTCTGAAATAGAAGGAATCAGATATGCATGAATTGTTGTTTCTGCTTAAAAATCATGCTCCAGAAATTACATTTCTTGCTGTATTTATTGAACAGATTGGCTTACCTATACCTGCCATGCCTGTTCTTATTGTCGCAGGAGCATTTGAGCCTTCTGGTGATGGCCTGTTTGTGCTAATTTCTGTGGCAGTTGTGGCTGCTTTATTGGCGGACATTTTATGGTATTTTGCCGGCAAGCGATGGGGTTTTAAGATTTTGCGCTCTCTTTGTAATATTTCGCTTTCTTCAGATTCCTGTGTGAGGCAAACAGAGGGTATTTTTTCCCGGTTTGGCCATATTGCCCTCCTCTTATCAAAGTTTATACCTGGGTTTTCTACAGTAGCGCCGCCTTTGGCAGGAGCAACCGGAATTGCTTGGGCGCCTTTTGTATTATTTGATGGATTAGGTTCAGTCACCTGGGTTGTCCTTATGATGGCTATTGGAAGGGTATTCAAGGATGGTATCCAGGCGATTCTTGTAAAAATGACAAAGATTGGCTCTTGGTCTGGAATCGTGGTCCTGACCCTACTTGCATTATATATTTTGTTTAAATGGTGGGAACGCCGGAGATTTTATAAGGCACTTGAAATGGCACGTATTAGTGTTGAGGAGTTAAATGCTTTAATGCAGCAAGGGCAGCGCGCTCCTGTCATTTTAGATGTTCGGCCCCCATCTTTGGCGCTCCGAGGGCATATACCAGGCGCTATTGTTACTAGTCTGGATGAGTTGGATGAGTTCGTAGGCCATCTGCCGCGTAATGAGGAAGTAATCGTTTATTGCAATTGTCCTAATGAGGCTTCAGCAGCTTTGGTTGCGCGTGCATTGATGGACAGAGGCTTTCAGAAGGTTCGGCCTTTACGGGGAGGGTTAGAGGCCTGGATCGATTCTGGATTTGCGATAGATGAGGGTAAGTTAACACCCCCGTCTTCTCTGCTTGATGTAGCAGGTGGTGTGTAATATCTTTCATGGGTGTTTCGATGGCAGGTAGGGGATATAAATCAGGGGTACCGCTGAATAACTTATTTCGACTCGATATTCAGTGAGGTTCGGATTTGTTCCGCTATTTCTTGAGCATATTCAACAGTTGGTGCCAGACAGTTAATGTGTGCCATTTTACGTCCTGTTCTGGCCGTATGTTTGCCATATAAATGTAGTTTGGCTTGGGGGTGCTTAAATACTTCATCCCATTTAGGCTCGCCTTTTTCCCATAAATCTCCAAGTAAGTTAATCATGACCACAGGAGTTAGCAGTTCTGTGCTACCCAATGGCAGATCGCATAGTGTTCTGACCTGCTGCTCGAACTGTGATGTAATACAGGCGTCTTGTGTATAGTGTCCGGAGTTATGGGGTCGTGGGGCAATTTCATTCACATAAGGGCGGCCGTTGACAATAAAGAATTCAATTCCCATGACTCCCTGGTAGTCCATTTTCCCTGTAATGTTGACGGCGATTTCAGATACCTCATGAGCGAGGCGGGTTTCAATTCGTGCAGGGATAATACTTTTGTCAAGAATGGCCCGAATATGTTGGTTTTCCGAAACGGGATAGACAATGGTCTGACGGGAAGTGCGGGCAACTATCACTGAGACTTCCAAGTCAAGAGGAAGTAGTTTTTCCAGGACACATTCAGCCTGGTCTAATTGGTCAAAGGCGATGTGCGCTTCTTGTGTGTTTGAGACAATGTATTGGCCTTTTCCATCATAACCCAGCCTGCATAACTTGAGTACTGCAGGAAATTCGATTGAAGTTAGAGCGGTATCAATATCAGCATGGCTTGAAATGAGGGCGTAAGGGCCAATTGGGAAGCCATGATCCCGCATGAACTGTTTTTCAAGTTTCCGATCCTGTGCAATGGCGACATTGTCAGCTTCTGGATAAACCTGGGTCAGAGTGCGTAGAATTCGTAATGTGTTAGCAGGAACATTTTCAAACTCTGTTGTCACGGCATCACACATATGGCCTAGATTATCTAGTGCTGCTTCATTGTCATAATTGGCTCTGATGTGAAGATTTGCAACTTCACCAGCAGGGCAGTTTTCAGCAGGGTCTAATACGACGACTTTATAACCCATGGTACGGGCAGACATGGTAAACATGCGACCTAATTGTCCCCCGCCAAGCATACCGAGTGTTTTACCAGGAAGAATAGTCATTAGTCTGTAAGTATCGTATTTAAGGCTTCTAGTTCCTGATTGGTGCGGAAGGATAGAAGGTTGTTCAGGATGGCCGGATTGGTTTGCGCGGCAATACTGGCTGCAAATAGTGCAGCATTTTCGGCTCCTGCCTCTCCAATAGCGAAAGTAGCAACCGGTACTCCTTTGGGCATCTGTACAATTGAAAGGAGAGAATCGAGTCCTTTTAGGTAGCGGGAAGGGATGGGCACACCGAGAACTGGAACAGTTGTTTTTGCTGCGAGCATTCCTGGAAGATGCGCAGCACCGCCTGCTCCAGCGATTATAGCTATAAGCCCCCGTTCTTTTGCCGTAGCGGCATATTCATAAAGTAAATCCGGGGTCCGGTGCGCTGAAACGATCCGTTTTTCGACCTCAATTCCCATTTTTTCGAGGGTAGCGACAGCCTGTTTCATGATATCCCAGTCTGTCTTGCTTCCCATTACGACACCTACCAATGGACGATTCATGATTTAGCAAAGACCGTATAAATGGCTTATTTTATCTCATGGCATTTTTTTTGGCGACAAGTGATTGTTTGCAGTTGTTCTAGAATCGGAGCGGAGCTTATTACAGTTGAGACAAGAATTAAAAATCGAGTGATTTTAGATGCCGAATATCTTGCGTCTCATTTTTAGGGCTTATTCTCAATCAGTGTTTAAGAATGATTTATGGCGCCTTGGGGAGAAGACAAAGTCATGGAGGGTCATTGGATTGGCTGGAGGTTTGCTTTAATGGGATTGGCATGAGAGGTAGGCTTTGCTAAACGTATAATTGGATCTGCAAGCAGATTCTTCTAATGGTAATGCGTGACGATGTTATGGTTTACCTCCAAGGGGAGATTGATCATTTAGCCTGAGGTGTTATAGTTGATTGATCAACTAATTTTTGGTTCGTCTATGCAAGCCAGTCATCAGAAAAAACATGAAGCCCATTCTTCGGAACGTTCATTCAAAGAGTCTTTACTTGCCATGATAGGGCTTTTTTTTGTGGTGATGATGGTAGCACTGGATCAAACTGTAGTTGGCACTGCATTACCTACCATTGTGGCTGATTTGAAAGGATTCAACCTGTATTCATGGGTTGCAACCAGCTATCTTCTGACTTCGGTGATTACGGTGCCCATATTTGGGCGTTTAGGTGACTATTATGGCCGAAAATATTTTGTTGTTGCTTCAATTGTCATTTTTACTTTTGCCTCTGCCTTATGCGGATTAGCGACGAGTATGACTTTTCTGGTTCTTGCCCGATCGTTGCAGGGGATTGGCGGTGGTATGCTTGTGGGTACTGCATTTGCATGTGTGCCCGATTTATTTCCCGATCCTCATGCTCGTATGCAATGGCAGGTTATCATTAGCACAGCTTTTGGACTGGCTAATGCGGTTGGCCCATCGCTGGGTGGATTTTTAACCCAGTATTATGGATGGCGATCTGTATTTTATGTCAATTTACCGATTGGGTTGTTGAGTCTATGGTTTGTCTGGCGTCATATGCCCCATATTAAAAACCTGCATCACCAGAAAACAATAGGGCTTGATTGGCTTGGAGCTCTTTTAGTTGCATTGGTTTTAGGGAGCTTACAGTTTTTTGTGGAATCTGTACCGCTTCAAGGCTCTATTCTGATATCCATATCAGCAGCGCTGGTTTGTTTTCTTAGCCTGATGTTCCTGCTATATCATGAGCGGCGGATAGAACAGCCCATTATTCCCTTGGACATGTTTAGGCAAGGTGCATTGTCAGCTTTGTTTATGTTGTCGGTTTGTATCGGTTTTATTTTGTTTGGCTGGATGTTTTATATCCCTTTGATGTTGCAGGGGGGATTTGGTCTTACCCCTAATGCTGCAGGGCTGATTGTTACGCCATTGGTGGTTTGTATCACAGTTGGTGCCATAACAAGTGGAAGGCTCATTACACGTCTGCCTAGCCTATCTATTATTATGTATACCGGTTTAGGGCTCTTGATTGCTGCAGGATGTGGTATAACTGTGCTAGAGCCAAGCAGGGGGCATTTATGGACGTTGCTTTGCATGATTGGAGGGGGGTTAGGGATTGGTCTTGTTATGCCCAACCTCACAATTTTTACACAGGAACTGGCTGGCCGGTCCCATTTGGGAATTGCTACTGCACTGATCCAGTCGTTTCGTATGGTTGGAGGAATGATAGGCACTGCAATTGTAGGTTCAATTGTACATCGGTACTATACGATACATGTCACCAATTATTTGCATGCACGCCATGCTGCATCGTTCGCTGCTGCGTTGACTGATCCCCAGATACTAGTCAACCCGGTTGCTCAGCACGCCCTTGTTATTCATGCTCATGCATTTGATATGGACGGAAACAGGCTAATAGCTGTTGCGCGTGCTGTATTGGTTGAATCTGTTCATGTCAGTCTTGTTTTACCTGTAATGATGGCTATTGTTGGGTTATGGTTGATGCGAAAAGTGCCGCCACTCAAATTATCCAGAAAGATTCAACGTGCTTCAATTTCTGGAGAGGAACCATGAGTCTGGAAGTGGAGCGGCTTGCTTTGGTACAGCAGTTAGGCCAGACCTACCGCTCATGGCTGGCCGCCTTTGAATCTGAAGTTGGTTATTGCCTTCCTCGCTGGCGTATTCTCATCCAGCTTTATCAGATGGATCAACCCTGCTCGCAGAAACAGCTGGTCGATATATTAGAAATTGATCCTGGCTCTCTTTCCCGATTATTGCAGTGCCTTGACAAACAGGGCTGGGTTAGGAGAAAGACCAGCAAGAAAGATGGCCGGTATATAGAGGTGGCTCTTACTTCTGCTGGCCAAAATGAAGTTGAAAGATGCTTGCCTCTACGGCAGTCCTTTATTGAGAATACGCTTTCTGGCATTCCAGATGCTCATCTTTTTATATTTAAATCTGTACTCATTCTTCTGGATGAGCGTTGTCGTTCAGATATCAAGTACTCTTTATAAGATATAAGGTGCCAGTTTTTTACCGATTAGATCCTTTTTCATCCGAACGAAATCCGGGATACCCTGCTTCATAGGCACGGGTGACTCTCCTTGAATTAATGGAAGAAGATAAGAGCGGCAGGCTTCGCTGATGCCATAACCCCCATTTGCGATAAAATGCTCGGGAAGAGGTTTTTCAATGTTAGCCATGTCCTGTATGAGTGCGGGTACGATTTCCCATCTGTAGGGGTCATTTGATAGGCGCGTGATGATGGGCATAACGGCATTTTTTCCCGCAAGGGCATATTCTACGGCGGCCTTGCCAACAGCGTAAGCCTGCTCGACATCAGTCAATGATGCAATGTGGCGTGCTGAGCGTTGCAGGTAATCTGCTACAGCCCAGTGCACTTTGAGTGACAGTCGAGCTTGGATGAGCTGGGCGATGACTGGTGCAACCCCTCCAAGTTGGGCATGCCCGAATGCGTCATGTATACCACTTTCACTTAAAAATTTTCCATTTTGATCCCGAATACCTTCTGATACGGCTATAACGCAATATCCTTCTTCTTCTACGGTTGCTTCGACTCGCCTTAGAAAGTTTTTTTCGATAAATGGTTTCTCAGGGAAAAGGAGAAGATGCGGGGCATCATGTGAATTTTCCTGGGCCAGGGCACATGCAGCTGTAATCCAGCCTGCATGACGCCCCATAACCTCCATGACGAAAACCCGGGTAGATGTTTCGGCCATGCTTGCAACGTCGAAGGAGGCCTCCCGGATGCTTGTTGCGACATATTTGGCTACTGAGCCGAATCCAGGAGATGTGTCAGTTAATGGCAAGTCGTTATCAACTGTCTTTGGAATGCCTATGCAGGTGAGCGGATAGTTTGCTTTTTGTGCAGTGCGGGCAATTTTCCAGGTTGTATCTTGCGAATCCCCGCCGCCGTTATAAAAGAAGTAGCCAATATCATGTGCGCGAAAGATTTGAATGAGCCGTTCATATTCTTCTGGATGGGCCTCCGGATCTTTGAGTTTGTAGCGACAGGATCCAAAGGCTCCCCCTGGCGTGTGTTTTAATCGGGCAATGTTCAGATCTGATTCTAGGGAGGTATCAATCAATTCTTCATGCAGTACCCCCAGAATACCATTATGGCCCGCATAAACTGTTCCAATTCTGTCAGGGTAATTTCTTGCGGTTTGAATGACACCACAGGCAGAGGCGTTAATGACAGCAGTAACACCTCCAGATTGGGCATAAATAGCATTTTTTTTCATGATGGGAATTTATCTCCAGTCCTTATAAGCTATGGATGTGCGATTTTTTTCTAGGCTTGTTGCATCCAGTAGGAAGCTGTATCAATCATCCTGCAGCAAAATCCCCATTCGTTATCGTACCAGGCCCCTACCTTGACTAGATGGCCATTCATGACCCGGGTCAGGTTGGCATCATAATGGCTTGAGACCGAAGTGTGGTTAAAATCAACGGAAACAAGGGGAATGTCGTTATAGGCCAAGATCCCTCGGAGGCTATTTTTGCTGGCTTCGCGCATGAAATCATGAATTTCCTCAACCGAAGTTTTCTGTTTTGTAGTAACAGTCAAATCAACAAGTGAAACATTAATAATCGGGACACGGATGGCGAAGCCATCCAGCTTTCCTTTGAGCTGGGGTAAAACAAGACCCATAGCTGATGCGGCACCTGTTTTGGTTGGGATCATAGACTGGGTAGCTGCTCGTGCCCTGAATAAATCTTTGTGATAGACATCGGTGAGCACCTGATCGTTGGTATAGGCATGAATGGTGGTCATGAACCCGGATTCGATTCCTAGCTTGTTTTCAAGGACGTAGGCAATTGGAGCCAAGCAGTTAGTAGTGCAGGAAGCATTGGATACGACAGTTTCCTTTCCTGTTAGGGTGGTGTGGTTGACTCCGTAGACAACTGTCGCATCAACGTCTTTGCCTCCTGGCGCTGAGATAAGTACTTTTTTTGCACCAGCATGGATATGGGTCAAGGCTTTTTCTTTTGATGTGAATTTCCCCGTGCATTCAAGGACGATATCTACATCAAGTTCTTTCCATGGAAGTTTTTCCGGATCACGTTCATGATACATGGGAATGCTGTCTCCATTTACTATGAGGCTTTCATCAGTATAGGTGACTGTACCATTGAAGTGGCCATGGACTGTGTCATACTGCGTTAAGTGGGCGTTGATTTTTTTATCTCCCATCGCATTAATCGCTACGACTTTTAAATCATGGCGAGTCTTGTTTTCATAGATTGCACGCAATATATTCCGACCAATACGACCATATCCCGTAATTGCTACACGTGTTGTCATTGTTTGCCTCCACAGAAATTCAATTTTAGTCCCTATTATAAAGCTTTCTATCCTTCATGTGTTTAACTGCGAAAAGGGCGGAAGTCTTAAGGTAAGGTTAACTGTTCATTAAATAAGGGTTCTGTAGGCCCATGGAAATCAAATGGATGAATGTTTAGTACATGCTATTTTTTATGAGAGAACCAGATAAGAACTCTTTGGTTGGCCAGTCTTGAAAGGGTTTAACGCCAATCCTAAATATAAATATGGAGTTGTGGGTTGAAGATATTTTTTAAAGGCGCATTTTAATCGTTTATTGTGTCTTGGGTGTAAGTTGCACGCAGCTATGGGTACTTAGCATTTTTTTCTCGAGCAGCTTTGTAACACAAAAAAGGGTCTGAATGCATGGTGTTGGAATTCCGATGTGTTGTCCAATTTCGGCTACTGCCCCAACTAGCGCATCAATTTCGAGTGCTTTGCCTGATTCGGTGTCCTGCAGCATAGACATTTTGTGTTCCCCAAGTTTTTCGGCACCACTGATGCGTCGTTCGATGGGCAGCCTTATAGTGACACCGAGTTTGTTTGCTACAGCCTGGCCCTCGGCCATCATGGTTTCGATCAGGGCGCGGGTCTCAGAAAATGCCAGCATTTCAATAACTGTAGCATGGGTAAGCGCACTGATCGGATTAAAGCTTAAATTGCCCAGGAGTTTGAGCCAGATTTCTCCCCGAGTGTCTTGCAATACGGGGGAGCGAAAGCCAGCTTCGCTAAAAACACGCGAGACTTTATTAATGCGTTCTGAGGAAGTGTTGTCAGGTTCTCCTACCGGGAATCTATCGCCTTCATGATGCTGGATGACACCTGGCTGGATTATTTCAGCGGCAGGGTAGACAACTGAATGGACAATCCGATGATAGGGGATATGAGAGATGATGATCCCGTTTGGATCAACCGTGTTAAGGGGTAATCCTTTATAGGGTCCGTCGATACCCTGAAAATACCAGAAAGGGATCCCGTTTTGCAGGGTTACTACTATTGTATTTTCTTGGAAAAGAAGGGGGATAAATGGGCAAACCGCTGAAACTTGATGTGCTTTAAGGGCAAGTATGATTAAATCCTGGGGTCCAATTCCATTTAGCCGATTAAATACATGAGGTCTGGAATATATGGTTTTTCCATTAGAAGAGATTACTTGAAGCCCTTTCGCTTTGATGGTTTCGAAGTGAGGGCCTCTTGTAACAAGGCTTATTTCATGTTTTGCTTCGGCTAGCCCAGAAGCCAGCAACCCCCCTATTGCTCCAGCGCCAACGATACAGATACGCATTCAAGGCTCCTCTTATTTATTTGCCTTGTTGTGAATGGATTCAGGTTAAGCTATATCGTAATACGGTGGGGGGGATAGAGGAAGTGAAGGAAGTTATTTAACGTGTAAAGCCTGGCTCAGGTGTTTAGCCCTGAAAGCTATTTCTGAACGGTACAGGCAGGCTTTGTGGTTGGATTTATCAATCAACCTGGATGTGAGAAAAGCATTTCGTCGGTGTTTGTCTGTAGTTAAGCCATGTTATGTCAGTGATAATGGGTTTTTCGGTGCATGTGAAAGAATCCATAGGGCAGCTTCAAGCCGTGTCCGTAATTTTAGTTTTTTAAGAATATGTTTGACGTGTACCTTGACCGTGCCTTCGCTGATATTCAGTGCCCGACCGATGAGCTTGTTGCATTGTCCGGTTGCCAGTAGGGCGAGAATTTGTTCTTCACGTTTTGTTAGGTAGTGTTCACCGGCTTGTTTTTTTGTGCCAAGCAATTTTGCGTATAGTATTTCTGCGGTATCGTTAATCGTCACTATTGGATCGGGGTTTTGATGATTGCATCGCCTGCTTGCTTGAATTTCGTCCTGTAGGAAAAGTATCTGGCATTCGGGCGTGATTTGCTGAAACGTGTTTTTCAGATTCTGGTTATCTGCATTGCCTAGCCCTGCAGAAACAAGAAGAAGATCCGGGGCACATAATTTTGCTAGAAGCATGCCATCAGATATACAGGAAGCTTCACCTATCATCTCAAAACGGTCGGATTCCAGTAGTCTTTTCTGTAAATTAAGATACCGTCTGTTTTTTTCGGTGAGAAAAATAATTCGATATCGTCGTTGTTGCACCAGTTTATGATGAGACATGTCCATGTTTATTCCTAGACCTCTGGATACTAGAAATAGGTTCCCAAAATTACATCTTGAGTCGTTTTGAGAACCCCCCTTTTTTGCCCCGCTTTAAAAATTCTTTATATGAAACTTTTTTTACCATTGTTATAAATTTTTATCTGGATCTTGTCAATCTATCCCTACTTTTTAAATCATGAGTTAGAAGATAATCCTTGTTTAGTATTGCCTATGGTCCGCAAATAGATGTATCAGAATGGGCTTGCTGAAGATTAGCTAAAGATTTGGGGTATTCTTTTTCATAAAAACACTTCCTTTTTAATACCTCATTAGGGGTATTTTTTTGACAAAAAATGGGCAGAATTCTCTTAAATATATTTAATATTATCGTTAATAATTAACATATTATTATGTTTTACTGAATCCGGTATCCCTTTATCATGATGCTTGAATACCTAACGTGACCGGGGGTTGACAAAGAAAAATCTCGTGCATAGCATGCATTTCATAACAAGAAAAAAAGATTCACACTTAGAAGTACTTTATTTTGAACATCTTTCGCGGGGGGCACCTTTATTAGGTGAAATCGCGGCTAAGCCGTATTGATTAGGAGACGAAGATGCAGCAACGTATGTCTGAAAGAGTAGAAAAAATGTACTTAAGTGATATCTGGTTTGCTGGAGCAATGATTGCTGCAGTCTGGTTATCGGTCGGATTTGTTTTTTATGAGATGTTTAATTTCCTCAAGGATCCTGGATTCAGGATTGTCGAGATAGTCGCCGCGCTTTTTCTTCTTGTATTCAATTCTTCATCGATGACAGCCATGATTCGTCATTATAAAGAAGATAAGGAATGGATTTATGAGCGCGATATTGTAAATCTGGATTTGGCGCGAGCAGAAGCTGCCCGTGACAAAAAAGCGGCTTAGGAGAAAAATCATGGCAAAGGCACATTTTGTTCCAAAAATCCAAAGCAAGCTAGGCCAGTTTGTGGATTGCATCCTCATTCTTGTACTGGTTTATGTGAGCTTGTATGCCCCCTTGTTTATGCAAGGCAAGGATAACGGCAACAGCTCAAATTCTAGCCAGAAGGTGACCTGGCAGTCATTGAACCAGAATACTTATGAAGCTGGACAATGGAAAAAGCTAGGTTATACCCCGCAGCAGGCTCAACCTATTATCCAGACTCGATTTGAATATAGTATCAGTTGGCCGGTGTTGGGTTTAACCGCGCTTGTCATCATTGGATATTACGTTTTTATGCTTAAGATCTCGGATAAAGAATACCGGGAAGTTATTCGTGAAAAATTCGGCGATAGGCCATAGGGGGAAACATGGGTTTCTGGCAAATTTTTTCAGATTTATCCTGGGCGATTTCAGGATTGATGGCCGCCTGGATGATTTATGATACCTGGCATGTTCAGCAACAATATGATGAGTCTTTTCTCATGAGTTCCAGAGAAGGTGCAGAAGAGCTCACACAGAAGGAGGCCGGGAAATGAGCGAGCAGGTGATTGAAGTTCCAAAGCAGCATCAGATTGCCCTGAAGAAGGTTCTGAGTCCTATACATATTTGGGGGTTAGGTGTCGGGATAGTTCTGGTCGGTGAATACATGGGCTGGAATTTTTCTGTGGCCAAGGGTGGTGCGTTAGGCTCATTAATAGCCTGCTGGGTGATTGGCCTGCTTTATACCTGTGTGGCCATGATTGACTCCGAGGTGACCTCAACGGTTGCTGCAGCAGGGGGGCAGTATACTCAGGCCAAGCATATCATAGGCCCCCTCATGGCATTCAATGTCGCCTTGTATCTTGTTCTGGCCTATACGATGCTTGAAGCGGCAGACGCAACAGTTTTTGGCGATCTGCTCCAGGAGGTGGCTGGAAATTTTGGTGTGGCCAACCTTGATCCCAAACCGTTCGTATTCTTATGTATCATTTTCCTGGCCTGGCTGAATTATCGAGGGGTTTTTGTTACCTTGACCTTTAATTTTGTCATTACCGCATTTGCATTTATTGCCATTATTCTAGTTTTCTTTGGCGTTTCGCCCTGGTCACCTGGGGTTGTATTGCACCATGCTGATTTGATTCACGGATTACCTTATGGCTGGATAGGTATCATTGCCGCTTTTCAGTTTGGAATGTGGTATTACCTGGGAATTGAGGGGACATGCCAGGCTGCTGAGGAATGTCGATCAGCAGCACGCTCCATCCCTTTAGGCACGATGAGCGGCATGATTACTTTGGTCATTGCCGCTTCACTGACCTGGTATATCTGTTCTGGCCTGTTACCTTGGGAATATTTGGGCCAGGCTACAACGCCGCTTTATGATGCAGCTCGAGTTACGAATAGTACCTGGATGCAGGTTATCATGTTTGTAGCAACTGTTTTTTCCAATCTTGCTTCTGCAAACGGTTGTATCAATGATGCTTCCCGTGCCTGGTTTTCCTTGTCCAGGGACCGTTATATGCCACCGGTATTTGGTGCGGTTCATCCACATTATCGTACCCCATACCGTTCGATCCTGTTTTTGATTCCTATTGCCGTATCATTTGCCTTTACGAATCTTTTGGATCAAATCATTACCTTCTCGATACTTTCCGGATTGCTTGGGTACACCTTCATGTCCATTAATATGGTCCGATTCAGAAGGTTGTGGCCTCTTGGTTCGATTCATCGAGGATATATTCACCCCTTTCATCCCTTGCCAGCCGTTATGCTGTTCTTGTTATGTGTTACGGTTTACTTTGCAACCTATCTAGGCTACGGCGGTCAATTGCTGTCCATTATGGCTTTCTTCATTGTAGCGTCACTCTGGTTTAGTTTTCATCGCTATCAGTATGTTAAACGCGGAGATCAGTTTACGATGCCCTGGCCTCGGCCTAAAGGATATTAGGGGGAAACATGGACAAGAAAGTGTTATGTGCAACTGATGGTTCGCATGCATCCATGAAAGCGGTGGCTTATAGTGTGGATCTTGCACATCGATTGAAAATCCCGTTAACGTTCCTGGTTGTTCATCCTGTGGAAGAAGGCTCCGTTATGGATCCGGTTCGAAGCTGGGATGGCAATATTATGGATGCAGTTGACTGGCAGGTACACAAGGATCTGGTTGATGCCCAGTCTGTTGCAAAAAAAGCAGGGTTAACCCAGATAACCCTTGCAGCTGTCGGTAGCCACAATATTCCTGAAGCGATTGTGAAATATGCCAGTGCACATGAGATTGAGCATATTGTAGTGGGATCAACGGGACGCTCTGAAGTTGCCAAGCTTTTGCTAGGTTCGGTTGCTTCGCGAGTGGTAAGCTTGGCGCACTGCCCCGTCACGGTAGTACGTTAATTCAGTAAAATCAGGGCCCGCAAAAGTGGCGGGCCCTCTTTCCAGAGGGACAATGGATGCACCCATTTGTTTATATCTTACTTCTGGTCCTGTTTTTTTATTTGGGCTGGCGGTTTCTTCATGATCAGAAAATTGCAAAAACGAGACGTTTGTTGTTTTTTGATGATTGTTTGCCTCTTTTTGAGGATTACAAGATTACCCAGACTTTAAGCGGTTATCCTGAATTGACTGGAAGTTATAATAAGAAAACTGTACGTCTTGAGCTGATTGTAGATACGACCGCCTTTAGAAAACTGCCTTCTTTATGGCTTGTGGTCAGCCTGAATTCTCCCTTGCAATTGAAAGGAACGATTGACTATCTGGTCAGGCCGGATAATACGGAATTCTATTCACCAGCCTGGCTTTTACCCTTGAGCTTACCTGTTCCGGAAACCTGGCTACAACATGCGATTCTGCGAGCCGAAGGCGTAGACTCAGAGTTGTGGGTTGATCGGGTAAGGCAGATGATCCCACTCCTGTTTGAAGATACACATATGAAGGAGCTAACAATGGGCCATAATGGGGTTCGGCTGGTTTGTCAGGCTAAAGAAGCTAGCAGGGCTTCTTATACAACCATGCGGTATGTCAATTTTGATCAATCTAGGTTAGATGCTGGTTTCGTGCGTAATCTCATTGAGTGGTCTGTCCGGATCCATTCCGAACTCGAACAGGCAGGAGTTGTTCACGAGGATCAATATAAATATGCCTAAACCGTATCATCCCTATCTGGTCATGGGTATTTCCATCCTGCTGCCAGGCCTGGGGCAAGTATTGAATGGCCAACCCAATCGAGGTTTAGCAATGGATACCTTTATGGTTGTCCTTGGTCTGGTTACGGCTCACTTTGCCCATCCAGGCTCAGGTTTTATTGCCAGTTATGCCGGAGGTGTCTTTATTTACGCTATAAGCGTGATGGATGCCTACAAGTTTGCCCGAATTAGGCAGGAGGCCTGGCGTAGGCAGATGCTCTCGTCGCCCTCAGATTCAGTAGGGGTATAGATTCTTTTTTTCGGAACTACCCCGTCAGTGATAGATATAAAAATTAATCCTTTTTTATCAAAAAGATAAAAATAAATATAGCTTATTTTTCAGGAATTTCTAGACTGTTTGCGCTATTTTTTTATCGTAATACGATTTATAGCCTGATTTGGTTGTTGACAGGCTAAAATTAATAATTCATGATATGAACTAATGTTTAGTATTATGAATATAATCGTGTAACTGATACAGCACTTATTTATAGGACAGTTTCATGCCACTACGTCTTCTTCGATTTGCATTGAGTCACAAGCATCCGGAGCCCCCCATGTTTACTGAACATGACCAGCTTGGGAAAACCTATGATGTAGTGATCATAGGAGGTGGAGGCCATGGTTTGGCTGCTGCATATTATCTGGCCAGGAATCATGGTATTAAAAATGTCTGTGTTCTTGAAAAAAATTATCTGGGAGGTGGAAATACAGGCCGCAACACAACAATTGTAAGGTCTAATTATTTAACACCGGAAGGTGTTGCCTTTTATGACCGAAGTGTCAAGTTATTCCAGGATCTTTCTCAGGATTTTGATCTTAATCTTTTTTATTCTACACGTGGACATTTTACGCTTGCCCATACGGATTCAGCGATGAGAACCATGAGGTGGCGTGCTGAGGTTAACAAGCATCTCGGAGTGGAATCTGAAGTAGTTGATCGTGATTTTATCAGACGCATGGTTCCTGAGATGGATCTGGATTGTTCAGGCCATTCCCCGATACATGGCGCTTTATACCATAAGCCAGGTGCTGTAGCGAGACATGATGCGGTTGCATGGGGCTATGGCCGTGGTGCAGATATGAGGGGAGTCGAGATATTCCAGAAGACCGAAGTGACCCGGATTGACGTTAAGCATGGCAAGGTAAGAGGGGTGGATACCAGCAGAGGGTATATTTCAACTCCGAAGGTCTTGTGCGCCGTTGCCGGATCAACCCCGCGTATCACCCAAATGGTCGGAATCCGCACCCCGATAGTGATTCAACCGCTTCAGGCTTGTGTGACCGAACCTATCAAGCCTTGGCTTGACACCATTATTGTTTCCGGGAGTTTGCATGTATATGTTTCCCAATCTGACCGGGGGGAACTGGTTATGGGGGCTTCCGTAGATCCATACGAGATTCATTCGACTCGTTCAACGCTTGATTTTACTGAAGGGTTGACAGCACATATGCTGGATATGTTCCCCTTCCTTTCTAACACGAAAGTCAATCGTCAGTGGGCAGGTATGGCAGATATGACGCCAGATTTTGCTCCTATTATGGGTAAAACACCCATTGAGGGTTTTTATATTGATGCTGGGTGGGGTACCTGGGGATTTAAGGCTACACCGGTATGTGGCGAGACCATGTCTTACACCGTTGCCCATGATCAGGATCATGAATTGATTCGTACCTTTCGCCTGTCTAGATTTAAGGAGTTGGATTTGACCGGTGAAAAAGGTGCGGCTTCTGTAGGACATTAACCATGAAATTACTAACCTGCCCTATAAATGGAACCCGGCCTCTACAGGAATTTACCTGGGGGGGAGAGTTTAGGGAGATGCCCGATCCTGAGCAAGCAACTGATGAGGAGTGGGCAGATTATGTATTCAACCGAAGTGGAGCCCCGGGTGTTAAGAAGGAGTGGTGGCATCATACAGCATCCGGGGTATGGTTTATTGCAGAACGCGATACGGAACGGGATATCGTGTTAAGGACTTATCTCTATACCGGAAAGATGAGCGATGACTGATTTAAGCAATCAACAGGCGGCTAGCAATGCTGCTTTAGAAAAAAATCGCATGGCAAGGCAAGATGGAGAATGGATTGATCGAAATCAGCCGCTACATTTTGTTTTTGAAGGAAAAACATATAGTGGGTTTGTGGGAGACACCATCAGTAGTGCCATAGCTGCATCAGGAAACCTGTTTATGGGCCGTAGTTTTAAATATCATCGGCCACGCGGTATTTTATCCATGTCTAATCATGATATTAACACCATGATGCAGGATGATCAGGATCCAACCATACGAGCAGATGTAGTTCTGGCACAGAATGGTATGCAGCTTCGTACGGTAAACACCTTCGGCGGGCTTAAGTCCGATCGGGGTCGTTACATGAATTGTTTGTCCCGTTTTTTACCGGCCGGATTTTACTACAAGACGTTTCATACACCTAAATGGCTTTTTCCGATGTGGGAGAAGATGTTCCGTACGCTAACGGGGCTAGGTAAAGTCAATTTTGAGACACCGCGCCGTTACACGGCTAAACGGTATGCATTTGCTGACGTGCTGGTAATAGGTTCAGGTCCATCTGGATTGAGTGCAGCTCTTGCAGCGGCGAAAGCAGGGGCTCAGGTGGTTGTGGTGGATGAGAATGTTCGACCAGGTGGAAGCTTGACTTATGATTATGGTGGGATGGATGAAAGCCCGGCCTTGCTTGGCAGGTTGCTGAGTGAAGTAACCGCCTGTGAAAAGATCGAAATATGGGCAGGAACCCTGGCAGCAGGTTACTACAGTGATAATTGGATTGCGCTGGTGGATGATCAGCGTATGACTAAAATGCGGGCTAAAACAGTGGTGGTTGCATCTGGCTCCTATGAACAGCCCTGCGTGTTCAGGAATAACGATTTGCCTGGCGTGATGATGGCTTCTGCTGCTCAGCGGTTGCTGCGCCGGTATGCAGTTCGGGTGGGTCGAAATTTTGTTGTTCTCACTTCGAATAGTGCTGGCTATCGTGCCGCTTTGGACATGGTATCAGGTGGAGCTTCAGTTGCTGCAATTGTTGATATGCGTCCTGAGGGTGAGTTGAGCCACTGGCATGAGTTGGCTGCAGGGCTGGGAATACGTATTCTTGCGGGCCACTGTATTTATGAAGCCATACCTGAACCAGGCAGGTATGGGGTATCCGCAGCTGTGGTAAAAAGACTTTCATCTGCAGGAGAGATAGAGCAGGCAGGGGGAGTGACGTTTTCCTGTGATGCCATCTTGATGGCGGTTGGTTATGCTCCGGCAGCTAATTTGTTATACCAGGCCGGAACAAAAATGCGTTATAGCCATGAGATTGAACAGTTTGTTCCTGATCTTTTGCCGGAATCCATTTTTGCCTGCGGACGTGTCAATGGTGTTTATACTCTTTCATCACGCCTATTGGATGGTGAGCGGGCCGGGCTTGAGGCTGCTCAAAAAGCAGGTTATGTCGTAGAGCAAAAGCGAGTGGATGTGCCTGCAGAACCTTCAGGCCCCACTCATCCCTATCCTATTATTTCCCACCCCAAGGGGATGAACTTTGTTGATTTCGATGAAGATCTCCATTTGCGGGACTTCTATGTCTCCGTCCAGGAAGCTTTTGACAATATAGAACTTATGAAACGTTTCACAACGGTTGGCATGGGACCGTCACAGGGTAAGCATTCTAATATGAATGCCATTCGTATCCTAGCAAGGCTAAAAGGCAAAAATATCGATGAAATTGGGACAACGACAGCAAGACCTTTTTTCCATCCTGTCAAGTTGTCCCATCTGGCCGGAAAAGGTTTCACCCCTGAACGTCTGACACCAATGCATCACCGTCATCAGGAATTAGGTGCGGTTTTCATGGATGCAGGCAACTGGAAGCGTCCTGAATATTATCAGATCGAGGGTCTATCCCGTATAGAAGCAATCCGTCAGGAAGTGCGTAGTGTCAGAACTAATGTAGGCATGATTGATGTCGGTACCTTGGGAAAAATTGAAATCTTTGGCCCGGATGCTGTTTTGTTTATTGAGCGAATGTATACCGGGCTTTTTGCAAAACAGGCAGTAGGCACGACACGTTATGCGCTTGGCCTGGATGAAACGGGAGTAGTTATTGATGATGGAGTAGTGGGTCGTCTGGCGCAGGAGCATTTCTTTGTAACAACGACTACCACTGGCTCTGCACAAATTTATCGTGAGATGAATCGATGGGCCCTGCTCTGGAAGATGAATGTGGGTATTGTCAATGCTACAGGGTATATGGCGGCCATGAATCTTGCCGGACCAAAATCCAGGGCAGTCTTGGCTCCTCACTGCAATATAGATGTAAGTGATGCATCTGTTCCCTATTTGGCTTTGAGGACGTGTGAAATCGGGGGGGTTTCTGCCCGGATTATGCGCGTGGGGTTTGTGGGGGAGTTAGGTTATGAAATCCATGTTCCTTCCGAGAAAGGCGCTTATGTTTGGGATTTATTGATGCAAGAGGGGCAAAAGTACGGGATTCAGCCGTTTGGCGTTGAAGCCCAGCGGATTTTAAGGCTCGAGAAAGGGCATATCATCGTCAGCCAGGATACTGATGGGTTAACAAACCCATTTGATGCGGCCTGTGGCTGGGCAGTCAAGATGAACAAACCATTTTTTATAGGGCAGCGTAGCCTGAAAATTGCCCAGGCTACTGAGAGGAAACAGGTCCTGGCAGGTTTTGCTCTTGCGGAAAACTATCGTGGTGAATTGCCGAAAGAGTCTCATCTATTGATTGAAGCAGGAGACATAGCTGGACGTATTACCAGTATCACTGATTCGGAAGCATTAGGTCGTGTCATTGGCCTATGCTTCGTTCGCCCGGACCTGAACGAAATAGGGCGAATGGTTCAGTTCCGTCTATCTGATGGAGCCCTGGTACCGGCACAAATCGTTGCCACTCCCTTTTATGATCCGGATGGAATGCGACAGAAGGTATAAGGAAAACACGATGAGACAAAGTCCGATTGAGCATTGTTTTAGTCAGTTGCCGGGTGATTTTGGCCAGGTAGGCGATATGCGTACCTTTTTAAGACTGGCAGATAGCCAGGCAGAGTCATTGAACCTGGAAACCATCGGCCTTGCAGACTGCAGCTTTCTAGAGCGAACTGGCCTGAAAGGTCCTTTAGCCATGGAATTCCTGTCATCCCTTGGCCTGCCTGTACCGCAACGGCCCAACCATTGGGAACCCCTCGAGGGTGGTGGGATTTTAATGCGGCTGGGGATGACCGAGTTTTTTATTGAAGACGGCCCTTCGGGAGGGATAGCAAGGCTTATTTCCGAGAAGCTGGGTATGGATGGTATCGAGGGAGCTTATCCTGTCCGCAGGCAGGATGCAGCCTTAATTTTATGCGGTACGAAACAGAATGATTTTCTTTCTCAGACCTGTAATGTCAATTTTGCAGAAATCGATGAGAAAAACAGGCAGGTTGTGATGACTAATATGGTTGGTGTGAGTGTCGTGATGGTACAAAACAAAATTAATGAAAGATACTCATGGAAAATTTGGTGTGATGGGACCTTTGGTCATTATTTTTGGGAAACGCTTTTTGGTATTACGCTGGAAATGGGGGGGGGTGCTGTGGGTTGTAACAGGCTTTACCCGGGTCTGGCATGATGCACAAGAGGGGGAATTATTATAAACAGGAGACTAATATGACAGCGGCAATGAAGCTGGATCATAAATTGACCAGCGCAGGAGATGCAAAAAGATGGATTGAAGCCAATCAGGTCAAATATGTTTTGGCCCAGTTTGTGGATATCCACGGTTCGGCAAAGACCAAGGCAGTTCCTGCCACACACTTTGAAGAAATTCTTACCTCCGGAGCTGGATTTGCAGCTTTTGCCATCTGGGGAATGGGGATTGGGCCTCATGGCCCGGATTATATGGCAAAGGGTGATCTTAGTACTTTAAGTCTTATTCCTTGGATGCCAGGTTATGCCAGAATTGTCTGTGATGGCCATGTGAATGATGCCCCTCATCAATATTGCTCAAGAGTTATTCTCAAGAATCAGATCAAGAGGCTTACTGAACGGGGTCTGACTATGAACACGGGTATTGAACCGGAGTTCTCGCTTCTCGTTCGAGATGCTGACGGGAAAATACAGCCTCATCTGGAATCTGACTGCCTGGCAAAGCCTTGTTATGACTATAAAGGGTTGGCCAGAACACATGAATTCCTGGACAAACTGACCCAGTCCCTGATTGCAACAGGCATTGATGTGTACCAGATTGATCATGAAGATGCCAATGGCCAGTTTGAGATTAACTATACCTATACTGATTGTTTGACGTCGGCGGACCATTATATTTTTTTCAAAATGGCCGCATCAGAAATTGCCCATTCACTTGGACTCGTCTGTTCATTTATGCCTAAACCATTTTCGCATCTGCCTGGTAATGGCACTCATATGCATATATCAATGAGTGATGCGCGTAATGGCAACCTGTTCCAGGATAAAACTGATGCTCAAGGGCTCGATCTTTCCGGCATGGCCTATCACTTTCTAGGCGGTATCCTTAAACATGCCCGTGCTTTGACTGCATTGGCCTGTCCAAGCATCAACTCTTATAAACGCCTTGTGGTTGGACGCTCGTTAACCGGAGCAACCTGGGCACCAGCCTATATTAGCTATGGTAATAATAATCGTTCAACTATGGTCCGGATCCCGCCGGGTCGTCTTGAGCTGCGGTTACCTGATGGTAGTACGAATCCTTATCTGTCGACAGCGGCACTGATTGCTGCCGGCCTTGATGGGCTGGATAACAAGATTGATCCAGGCGCTGCCCAGAATGAGAATTTATATGATTATTCACCGGCTCAACTTAAAGCTAAAAAAATTGGGCTATTGCCTCAGAACCTGAATGAAGCCCTGGTAGCACTTGAGAACGATAAAGTTCTTTCTGGAGCGCTGGGTGAGGCTTTTGTGGGTGAGTTTATTGAATTGAAAAGAATGGAATGGGTGGATTATCAGCGGCATGTTTCCGACTGGGAAGTCAAACGTTACCTGGAGTTTTTCTGATTTTAGAGAGGAGTGCACATGTGCGGAATAGTTGGATTGCTCGTTAAGAATCCGGCCATGCGTGATGAGCTGGGAAAGCTGATGCTTCCCATGCTGATTGGCATGACCGAGCGCGGGCCGGACTCGGCGGGGCTTGCTGTGTTTGGTGATAAGCTTGCCAAGGGAAAGATTAAGTTTAACCTCTTCACCTTAAGCTCCGAGTTTGATTGGAAGGCATTTGAGAAAGCATTCGATCACCATTTCGGTAGCCATGCTGAGTTAAACATCAAAGGCCGGCATGCAATTTTGCTCACATCAGTTCAGTGGGAATCCGTTCGTGAATGGCTGGTCCAGGACTATCGCCATCAGCTGACAATCCTGTGTGTTGGAAACAGCATGGATATATACAAGGATATTGGTACACCAGAGCAGGTGGCGAACCGGTATGATTTTAGCAAGTTACATGGTACGCATCTGGTTGGCCATACCAGAATGGCAACTGAATCGGCCGTGACTCCCCAGCACGCCCACCCTTTTACGGCGGGACATGATTTTTGTCTGGTTCATAACGGATCTTTATCCAATCCCTACAGTATCCGAAAAAAACTTGAACCTCTTGGTATTCGTTTTGTTACCGATAATGATACTGAGGCGGCCTGCCGTTTTCTGGAGTGGCGCATGCGTGAGGGGGATACGCTTGAAGAAGCATTAAAGGCGGGATTTGAGGAATTGGATGGATTCTATACGTTTTTGATTGGAACTGAGGACAAGCTGGCGCTGGTGCGAGACCCGTTTGCCTGTAAACCGGCAGTCGTGGCTGAAAATGATGATTATGTGGCTATTTCATCCGAGTTCCGTTCTTTAGCGCGATTGCCTGACATTAAAAATGCACGTTTGTTCGAACCTGCTCCTGAGGAGTTGTATGTATGGACAATTTAGCCCGCAAAAAGGAAAGTGGTGACAAGACTATTCTGTTTGACTTATCCCAGACGACAGTCAGGGAGATGAATCAGTTCTTACATCATGATCTGGAGAAAGAAAAACTTGGTTCTGTCAAAATTACTCATCCAGATGGAGCCCACAACATTGCCGTGGGTCTTGACGCACCGGTCAATGTTGATATTGAAGGTCACGCAGGATATTTTTGTGCAGGCATGAACAAGCAAGCCCATGTCACGATTCATGGAAATGTGGGTTGGTCAGTCGCTGAAAACATTATGTCTGGTCTTGTTCGTGTGAAAGGATTTGCTTCTGAGTCAGCTGCAGCATCCGGTCATGGTGGTACGGTCATTATAGAGCGTGATGCGAGTTTACGCTGTGGTATTTCCATGAAAGGGGTGGATATTGTTGTGGGCGGATCAGTGGGCAACTTTTCTGCTTTCATGGCCCAGGCTGGCCATCTGGTGATCTGTGGCGATGCAGGTGATGGTCTGGGAGATTCCATTTATGAAGCTGTCATTTATGTCCGTGGCAAGATTAAGTCTTTAGGTGCAGATGCACAGATTGAATCAATGACAGATGATGATCACCGGATTCTGAAGGATTTATTGGCCCGCGCAGGTTTTGGTTATGAACCGAAAGAATTTAAAAAAGTAGCTTCGGCACGTGGACTTTATCACTGGAATGCTGATGCCAATCAGGAGTACTAAGATGTCTAATTTATCTAAAGAAGAATCCTTTCTGTTTGGTCACGATACGATTCAATATATTCAGCATGCGGCTGCTACGGGTCTTTATGATATTCGTGGCTTAGGAGCAAAACGTCATTTGCCTTCTTTTGATGATTTGCTTTTTCTGGCAGGCTCTGCATCCAGGTACCCCTTGGAAGGATATCGTGAAAAATGCACGACTACGACGGTACTGGGAACACGGTTTGCCAAAAAGCCAATTGAGCTGAAAATCCCGATTACAATAGCAGGAATGAGTTTTGGCTCACTTTCGGCCAATGTGAAAGAAGCATTGGGAGCAGCAGCAACTGAGCTGGGCACGTCGACGACTACTGGTGATGGAGGTATGACACCTGAAGAGCGTGCATCTTCAAAAACACTGGTTTATCAATGCTTGCCTTCTCGCTATGGTTTTAATCCTGATGATGTAAGACGGGCGGATGCCATTGAACTTGTCATCGGCCAGGGTGCAAAACCAGGCGGTGGCGGGATGCTTTTGGGGCAGAAAATTACGGCCCGGGTTGCAAAAATGCGGACTTTACCAGCTGGAGTGGACCAGCGCTCTGCCTGCCGGCATCCTGACTGGACCGGCCCGGACGACTTGACAATTAAGGTTCAGGAATTACGTGAGCTGACAGATTGGCAGATACCCATTTATATCAAAATTGGGGCCACTAGAGTGTTTAATGATGTGAAGCTGGCTGTTCATGCTGGAGCTGATGTAGTGGTGGTTGACGGGATGCAGGGAGGAACGGCGGCTACACAAAAGGTATTTATCGAGCATGTAGGGGTGCCAACCCTTGTTGCAGTTCAACAGGCCGTTGCAGCGCTTGAAGAAATGAATATGAAGGATAAGGTTCAGCTGATTGTTTCAGGTGGCATTCGTTCTGGGGCAGATGTTGCCAAGGCATTAGCGTTAGGTGCGGATGCAGTCTCAATTGGCCAGGGGGTCTTGTTTGCTCTCGGGTGCAATTCTTCTACATGGGTTAACCATGAAGGCCAGCATGTTAATGCCAGTGAGGAATATGCCAAATTGGGGACTATGCCTGGGTTTTGTCATCATTGCCATACGGGTAAATGTCCGGTAGGCGTGACGACCCAAGATGAAATTCTGGAACAGCGTCTTATTCCAGAAGTTGGTGCTCGTCGTGTCAAAAATTACTTCAAGACGTTGAATATGGAGTTAACTACAATCGCACGTGCTTGTGGAAAGTCCAATGTACATCATCTTGAACGTGAGGATCTGGTCGCCCTGACGGTTGAATCAGCCGCAATGGCACGCTTGCCGCTTGCAGGAACCAACTGGATTCCAGGATATACTGCAATTTGAGTTTGACGATTTATTTGGCAGAAAATGGGGCTTCTTGATATAGTGAGGTGCCCCTTTCCTGTCATTTAACGAGTACTCGAATGAACGATGATGCGCTTCAACCATCTGTAGCAGAAAATGAGGTGTCTGGCCTTGAACAGTATATTGGCCGTACTATTCGAGAATTACGTCTTAAGAATCGATTGACTATCGCTGATGTGGCAGCAAAGGCTTCAATTAGTCGAGGTATGCTTTCCAAAATCGAGAATGGACAGACGTCAACAAGCCTGGATACCCTTAACCGTCTGTGCCAAGCATTTGGCATTACTCTTTCACGATTGTTCAAGCAATTTAATATCCCGACCGGTGGTGCCCAGCATGTGCATAAAGGTGAAGGCATGGAAGTGGTTCGTGCTGGCACCAGGATGGGGCATACTTATCGTTTGCTGGCCTATGATTTAGGCCCGAAAAAAGTATTTGAACCCTTTTTGATTAGCATGGATGATCAATCCGAAGTGTTTGGTACTTTTGAGCATCCTGGTACTGAGTTTATTTATATGCTAGAAGGGAAAATCGAATATCGTCATGGCCAGCATACCTACATATTAACCCCAGGTGACTCGCTAATGTTTGATGGCAATATTGTTCATGGCCCAGAGCAATTGATTGAGGTGCCAATCCGTTTTCTTGCCTTGATTATTTACGGTGAAGATTATGACGGCAGCTTGACCGTCGTTGATTAACCGGCTTTCTTATGTTAAGCCGGTTTTAAGATCCTGGGCGTGTCGTTTTAAAAAAAAAGCCCGCCAGATGGCGGGCAAGTTCAGGCGGGTAGAATATGATGGGTGGTACAATAAGATACTTTCATCCACATTCAGTTTCATGAATGTTAAGCTTTATTTTAACTTGTTGAACAATAATGGCAATATACCAAAAGTGGTAGCCTTTTTCTTAATTGGTTATTGATCCGGTTTGCTTCCTGTCCGCAGGATATGTTTTTTCGGCAAAAATGATACGAATAAATTGGTTGGTTCGAAGGGTAAGGGTTTTTTAATGAGGAATTATCTGGATTATTTGGCTCATGTCCGACACGATGGGGTTTATAAGCAGGATCGAACGGGAACCGGTACTTACTCCTTGTTTGGAGCCCAGATGCGTTTTGATTTACAGCAGGGTTTCCCTATCATGACAACAAAATATGTATCATTTAAAACTGTTATTGGCGAGTTATTGTGGTTTTTATCTGGATCAACCAATAACCATGATCTTTGGAAACTCAATGGCTCTCCAGTGAATGATGATGGCCAGCATCGTGCAACAATTTGGGAAGAATGGGCGCTACCTGATGGTAATCTTGGATCGATATATGGCAAGCAATGGCGCCATTTTGGAGGTCGGCCGTCTCCTGATGGCGTACCGGGTCATTGGGAAGGTGGGGTGGATCAAATCAGCATGGCTTTGGAAATGTTAAGAAACAAGCCTAATTCGAGACGAATAATCGTTAGCGCCTGGTGTCCGGAGGACTTGCCCAATGAATCAGAGTCCGCTCAGGAAAACGTGATGAAAGGGCGTGCTGCATTGGCCTGGTGCCATACATCGTTTCAATTTTATGTTATTGATGGAAGATTGTCTTGTCTGCTATATGCAAGAAGCCAGGATTCATTTTTAGGCACACCCTATAACATTTCTTCTTATGCCTTGTTGACCCATATTGTGGCGCAGCAAACTGGTATGGGAGTAGGAGAATTGATTTGGACAGGAGGGGATTGCCATATTTATGCCAATCATCTGCCACAGGTTGATCTTCAGCTTTCACGCGAACCCTTGCCTTTGCCAAGTCTGGTGATCAAGCGGCATCCAGGCTCAATTTTTGATTACCGGCCCGAAGATTTTGAGTTGGTGGGGTATATCCATCATCCTGCCATTTCCGCTCCTGTTGCTGTTTAATGGGTAGAAATGAGAACGTCTTTCCGGTGTTATTAAAAGAATTCATAAGAAAGACTTCCAAGTAAGGTCACGTTGGGAGCAGCCTTGTTTATTCCTAACACGGTACCCAGTCTGTATTCCATTTCCGAGCCGTGTTCACCGCAGGGAATTTCCCCTGAAAAGACAGGCCCTATTTGATAGCTGTGATCGACTGGCCGTAGATACATCTCAATTCCTGGTGAAAGCGATTGGCTGATATGATAAATCAGGCTTGCGTCGGTACGAAAGGCATACTGGTTATTGGCTCTTCGTCCGATTTGTTTTTCCCAGATAAAGTTGACCTGTTCAATGAAGCGTTGCTCCTGTTTTTCAAAAAGAGGGCCGAACTCCAGGGTAGAGGGGATACCCGGTTGATTTTTGTAGGCATATGACAACAAGAATCCGCTATCAACCCAGTATTTTCCTTCTGGGGCGAGCTGGAAGACATTTTCGAATTCATAACCTGAATGCTGGAATGGTACTCCTGGGCGGTGTTGATAAGAAGCAATATAGATCTCAGGGCGCCACCATGAGGTCCATGCATGTGAGATAGATGCCTGAATAGCCCGTGTGCCATTGATATCAGTCTTGTTATCTAATTGATCAGAGGTTCGTAATTCAATTTCTGATTGGTTTTTCGTTACATACGGTGAGTAGACAATAAAATCATCCGCATAAGCAATATGAAAGCAATAAGCTGTCATGCTTACTGCAAGAAGTAAATGTCGAATTTGCATCTTGGGCCTTGTATGTATAAGTTGGCGTTATGTTTTGTTTTTATGAATCTTTATTAGGTGTGTAAGTGAAAAAAGTATGAACAGGGTTAGGAGATAGAAGACGATTTGTATGCCCATTGGTCTTGCTGTGTATCCAATGAGGATGTGCATGAGCTGACCGGGAATGCTGGTCTGGCTGAGAAACCTTGAGGAATTCCATATTTGGTTTCCCAAGGAAGGCACGATGCCAGCCTGATTCAGGAACCCGGCTGCTTGTGCAGCCAAGCCAGCAGTTAGGAGAAGAATAAAGGCATTGGTTATGGAAAAGAAGTGTCTGATCGGTAGACGAAGCAGTCCTTTGTACAGCAGAATCCCGCTGAGAATGCCAGCCATGACTCCAAGGATTCCCCCTGTTATCATTGTATTATATTGAGCTCCTCCAGTTGATATGGCCCAAAGGAACAAGACAGCCTCGGATCCTTCTCTCATGACTGCAATAAGCGTGATGATCATTAATGCAAAGGGCGGTTTTGTGCCTTTTTGAATGTTATTGCCAAGAACCTGGATATTTTCAGTCATTTTTTTACTATGCTGGCTCATCCAGATGCTATGCCAGCCTAGCATGGAGACAGCAAGAAGAAGTATGCTTGAATTGAATAGTGGTTGACCATTTCCTGAAAAGGCTGAGCTGATTTGATCAGCAAACAGGGCTACCAAAGAAGCTCCTGCCAGTCCTATGCCAATCCCGGCGGCTACCCATTTACCTCGATTAGGAATGGTTTTGCTGGCACCAAGGATAATTGCAATGATCAAGGAGGCTTCTAGAACTTCCCTAAAAAGAATAATTGCTGTAGCGAGCATATTTATTGTCTCTTTGATGGCGTCAGGACAGTTATTGTGCCTTTTGATGCGCGGTTAAAGTCATTGAAAAAACGGTAATTGCCCGGATCTAGTGGTCCAACATATACAATGACCTGATCGTGTCCTGGTACAATGATTTCCCGTGATAAATCGGTGCTTTCAAATTCAGCTGGTATGGCATCATTATTTTTTAGGGTTAGCTTTACTTTTTTCCCTGGCGGAAGAACTATTTTCATAGGAAAAAACTGCTGATGTTTGATTTCAATAACAGATTCTGCAGTTGCTATATTTGTCAGGAAAATACTGCAAATTAAAAAAATGAGGCTAAATTTTTTGGCCTGGTGATAAAACATACGCTAAGGCACCCCTGTAGTATTAATAATCATTCTCATTAATTATACTAGCATCACTTTTTATAAATAGCAATGATTCTCATTTATATTGTAACTGTTTTTATACGGAAAATGGAGGCGATACATGCCCTGATTGAAGTCTTGTGATACGTACATGCTTTGTTTTAGAGGAGTTGTGGTTTTCCAAAGTAATAGCCCTGCGCCCAGTCAATCCCGATGTTATTCAGTATAGTCGCAGTTTTCTGATCTTCAACATATTCAGCGATAGTAATAATATCCAGGCCTTTGGCCATGGCATTGATCCCTTTTATGAGTTGCTTGACACGTGGTTCGAAGGTCATGCGCCGTATCAGTTGCCCATCAATTTTAAGATAACTGACTGGTAGTTCGGCAAGAAGCCTGAAGGAGGAGTGATGGTTGCCAAAGTTATCGAGAGCAATCTGGAAACCTTGTTCTAGAAGCGGTTGAATCAGCTTGTTGGCCTCTTTGGTTGCCTCAAGCAGTTCTCCCTCATTAATTTCGATAACCAGCTTCAGGTTCTTTCGGGTTACGTCATGGCTGTTTGAATGAAAATTTTGGAAGGTTTCAGTCAGGTGTTGCATGACTTCCGTGTGACGTAACATGCTCACGGAAATATTCATGAAATAGCATAACTTGTTCTGGAGTTTGAACTGGTTGAACGCTTGAAGCATGATGGTTTCATCAATTCGATGAAGCAAGTGCAATTCAGAGGCCGCACGAATAAAAGTGGCCGCAACCTGGGGTGGTTTGTTTGCATTGACCATTCGTGCCAGTGCTTCTACTGCAACTGTTCGCTTGGTTTCCAGATTAACAATGGGTTGATATGCAGCATGGATTAATCCATTAACCAGCGCTTGGTTAAGTTCGGATGCATTTGCAAAACTGTTGGATGCATTTCGTCCTCTAATGACCCTGTTTCGGCCTGTCTTTTTTGCTTCATAAAGGGCGGCATCTGCTTTTTTAAGGAGCTGTTCCAGACTGTCCCCATCCTCCGGGAAGGTGGCAATGCCTGCACTCATGGTTGTTTCTACTTTAAAATCATTTAATTCAATAGGCAGGCTGTTAATTCCTTCAATTAGCCGTTGAGCAGTATGATTGGCTTTGTAATCATCTGTGTTGGTTAGTAGAATGAGGAATTCCTCTCCGCCCCAGCGACAGATCGTGTCACCATCCCGGACCAGCCGTTTTAGCTCCTTGGCAATTTCTATGAGTACCAAATCGCCTGCATCATGCCCTAGCCGGTCATTAATGGCCTTGAAATGATCTACATCCATTAGGATAAGGCAATAAGGTTTACCTTCTAGAATTGAATGGTTGTGTTCATTTAGAAGAATTTCCTGCATGGCTGTACGATTAAGTAAACGGGTTAGGCTGTCAAATGATGCCAATTGTTTTAATTGGTTCTGAAAGAAGGTTTGCTTGATGGAGACTTTGGCCAGATCAATGAAGGATTGAAAGGGTTTTGTACCTATTTCATGAAAATAATCAGCTAAACTTGAGTAGATGGAAATGATACCCCGGTGTGAAAAATCGGGTTCGCCTATGGGTAGGGTAATAAGAGATTTCAGACCGTAGCTGGAAAGAAGCTTGTTTGATGAATTCAAATGGGTGTTTTGGTCAATTCTGGCTGTAATTGGTTCATTTGTAACCCAGGCCTGATAGGCGGGTTCGCTAAGATGGGAGGCTGAAACGTTGGATAGAATGTGATCGGCCTGTTCCTTTGCACGTCCTGTGGCGTAACTGGGTTGAAAATGATCTATTGGTTCTTCTCCAAAATACATCCAGGCGAGTTGGATATGAGGAGATGCAAAAGCTAGAGCATCGCAGGCTGAGCGCAGGATTGTTGTGGGTGTTTCTCGTAATGCGACATTAGATGCGGCAGACAATAAGGCATCGTACAGAGCTATTCTTTCTTGGGATGTATCCATTTATTCCTTTTTTTTTAGTATGTTAAGACTGACTTATAACAAGTTTCAACGTTGACGTGCAAAAAGTCAATCATTTGATGAGGCTATTTAGGTATCTTGAATCAGATGGAATTTTAGAATCGGGGACAAGAAAAAATATTTTTCATTTGATTCAATATTTTCAATGATTTATATTGCAATATTAGTATGATTGTAAAATGTTTTAATAATCTTGGGAAAAAGGATGAAATTAGTCGCTGCCATTTATCATGTGGCATTTGAGAGTCTGGGCAGATTCGCTTCGCTATTTGAGGAAACGGGGTATCGGGTTCATTATGTGGATGCAACAGGTGCATTTGATATTAATTGGCTACTTCGAGCTGACATTGTAGTGATTTTAGGGGGACCGATTGGGGTCTATCAAGATAAGGATTACCCTTTTTTGACTGCTGAAGTTGATCTGGCAAGGCGCCGCCTTCTGGCTGGCTTGCCTGTGCTGGGTATTTGCCTTGGGGCACAGATTATGGCAAAGGCACTAGGAGCCAAAGTTTATCCTGGGCAAAATGGTAAGGAGCTAGGCTGGTCTGGCCTGCAATTGACTGAGGCAGGGTATAACCACCCTTTATCCATTTTTGGTAAAAAGCAAATTGAGGTGCTTCATTGGCATGGAGATACGTTTGATTTGCCCTCTGAGGCGACATTGCTCGCCTCGTCGTCCCGTTATGTGAATCAGGCGTTTAGTTTCGGGTGTCATGGGTTGGCACTACAGTTTCATTCTGAGGTGGAGGCAGTTGATCTTGAGCGATGGTATGTTGGTCATGTGGCTGAGTTGTCTTGTGCGGGAATAGACGTAGGTGAATTTAGGCAGCAAGGTATCGTTAATACACAACATCTTGCAGATGCAGCACGGTATTCCATGTTAGAGTGGATTAAACAGGTTACCGTTTTTAATCATTGAAGATGCATTACAGGTTGGCAGGGGATTATGCTGGGTTGACCTAGAGCGTGAACAAGGCTACCAATGGCAGCATTCTTGCGGAAATACTGCAGGATATTTTGTTATATGCATGAGTCCAGCCTGATTGGAAATGGATGGTATAAAGTCTGTATTCTTCGGCCGGGTTGGAAATTGAATGCAGTCTCGACCAGAACTGGTGGTGTATCAGGTGATTTGAGAACGGCAAATCCTGCACGTTCCATACGCGGTTTGAAAATGGTTTCAGGTTGGCTGATATGTTCAAGAAGCCTATGAGCCAGTTTAGTTCTTGGGTTGATTGTTATTGTTCGGGTTAGATTGAGTTATTGCATTTGAAGGTAGCGGTTTTTTGTACCTGGATTGATTTTTCCAATATTGCCTGCATTGATTTTTCGTTCAGCCAGGGTACGTGCCATGATGCCAGATACCCCGTGTCTTGATGAAGATAGGCAGAAGAACCGGTGTTTTCTATCTATAGAAGCATCAGCATGGATTGATATGGATAGATCTGCTTTTTTTGGTGTGCAATCTGAACTTGTTTCCCAAGCGGGATAAAGATATTCCGCATTCTTGTTAAAAATGTGCGTACGTCTTTTTTTGTCTTTAAGGCTATCTGCTAGTTGTTGTCCTATGGATAAAACTATATTTTTCTTGCGGGAGTGGATTGATTGCTTGATTATATTTAAAAAGTTAAAAGGGTAGACTTTTGATGCGTAAAATTAGTGTCACTGATCATTTTGTTCAGGAAGCCGAACGGATGCTACGTAAAAGTGGTGCTTCAGTAACTGTTGCAAGAATACGAGTTTTGGCCATGCTGATTAGTGAGCGCCGAGCACTGTCTCATCATGAAATCCGGGAGCGGCTTAAAAGTGGGCCTGATATTGATAGAGTGACTATTTATCGTGTGCTGGACTGGCTCTGTAAGGCGGGATTTGCTCATCAGGTGGCCAGTCAAGATCGATTGTTGCGTTTTGGCTCTGCTCCAGAAAACAATTGGCATCATCATGCTCATTTTCGCTGTATTAAATGTGACGAGATTACCTGCCTTGATGGTGTTCAACCTGAAGTGGATGTCCCCTTGCCTGGTGGTTACCAGCTCAAGGAGATAGAGCTGACCGTCAGGGGCATTTGTCCAAACTGCAAGTGGAAATAGGTTAATCGGGATAGCTTTTCCCTATGCATGAATGTCTACATAATTAAAGCAGGATTCAAATCTCCCTTGTCAGCTATATATGAAACAGCATTAGTCTGGTTCCGTCGCGATTTACGCAATTTCGATCATGCTGCTCTGCATGCTGCCTTATCAACAGCGAAAAATGTCTATTGCCTGTTTGTGTTTGATACAGATATCTTGGATGCTCTTTCAGAGCGCCAGGATAGGCGGATAGATTTTATTCTTGAGAGCGTGAATGAACTCCACCAGGCCCTGGAACTTGAGGGAGGAGGACTGGGTATTGTTTTAGGAAGCGCAAGAAGTGAGGTAGTCCGTATTGCAGTTACTGTTTGTGCTGATGTGGTTTATGCGGCATCAGACTATGAGCCTTTTACCATTGATCGAGATAAGGCAGTGGCAAGCAGTCTGCAGGGTTATGGTAAAAAGCTCATTTTACTGAAAGATCAGGTTATTTTCGAGAAACATGAAATTTTAACCGATGGAGGTATGCCGTATCGGGTTTTCTCTTATTACAAGAAAGCTTGGCTAAAAAAGCTCGAAGGATGCTCAGTTGAAAGCTATCCTGTTGAAAATCTATCGGGTCGTATGATGAAACCAGAATTCGGGATACGGCCTGAATTAAAGGATTTAGGGTTTTATCCTTCTAAAAATGGAAATGATGCCATACCTCCAGGAATGAAGGGAGGAAAAGTATTGCTTGATCGTTTTTGTGATCGTATTGGCCAGTATCACTTACTTCGTGATCAGCCAGCATATGATGGCGTTTCCTATTTATCGGCACATTTACGTTTTGGGACGGTGTCCATTCGACAGCTTGTTAGATTATGCCAGGATATGAAAACAGATGGAGCGATGGCTTTCTTGTCAGAATTAATCTGGCGTGATTTCTTTTTTATGATTCTTGCTCAGTTCCCTTTTGTTGCCAGCCAATCTTTTCGACCAGACTGCCGTAATTTGAACTGGTCGAATTCAGTTGGGTTTTTTGAACGATGGAAATATGGCAATACAGGCTACCCAATTGTAGATGCAGGGATGCGCCAGCTTAACGAGACGGGGTATATGCATAATCGTTTAAGAATGATTACAGCTTCTTTTCTTTGCAAGGATCTTCATGTGGACTGGAGATGGGGAGAGGCTTATTTTGCAGCTAGGCTGCTGGATTTTGACTTGTCAGCCAATAATGGTGGCTGGCAATGGAGCGCCTCGACAGGTACAGATGCCCAACCTTATTTTCGGATATTTAATCCGGTAATCCAGTCAAAAAAATTTGATTCAAAGGGGCATTTTATTCGGACTTATGTACCGGAATTATTACGTTGCCCGGATGCCTATATCCATGCTCCATGGACCATGCCACTTTCTGTTCAGCGCTCTGTAGGAATTGTATTGGGCCGGGATTACTCCTTGCCTGTAGTCGATCATGCCAAGGAAAGACTCGTTAGTTTGGATATGTATAAAAATGCTGCAGGAGTAGGGCAATAGTTGATACGATTTAGAACTGAATGCTATTGGGAGTGCAGGAGCAGCCTTGCTGTTCATCAAGTTTTCACCTTAGGGTGATGTCAGATAAGCTTGATTTAGTGATTGATTAGGGTAATAAGCCCGGCTGTTTATTTGCTGTCTTTTTGAGTTTTAGCTTGTGTGTGGCGAAGGAAGCGCGAATCTTGAAACAAACTGGAGGTTGAGAAATGGAAATTAATATTGGAATAAATGAAACTGACCGAAAAAATATCGCATCTGGATTGGGTAAGCTGCTTGCTACAACTTATTCGCTATATTTGACGACGCATGCGTTTCATTGGAATGTCAAAGGCCCCATGTTTAATACACTTCACCTGATGTTTGAAACCCAGTATAACGAATTGGCATTGGCTGTGGATCAGATAGCTGAGCGGATCCGCTCTTTGGGATTTGCAGCTCCAGGCACTTATTCGGAATTTTCCGGGTTATCTGAGTTCGGTGAAGTAAAAGGTGTACCAAAGGCTGAGGAAATGATACGTATCCTGGTGCAAGGACAAGAATCAGTTGTGAGGGTTGCGCGTGGCCTGTTTGCTTTGGTTGATAAAGTTGGGGATGAACCTACTGCTGATATTTTGACACAGAGGATGCAGATTCATGAAAAAACTGCCTGGATGTTACGTTCTTTACTGGATAGCTGAATATAGGCTGTTAGGTTATCTAAATGATTTCATACTATGACATGATCGCAAGATTTGGAGTAATCTGGATATATTTCTGATTGTAATCATGCTGTCTGTTTTATGTTGTATGGCCAATACCAACTGGGGCTATTAGGTAAACATCTAGACAATGGAGGAGCGGTATGAGTGAAATCTTCGTATTCGGTTCCAATCTTGCAGGACGTCATTTTGCAGGGGCTTCGCGTTATGCAGTTGAGCATCATGGTGCAATTGAGGGTAGGGCGGCAGGGCTACAGGGAAACAGTTATGCCATACCTACGAAAGATGAAGATATTATTACGTTACCGATTGGCCATATCAAATCTTATGTTGACGAGTTTATCCGGTTTTCTAGAACTCACCCCGAGTTGAGTTTTTATGTTACTCGAGTAGGTTGTGGACAGGCCGGTTATACTGACAGGGATATTGCCCCCTTGTTTCAGATGGCGCCAGAAAATTGTAAATTGCCAGCCGGCTGGCGAAAGATCACTTTGACAGGCGAGGTGTCACAGCATGGTATTGCGATTGAAATGAGCGCATTTCTGGATACTTTGTCTATTGAGGTGCTAGATGACATGAGCCTGGCTGCAGGAGCTAGAAATTATCGCCAGATTATTGTGCCCAGAAAACGGGCAGTAGCTGTGGCTATGGCTGATTTGCTTCTGAAAACCGTCGATAGCAGTCTTGCTGATTTGATGTCATTTATTAATGATAGTTGTAAGGCGCAGACCGGAGCAGTGACTGAAGAGCATATCCAGCATTCCCTGCATGCGTTCCAAGAAGGCCGGTTTTATCTAAGGAATGTGAACGGGGGTTATTTACATGATTCATCCCCGTCTTCGAAAAAGCATGCTAAACCTGTTTTTGGCGACAAACCTGCTGCAATGAAATTTGTTGGTGCTGCTATGGCACGGGATGCATTGAAGAAACTGGCCGAAGATTTTCCGGAATATGCTGGTAAACTTGATATTGAACCGGTTCATTTCTCTTGATAAATACGGCAAAATAATTTTATTTTTAATAAACGGCAGCAAGAAAGCCGCCCAGGGCCAAGCCAATTAAAATCAGGATGGCTAACGAAGCTGATTTCCAATCTGAGAAAATAAGCGCATAGATGGCTTTCAGGATATTGTTGCTGGATGCCGCTATGAGTATGGCTGCTGCACTTACTTGTAGACCTGGCCCATTGGCGACGTGATGGATAATGCTTAAGACAAATGGATCAATGTCGGTTACACCGACTATTAGAGCCATTCCATAGAGGCCGATTGCACCAAAGTATTGTTGTGTGAGAGAAGAAAGGATGGAAATTGCAACGAAAAGTAATGCAAAAATGAAAGCTGAACCCAGCTCAAGTGGATTGCGAATGTGGATATCTGTTTCAGGTGGTGGCGATTTTTTGTTAAATCGAGAGAGCCCTGCAGCGATACCAAGCGTTAACAGGAAAAGGATGCTTAGCCTTATAACTAATACAGCGGCAAGAGGTAGGTTAAACAAGGCAATAAATACCAGGATACGGAAATACATTAAAGCAGTGGCCAGAATCATGGCGACCTGAATATCCAGTTTGCTTGCCATTGCTTCGTGACTTCTTTTTGCCAGCATGACCGTGGTTGCTGTCGAAGAGTATAAACCTCCGAGAAGAGCTGAAATCATAAGCCCCCGATTGCCCCAGATATAACGCTGCATCAAGTAGCTAAAATAGGAAAGACTGGAAACAACAATGACAGCCAGCCAGACAGTATAGGGTGTAATCTGGGTCAGATGACTGACAGGGTGATTAGGTAGCAGAGGTAAAATGATCCCGGTAAGAACGAGAAATTTGGTTAAGGTGAGGATTTCATTTTTTGGTGTTTTTTTTGCCCAGGAATGAAGTGTTTCTTCGGTTCCAATAAGTACGACAGATATAACTGTCATGCCAATGGCCATCCAGTGCGGTTGGGCCAGCGTAATTGGGCCCAGCAAATACGCCAAGATGTTGCATAGGCCAATTATGAGGCTGCCTGGGATATAACGGTCAGCTTCTTTTTGGTCGAGTCGCGCTTTGTAATAAATTGCAAGCCAGAATCCAATTGTTAGGAATCCGGATGTAAGAAGGATGATATGCGTTGGGTCAATGCTATAAAGCATGCCTCCAATCATAGCCAGAAGTGGAAAGGTTCTAATGCCTCCCGGGCGGTTTCGAAGCCGGTTGGCATAATAATCCTCAAAAGCAAGACCAAAGAAAAAGGATAACCCGAGAAGTAGTACCCAGTTTTCCAGCACTTGATTTGTCACCATCTGCTCGAGTTCTGCTTAGACGAAAGAAATAGGATCTGCTTGATTTTAGTCATGATCGGGTTTTTTCACCAGTACTAACGTGAATGGGGCAATGGGTTGGCCTGGTTTTTTTAGTCAAAACTATGTGTGAATAGCAAATTGATGCTATTAGTCAGGCCGCTAGATGTTTCAATAGACCAGTATCTGTCAAGTAAATATCTGATATTTATTGAGTATCCCCCTGTTAGGGATTGGGAATAGCCTATATTGATATGTTTCGTGAATTGTTTTCCAAGATTAATGACTGTTGTCTGCAAGTTTCCTGTACCTGATACACTCAATTGGTTTAGTCCGACAAAATTTGCAATGTTCTTGCCTAAGGGCATGGCTGCTCCGCTGGTGAGAAGTTGCGCTGCCGCCAAACCTAACGTGCCCATATCATTGCTGTTTGCTGAACTGAGGCCATGCCCCAGTACAAGCCATGATAGTTTTTCAGAGTCAGAAACTTCCGGTGTTGATATGAGCCGAATAACCGGATGTTGGGCTGATCCAGTAATTGCTACACCGGCCTGCACCTGAAGGTTTTTTCGGATGGCTGAGATGTTGAGTGCGGGATCATTGGTTGGGCCATGAAAGGTAATATCGCCTTTGCTGATGCTTAAATTTTGCCCATATGCAGCATAGGTTCCGTCAAGAGAGTGGATTGTGCCAAATAATTGAATAGGCGATCCTGCTTTAGAATGAATCTGGAGATGGCCAATGAGCCGGGTACGAATTCCATGGCCCTGTAGGGTGAAATCTTTGCCTAGATCAAACAGGATATCCAGATTTACTGGAAGTGGAGGGGATTTCTGCAGGCGAGGTACTTTCTTCCCGATGATGACGACATCTGGGCCTAAACTTGGCGTGGCTAAATTTTCCAGGGTGATTTTTCCGGAATCTGCGACAAGTTTGCCTGTTACCTGAACATTTTTTCCAGAAAGCTTAAGCAGGGTATTGCCGCTGACGATAATCCTCTGCTTCGGGATGTCAAAAATGGGAATATGGGTGAATGTGAAATTTAGGGCAGCATTAATCCTGTTGCCAAAGATTATAGGCCCTTGAGCAGCAATATGGCCTTTTGAAGAGTCGAAATCAAGGTCATGAATGTATAGCTCATTGCCTGAAATTCGGGTATCAAATGTACCGTGTTCTAGGGTTAATCCAGTATTGGGTAAAGCAACCCTTAGGTTTTTACCTGATATTGCCCCTGATAAAACTGGATTGTTGACTGTCCCTTTTATGAGAATGTCTGAAGTTAGTTCCCCCTGGGTAATTACGTCTGTCTTGTTAAGTATTGTGGGTAAAAAGCTAAGCGAGTAGATTTTAAGGTTAGTTTGAAGATTGATTTTGGAAGAGCGATTCGGGTGTATCCCTGTAAGAGAAATTTTTAGGGGGAGTGTTCCATCCAGTTTGAGTGAACCGATGTGCTTTGCTTGGGCCTTAAGATGAATGAGGGCATTTCCTGGAATAAATTGTCCTGTGAATGAAAGTTTCTGGAAATTGATAGGGAGTTTGCCTCCATTTAATCCAGAAAAGGTCAGGTTGCCTGAGTTTCTTTCAATTGAGAGCTGACCTTTAAGTCCAGTTTTATAAGTCAGGTTCCAGTTCGATGAAATAACGAGGTTATGGTCGATGACAAGGGAAGGATGGGGATCAATCATAGCTAATACTTGGGTATTAAAATTTTTGGCATACCCACTTGTTTTTATCGGATCGTTAAAGTTGATTACCGGTTTTTTATGAGCCAGGGTCAAATTACCCTGCACTGTTAATGCAACAGCATGAATTAGTCCGGACTTGAGAAAGACTTTTGTGATGAAATGGTTATTAAGAATAGTGCAGCTGAGATGGAGTGCCTTTAATTTTAGTCTCTTATGAAGAGAGGTAATCCGGACATCCCCTGTTGGAATATCCAGGGTTACATGCCCTGTAATGCTATTTCCTGTCGTGAAGTTAAATTGGCTATTGATTTTTAGGCCCTCGGACTGCACGGGAAGTTTTAAGGGTAGGGTTTCAATAATACTAGCCGGTAGATTATGTATTGAGCCTTGAATATGAAGTGCAGTAGAGGTTTTTAGAAACTTTGACAGATGGATTGTCCCCCCGTTCAGATTAAGTGCCAGGTTTGTTACGTTTTGTTGCTGGCTTGAAATTTTAACCCTGGCTGGTGACAGGAGATATGTGTTGTACAGTCCTTGACCTGTGAACGTCTGAATAAAGCCAGTCCACCGGCGGTTCTGAAAGCTCCCGGAAAATCTGGAGCTGATCTTTTCCGCGGGCGTGGATAGCGTGATTATGCCTGTATGGTTGGAACGGGTTCCGCCTATCTTGACTAAGAAGGCAGGAAAGATGTGATGGGCCACAGCCAATTTTTTTAACGCGACATGAATTTTAAAAGGAGCGGTAGGTGCCTGTCCTATTTTCAGATCTCCTTTTATGCCTGTAATGCTGATGTGATGTGGTAAATGGATGTCATTTCCACGAATGTGTAGTGTTGAAACCAGATGGTTCCAGGCTCCTGATGCATTTCCTTTTGCCTGGATGTGCCCCGAGAAATCAGGCCCTAGTTCTTGAAGGGCAGTCAGGTTGGCATCCAGATGAAGAGTGTGGCCCTTGCTAAGCCCACCTTCTAAGCTGAAATGGTTGTGACCTAAGATTAGTGCGATATCTGTGCTAGTTAAGGTGTGTTGCCAGGTAAGAAAAACATGACCAGTAAAAGGATGATGGTTAAGAGTGCTTTTGGAATTTATTTTTAAAGCCAAATAGATAATCGGAGTTGGTTTAAAACTTCCATTGGCTTTAAAGTGTGCACCTAGATTGGCTGTAATATAGGAACCAAAATTAGCCGGGTTAAAATTTAGCAAGAAGCCTGAAAGCATGAAATGATGATGGTTTAGGCCAAACTGCCCTTTGGCTGATATAACCGACTTATTCTTTAATAACTTGAATTTGTTAATTATTATATAATCATGATTCAATGCCAGATTTGATTTAAGTCTGATTTTATTCCCATGAAGATAGACCAAAATGTGGGCAGATGGAGTTTTACGAATGATATGAATCGTGCCATTTAGTTTTGTGTTATAGAGTTTTGGATAAAATGCCTTGAGATTTAACTTGGTGACATCAATAGTAACATCCTGATGTTTTGCATTGATTCTGGCTTTGCCAGTAAGCGTGCCGTTTGCATCAAGAGCGATTTTGAAAGTTGGAATGCGGAGTAAATCCTTTTGCAAGGATACTGTCCCGTGGATACTTGATATGGGTGTTTTGTTTTGGGTAAGTGATCCGGTCAGACTGTTTTGAACAATGAAGTAACCTTGTGCCCCTTGGTTTGTTGAGTGCAGGTATGCTTTGGTAGTTAATTCTGTGAGGGGTAATTTTTTATCTAGATAATGTAGGTCAAGGCGGTTTGTTTGCAAAGCCAGGTCATGAATTACTTGAGGGTTGAATAGGGCTAGTTTGGCATAAACTGTCGCTGTTCCTTTTTCTGATTTTCCAGTCGCTTTAAGCAGGAGGCGGCACAAGGATCCTGTCAAGGAAGCTTTCATGGTAGTGAAGGAAGAGTGTATCTCGATATTGGTATTGATGTTGAATGGTTTTTTTGATCCTAAACTTCCATTTAGCAATAATTGGCTTTGATTCCAGACAGCCTTGATTTGTTTGAACCGATATCGATTGTGGTTGATGTCAATATTTGCATGAATTTTATGCAGCTGTGTGTGGTTGAAGGAAAATTGATCAATGACTAGGTTTGGTATGGCGAGCTTAAGAGGAAATCCTATGGATTGGGGTGCCCCTTGCTGTGAGCTATGGTGCTGGATTTTGAGCTGTTTTATATGGAATGATGAAATTCTAACCTGCCCTGGGAAGCCTCCCAGGTGAGACCATTTAACTTTAATTGAATGGGCGTGGATATGGGTTGAAGCACTGTCATAGTTTAATGAACCAAAGCGGATTGGCCCAAAAATATTTCCTGTGATATGGCTTACCTGGAGTGTTCCGGGCAAGAACAGATTGAGGCTGGAAGCGATTAATTGTAATGGGATTGAGCTTGCAAGAAACAGGGTAAAGCCAATAATACCGAGAAGAAAAAACGTAATTTTATTAAGCATTAGAAGCTATAACCAACTGATAGATTAAAACGATACGAAGAGCCTGATTCAAAACCATGGGCAATATCTATACTGACTGCCCCAACCGGGCTTCTCCAGCGTGCCCCAATACCCGCCCCTTTTTTGAGGGGCATATGCCATCGGTTTGAGGCGTTTCCGGCGTCATAAAACACGGCACCAGCCCATTTTGGTGTAAACCAGTGGTCTGCTTCTGCTGAAGCGATAGTGAGGAACTTTCCCCCCACTATAGCACCGTTTTCATTAATTCCGAGACTGTTATAGGCATAACCCCTAACTGATTGTCCACCACCAGTAATATAGAGTAAGGTTGGAGGAATACCGTTACTTCCACGGGATTCAATAGCCCCTATCTCACCTCTTAGGATGAGAGTGTTTGTTGTCAGGAAAGGAATAAACCACATTCCTTTTATATGTTCTCGAATAAAGGATTGATCACTGATAATACCCTGTTGTGATATGCCTGCTCCCATGCTGATGTAATATCCCCTTGAGGGCCAAAGCCGGTTATTAATCCTAAAAATATGAATGAGGTAGCTTAGATAAAGTGTTTTACTGATTAGGATGGGAGAGTAGGGTAGTGATTGGCGGTCAAAATAAAGCTGGAGTGAAAGAATGTGTTCATTACCATTATTCTTCTGGATTCGGCTACCCCCCAACACTAATGTTTTTAGATCATTGTTTTGTATATTGCTGTGGGAGAAAGCAGAGGTTATGGCATAACTTAAACCAGGCTGCGCTCTCGGCAGAAGAAAATTCAGGTTATAGTTTTGTAGTTGTCGTGCAATATTTAAGGAAGGGTTGAATTGCCAGGTAGAATGCCTTAAGTCGAGATCAAGATAATTTATGTTGAATTGTGGTCCAATATCTGAGTTATAGCCGATACTAGCATTTATTTTTTTCCTGGGGTGTTCAATGACGTGAACTTCAACAGGGACAATATTTTGATTGTTAGGCGTACCGATCCTTACTGTTGCCGTATCAAAATATCCAGTCTCAGAGAGTTTTTCGGAAAAGCGATCGAGTACGCTTCGATTATAAGGTTCATGAGGGTAGATAGTGATAATGTTTTTGATAATCGTGTCAGGGTATCGTTTTAGCCCGTGAATTTTTAAGGCGCCCAAAAAAACCTTGGGCCCACTGTTGATCGTAACGGATAGGTCAACAGTATTGTTGTGGGGATTGACCAGAGCCAGGCTGTGCGTAATTTTAGCAAGGGGGTAATCCTCCTTGATCTGGCTAAGCAGGGTAGATTTTGCGTCTGCCCATGCATTAACAGTAAAGGGTTTTCCTGAATGCAGGGGCCATGAATGTATGTAGTCTGTTTTGCTTTTGCTTGCGTTACCCAGTATGAGGAGGTGAACGCGATGAATGATGGCCTGGGGTCCGATTTGAACATGAATAATAAATAGCGGTAGATGATTTTGGATTGACTTTTTTATACTTTCTTTCGAGTTAAAATATCCTTGCGTCGATAATATCTTTTTGATTTGTAATGGTGTTTTTTTAATAAGTAGCGCCAGATAATCAGGTGGAATTGATTGAGCTTTTTTATTGCTGATTAATTCTAGGTTATGCTCAAGTAAAACTTGGATATTTTTTGGTGCTAGAATTTTTACCTGGTAATCGTCTGCCTGAGAAGGTGATGATTTAAGGAGAAAGAAAATGGCAAGACATGCTATCCAGTGCCAGCTGGAATAAAAATATTCAGGGGATCTGGTATTTCGGATTGGTTGAAAATTATTTTTTTTTAGTTTGAAGCCAGAATAAAGTAGGCGTGATAGTAAATAGGACATTTTTTTTAAATCGGGCATATTGCAGGTTTTATCCTTGATAGACCTTGTCTTAAGGTTATTTTAAGTTTAAATGGCGAAAATCTACATAAAGTAGGAGACAGGTTTGATAAAGCCTATTTCGTATCCTGTTAATAAACAGGAAAGCTTGGTGTCTTTTCTTTATTGATACCGTTTGATACCGTGGCCTGTCAAGTTTTGTGAAATATGATGTAGAATTAATACGCGTACTTTACAGTTAAAATTTAACTTGTTGCTTGAAATTTACCTTTTTGCCCTCATTAAAGAAGTATAGCCGATTCTCCTTGCGCCTCCCTGGCGCGTTATGCCGCCGGTCCCCCACTGGCGGTTTTTTTTGTTTTCATAAATCGCCTTTAATTTAACCCCTTTCAGATTTTACGTTCAAGTGAAATGAAAAGTTCATCTTAAAGAGATTTTATTCATTGCTTGGCAGGTATTGCGGGGAATGTTCCCCCATCCTGAAGGATGGGGGTGGGGGTGGTTAGAAGCCGTATTGGACGCCCAGGCTATAGAGGTTGCCTTTGAGCTGGTCGCCTACTTTCTGGAAGCGTTCGGCCTCAAGGCGGGCGCTC
>JAGXAQ010000028.1 GCA_018971485.1 Pseudomonadota bacterium | reverse complement strand
AAGGAAAAGTAAATATGATAGCGTTAGGTAACAAAATCAAACTGAATGATAATGAAGTCAGGTTATTCAAGCAGGATACTGGATTAAGTACCGTCCCGGATACAGTTGAAGATTATAATAATCATCTACAGGCAGCAGCAGACTTCTGGGGAGCAGAAGCTCAAAACGACCCCGCTGCCAGACTACTGGTAAAACTCATAGAAGCTGATAAATTCACCCGAAAACCATCTCGAACCAAAGCGTCCGGACGATAAAACCGGGGCGCATACCCTGCTTAATCTCATGAAACACCTGAGAATGCAATGGGACAATTGATTCAGCTCTCATGCTTTACGGGTTTAGCTTCTGATAATATGCCTTCATCAAACGGGAAATTCTCAGCCGGCAGGTGTGGCACCAGTTCAAGATAACAAGCCACCAGCATTTGCTTTCTATCAGATTTCTCCAGACCTGCTTCATAATAACTGGCGACAACCCCGACGCACCCTTTCAGGAACAACCGATCCGGGTGATTCTCAACCAGATTGTATGCTTTATACATCACGACCTCCGGCTCGAGGGGAGATAGTCCCAGACATCTCCTCCCTTCTATCATCAGGCGCATGACCGAATAATAAAACTTTCGATTTTGGTGTCCCTTTTTATATCCTCTCATGTCCTGGCTGGGATTATGTCTGCAGCAATAGCGGTTGCTGAATCCTTTGGAACGGAATTTATGGTTCCTGAATAATGACACCCCTTCAGTATCCTTGCCCAACGTTTTTATAAAACGCACCTTTTCAAGCTGAAGTTCGGTGAACTGGTAACACAGCTCACAGCAGGGAATGTAATCAAACTGTAGGTACCAGGGAAGTTTCCCTGCTATCTGCTTCCCCTCAGCCCGACTCCTTTTCCCCCGGACACGAAATGCAAATCCCGTTTCATCTTCAGTAATATCCTGGGTGTCCCAGGCGCTTCTGGATTGACACAGCATCACCATATTGATGATCGTATCCAAAGTTCGGGCGACCCGCTGTTCAGGCTTGCAGCCCTTTTCCTGACATTGAGCCTCATATTTCCCCCACAAACTGGACCAGTACTGATGCGCATTCCGTTCTTTAGAAATGAACAACTCGGAAAAAAGTGGTGGCTGAGGTAAAAAACCTGCCTGTCTACAAAAATCAGCCAAAGGACCATCCAGCTTCAGTTTTACCAAACCTGCTAATGGATATTTTTTAGAAAACAGGGAATGAGAGGGGGATATTTCAATGAGAAACTCCTCTACTGCAGCAGCCACCGTAGCATCACATCCGGGCTCAATTAACCCAAAAGCAACCCGTGCCAATTCCAGGATTTCAGTCTTTTTTTTCATGCCACCCGGGAAATTTTGTCGTTAAAGCCAAAAATCAGTTGATCCAGAATCAGATTACATCAAATTTGTCTTCAGAAGGAATACTCAATGGAAAACACACCTCATTTTGTTAAACCAAAGCAGAACACATCAAACAGACCAGAAAAAAAAATTAAAATGCTTAGGGTCAGAATATGTGAAACCGAATTAAATACCCTGGCTAAATTTGCAGAAATAAATCAAATGCCTGTCAGTGTGCTGATACGCAACCTCATTGACAGAGCCATACATACGCCTGCGCCGAATTCCTTTTTTCCCTCAGAAACACATTGACGCGGGTCTTCAAATCCTGACAATGCGCACACTCACTCTCAAGGAAGCAGCAGAATTTCTCCATGTGCATCCCATCACGCTCTTAAGGATGGCCAGACATGGAAAAGTCCCTGGGGCTAAACCCGGAAAATGCTGGGTATTCATTGACGTTGACCTCCTCGACTGGCTGCGTGCACAATATCCCGTGCAGGCGTCGATGAGTGACCATCAGGAAAGGAGTCTTACATGTCACTCTTCAGGCGCAAAGATTCGCCCTCGTGGTGGATCGAACTCAAGGCCCCAGATGGACGACGCATACAGCAAAGCGCTCGGACTACCAACCGATTAAAGGCGCAGGAACTCCATGATCGGCTCAAAACAGAATTCTGGGATCAAAAACGGCTGGGAATCAAAGTGCGTCACAGATGGGAGGAAGCGGTAGTGCGCTGGCTCGAGGAAAAGTCACAGAAAGCAACCTTAACGGATGACAAGTCGCATCTGCGCTGGCTGGATCCTTACCTTCACGGTAAATATCTTGACGAGATCAATCGTGATTTAATCGCCATGATCACATCTGTTCGCCAAAAACCTTATGAGATTCCACGCAAAAAAGGGCCACCGCGACGGATTGCACCGAAACCTGCGACCGTCAACCGGACACTGGAAATCCTCCGTGCCATTTTACGCAAGGCAAGAGACGACTGGGAATGGATCAACCATTGCCCCAATATTCCCATGCTGAAGGAACCGGCACGACGGATCCGCTGGATTACGCGCGAACAGGCGATATTATTACTGCACGAAATTCCGGATCATCAACGGCCGATGATGCTGTTGGCCCTCGAAACGGGATTGCGTCGTAGTAATGTCACCCACCTGGAATGGACGCAGGTCAATCTGGAGCAATGCTTGGCCTGGATCCACCCGGATCAGGCCAAAGCCGGAAAGGCCATCGGTGTCCCCTTGTCATCAGAAGCCATCAGCCTGCTCAAAAAACAGCAGGGAAAACATCCCACCTGGGTCTTTCCTTACCACGGCAGGCCCGTTGTTCAGACTTCGACCAAGTCCTGGCGAGACGCAGTCCAACGTGCTGGAATCACTAAAGGGTTTCGGTGGCATGACTTGCGTCATACCTGGGCAAGCTGGCATGCCCAGGACGGGACT
>JAGXAQ010000009.1 GCA_018971485.1 Pseudomonadota bacterium | reverse complement strand
CATAACTTCAAAAAACCTTATACCCTGCGATTGCCACCTGACTATTGCCTTGATCGCTAATCCTGTTGTAGAAAAGTCACACTTTAATAGAACAGCTTATTTTTTCATAAGATCTTATAGTTCCTCCTATAAAACTATCTGCAAAATTTAACAATACTCGAGAAAAGTGAATCCCAGAAAACCGTAATCTATCTAGGTAAATTTTAGCCTAAAAGCACACAATCACCCTATTCCCTACCTTAACTAATTATTTATAAATAATTAGTTATAAAACCCACATGAAAATTTAAAACAATAAAAAAGGCTAGCAAATTGGACTCCTTTATTTCCTAACCCAATAACACTGGTTCTCAATGTAACCCATGTAACAATTCAAGAGTAGCTTTAGATATTACGGTTAGGGCAATTAACCCACTTACAAAACTTACAAAAATACCTTAACAAAAAAACGACTATCTTGAAACTACTTTAATTTGTAATGACTATTACGTAATAAAAACCGCTTTTCAATTAAATGCCACATGATAACCGAACCAATAAATGACAACGACATTACGCTACTTAAAAAAATCAGTGGGCGATGTGCTGCCCAACCACTTTGAAGAATCAACTGGATAATAGGAAAGTGAACAATATAAAGCCCATAAGAAAAATCTCCATATTTAGAAAAATCTCCAAGATAAAAAAACAACCCGAAAAACACAATCAAACACCCAAAAGAAAAAGGTTCAAATAGCGGTAAGGGATAAAATAAATTTGCAACAACAAATACTATCGATACAGGAAGAAAATATTTAATGTTATTTTCGAAGCATGAAGAATAATAATAAAAGAAAGCCCCAGACATAAAATAAGAGAAGTACCCTGGGAGCTGCCTAGAAAGCTCCAGATAAAATTTCGATCCAGTGTGTACAGCTATATTTGAAAATAGCCATGCATAACCAATAGAAAAAAAATAAAAAAACACCAATATCGGCAACCGCCCAAACTTACGAAATAAATAAACAAAAATTGGAACCATCAAGTAAAACATAACTTCGATCTTGAGAGTCCATAACGAACCATTCACCGCATTAAATTTATTGGCTTCAAAAAGACCAGGCAACATAGGGTGAATGAAATTTAAAAAAACAAGGTTTGAAAAAATATATTTAACCCATGGAAGAGAAAAATAGCTCCTTATATTTACTGTGCTAACCAGTGCAAGTCCTAAAGCGCATAATAAAACTATCGTTAAATATGCAGGATAAACCCGCCGGACTCGTTTACTCATATATGTCAAAACTGATGATGAGCGCTCATAACTCATAAAAATTAAAAAACCACTGATAACAAAAAAACCTTTAACGGCTGCTGATGCAGATAAAATTTCGGAAATCCATGCCAGTCGCTGATACCCGGAAAGCACATAGGCGTGAACCAAACAAACCGTTCCAGCAAACAGTAAGCGAAGAAAATCAAAATTATTATGTGTCAATCGTTTATTACTAAGTGAATTATTCAAATTTTTATTATTCTTTAGTTGGTTTTTTAATAGATAAAATCAATTGATTAAACAGCATACAAATAATCAATTTTTGTAAATTGGACAATATAGCCGATACCTTCGATTTACATCAATATGCATTTCAGGGTTTCATACGCGGACCAGCTTATTAAGGGGCGCCTGCTGCTGAATATAATAATAAAGACCTTGAACTGCCAAAGCAGGCATACATCGGAAATAGCTACCTGAAGTTGTTACTTATAGGATGGCCGTTTAAATATGTCAACACCAAAAGATCGGAAAACCATACTAAAACCCATAGGAATCAAAAACTTTTACTGATAAACTTAGGACATACTTATATAGCATGACACAAACAACTAGAACGCAAATGTATAAAGCACAAAAATTTGGTGGCTAGAAAACCACCTTGAGAATTATCTGCTGTAGACATTTAATGCCAAACCATCCTGGCAGGTAGACACAGCTGTACTAATGACCGCCCAGCGACAGCGGGCTAAAAGCGAAAACAGGCTCCATTTCTGGAACCTGTTTAAATATTGGTAGGCCCAGTAGGGTTCGAACCTACGACAAACGGATTAAGAGTCCGCTGCTCTACCAGCTGAGCTATAGGCCCATAAGACAACCACGGGTCCATATCGAGAACCTGCCCCATTCTAACGCATGTTCCATGGCAGATCCAGCAGTCACACTTTTTTTTGCACCAGAAAAATAAATTCGCCATCCTTCGCCTGAGAGGCCAGAAGAGCATGACCTGTATTGGCTGAAAAGGTAGCAAAATCCTCAACCGAGCCCGGATCCGTCGCCATCACCCGTAGCTGTTCGCCGGGATTCATCTCGGCTAGAGCTTTCTTGGTTTTAAGAATGGGTAATGGACACCGTAACCCTCTTGCATCCAGTTCCCTGATGACTTTTTCCATCACAACTTTACCAAAGGCAGTCCAGCAGCAGCCCAGGCTAAAACCCCCCCTTGAAGGTTGTACACATTCTGGTACCCCCTGGCTGCAAAAAAGGCACAGGCCTGGCCTGAACGGTTGCCAGAGCGACAATAAAACACTGTTGGAGTTTTAGCGTCGATCGAAACAGCATGCTGGGGTAAATGGTTCAGAACAATATGCTCTGCCCCTTCTATAATGCCAGTCGCCACTTCCTCAACCGTGCGCACATCAATCAGCCTGAAACCATCAAGGCTACGCATGGCATCAAGCTGCCCGACTTCAATCGTCTTGAAGTTACTCATCCTTATTCCTTAATGTTTATGGCCGGAAATTATACTCCCATTCTCCTCGATTCAGAAGAGATGCAGATTGCATCCAAACCAGATACGCTATTTCATCTTAAGCTATCAAACAGTCCGGTTAAGACAGAAAAGAAGCCAATAATTGGCTCGCTTCCTCAATTCCATAAGGTGCAACCCCGGGTTTTTCAGGTTGCTCAAACACTTCTTCCATCTGGGGCATAAACTGTCCTGTCAACAACTGGTCGAAACCAATCACCTGACTTTGTGCCACCTGGTTTAACCAGGAAACCAGATAAGGTTCCTCCGGCCAGTCCGGACGACGAACATATAACACCTTTAGAGCGTGACAGGCTGCAGCTACAAAATTTCCATATCCGGGTTTGGTCACCAGAATATCAACGCTCGCCAGAATATCCTTGAAATCCAGGTTCAGATCACACAGGCTATGCATGTGGGCGGGCCAGATCATATCCGGCTTTGCATCCACCAGATAGTGAAGGTGAGACTCAAAAGGCCAGATCCTAAAATCAATGGGAAGAGGAATCCCGCCCAAATTAACCAGCGCAAGCCGATCCCCATCGGACAAGCCAAGTAACGCATTGATGTCTTGACGCCGGTCAGAACCTAGCATCGCAACAGGTCCAATCGGGCGGGCCCGCAACAACCCTGGCATGGGCATGCTGGGCTCGGGCATAAGAAAGAAATCACACGATGCATAGGCCAGGCGGATCTGTTTTTCAATTTCCAGCATATCCGGCTTATCCGGAAAATAGCCATGAATGATGTCTGCCCAGTTCAGGGAACAAAGGGCAATACAGGGGATATGGGCTCGCGAGGCTGCTTCTGCCAGAAGATAGGGAATATCAGAAAAAACCAGATCCACCTTTAACTGCTGCAACTGTCTGGCTAGCCGATTCGCCCGTTCTTCAAAATGCTGGTGAAACTGGATGTAGGCAGCATGGCTTTTATCTATATCCACTCTCAGGGCATCTTGCATGCACATGCCAAAATCCAGCGTCTGCGGAATAATCCGGAACCGGCCTGAAATCAGGCGAGCCAGCATGGGTGCAGGCAGTGTTGTAGCCAGGCTTATTTCCAGGGCAGGATGATGCGCCCGCAACCTGTTCAGAACAGGAGCAACCTGGGCTAAATGTCCATAGCCATGCGAAGAAATGCCGACATACAGATGGGGTCGATTCACGAAGCCAGCCAGTGCCCTGATTTTCCCCCCTTCTTTTCAAGAAGGGCAACCCGTTCAATACGCATGCCTCGATCAATAGCCTTGCACATATCATAAATGGTCAGAAGCCCGACGCTCACGGCAGTCAAAGCTTCCATCTCTACCCCGGTTCGTCCCACGGTCTCTACCTGGGCAATCAAAATAACCCGGGAATGGAGTTTTTCCAGCTCAAACTCGATATTAATACGGGTCAGGGCCAAAGGATGGCATAACGGGATAAGATCACTGGTTCGTTTTGCCCCTTGAATCGCCGCGATTCTCGCTACAGCAAGAACATCCCCTTTTTGGGCCTGGCCTGCTACAATCTTGGCAAAAGTCTCAGGTTGCATGACAATACTGCCTTGAGCAACGGCCAGCCGATGGCTCTCGACCTTGGCTGCAACATCCACCATATGGGCCTGGCCAGATTCGTTAAAATGGGTCAATTCACTCATGAATGTCCTGTCGGGTAAATTTAGGCATGATACCTTTTTGATGGTCAAGAAACAAAGCGTTCACGTGGCCAGATGGATTCAAACAGGATAAAATAAAGACATTATGCGTCGCCTTATTGTTGGCCTATCCCTTTTCTTCTGGCTATGCCAGGTGTACGCTTCTGCTTTACCCAGTCTGGGGGAAAGCTCTGATAGTGATCTGTCTCCCATCATGCAACAAAGCATTGCGCGCCAGATCAAGATGCAGCTGCAATCTGATCCCAGTTATTTTCCGGATTCCGAAATCACCGACTACCTCAACCGGATTGAAGCCAGGCTCAGCGCCCATTCAACGGCTCCTCAGATGCATATCCATGTTTTTGTCATCAAAAGCTCTGTTATCAACGCGGATGCCATGCCTGGGCAGCTGATAGGGGTCAACACCGCCCTCATCAGTGCCACGGACACGGAATCGGAACTGGCTGCCGTTCTGGCGCATGAAACATCCCATATCACCCAACATCATTTTTCGCGCTCAATAAACGAAAACAAGAAAAATGGCTATCTCACCCTGGCAGGCCTGGCCCTGTCCATTTTCGCTGCCTACTTTAACCCGGAAATGGCAGGGGCAGGCCTAACTGCTACCGGAGCCGGAAACATTCAAGCCCAGATTTCCGATTCACGTGAACATGAAGAAGAGGCGGACCGGATTGGCTTTGATACACTTGTCGCTGCCGGATTTGATCCCCATGGCATGGCTGACTTCTTTAAAAAACTTCAAAACATGACCCGCCTGGATCAAGTCAACTATCCGGAATACCTGCATGATCACCCCATGACCACCAACCGTATCGCTGAAGCCGAAAATCGTGCAGACCAATATCCTTACCACCAGGTTGCAAGCAGCCTCGACTATTTTCTGGTCAAAGCAAGACTCAAAGCCCTTCAAGGAACGCCCGAAGCGGCCATCCGCCATTTTCAGCGCACACTCGGACCTGATTCATATGGCTACCCTATTGCCAATCACTACGGATTAGCCCTTGCGCTCGCACGTAACCATCAGTACAAATCTGCTCTCAAACAACTCGATATCGCGCAAAGCATGGGCAAGAGCTCTTTTTTTAACGCCCTGGGCGCTGCCATTCTTGAAGCGGATGGAAAAACCGATGCAGCCCTCAAGGTATATAACCAGGCCCTGGGCACCTGGCCCAACAACCGGACCCTGCTCCGAGGCAAAATATCACTTCTGATTGACACCAAGCACTACAACCAGGCCATTCGCGCTGATGACACAGCCTTAGAATCTCACCCCCATGATGATGTGCTCTATCAGCTCAAGGCACAGGCCTACAGCCGGCTCGATGAAAATGCACTGCAGCATAAGGCTCAGGCTGAAGCCTACTATTATGAAGGAAATATCAGGGCTGCAATCGATCAGCTCCAGATTGCAAGGAATTCCAAACGGGTCAATTATTTTACACTTGCTTCAATCCAGTCTCGCCTCAAGCATTTCAAGGAAGAATACGCTTTTGACAAAACCGTCAAGACCGGACTTTAACCTCCCCCTTCCTTAAAAAAGAAATTCCCGGGGCGTTTACCGTTTGCGCTAGCCATCCAAGCGCTGAAGGAACCATTCATTCATCCGGGAGGTGCTCACCCCAGACCGAAGCGACATAGCAGCGCATTGCAGCCTGTAGCAGATGTTCCCCTTTCATGCAGAAAGGACCGAGCGTGCATGCCACCTTACCTCCAGCCTCAATCCAGGCCACCTCAAGGCCCATATGGGTCAGCCTGTCAAGCAGGGGGCCACCCTGGGACCAGTTCTGGCTTGGCTGGTAGCGTAAAGGCCGATAGAAAAAAGGGTGGGACTGTCTCCAGAATGTATGGACATAACAACCCGTCTCACTGCAATGCGCGATTTCGAAATCCTCACTGCGGGCCACCCAGCTGTCCAGGCCAGCTCCCTCAAGTTCACAAACATCCATACCCTGGATTGTCCCACGAGAATCATCCAAAAAAAACCCCGGCGGAGCACCGGGGACAGGGAACAGGGTAGTACAGTCAACTGTTCACAAACTGACTTCAGGAATTTCAACGTCTTCAGCACACTCCATCGGTGACACAAGTACCTCCTTTGGTCCAGTCCACTCCACCGGATGCAGTAATCGAGGGAGTCAATGTAATGGTCGGCGAGGTGGAATCAACTGCAGTCGTAGCCGTAGCCGTAATCACACCATTACCGGACGTATCCAGGGCAACACTTGCCAGATATTTCGACGTGGCAGTAACAGTAGAAGGAATGCCATTTGAACCTGCAGCGCAACCTGTCACAGCCGCACCTCCAGCAAGCCCTTGCTGCTGGATACAGGATTCCACTTCAAGCTTAATGGGTTGAATGGACTGAACCACTTCAGTAAACTTGGCTTTCTTGACATAATTCTGATAACTCGGTATCGCAATCGCTGCCAGGATTCCGATAATCGCGACAACAATCATTAATTCAATCAATGTAAAGCCTTGCTGAACCTTATTCATTATTTACTCCCTTATCGGTTGTTATTGAGTGACGGAGCTAAACTAGCAATTAGCGTGCCAGAACACACGACAGGGAAACAGACAGGCTTAATACAAGCATGACATCTCATCGCATCAGACCCTGAACAAGCCAGGCAGGTGACAAAATTGGTCAGGTTTCAACCCGAACTGCCGTTTATCGTCAGGATTTATCCTACTGTTTAAACTACAAAATATTGAATAAATGTAAGGTTTTCTAAAAAAGCAGGTGAGGGTGTTGTATCAAAACAACACTCAACCAGGCCCCGCACCACGGTAGACGTTATCCTGTCGCTGCCTTTTTCGTTCAACACAGTCTTTACTGGTACGAAAACCACAGATAACCCGGATCAGGTTAAACTGAACATAAAAGAATCCGTTTTGCACACCCTGTTAACCCATAGACAGACACGTCTTAAAACAGGTAGTTCATCCCGCTTTTCAAGGCCGAATCGTTACCGGGGTTCCCAACGGAACGAGAGACCAGATCTGGTGAATCTGCGCATTGGTCACTGCAATACAGCCTGCAGTCCAGTTTTTCATGCTCCTGGCTCTTTGCATGACTGATGGATCATAACCAATACCATGGATATAGATACCCCCGCCCGGATTCACATTAAAACGCCGCGCACGGGCCTGATCAGCCAGATTCGGATAAGAAATCCTCAAGGATAAATCATAATGGCTATGCGCATTGCGGCCATCTATTATGTAACTGCCTTCTGGAGTCCGCCCATCCCCGGATTCAATCTTTCTTCCGACAGGGTTCCAGCCCAGGGCAACAGGATAGGACTCAACCACCTGTTTTCCGGCATAAAGATACATGGTATGCAATGACTTGAGAATAAGAATACGGGTTACCTGCAGAGGTTGAGCCAAAACCGGTTCCATTTTGAGAACACTCAAGATAAAAAAAACAGAACGAAACAGGGCGTTCACTTTCATCTGCCTAGCCTGCCAGATTGTCATCACACCGGGTCCCTAACAAGTATTCCCGCACTTTTTTTAACACACTCCACTCCATCTTGACCCGGTCAAGTTCCCATCATAACCGTTCCAGCTCCATTGATTCTGCTGGCCGGATGCTTACCCGCACGGGAATCCGCTCCCTCCTCCTTGCCTTCTTCTCATGTCTGGCAGCGAGTCAGGCTTACATTGACAACCCGGTCCCTTGGAAAACCTCTGGGCTGAACATCCCCCAGGACGACCTGCAGCCAAAACTGCCTGCCATTTAAATTCTGCCGCATGCTTCCTTCCTGTACTTCCCGTTGAATATTTCCATAACACTCTTCTCATTGAATGGAATTATTCACAAATTTAGAGGAAGGCCATGCAGCTCGACATAGCCAGGCCCCGATTCACCCTGCTCATGGCGTTCCTTCTGTACCGCCATTAGACGCACGATCCAGTTCAGTCATCTGCTCCTGGAATTGCATCAGACAAAGCAGCCTGGGGTATCTGCTTTGCTTATTTCTGAGTCCTTTTGCAATAACAATAAGATGTCCGTGAGATGGGGTCAAGCCCAAACCATTGACGTATGCCTGACACAAAAAAACCCCGTCCAGGGACGGGGGAATCGGAGACAGCAGGGGATGATACTTCTACAGCAAAAAAACCGTTCTAGGATCGCCGATATATCTGGCTCCCTTCGATTCGGACCGGCTCTCCAATAGAGAACCGGGGGGGATAATGACGGATAAATGTTCTTTGGCTTCCATCATCCATATGAACCTTCACTACATACACCACATGCGTATCACGGGCCTTTTCAACCTGGTTGCCTGCATAGCCGCCTCCTACAGCTCCAAGCACTGTCATCACTGTTCGGCCATTTCCATTGCCTATCTGGTTACCCAGGACGCCACCAAGCACTCCTCCTGCCACCATACCTACACCTGAAGTCTGTCCTTGAATCCTACGGGCATAAATATCCTGAATATGACCGCAAGTATGACAAATCTGAGCAACTGCAACCTGTGTCGGCCTCAAGGCAGCCGGATATCCGGCAGGTAAGGCATGATTAGCAGATCCGGTAGCCACGCCCCCTGACTCAGCAGGGCGTGCAGGGGACATCTGTGATTCAGAATGAGCCTGTGGCAGATAACCTGTTATCGCGGCAATTCCCAGAAGGCTGGCAACGGTCACAGCAATTCCTGCAACAACCATAACAGGATAAAGCAATCCTCTCGATTCCATGGCTACTCTCCTTGACCTGTTCTTACCTCTCATTTTATGAACAGGTATAAGCAAAGTCTGTGCCACTTAATATTATATTTACAAATCAATCGGATAAAATAAATATCGGAAAAGCTATCGAGTCTGGCTGTCACCGAGTCACGACACACCCTCATATCCTGGGAAGAAACAAGGGCAATGACTCAAGGGTAGAATATAACATGCTGAATATAATAAAAGAGTTATGTCGCTACAAAACGACAGAGGAACTGTCTGTGTTCTGGCCATCCAGATGGTCACTCAACCCGATTCAGAATCATCATGACCGAAAATCCTGCCTAATTTGAACTGGGCAGGTTCTAGCTGGTGACGCTGGAGCAATTTATAAAATTCTGTTCTGTTTCGGTGGGCAATCCGTGCGGCCTGAGCAACGTTGCCCCCCGTAATTTTCAGAAGCTGAGCGAGATAGGTTCTTTCAAAACGACGCCTCGCCTCATCGAACGAGGCCAGGTCTGCTGCCTGCTTTCGAATGGCATCCTGGATAAGCTTGATTGGAATAATATCAGTCGTACACAAGGCTACTGCCTGTTCTGTCACATTGAGAAGCTGGCGAATGTTGCCAGGCCAATCCGCACGAACCAGCATCTCCATCGCTTCAGGAGAAAATCCATTTACTGTCTTTTTATACTGCTCACTCAGGATGGACAGAAAATAGGCCGCAAGCAACGGAATATCTTCCCGCCGCTGCGAAAGGGGAGGAAGGGATAAAGTGACCACATTAAGCCGGTAGAACAGATCCTCACGAAAGCGTCCGGAGCTGATTTCCTCCTCCAGATCCCGATGGCTTGCTGAGAGTATCCTTACATTCACAGGAACGTTCTCAGCTGATCCAACAGGACGCACTTCCTTTTGCTGCAGAACGCGCAGCAGCTTCACCTGTAGGGGTAAAGGCATGTCACCAATCTCGTCCAGGAAAAGGGTGCCTCCTTCTGCTGTCTGAAACAATCCCTTGTAATCGCGGACAGCACCAGTAAACGAACCCTTGATGTGACCAAAAAGCTCTGATTCCAGCAAAGGCTCCGGAATGGCGCTGCAGTTGACTGCAACAAAAGGGGCCTTGCATCTGGGGCTTGCCTGATGAATCGCACGGGCCAGAAGCTCCTTGCCTGTACCGGATTCTCCGTGAACAAACACACTGGCATCCCCTTTTGCCACAAGCCAGGCTTTTTCCAGCACATCTTCCATCAGGGAACTTCGGCTGATAATCTCCTGACGCCAAAGCGCATCATGCCCTTTCATCGATCCGGCCGATACTCGAAGGGCCTTTTCCACCTCCTCTTTCAGGATATCACTGTCAAATGGCTTGGCCAGATAGCCAAAAACCCCCTGGCGTGTCGCCGCAACAGCATCAGGAATACTGCCATGAGCCGTCAGAAGAATCACAGGCAAACCAGGAAAGGATCGCCTGATTTCCTGAAACAGCTCCATCCCGTCCATTCCACCCATCCGAAAGTCTGTAATGACAAGATCCGGGCTCAGGGCTGCCAGGCGCCCAAGCGCCTGCTCACCACTTTCGGCTGTCTCAACCTCATACCCTAATGCACCGAGTCGAATGCTCAGCAACCGACGCAAATCAGCATCGTCATCCACAACCAGGATTCGTGCCTTGAGTCTCGATTCTTTCAATGACCGGGCTCCATCAGATGAATTTCAAGATTTTTAAGCGCATTGAGTTTTCCTGCCAGCACTTTATTGCGCTTTTGCTCATCATGCAATCGCCGCATCGAGTCTTTCATGGATCCTGCATAATCATTCAGCAAATAGGCAAGACTTCCCAATTCTGTACCCGTATCCCTGCCTATCATGGGCCGCAGCACAATCTGGGCCTGGTCCACATCGGCCCGTGAGGGCATCAAATCAAGCATAGCCAGTTCCACCCTGAGTGAATCAGTCGGTTCCTTTTGCAGCAAATCAGTCATATAGCTGATTTCCCGGGCCAAAGCGGGTTTGCTTAACGTACGGGCATGACGATAAAAAGCCAGTACTGCTCGCCCTGAGCTTTGTACAACAGGGCGAATAATCCCGGATGGCTCATGAACCACAGGGCTTGCCATCGGCAAAGCAGGACGGTTGGTACAGGCAGCAAGCATTAAAGTCATCAATAAACCGAACCGGATATAACCTGGCATCTTGTTTTACTTTTCTGTCAGTGGTTGAGGAAAAAATACCTTAAAATGGGCCCCATGGGGGGAGCCATCCAAAATTGTAATTCTACCACGATGTGCGGTTACGTACTCCCGCACCAAAGACAAGCCAAGCCCTGTTCCCTGAACGTGTGACGGGGGCTGGAGCCTGCCTTGATAAAAGGGATCGAATACCTTTTCCTTTTCATCATCGGCAATGCCAGTTCCTTCATCCTGAACTTCAAGCATCACCCCTCCTTCACAAGGATGCAAACGGATAATCACCTGTCCCTTGTCCGGTGAAAAACGAAGGGCATTCAAAAGCAGGTTCTCCACAATCGTGGCCAGTTTTCCTTCATCAGCCTTAAACGTAACAGGTTCAAGATCAAGCACCAGGTTAATACCCCCTTTTCTGGCCAGAATGGCCTGATTGCCCGCTACATTGCGAACAACTTCATCCAGGGCAATATTCTTGAAGGCCAGAACGACAGGACTGTTTCTTAAGCCACTATAATTGAGCAGGTTTTCAATCATGGTTTGCAGGCGCTGGATATTCTGGATCAGAATCTGGGTGACTTCCACCTGTTCACCTGTCAGGGGGCCGACCACCTCTTCCGACAGCAGGTGGGCACTCTCCCGTACCGTGGCCAGGGGAGTCTTGAGCTCATGGGATACATGCCGAAGGAACAACAGCTTCTGTTCTTCAAGATTGACCAGACGCTCCCGCATGTTTTCCAGATAAAGGCCCAGGTGACGGATGTCCTGGGGTCCATCCACCTGAACCGGCTCCAGCAGTTCTCCTCGCCCCATGCGGCGGATTTCCTTTTCAAGCTGGCTGATTGGGCGTGCAATCAACACTATGAATCCTGCAACCAGGCACAGGGCAATCGGTACCAGCGCAAGCAGCTGCCACAGCAGGATATGGCGATAGGTGGCTGAGGTGGCCTGCATCTGGTTAACCTCCTGCTCAACCAGGACATTTCCTTGCAGCATCAGGGCATCGGAATCATGGAACATGGGAGAAAAGTTTCCAACGATTTTCTCAAGACGGGCCACGCTGACCCCTTTTTTCAGGGCGGTTGCAGCAATCAGCGCATCATAATGCTGCATGGCCTTAAGCAGGCTTCGCATCTCTGGCGTCAGGGGCAATGCATTCAGCTCCTGTGAATTCTGCAGAAAGCTTTTGTGTGCCAGGACATATGTATCCAGCAGGCTCGTATCGCCAATGATGATAGCCTGCCGTACTGACCGTTCCATGGCCGTAACATCATCAACCAGCATCCGGCTCGCATGCGCATTCAACGCTGCCTGGTATACCGCCTGGCCACTCTGGTTCACCAGCCGATCAATGGAAATAACACTGTTCAGAAGAGCAACAATAAGAGGAGCGGCAACCAGAAAAAAGGCAATGATCAGCAGCTTGAAAAACGTGCTGGGATAATATGCCGAACTTCTGAGCAAAAATTGGCTGGACGGACGTACCTTCATATTCTGAACTGGTCAATCCAGCCTTTCAGATCCGCATACTCAAGGGCGGGGCTAAAAAAGAAGCCCTGGGCCAGATCACAACCCTGCTTCCTTAAAAACTCAAGGTGATCAGAGGTTTCCACCCCTTCTGCAATCACTTTCAGGTTCAGGCTATGACCCATGGCAATAATGGCAGAAGTAATTGCCGCATCATTCGGATCAACCGACACATCCCGAATAAAGGACTGATCAATCTTAAGTGTTTCAATAGGAAACTGTTTCAGATAGCTGAGACTGGAATAGCCTGTCCCAAAATCATCAATAGAAATACTCACCCCCATTTGCTTCAGGTCATGCAGGACTGAACCGGTATGCTCAATATCATCCATTAAGAAACTTTCGGTAATTTCAACATCAAGGCTGGAGGCTTCAAGGCCCGTTCGTTCCAGAATCTGGCGAATACTCGCCAAGAGTTTCTTGTGGCGAAACTGCCTGGCGGAAAGATTGACTGCCACCTGGAAAGACTGCCCGTACTGCTTCTGAAGCGCTTTCATCTGGCTGCAGGCCGTTTCAATCACCCATTCTCCAATTGATACAATCAATCCGGTATCTTCTGCCAGACGGACGAACTGATCCGGAAAGCGCATCTCTCCTTGAACAGGTTTCCAGCGCAATAACGCTTCAAACCCCATGACACGGTTCTGCCGCAGATCAATCTGCGGCTGATAAAACAAGACGAGTTCCTCACGTTGAATGGCACGGCGCAGCTCGCTTTCAAGTGACATCCGCTTTTCAGCCTGGACATTCAAATCAGAAGAATAAAACTGGAAATTGTTGCGTCCTTGCGCCTTGGCATGATACATCGCGATATCAGCAGTTTTAAGCATGCCCTCATTGTCCAGGGCATCCTCAGGGTAAAACGTGATTCCAACCGATGCCGACAGGACCACTTCATAGGCATTAAGCTTGAATGGCTGTGACAGGGCGGCCAGGATATCGCCTGCGGCATCGGCAATCCGCTCTTTCTCCCGAACATTTTCCATGATGACCGTAAATTCATCTCCCCCAAGCCTTGCAACCGTATCCGTTTCGCGCACACAGCTCATCAAAAGCCCCGCCATATGGCGGATGGCAGCATCTCCTTCAGCATGGCCCAGGGTATCATTAATCTGCTTGAAATTATCAATGTCAAGAAACAGGAGGGCAACCGACTGGGCATGACGGTTGGTCCGGTTGATGGCCTGGCTTAACCTGTCCATGAACAGGTTCCGGTTAGGCAGGCCGGTCAGGGGATCATACTGGGCAAGCCAGGCCAGGCGTTTTTCCGTCTTCTTGTTTTCAGTCATGTCCTTGGCAATGCCATACACCCCCACTATCTGCCCTTGAACCACAATGGGCAGGTTGATGACATTCAGTTCAACCTGGTGGCCCAGCTTATGCCGGATGGCAATTTCAAAATTCTGTGGCCGTCCTCTTGCTGCCAGTTGATAATGGCGCCGCGCCCGATCCTTATGCTGGTTGACCACCAGGGATAGAAACGACATTTCAAGCAATTCAGCTTCGGTATACCCGGAAGTTTGCGTACAGGCCTTGTTGGCAGACAGGAAAATGCCACTCAGATCAAACGAGAAAACAGCATCTGAGTTATGCTCAAACAAGGATTTGTAACGCTGATTGCTCTCTGCCAGGGCAAGAATGGTTTCCACCTGGGAGGTAACATCCTGAATAAGCGCTATGGCTGCCCGCCTGTCCCGAAAAAGAATGGGGGTAATGACTGCATTGGCATAAATAAAGGTCCCATTGCTTTTCTGGTGGCGATAGATATTCCCCTGGGCAATGGGCACAGAGGACACCAGATCATCACGCCCGCCTGGCAAACAGACAGGGGATTCAATCTCGGTCAGGCTCATGGACAGAAATTTCTGGCGCGTATAACCATATTGAAGCAGTGCGGCCTGATTGACGTCAAGGAAGGCCAGGGTCTGCAGATCATAAACCCACATTGGCAAGGGGTGCGCCGCAAAAAGGGATAGATGCCAGTCACTGCGAATATTTGTTGGCGCATCAACCATCATGACACTCTTCCCCATTTTTTGCTCTATGAGCTGAACCCGGCCTAACTACCGGGTCATCCCTGTTTTCTTCCGCCTGATACGGCGATGCTTACGATAAAGCAAAACCATCAATTAAAATCAGGATATTCGGAATTCTTGTCGCAAACAGGACACCTTGTTATTTCCTGCAAAAAAACACTTTCCCCTTCTATTAAGGATAGCGCGAACAAACCCCCGTTCACACGAAAACCCCACTTTGATCAGCTTGCAGAATATTCCAGACCATGCGCCTTGACAACACTTCGCGATCTCAAATCCGTGCGGTCTAAAAATAAGCCTGGCCGGGCAAACCTATCCCCCTTTACAAACGCATGAGGTATCATGATCCCTGCTTATTTGGAGCAACTTCTTATGACCCGTCAACACAAAACATGGCTACCAGCAATTCTACTGGCTCTACTGGCCTTTCCTGCATGGGCTGGTTTTCTGACACAGGATAACACACCCCATGTTCTCAACGACCCGGCTTCCTTCCTGGATACCGCCATGATTATCCACAAGAATCCAGACTGGGCAACACGCAATCCGACTCAACCAGAAAACCAGGGCCGTTATCAGAAAACAGGCCGGAACCGCCCCAGCCATCACTTTCATGACAAAAGCCAGGAGACTGCCCGCCATGACTTCTAACCCGGGATACAACCTGTAAGGGCATGTCCTTAACACTTCCAGCCTAGCACTGCTTACTATACAGTATCAGGCCTGAATTCCGGCCGGGCAGAACACGCACATCCTGCTGTCCAGGATGCAGGCAACCGGATACCTCTGGTATCCATGCCATCCATCTTCCCCATGAACAGGAAGGTTTTGTGCACTACCTGCTACACCTCTTTCACAAAAATTCGATATCCTTTATCAAAACTGCCTATAATCATCAACAAAATATCATTGCGACATTCCGGAGCCTTAAAGATGAAAGCCATCATTCAACGTGCCTATGATCTGACCATTGACGTGATTGTCAGCGGACTGATCCTGATGATGCTCATCACTCTTGTCTTTGCCTTTATTGGGGTGTTTACCTCCCTCATTCATCTTGTACCCACCTTACCCAACCTAACCCTGGATGATGCCGAATTGCGGGATCTGGTCATCAGCGTTCTGGGGGTATTTGTGATCATTGAGCTATTCAGCATTTTCATCAATTATGTCAAGACACGCCACATCCGGCTATCCATCCTGATTGACGTCACGGCAGTTTTTATTCTAAGGGACATGTTAATCAAGCTCTACAGCAAGGTAGTATCCAACGAGGAACTACTTGTTCTGGCGCTGTTGCTCGTAGTCATGGTCATTGCCCGAAGTATCACGACACGCTACTCCCCCACGAACTCATCGAATTGACAGGCGCCCTGGCCTGGAGCCCATCCAATGCAAATAAGGAATCAAGCGCTAACTGATCGCCGAGGAAGCTTCACCACGGATTCCGTCAGGCTGTCCAGGCCAGGCTTCACAATATCTTCCAGGGTATACTTATCCATGACAGCCAGAAAACTGTCCACGCCTTCCTTAAGCACACCTTTAAGACCGCAGTTTCGGGTAATCACACAGCTGTTGCTCACACCATTAAAACATTCGGCAATATTAAAATTAGGTTCCATCAACTGTATCACCTGCCCAATCCGAATAAGCCCAGGCGGTTTGGCCAGCCTGATTCCACCATGTTTGCCCCGCGTGGTGACCAGCAGGCCATGATTGGCCAGATGGTTGACTATCTTGGTTAAATGATTTCTTGAAATACCATAAAAATCTGTTATTTCTGAAATTGTCCCAAATCCACCTGGTTTCGAACCAAGATAAATCAGTACCCGTAAGGAATAATCAGTATATTGGGTCAGTTGCATATGGGTTGTCCTCGCATTTTTCCTGCGTGCTATCATGAGATTCTGGCAGGAGGCCCTTATCCATTCCAGGGCGTTTTCTAAACTGCTTTCAAATAAAAAAAGATTCATTTAGAATACATATTAATATGACAGACATCAAGTTAAGCTGATTGTTTTCACATTCGGATTTTTACAAGGCCGTTCATGACTCTATTTAAATATCTCATCATCGGCGGTGGAATGACTGCAGACTCGGCAGCACGGGGAATCAGGCAGGTTGATCCGGATGGATCCATTGCCTTGCTAAGCAATGAACCCCACCCGCCTTATAACCGCCCTCCTTTGTCCAAGGGGCTCTGGAAAGGAAAACCTGTTGAACAAATCTGGCGCCAGACCGAAAAACGCTATAAGGCAACACTGTTTCTTGACACCTGGGCCTTAAGCATCAATCCGGATCAAAAAAGCGTAACCACTTCCAGTAAAACTGTCTTTTCCTATGAAAAACTCCTGATAGCCACAGGAGGGAGCCCCAGGCAGTTGCCCTGCCAGGACAACAGGGTCATCTATCTTAAAACCTACAGCGATTACCTCAATCTGAAGACCCGCATCGACCAGAATGACGATGTGGTCGTAATTGGCGCAGGGTTTACCGGTATGGAAATCAGTGCTGCCTTGACCCAACACGGCAAACGGGTGAGCCTTGTTTTTCCGGCAGAACACATCGGGCACCGGGCCTTCCCCGCCGATCTGGCTCACTACGTCACTCAGTACTATCTCCAGAAGGGGGTTACCCTGATGCCTTCGACCCAGGTCGTGGATATCCTGCCCCATGGGGAAAAATCGATTATCCTGACCCGAAACGGCCAGAAGATTGAAACCTCCACTGTCGTAGCAGCCATTGGAAACGAACCCAACACTACCCTGGCCGAAACAGCCCATCTCAAGATAGACAACGGAATCGTAGTCGATGAATACCTTCGGACCTCTCATGTGGACATCTACGCCGCCGGAGACATTGCCAACTTCTATAACCCCGCCTTGAATCAAAGGCTTCGCGCAGAACATGAGGATAATTCCAACGCCCAGGGCAAACTGGCAGGACGCAACATGGCAGGTGAATCAGAACCCTACACCTACCTCCCCTTCTTTTACTCCGATATCTTTGATCTGGGGTATGAAGCCATAGGAGATACAAATCCGGCTCTTGACACCGTATTTGACTGGGTTGTTCCCTATCAGAAAGGGGTCATTTATTATCTGCGCCAGCAAAGGGTATGCGGTATCCTGTTATGGAACATGCGGCGGCGGCTGGATATCGCCCGACAGATTATTGAGCAGGCTGAAACAGTCAGGCCAGAGGATCTGAAAGGCAGGATCCTCCCTTTAAGCTAGAAGGAGAGGGCCCGGGAGATAAACCTTGCACAGGATAACCGATTAATCCGCCACCTCCTGAAACAGGGCCTTTTCCTCCCGCTCAAAATGATGCTCCAGAACATGTTTGAACGCCATCCCCCACTCCAGCAGCTGGAGCAGCTGTCTGGCGTCATGCATCTCATCTGGCAACCGTTCCAGATCACCTAAAAGGCTGCCTACCATCTCCTCAAGCTTACGATGCTCAGCCAGATACACCCGGGCAGGCCATCTGGCATCGGGCTTAAGCCTTGGCAACCACAGGTTCTCCTCAATTTGAGCGTGATCCATCAGCTCCGTGCGAAACTGATCCAGCAGGAATCTGGCCTGCCTGATTTCCCCTGAAAACAAGGCCAGACGATAGTGCTGAAAATGTTCCCTGAGTCGCTCATGTTCTGCAATGACTGATATCATATCCTGCCTTCTATCCGGTCCTGCCCTAACCACATGTGTTCACTCATTTCCACCCTTGAAAACCCCATTTTTACCAGCGCACAAAGGACAGAAAAGACCAGGGATCCCTAGTCCATGCCACTCCGATAATATAAACAAAAATCAGCATCGCCATAAAGGCAGTCCATCCCCGCCATGCAGTGGGCGTTCGACTATCCAGGGCCATTTTACCCACCAGGATGTAGAGCAGCAAAGCCAGAATCTTGGCCGTCAGCCAGCCATTCACGAACGGGTACTGATGGGACAGGATGGCCAGGCTCACCCCACTTAACAGCAGGACAGTGTCCACGATATGGGGAGCCACTTTAAGCCCTTTTCCCCATGTTCGTGCCCCTGAAGACCGGGCAAGCCTGAACGCTCGCCATCCAAACAGTGTCCCGCTCAGTATGACACTGGTGACATGAACCATCTTCAACTCAGCATAAAGCATCAGGTTTTCCGTTCCTCATAACCAGCTCCCGTGACCCATTCAAGATGAACTGGTCCAGGATCCAGTTTAACCACCAGGATATTCCTTTCAATAAAAATACAATGGAGTGACCATAAAAAACCAGATTAGAAAACACCCTGCAGCAAGCAAGGCAGAGATAAAGTAAAAATCTCCAACAGGTATACCCTGAACGATATCCGCACTCACCCGTAGCACCATGGCCAACTGATACAGGACAAACACGCGCCAGGACCATCGGCTCGCAATCAGGGAACGCCCCCCATGCCCAAGACTGACCCTTAGAACCATGGCAAGCAGAATGGACAGGAAAAATCCCATGGTCAGAACATGCAAGGGGGCCCATCCGAACGCTATTCCCTGCCCCGGGTATTTCAGATCTACCCAGTCCTGAATGGCAAAAAACAGCATCCCTACAGCAAACCACCCAAACCCCACATGCAGCATAGCCAAAAGCTTGATCCGAAAACTTCGGACTGATTTCCAGCGCCAGCATAATACCCCCCCGGCAATCGCCAGACCCAAATCATCAGGCCACAAGAAAGCGGGCATATGAATCCACTCAAACAGGGCATGCAGGACAAGCCCTGCCAGCATCAGCCATAGCAGCCAGAAAGGACGCCAGGGGGGTGAAGAGTCATCCATAACGGCACGGGAGAAAAAAGGAATCATGCGATGGGTGACACTGAGAAAAACCGGCAGCAAAAAAAGCCATATTCCATCAATGCGTACAAAGCGGAACCAGACCGGATTTCCTGTTTTCAGCCAGACAAGCCAGGCCAATGCCCCAAGCCACCCCATGAAGAGGGCCAATGCAATCGGGGCAATATGTCTTCGATCCGCATTCAGGTTCGCCTGCATCAGATAAAAGGTCGTCGCCAGGCCACCTCCCCAGCCCAGGAGGTAAATCAGGGTGCCTGCCATAACAAGTGAAACCGAAACCAGCATTCCCGCGTCCACTATCAGGATACCCAGACCCATGAACAGGGCAACCGGAAAATAGAATCGAACGGGAGGTGCCGGCACATCAAGCCAGCGGGGGCCTGCAGTAAACAGGAAGCCAAACATGAAAAAAGGCATCAGCCCGTCTATCATCAAGAATGCATGCAAGGCCACGGGCATGACAAGCGGGTGCTCGAAGGGAACAAGGCCGCCATAGCGTGCACTCAAGTCATAAGCCCACCAGCCGGTAGCCAGGACAAGCTGGGTCATCCCTCCCAGAAACAGCACCCGGTACGGAACCGATACCAGGTTGGCCCAGTACCTTTTCAGGCTCCTGTCTGGATTCATTCAAGGCTCCCCTGCCGTAAAGATCCCTTCTGCTGCAAAGGAGTGAAAAAGACCAGTCCTGCTGTGCAAAGCTGCGTCATATTCGAAGATCCCCGCGTCGCTGGGCCATAGCCTGCCCAAGTTCCTGCAGTTGTCCGGCAGTCAGGTGTGCTTTTGCAAAAGGCAGAATCCAGGTTTCTTCCATGAACAAATGGTGTTCATAGGAATCACACAGGCAGGCCACTTCATGTGCATCCAGGGACTCCTGTCGGCCGGCTTGAATTGCTTCCAGCCTGGGGCGGATCGCTTTCCAGGCCTGCTCCAAACGACGGTGATCCCCTATCAGCCAGTCCATTTGCTGAATGAGCACGTCCTGTTTTGGCTGACTGGCAAAGTCACGCAGTAGAGGGAAGAGATTGACTTCCTCATCGGCATGATGATCCAGTGCCGACTGATCAAAATAACGTATCACGTTAGCTGCAGCCTGCCGGGCACTCTCATCCGCCCCGGTCATTCCAAGGTGGGTCACCAGTTTTTCCAGAGTCTGGCAATGCCGCCTCATGCGCTCATGGCAGGCATCAAGCATCTCAACAGGCTCATGAAAGCCCGGGCCAGGTTTTAGGATCCAGCGTTCCATTGACTTGTTCGTTCTCCAGGGCAGCTTGCGCTCTGATTTACCGCAATCACCCGTTTATACCCGTAAAAAACCCACGGGTTCAAACACCCGATGGTATCAGGCAGGACAGCCAAGCCGCTCCTTCAGGGCCTGGAGGATATCTTCCTTCTCCGGCCCGAGCAGGGCATCACACAAGGGATAAAGAATATGCTCTTCCTTGGCGTTATGCTGGCCCATCAATTCAGAAAAGGCGGAAAAAACAGCCTCATCGCCCGTCAAGGGATCTGCAGTTTCCAGCATCTGCCTCATCTGCTCCAAGGCAGCACGAATCCGTTCATGTTCCAGTCGCATGACAGCAGTCGGACCTGAACCTGAACCCTGTCTTCGTTCAAAAGCTGGAAATAGGATCTGTTCTTCCGCCTCAATATGGCAGGATAGCTGGCAGACAATCTGGTTCAGGCCCTTTAACGCATTTTGCCTCAAACCGGCTTGCATATCCTGGCGCAGGACACTCCATCTTTCATCAATATGCCTGTGATCCTGCCCAAGACAGCCCAGTATTGAATGCATCTTTTCTCCTGCCTTCCTTCAAGAATCCACCCTGATCAGGTTAAGTCTTATCTGAAATAAGGTGTATTTTATATACATATTAAATAGTTCATGCAAGCCTGTCAAAGTGTTTCGCTTAACCCGAATAATCTGAAGTCAGATCTGATGGGTCAGATACTCAAAAGCGAGCCCCAGGTATTCATGAAGGGCAACCTGGACCACGACCAGATTCTCGCTCCGAGGAAAATACCGATCAAGCAGGCCAGCAGAAGGGTTACCCAGAAACCCCGTAGGGGCTGGAATCGGCTTCATGCCCAGATGACGAAACAGGGCCATCGCCCGAGGCATATGAACTGCCGAGGTCACCAGCACAAAAGGAGCGTCTTTAACCAGCAGTTTGACATCACGGGCTTCATCAGCCGTATCCAGGGATTGATCCTCAATCGTCAGTGTATTCCGGTTTGCCCCCAGTTCTCGTGCAGCCTGCTCCAGTACCGGTGCTTCTGCCTGACCTGACAAGGGGCTTCCCCCTGAGAGCAGCAGATGGGAACCGGGCAAAGCCCGCTGCAGGCGCAAGCCTTCAGCCAGCCTCGCCAGACTGGTACCATTGAGTAACTGTAAGGCAGGAACATCCTGTCTGTCCGAATGGCCATTGCCAAGAACAACAATCCAGTAAGGCGGGTGAAGACGCAATACCTGAAGGCGTACCCCGTCCAGGGAAGGGTACAGATGTTCAAGCGGGTACACAACAGCATCAGCAACCGGTTCAAGGCCCAAGGCAAAAAGGATAAGGAAACCCAACCCTAAAGTAATCCGTGAAGGCCGTTTCAGGCAAGCCCAGCTGCTGGCAAGACCTGCTAAAAATAAAACCAGCACAACCGGCAAAGGCATGAACACATGGCCTAACGCATTTTTAACCCAGAAGGGCACAGTTCCTGTCATACCTTTTCCTTTTATTTTTCTTTCATTCCAAAGGCACTCCCTTTCAGCGTGCAGCTCCCGTCCTTTGAGAATAATCCGCAATATCGTATCATGGGCGGACCTGGACTTTTCTCAACCTGGCTATCAATAAAAACGGATAGCCCTAAAATCTGATGGCGCCTGGACCCAGACATGTCATGACTGAAGCCCCCAAAAAATCCCTGTTCTGGCGAGCGCTGTGGCAACTGACGCTCCCGTACTGGCAATCCAGCGAAAAATGGTTTGCCCGAGGCATGCTGGCTTTCATCATAGGAATGAATCTGGCCATTGTCTATGTCAACGTGCTCATCAACGACTGGAACAATGATTTTTACAATGCATTGCAAAGTCATAACAAGACAGCTTTTTTTGCTGCCTTGCTGAAATTCTGCTATCTGGCCATCAGTTACATTATCCTGGCAGTCTACTCCAACTACTTCAGCCAGATGCTGCAGATCAAATGGAGGCGCTGGCTGACGACTAACTATCTCAACAACTGGATGCACCTGCAGACGTACTATCATTTAACGCTAGCATCCAACACCGATAACCCGGACCAGCGGATTAGCCAGGATCTGTCCAGTTTCGCCAATTCCACCCTGGCCCTGACACTTGGCCTGCTCTCTTCCATCGTCACCCTTGTATCTTTCATTGCCATCCTGTGGAATCTGTCCGGACTGCTGACCCTCCATCTGGGTTCTGCCGGTATTTATGTCATCAGTGGCTACATGGTCTGGTTCGCCATTGGCTATGCCATAATTGGCAGCTTCCTCACCCACCTGATTGGCCGGCCCCTCATCTTCATGAACTTTCAGCAGCAGCGGTTTGAGGCCAACTTTCGTTTTGGGCTGGTCCGCCTGCGCGAACAGGCGGAAAGTATTGCCCTGTATCGGGGGGAGGAACAGGAACACTCCCTGTTTAAACGCCTGTTCTCGGATGTATTCGGCAATTACTGGCGCATCATGCGTCAGCAGAAGAAACTGACCTGGTTTACCTCAGGCTACAACCAGATTGCCATCATTTTCCCGTTTCTGGTTGCAGCTCCGCGCTATTTTACCGGCGCCATCAAACTGGGGGGGCTCATGCAGACCGCATCGGCTTTTGGCCAGGTACAAGGGTCTTTATCCTATCTGATTAACAGTTACTCTGACATTGCGCAATGGCGCTCGGTGGTGGATCGTCTCATCGGGTTTACCAACGCCATGCAAACTGCAAAACAGGCCGAGGCGGCCTCCATCGAACAAACAGATAAAACCGGGTTGGCCATCAAGGATCTCACCTTGTTTTTACCCGACGGAAAAATCCTGGTTGAGCGGTTAAACCTGCGGCTCGACCCCGGACAAACCCTTTTGATTTCAGGGCCATCAGGGAGCGGGAAAAGTACCCTGCTCCGCGCCCTGGCTGGAATCTGGCCCCACTCAAAAGGGCAGATTGAACTGGACCAGAAAGCCCGCATCCTGTTCTTGCCACAAAAACCCTATCTGCCGCTCGGAAGCCTGAAAGCTGCCTTGTATTACCCCCTGCCTATTGCCGAAACTGATGATGAGCTGCATGCAGAACTTATCCAGTGCAAACTCGACCATCTCATTCCCCTTTTAGAAGAAACTGACAACTGGTCCTTGAAACTGTCACCAGGTGAACAGCAGCGTATCGCCTTTTTGCGACTGTTCATGGTCAAGCCAGACATGGCGTTTCTGGATGAAGCCAGTTCAGCCCTGGATGAAGCCCTTGAAGCCAGGCTCTACGACCGGATTAAGCTTGCCCTTCCCCATCTTATCCTGGTCAGCGTTGGCCACCGAAGCACCCTGACAGCCTGGCATCAACAGCGGCTGGATCTGGATGGCCAGGGAGGATGGTCCTTGCGTCTGGGCCCGAACGAAAAAAACAAGTCCCACATTGGAATCAGCCATGCGTGAACGTATCAGGGCAGAATCGATGCAAAAGTCACCGTTACTTTCAGTCCCCCCGAGGGCGACGTATCCAGGTGAACGCGTGCCTGATGGTCCTCACAGATATTCTTGACTATGGCAAGTCCCAGGCCACTGCCAGTCACCTTATTTCCAAGACAGCGATAGAACCGATCAAAAACCCGTTCCCGTTCCTCTACTGGAATACCTGGCCCTGTATCCTCGACCCACAGCATGATTTCATCCGGTTCACCCTTATTCAAGCCGGCTTCTACCCTACCCCCTTCAGGAGTATACCTGATGGCGTTATCAAGAAGATTATTCAATAGTACGGTCAAGGCTTCCTTATCGCCCCGGATGGTTCCAGGTAACATACGGCCTGGCACCAACGTGACCCCCTTGGCTTCGGCTAACGGCGTAAAGCCTGTGATTCCATCCAGCACCATCTGGGCCAGGTCAACAGGCCGCTTATCCTGCCGGGTTGACGTTTTAGGATCCAGCCGTGACAGGGTAAGCAGCTGCTGCACCAGATGGGCTGCACGCCGTATGCCCCTTTTGAGCTGGTTTAAGGCCTGCTGACGCTCCTCCCCCTCCTGTGTTGTCCGCTCGACAATCTGTACCTGTAACTGCAAGGCAGCCAGAGGGGTGCGCAATTCATGGGCTGCATCAGCCGTAAAACGGCGCTGCGTCTGCAAGGCTTCACCCAGACGCTGAAGCAGATCATTGAGCGCTTCGACCATGGGCCTGATTTCCTGGGGCAAGCCCTCTTCAGGCAAGGAATCAAGCGTGTAGGAGTCCCGATCCTGAAGCAGTCGCGTAATCTTGGCGAGCGGTTTCATCCCCCGGCCGACAGCGACCCAGATCAAGATGGCCAGCACTGGAATCAACCCTAAAAGCTGAAGCGCAATCTGCATGGCCATTTGTGCGGCAAGCTCCTCCCTTGCACTGATTGCCTGGGCGACCACGACCCTGCGAGCAGCATTTTGCGCCACATAAATCCGATAACGCGAATTCCACAAGGATCGAACAGAATATCCCAGAGGAAGATGCCTGGGCAGGGGAATATCAGGATGGGACGTGTAAAGCAGGTGGCCTGTCAGTGTCCTGACTTCGGTAATCAGGCGATCATCCCGATCCTTGTCCAGGGAATGGCCCAGAGTCTGGGCCTGCAGGGAAATAGGCTGGGGCTCATTCGACAGGATGATAGGCAGCTGGCTCAAGGGTTCATGCAGCAAAAGGATAGAGACCTGCTTAATCTGATAGTCAAACAGGGTATCGATCTCGTGATCCACCCGTAAACCGGTCACCACAGTGGCCACTCCCACTGCAATCACCAGGGCGGACAACAGCCACAGCAATAATTGTTTGCGGATGGAATTCAAGACTGGCTCAGCATGTAACCGACCCCCCGAACATTACGGATCAGTTTCTGGCCAAGTTTGCGGCGCAGATTATGGATATGGACTTCGACTGCATTACTCCCCACCTCCTCACCCCAGCCGTATACACGGCTTTCAAGCTGCTCGCGGGACAAGACTGCTCCCGGGCGTTCAAGAAGCACTTCCAATACACCAATTTCGCGTGCAGACAGTACCACCAAAGCTCCCTTGTAAGTCACTTCACGGGTCACCGGGTTAAAGACCAGATCCCCAACCCTGATTTCACTTTCAACCCGGCCAGCCTGCCGGCGCAACAAGGCCCGGATGCGGGCTGCAAGCTCATCCAGATCAAAGGGCTTGCCAAGATAATCATCTGCTCCACCATCAAGCCCCTGGACACGTTCACTCACGGCGTCATGGGCTGTCAGGATAATAATGGGAACATGATTGTCCTGCCGGCGCCAGGCACTCAACAAGTCCAGTCCTGATTTCTTGGGCAGTCCCAAATCCAGCAGGACCAGAGCATAGGACTCCGTTTCCATGGCAAGCTCAGCAGCCCGTCCATCCTGAACCCAGTCCACACTAAATCCATCCTGGCGCAATCCCAGGCGCACACTTTCACCAATCATGGAGTCATCTTCAACCAGCAGGATACGCATTTTTATCCTCCCCATTCCACCTGCTACCCACAGAAGTAGTTCTGAACAAGCGATTAGCCCGGCAGAACAACTAGGATTCCTGCCTGCTTCACCAGGCCTGGAATCAAACCCTCAGCCTGCTGGGTGAGACTAGCACCGAGCCATACCCTGAATCATTTTACAGCAGGAAACTTAAATCAGGGTTAAGCCTACCCAAAATGAATCCTAACCCATCAGGATATGAAATACGGGCCAGCCTCCTTCAAACTGCATCCAGAGCCAAAACAGACAGGCAATAGTAAACAGCACCTCGAAAAAGATCATCACGGTTTGAACCCATTGAGGTAGCCGGTCCAGATAATGCAAAAAAGTCCATCCATCCAGGAAAGGCAATGGAAGCAGGTTAAAACAGCCCAATACGAGATTAAGATCCATCAAAACCAGAACCCATACCTGTTCTGAAGCGCTTCCTAACTGTTTACCCAGCCACATCCGGCAAAACAGTGCCAGAACAAAGTTGGCAAGAGATCCTCCCAGAGGGATCAACAATCGCCTCAACTGCGGCAAGCGTAAAATTTCCTCTTCATCAACAAGTATTTCTCCGCCAAGCGGCAGGACATGAAACTGCCATTTCCCCCAGCTAAACAAACGCCAGCCTACCCCCAAAGCCACTCCTTTAGGTGCAACCCGATACCAGGACAACATCATGGCATGGCCCATTTCATGAACCAGCAAGACTACTACCAATAGCCCAATCAACCCCATTCCCTGCATTAACCGAATCCTTCCCTTATGTTCTTTTTCTGCCCCGATTCATCAATACACCATTATGCCTCAGAGCCAAACAGTTGGCATAACAACGTCTGGTTAATCCCTTTTACCGGAATGCGCGAAGAGCCCCGTTGTTCAGGGCGGGGATGAATAGCACGGACGACAGCGCCGTCCTTTGAATCTAATGTGGCGTTTACTGTTGCTCGATGTACTGCCGAATGATTTCAATCGGCGCACCGCCACAACTTCCAGCGAAATAGCTTGGTGACCACAAAGCCCCGTCCCACAGTTTCTTCTTGATGCCGGGGTAGTTTTTTTTCGGATAAGAAGACTGGATAGGCCTTTCAGGCTATTAACCAGTTTTGATATTGCCACCTTGGGCGGGTAGTTCACCAACAGGTGAACGTGCTCGTCCTCTCCATCGAATTCCACCAACTCCGCTTCAAAGTCGGTACACACGCTGGCGAAAATTTCTCGAAGGTCGTCCAGAATGGCTTTTGTGAACAAACCACGGCGGTATTTAGTCACAAAGACCAGATGAACGTGCATATTAAAAACACAGTGTCTACCGTGCCTAATGTCATAGCTCATAGCTCATAGCTCATAGCTCATAGCTCATAGCTCATAGCTCATAGCTCATAGCTCATAGCTCATAGCTCATAGCCCACAGTCTGATTGAATCATGCAACGACTTCAAGCTTTCAAATACGAATTAATGGCGGACGGCGACCAACAGCGCAATATGCGCCGTTCCGCCGGGTCGTGCCGCTTTGTATTCAACAAGGCATTGGCGTTGCAGCAAGCACACGATGCAGAAGGCAAGAAGAAGTTGTCTTATGCCGATTTGTGCAGACACCTGACCGAGTGGCGGAAGAGTAGCGAAACGCAATGGCTGTCTGAAACCCATTCCCAACCCTTGCAACAAACGCTGAAAGACCTTGTGAAGGCTCAAAGTGCCATGAGCCGCAAACAGAAGTTCAGTAACAACTGGAAAAAAGCCAAGGCCAACGTCCAGAAAATCCATGCCTGTATCGGCAATGCCCGACGCGACTACCTGCACAAAACCACGACCACGATCAGCCAGAACCACGCGATGGTGTGTATCGAGAATTTGCAGGTTCGGAATATGTCCAGGTCAGCGGCAGGCACCCACGACACACCGGGCAAAAACGTTAGGGACAAATCCGGCCTGAACAAAGCCATCCTCGATCAAGGCTGGTTCGAGTTCCGCCGCCAGTTGGGCTACAAACCGGACTGGAACGGCGGACAACTCATTGCCGTGCCACCCAGAAACACTAGCCGGACTTATCCGTGCTGCGGCCATGTTGCCAAAGAGAATAGGCGAAGCCAATCGCGGTTTGAGTGTGTGGAATGCGTTTTCGAGGAAAACGCCGATTGGGTCGGTGCTATCAATGTGTTAAGGGCGGGACACGCCCGGTTAGCTTGTGCAGATACTTCGCCTGCTGTTGGGGTGTCGGGCCAGGAACCCACCGAAGCGACTCAGGCAATAGCTGCTTGAGCACCATAGGAATCCTCGTTCTTTAGGGCGAGGAGGATGTCAAATTCACAGCATAAAGGGATAAGTTTAGGCTAAAATACGGAAAAGATAAGATGAATAAAAAAACAAGGCAACCGTCGATAGATTTATCCAGACTCCTCCTGATAAAACCGGGTTGAGGCAAGACCGATAAAAACCAGGAATGGACAGGCCTGGATCCAGCACGCCTACTTCGGGAAATGCTCATGATATCCAGACCTTTTCTTGCAGAAAACAGATTGATTCAGACGATCTTAATAAGGACCATGTGCCGGGCAACCTGGAATATAGGTGCCACTGCCATACTGGCATTGTTCCGGGGTAGGGCCAGACTGGCTTTCCTTGATATTGGCCTGTGCCAGTTCATGATCCGGCTTAACGTTACGGACCTGGGCTACATCAGGTGTACGGGTGGCTTTGACCAGCTCAATGGCAGGAACAGATGGTGCGCCATGCCCAAGACTGCTTTCAGCCTGGGCTCCAACGCTAAATCCGGCTACAGCAAGCAACAGACCTAAAATTACAGCTGGTTTGGTATAATGTAATTTCATCAGGTTTTTCCTTTCAAATAAAATAATGGACGACCCCTTTAGAATAAACTGTCATTCTTAAACCTGACTTAATCCACAAAAAAACGCCGCCTAAAAAGGACAGCACATCAATTCCTATGCCTTATGGCTTATATCTACCCTCCATGGCACAAGGAATTTCGGTAGGATTTTTTTATTCAGCAATCACCGGCCAAGACACCAACAAAGATTGTCGGGCAGCAAGAACAGTTTTCCCGCATTATCGGGGGTCCTGATAAATTAAAATGGCCTCTCAATCAAGGAGTTTTTCTGAGAAAAAGCCGAAATCAACTGAAATCACGATGTCCTCGCCGCAAAGCAATTGCGGTACCACCTACAGGGTAATCACCGGCATCCATCACCTGACTCATAACCCGCTGAGGCTTAATTAAAACGTCTTCTGGCGTTTTCCACTTACTGGGAAACGGCTTCAGCGACCCTCAGCGACCCGTAACTGATCTGAATCATGCAATCCTCCTTTTAACGTATTTTTGCGATTTTTCAATGATCAAATTTTACGCCCGCTGATTAAGCTTACAACACGCTTTTACGGGTACCCGAATAAAGAAGGATCGGCCGACTGAAACACACGGAAATAAAGCGCAAGATAGCCTCCCTGAAACAGCAGGGCAATGAAAAACGGCGCCACCAGCATGCCACTGCTATAAAATAGTCCTGCAGCAAGAGGGCCTATGGCACGGGGAATCTGTATCGAGATATTGTTGAGGGTAGCTGCCAGCCCCCGGCGATGTTCCCGGACAAGACTGATACTCAGCGCCTGGCGTGCACCTGCCGTGCCAAGATTGCATGCAGCCCGCACCACATAGCATAACGAGGCAAGCCAGAACACGGGCATAAAAGGGATAAACACCAGCAGAACAAGACCCACCAGGCGTAATCCAACCACTGCCCGTATCACTCCAATCCGGCGGCTTAAATGGCCTGAAACAACGGAGCTTAGTCCTGCAAGACAGAAGCTCATGGCCATGACCGGACCAATAGCCACTGGTCCTTCACCAAACCGGATTGCAAACCAGTACGGTATCAGGGGGCCAACAAGGCCAATACCCATACCATTGAGGCTATTGATGGCTGCAAGTTTTACCAGCAGGCGGTTTTCTTCCTTGTCCAGATGTCTTTGCTCTGGGGAGGACCTGAATGTCTCAGAGGGTGGCTGACTGTCCCGGGCCAGATAAATCAGCCCCGTACTCATTAGGGAACCGGCCAGAACTATCAGGAAAATGGGGCGGAATGCCTGTGCGGCAACAGGATACCGGACCGATTCCAGCCCCGGCAAAACAGCAAGACCAGCACCCAGTGCCATTCCCCAGAAACTGATGGCCGTATTGATGCTATATACCCACCCCCGCTCATTCCTTTTAATGACCTGTGAAATCCAGGAGTGTTCCAAGGGGGCAAACGGGCCAGCACTGCCATTCCCCGCGCGCCCATAACCGCCTGCTATGGCAGCCATAATCAGCCAGACCGGGTGTGCAGTCAGATAGGCCACCCCTGCGGCTATTACCTGAACAGCCTCATAGGCCAGCAGAAAGGGTTTGCGCCCCATCCGGTCGCTCAAGGGACCAATCCAGGCGCTGAGCAGGGCTCCAAACAAGAGCCCTGACATCAGGACACTCCCAATCACGGGAGCCGTCCAGTGCATGGCTTTAAGATAAAGCGAAAAATCGACAAAGAGTGCACCCTGGCCCAGGCTGCGACAGGCACGGGAAGCCATCAGGAAACGGGCTGTAGAAGGAATGGAACGAAAAGAGGCGGTCCAGGAAGAAATCTGCCGGGTTTCAGGAGAAGGCTGAAAATCCCGGGTTTCTGCAACTGAACCTTTTCCCGGATCAGTCTGGTTGAATCGCCCTCTCATGACGGTTTGAGCAGGACCAAAACCGGGTTCTTCCCGTCTGGGTGCAGCATCCCATGTCCGGGATTCAAGCGGGCCTGTCTTGTGACAATCCTGTACAAGTGTTTCATCCAACCTGTCTGATGGTAGGGCGGGTGGGGATCGAACCCACGACCAATCGGTTAAAAGCCGAGTGCTCTACCGCTGAGCTACCGCCCCAATAGACCGTTCATGCTATTACGAAACGAAAACGGGGTTGTCCATCCGAACAAATTATCCCGCACTTCATGGCGGACAACAAAGACCGCAATTTTGTGCCGGAACACCCTGTCCTGTCAAGCCACCCACCTTATTTCCTCTCACGAGGACTGATACCGTGTCGGATCGGCAACGTTGGCTTCCTCAAACCCAAGACGCCTTAACCGGCATGCATCGCACCGGCCGCAGGCTCTTCCTTGTGGATCAGCCTGATAGCAGGAAACGGTTTGGGCATAGTCCACACCCCGCTTAAGGCCTTCCTGAATAATTCTGGCCTTCGACCAGGCGATAAGAGGTGCATGTACATGCATCATCCGACCTTCCACCCCTGCCTTGGTGGCCAGATTCGCCAACTGCCCAAATGCATCAATAAATTCAGGGCGGCAGTCCGGGTAGCCTGAATAATCCACGGCATTCACCCCGATAAAAATATCATGTGCTCCGAGCACTTCGGCATAACCTAATGCCAGGGACAGCATGACGGTATTGCGTGCAGGTACATATGTCACCGGGATGCCTTCTGTAGCCTCAAGGGGCACCGCTACGGCAGAATCAGTCAGGGCTGAGCCGCCAAATGCCCCAAGACTCGCCTGGGCAACCAGATGGGGTATGCCCCACAATGCTGCCATTTTTTCTGCTGCTGCAAGCTCTGACTCATGACGCTGCCCATAATCCACAGACAGGGCATAACAGGAAAAATGCTCCCGTGCCATGGCCAGAACCGTCGTCGAATCCAGCCCTCCCGAAAACAGCACCACTGCCTTATCCATCCTGACCCCAAAAAAATCAATGTCCGGGCACATCTCCCCAAAGCACCTTGTGAAGCTGAATCTGCAGGCGAACATCCAGATGATCACGCAATATCCATTGCGCCAGCTGCAACGCAGGCAAGGTCTCATAAACAGGTGAAAACAGGACCGGGGCAATGTGCGCAAGCCCTTTCGCATGCAGCACGTCCCGGGCCCACAGGTAATCTGCCTCATCACAAAGAACAAACTTGATTTCGTCACACCTGCGCAGTACCGCAAGATTCTCCCAGCGGTTCTTCTCCACCTCGCCAGATCCGGGTGTCTTGATGTCCAGGATACAGGACACCCGCCTGTCCACGGGCTGGATATCCATTGCACCCCCGGTTTCCAGAGAAACGGAAAAATGTGCATCACACAGCTGTTTCAAGAGCTCAATGCAGCCTTTTTGCGCCAGGGGCTCTCCGCCGGTCACTGTGACATAACGGGTCGAAAAGGCCCGCACCTGTTCCAGGATGGAATCAACCGCCATCATGGAGCCTCCGTGGAAGGCATAAGCCGTATCACAGTATCCACAACGCAAAGGACACCCTGTCAGCCGGACAAAAACCGTAGGCAACCCTGTACGGCTGGTTTCCCCCTGAAGGGAATAAAAAATCTCATGCACCCGAACTGAAGACAAAGAAAAACCCCGACCCATCAAATGATCATCATTATACCTCAGGTCCGAACGACTTTCAGCGGGCGTCACACAATCATGCGCCCAATCAGTTCATGGTTCTGAGCTGGGCCTTGGCCTGATCTGACGCAGCCGTTCTGGGAAAGCGCTTAACCAGGTCCTTATAGACTTTCTTCGCATCGGCTGTATGGCCCATCTCCACCAGATCATCGGCCAGGTTGAGCATCGCGTCCGGTACTTTGGCACTATTCGGATAAGTCGCAAGCATCAGACGCTCGCTTGCAGCAGCCTTGCGATATTGACCCAGGGCATACTGGCAGTTACCAATCCAGTACTGTGCATTCGAATCATAAGTACTGTCAGGATAAGTCACCAGAAAATGCTTCATAGCCACAATGGCCTGATTGAAATGTCCGAGTTTCAGCAGGTTAAAAGCGGCATTGTAGGCATCAATATCTGACAGGGTGGCAGCCGAGACTGGACCAGAACCCGCTGTTCCGGCTCCAGGAGCCATCGTTCCTGCTGCCAATGGGTTATGCCCCACTGTTGTCGTGGCAGTCGATGTGACAGGCAGTGATCCTCCTGCCGGGGAGGCATTCGGGCCAGATGCCGCAGCCGGTTGCCCTGTTGCGGCACTGGATGCCATTTTTTTCAGTTTCAGTTGAAGCCTGGACACCTGACTACCCAACTGCTGGATATCATGACTGTTCTGATCAGCCTCATTCTGCAAGGAAGACAGCTGGGACTTGATCCCGTTTAACTGGTTCAGGGTATCCAAGGACTCCTGCCGAATCTGGCCTTGCAGCTGGTTGACCAGTGTCGTCAATGAGGCGACCTGATCCTTGAGATCATGAATCTGCCTTCTGGCGGCATTATCTGTAAACAGCCCTGCCTGGCTGGCTGGGGCTACCCCCAGCAAACCAGCCAGCAGGATGCCTTGAACGATTACTTGGACAGGTAATCGAGATCGGTGCGACGGTTTTGTGCCCATGCTGCCTCGTTATGACCTAAAGCTTTCGGTTTTTCCTTGCCATAGCTGATGGTTTGAAGCTGGCTTGCTGGTGCCCCATCTGCCTCCAGAACCTGTTTTACAGCAACTGCACGACGCTCGCCCAGTGCCAGGTTGTATTCCGTGCTGCCCCGCTCATCACAGTTCCCCTCCAGCCGGACATGGGCACTCGGGTGAGATGCGATATATTTGGCATGAGCGGCCAGAATGGGCATGTATTTAGACTGGATGTTGCTCTTGTTCGTGCCAAAATAAACGCTCATGTGCGATAGCGGATTATTCGGATCCGTAAAGGGATTCAGGGCCGTAGCCTGCGTGCTCGCAGCAGGGGCCGCATTCGTCGTGGACTGGTTCTGGCTCATGTTCTGAACCGGCGCCGGCTTCTGGGCGGTCTTGGTAGGGGTAGAGGCACAGGCTGCCAACAGCGACAACAGCAACAGGCTTGCCGCGGATTTTTTCATCATGGTATTTCTCCTTGTTCTATCATTTATTAGGTAAAATGGGACCCCATGCAGGATCCCGGATATCGCCGGCTTTAACCTTGAGAACAGTTCTAGCCAGCCCGTTGCTGGACAGCACTACAAGACGACCTGGCCCGCTATCGGCATTCGCAAATAATATCATTTTCCCGTTTGGAGCGTAACTGGGTGATTCATCAAGCGAGGCCTGCGTCATCACCTGTTCCCGACCTGTCTTGAGATTAAGCTGCGTCACCCGTAGCTGGCCTTGCTGCTTTCTGATGCACACTATCTTTTTCCCATCCGGACTATACCGCGGTGAGACATAATACCTGCCCTGAAACGAGACACGCTGGGGCTGCCCGCCGGATGAAGGCATGGTATAAATCTGGGGCGATCCACTTCGATCGGACGTAAACGCTATCATTGTGCCGTCCGGGGAAAAATCCGGCTCGGTATCAATGGAATCAGTATTGGTCAGGGGCCTGAGATCCGATCCATCATCATTAATAAGATAAAGTCTTGATGCCTCTCCCGACGTCAGGACAATACAGAGGTGATGCCCGTCAGGAGAAAAGACCGGGGCACTGCTCAATCCCTTGAACCGTCCAAGCCGGTAACGTTTTCCTGTCACCAGTGACTGGATATAGATCACGGCTTTTCCATGAAGAAACGTGACATAAGCCAGGCGCCCCCCATGCGGGGACCAGGATGGCGACATGATGGGTTCTTTGCTCGTGAGTACGGTATGGGCATCAAACCCGTCCGAGTCGGCTACCTGCAGGGTATAACGGTGAGCAGCATAATTGACAAACGCAATGCGCGAATTGAAAGCAGGGCCATCCCCTGTCATGCTCACATCTATCATGTCAGCAATCCGATGAGCCACTTCACGCAACTGGGATGCTGGCGCGGAGAACTGGTAACCCACGATCTGGGACTGCTTGGCCACGTCCATCAAGCGGAAACTCACTCCGTACTGCCCCCCGAACTCGGGAGTAATCGAACCGACAGCCCAGGCATCAGCCCCCCTGGCACGCCAGGCATCAAAAGGCATGGAAGCCTCGGACATGGACGAAGCCACCCCTGTGGAATCAACAAGACGAAACAGGCCTATCCGCCTGAGATCATCGCGGATGATGCGCGATACCGGCTGCGGACTCATCGCCTCATTATCAAAGGAAGAAACGGCAATCGGGATTTGTGTCACCGATCCTCCATTGATGTCTATCGTCAAATCCGCCCGGGCGGTAACAGCAAAAAACAGGGTGGCTGCCATCACCAGAACACGCCTGCCGAATTCCTTTGAACGAACCCCATTCATTGTTGAACATCCTCTTTCAGACTGAATTTCAGGTTAAGACTCTTAAAGGCTGCAATCAAGGCGGGCTGAGGTGGCAAAGGCAAAGGCTGCGCCTTGTATATTGCCCGCTCAACCGCATCCGCATAGGCACTCGTCCCCGTGCTGGATACAAGGGTCACGCTGATAACGTCTCCTGTTGGAAGCAAAATCACGTGAATCAGCGCTGATGAAGCCGGATCCAGCCCGGGAGGCAAATCCTCATTCTGGCGAATCTTGTCACGAATCCGGCGAACATAGGCATTCAGGATTTCCTCATTTGCTGCAGCCGAAGCCTGCACCCTGGCCTGTTTGAGGCTTGCCTGCTCCTGGAGCATCTGCCGGCGAACAAACGCCTTCTGCTCAGCCTTCAACCGGGCTTCCTTTTCCTGTTTGGCCTTGGCCGCCGCCTGCGCTTCCTTCTGGAGCTTAAGGGCTCTGGCCTTTTGCTTCGCCTTGGCCTGCTGCTGTTTTAAGGCCTGCTCTTTCGCCTTTTCCTCCTGCAGTTTTTCCTGCTGTTTGGCCTTCGCCTGCTTAATCGCTTCAGCCCGGACCAACGCCTCCTTCTTGCGTTTTTGCCTTAAGGCAATCGCCGCCTGCTGCATCCTGGCCGGCGGTACAACAGGGGCTACAGCAGCAGGTTTAACCGGCTCTGGAGGCTGAACCGGATGAACCGGGTTCACCTTAGGGGTTTTCACCGGTTTAACAACCGGAATCTTATCCCATAACGTCACGTTCTGGGGCGCTTCATCCTTTAGCTGCCAGTTCACGCTTAGCAATAAAAATCCGAGAAAAGAAAGATGGACCAGGACAGACAGGATGCCTGATCGCCATTTACCCGGTTCACGCCTTTTAGCCATCAACCCGCCTTCGACTTTGCCAACAGTCCAATCTTCGTCACGCCAGCCTGACGCAGGATATCCATGACTTTGAGTACCACCTCATACCGCACGTGACGATCAGCTGCAATGACCACAGCCTGGCCTGGATGAGACGACTGAATGGCCGAGACTGCCTGGGCCAGGGATGCATCCGTTACCGACTCCATATTGCCATCATTGGCGGCATGATTACGCAAAACCAGGGTCTGGTTGGCCTTGATATCAACTTCAATGGGAGCCACATCCGGCGAAAGGGATTCACCCACGCTAGGCAGGTCGATATTCCCCGGCCGGATCATGGGTGCGGTCACCATGAAGATGATGAGCAACAGAAGCATCACATCAATCAGCGGGACCACATTAATCTGGCTCATCGGTTTGCGTCCATGCCGGCTCATGCGCGAATCACCTGCCTTTGCAAGATATTGGTAAATTCTTCCATGAACGATTCAAACTGGGTTTGCAGCCGGTCGATATCATGAGAAAAACGGTTAAAGGCAATCACCGCGGGAATGGCTGCAAAAAGACCCATGGCCGTCGTAATCAGCGCCTCGGCAATCCCCGGAGCCACATGGGCCAGGGTTGCCGCCGCTACATTGGCCAAGCCTTCAAACGCATTCATGATGCCCCAGACTGTTCCAAGCAGCCCGACATAGGGACTCGTTGATCCCACTGTCCCCAGGAAAGAGAGGTTGGTATCCAGGAAATCAATCTCGCGATGATACGCTGCTGTCATGGCACGACGTGTTCCATCCAGCAGCATTTCAGAATCACTCACACCTTGTTTTTTCAGTTTCAGGAACTCTTCAAACCCGGCTTCAAAAAGCTTTTCCATGCCATAGGCATCCCGCCTGGAACTCACCTTCCCATAAAGGGTCGACAGATCCGATCCCCCCCAGAACTCCTGCTCGAACGCCTCGGACTGCCGTTTCATCCGGCCAATCGAGCTGAATTTCTGGAAGATATACCACCAGGACATCAGGGAAGCCAGGAGCAATATCCCCATGACCACCTGAACCAGAAGGCTGGCGCTGGCTATCATCCCGACAAACGAAAAATTCTGGCTAATGCCCATGTTCACCACTTTCAATTAGTTGAATCAATTCATGTGGTATTCTGGAAGGACGAAACGATACCGAATCCACGCATACCACTTTCACCTGAGCGCGGACACATTCTACTCCATTGTTTTCGATTGTCTGCCTGAATTCAAGGCTTGCACGTCCCACCGACGCCACCAAAACGCGTACCGAGAGCAGCTCATTGAACCGCGCAGGTTTCAGATAATCCAGATGAATCTGGCTCACCACAAAAACCAGGCGATGCCGTGCCAAAAGATCAGTCTGTTCCACCCCTTTGTTTCGTAACCACTCGGTTCGGGCCCGCTCAAGAAAACGCAGGTAATTGGCATAATAAACCACCCCGCCTGCGTCTGTATCTTCATAATACACCCGCACAGGCCATGCAAAAGATGAAGGATCATGGGAAAAAGAGGTCATGGAAGGTCTTATGCCAGGTTAGGATCCATCAGGGTTCACTGTTAAACAGATCCTGCACCGGTAATGTGCCAGGGGCTGACAAACCGAAATAAAGCCAGGTCTGTCGTGTCGCCATGCGCCCGCGTGGGGTTCGCATCAGATAGCCCTGCTGGATGAGATAGGGTTCAATCACATCCTCAATCGTGCCCCGTTCTTCTCCAATGGCAGCAGCCAGGTTATCCACCCCGACCGGCCCTCCATCAAACTTTTCAAGAACGGCCAGAAGCAGGCGCCTATCCATGGCATCCAGACCGACCCCATCCACATCCAGCATGGACAGCGCTGCATGGGCTGACTCAGCACTCACCTCTCCGGTCGACTTGACTGCAGCGTAATCACGAACCCGCCGCAGGAGACGATTGGCAATACGGGGTGTGCCTCTTGAACGCCCGGCAATCTCGATGGCTCCATCGGCAGTCAGGGCAATCTGCATGAGGTGTGCGGACCGCTGCACAATCCGGGTCAACTCCTCAACTGAATAGAACTCCAGTCGCGCCGTGATGCCAAACCGGTCCCGTAACGGATTGGTCAGCATGCCGGCGCGTGTCGTCGCTCCGACCAGCGTAAAGGGAGGCAAATCAATCTTGACCGAACGCGCAGCCGGACCTTCGCCTATCATGATGTCCAGGTGATAGTCTTCAAGGGCCGGATAAAGGATTTCCTCAACAACAGGACCCAGGCGATGAATTTCATCAATGAAAAGGACATCATGGGCGTCAAGGTTGGTCAAAAGGGCAGCCAGGTCACCAGGGCGCTCCAGAACCGGGCCGGAGGTCTGGCGCAGGTTAACTCCCATTTCATGGGCAATGATGTGGGCCAGCGTGGTCTTGCCCAGCCCGGGCGGCCCGAAAAGCAGGACATGATCCAGCGCCTCTTCACGCATGCGGGCGGCCTTGATAAAAATCTCAAGCTGCTCCCGGATCCTGACCTGTCCGACATACTCATCCAGAATCCGGGGGCGCAGGGCCCGTTCCTGCTGCTCTTCTACAGGAGAAACCATATCTGAACGGATCAGGCGATCAAGTTCTATCATGTGCAGGAACCATCCGTATGAGCCAGGGTTTGTCAAACCTGCCTGCCATGCCTTGTCAGAAAGCAAGGCTAACGCAGGCCAGGATCAATTCAAATTCACTACAAAATACCGCAACTTAGACCTCCTGAAAGGCCACAAGTTCATCACAGGCGAGATAAATTTTTCAGGGCCTGGCGAATGGCATCAACAACCGACAGTCCATGGGGCAAATCACGCATGGCGAGCACCGCTTCCTTCTCCCCATACCCTAGCGCAGTCAAGGCATGAAGGGCATCAGACGTCGTATCCGGATGCCTTGAACCCATCCCTGTTTTCATCGGCAGATCCAGCTTGCCCTTCAATTCAAGCAGTAGCCGTGCCGCTGTCTTTTTGCCCACCCCTGGAATCTTCTCCAGCCGGCCCGCCTCATCATGAACCACCACCTGGGCCAAATCCTGAACACTCAGCCCACTCAGAATGGCCAGGGCCATCTTCGGTCCCACACCGGAAATCCGTATCAGGGTACGAAACGTGGAGCGCTCTCCCAGCGTAATGAATCCATAAAGAAAATGTCCATCTTCCCTAATGGACAGATGGGTAAAAAGCGTCACCGATTCAGACAGGGCGGGCAGATTATAAAACGTGCTCATCGGCACGTCCACTTCATACCCTATGCCATTGACCTCAATCACGACCTGGGGGGGGGACTTCTCCCTCAGCACACCATGCAAACGACCGATCACAGTCTGTCTCCTTTCGGAACAATCATGCGGCCACGACGCACCTGATAGGCCGGCTTTGACCCGGCACTACCCCGGTGGGCATGGCAGATAGCACAGGCCAGGGCATCTGCCGCATCTGCCGAAGGAGCTGCAGGCAAGGCAAGAAGCCGTTTCACCATATCCTGCACCTGAACCTTGTCGGCATGCCCCTTGCCGACCACGGCCTGCTTCACCTGCAGGGCCGTCAATTCATAAACCGGTAAATCCTGCAAAACAGCCGCACTGATGGCAGCTCCCCGCGCCTGGCCCAGAAGCAGGGTCGACTGGGGGTTCACGTTGACAAACACCTTTTCGATCACAACCACATCCGGGGCATAGGTTTGAATGACTTCAGACAATCCATCCAGAATCCGGCGAAGCCTTAGGGGCAAATCCCCTTCACCGGAACGGATACAGCCACTGGCGACATAATCAAGCTGCCTGCCCTGGGCGGCAATAAGACCAAACCCTGTCAGGCGCAGCCCGGGGTCAATACCCAGAATACGCATAAACCCTCTTCTTGTCCGCACCCATAGACGCTCACCTATTCCTCATCAAATACCGCGCTTGTATATACCTCCTGAACATCGTCAAGACCTTCCAGGGCATCAAGGAGTTTCTGCATCCGCTGGGCCTCTTCATGCCCAAGCGGAGTCTCATTCAAAGGCCGCCAGGTCAATTCGGCATGCTCAGGCCTGAACCCTGCCGCCATCAGCGCCTGCTTGACCTGCAGATACCCTGCAGGAGAAGTCACCACTTCAATCGAACCATCCTCATGACTGGCAATATCCTCGGCACCCGCCTCCAGGGCCGCTTCCAGAATGGCCTCCTCGCTTGCACCCGGGGCAAACACCAGCAAGCCACTGTACTTGAACTGAAACGAAACCGATCCCTCTGTTCCCAGGTTTCCCCCATTCTTGCTCAAGGCATGCCTGACCTCTGCCACCGTGCGAACCCGGTTGTCCGTCAAGCAATCCACCATGATCGCTGCTCCGCCTATCCCATAGCCCTCATAGCGGATTTCCTCATAGTTCACCCCCTCAAGCTCGCCTGCACCCCGCTTGATGGCCCGATCAACCGTATCCTTGGGCATGTTGTTTTCATTCGCCTTCTCCACGGCAAGCCTGAGCCGTGGATTAGAAGCAATCTCACTGCCGCCCATCCTGGCGGCAACGGTAATTTCCTTGATAAGCCGGGTAAAAATCTTGCCCCGCTTGGCATCTGTTACTGCTTTCTTGTGCTTGATATTGGCCCATTTACTATGTCCTGCCATATTAATCCTCAATCCTGTCTATCGGGCAAACAGCCACCCCTTTTATCCCAAAGCCCGATTTTACCACCAATTTGACGTCGGCAAGAAGGAAGCGCAACCCAACCTTCTAGCCAGGCAGTACGGTCCCCTGCAGGATTTTCTGGCGCATCATGTGCCTGAACCCCGTGCGTGCAGGAAAGAGGGGTTTGCCGCAAGCCCTGCAGGCAGGTACCGGCTCAACGTCAGAACAGATATGACAGTCCATGATGCCTTCCTCGACGAGCATGTCCGTTAGCAAGTCAATGACCTGGACCGGATTGTCTGAAGGCATGATTTGCCACTGTCCGTTAAACACCCGCTCTCCATCCGGCCCCCTGTAGCCTGCCACCCGGATGAGATCAATGGATTCGGGGTTTCGTCCATGCAGACTCAAGTAGGCGCTCACTGTTCCAGGTTCAACCTGGCTATCTGTCAACCCCATGTTAATGCGGTACTGAAGCAAGAACAGCTGGTAATTACTGACAGCATCAGACAGGCTACCATAAAAATGACCCGGATCCAGAACCATGTACTGCCCGTCATAGGTCTCATTCAGGTAGCTCTCCAGTGCGTCCTGCCAGGACCGCACTGCCTCAAGCCTGTCCTCCTGCTCAAAAGGCATGTCATCTTCCCCGGGATAGGAAATCCCTCCCAGAAAAAACCGGAGTTCCACACAGACCCCTTCTTCCGAAAAAGGATGTCCCACCGATTCAATTCTTGGCAGGTCCAGGATCGCCCCGACAGGGGTCTTTCGGGCCAGTACCGCCTCCAGTTTCCGGGTCAGGCCATACACCTTGCCATAACGCCAGGACAGGATCTCCTGCGCACCCCAGAATCCTGGCAGCAGAACCACCTCGACCGGACCATGATCTGACTCCAGCAATCCCCTGTCCTGCAGGAGCTGCTTGAGTTTTTCAACATCTTCCATCTGGCCGGGAAGGCCAGACGCACTTGCTGAGGACAAGGAGCAAACTACGGGAATGGCAGCGAGCTCGACAAACCGGTGAGGGTGATTGGAAACCGGATGACAGGCCGCAGTAAAACTTAAATCTGCCATCAGTTCTTCTATTCCCCCCATCAGCCGGGCCAGATGAAGCGCTTCATCCAGCACGGCCTCTTCACCCCGTTCAAGGCATTCAGCCAGAAGGGCCCACTGCTGTTCCTGAAGGGCTGAATCACCCTGCCTGGACAGGCATTCAGCATTGCGGGCGAGCTGTTTGGCCATCGCGAACTGCGCTTGCTTCATGCCTTCTCCTCAAAAGATCCCTTCAGGCACTGCTTTTCCCGGCAATGACCCGCGCGTTCTTTTCAGCAAAATCCAGCATCCGGTTAATCGAAATGACAGCATCCTTTCGAATGGCTTCATCGACCTGTATCTCATTGGCCCCGGTTTCCAGCACATGAGCTACACGTTCAAGACCATTCATGGCCATCCAGGGACAATGGGCGCAACTGGTACACATCGTTCCCCCACCCTGTGTTGGTGCCTCAATATAAAGCTTGGCAGGTGCACCCTGTTTCATCTTGTGCAGAATGCCCTGGTCAGTCGCCACGATAAATTCCTGGGCATCCATGGTCTGGGTGGCACGAATAAGTGCTGTAGTCGAACCTACCATATCCGCCAGGGCAATCACGGACTGGGGGGATTCAGGATGAACCAGCACCCTGGCCTCAGGGTGGCGCTCTTTCAGGGCAATGAGCTGCTGGGCCTTGAATTCATCGTGAACGATGCAGGAGCCATTCCACAGCAGCATGTCTGCTCCGGTCACCTTTTCGATATAGGCACCCAGATGCCTGTCCGGGGCCCAGAGAATCTTGTGGCCTGCATCAGACAAATGACGCACGATATCCAGGGCAATCCCGCTTGTAACCACCCAGTCCGCACGGGCTTTGACTGCAGCGGAAGTATTGGCATAAACCACAACCGTCCGATCAGGGTGGGCATCACAGACCCTGGAAAAGGCCTCAGCAGGGCAGCCCAGATCCAGTGAGCAGTCTGCCTGTAAATCCGGCATCAGGATTCTTTTTTCGGGATTCAGGATCTTGGCTGTTTCCCCCATGAACCGAACCCCGGCCACAATCAGCGTACTGGATGGCTGCCTGGCGCCAAACCGGGCCATTTCCAGGGAGTCCGAAACAATCCCTCCCGTCTCTTCAGCCAGATCCTGAAGATCAGCAGCAGTATAGTAATGGGCCACAAGGGTGGCGTCCTGCTCTTTAAGCATCTGCCGGATATGTGCTTTCAGTGCATCCCGGCGCTCTTCATCCAGGGTTTCCGGCTTCACTGGAGGGACAAGGAAAGAAGGAAGCCGGATATCAGCGTGATCAGTTAAAACAGGCATAAGTCTCACATCTCTTCAAAAGAAGTCATCAACAGGTTAAACATAAAGCCGGGTCATCTGAAAATCAAGATAATGGATCATTTATTTCGTAATTTAAACCGGATCAGGCCTGATCAAATAAAAGCAGACGGGAAATGGCTGCAGCATTCGACGGTGAATAGCACAGCTGCCGGGCCTGAATTGCTGGCACCCACTGATAGGCCCGATGTTCCCGGGGGGCAAGCTCAACCATGACGGGTGAAAGCAGCTTCAGACCAAAAACATGTTCGGTATTATGGGTGACTCCGGGGGCGTAACGGTGTCGCCAGCGGGGATAAATCTCATACACATTCTCCTTTTTCCAGTCCTGAAGCTCATGCAACCTGGCTTCAATCCCTGTTTCTTCCCCCACCTCGCGAATCGCTGTCTGCTCCAAGGTCTCTCCAGGTTCCTGGCTTCCGGTAACCGATTGCCAGAACCCGGGAAAATCAGCCCGCTCCAGGAGCAGAACATCCAGCCGGGCTGTAAAAATGACCACCAGTACAGATACGGGACGTTTGTAAGGCGGCTTGTCAGAGCAGTGGGCCATCATCAGTGGATCTGATGCAATCCGGACAACAACCCTTCCTCCTGGGGAAACAGGCCTTCTTGTGGCACATGCGGGACATAGCCACAAACGCATTCAGAAAAAACCTGTCGCACCCGGCCTGAATCAAATGTACGGCAGGCTTCTTCCAGTTCCCTGAGCAGATGCTTCATCCTTGGTTCGGGAATGACTTCCTCGAACGCCTTCATGATAAGCGGGTGCCTGGTGCCCTCAACAGTCCCACCAATCAGGAGCTCCTCATACAGCTTTTCGCCTGGACGAAGACCGGTCACCTGGATTTCAATATCCCCATCCGGATGATCTGCATCCTTGACTTCCAGTCCACTCAGATGAATCATCCGGTGAGCCAAATCCAGGATTTTTACCGGTTCTCCCATATCCAGAACAAACACCTCCCCGCCCTCACCCATGGAACTGGCCTGAAGGACAAGCTGTGCCGCCTCGGGAATCGTCATGAAATAACGCGTGATATCCTGATGCGTCAGCGTCACTGGGCCTCCCCGACGGATCTGGTCGGTAAAAAGAGGCACTACGGATCCGGAGGATCCAAGCACATTGCCAAACCGGACCATGCAGAACCGCGTTCCACTACCCGACTGTGCCAGGGCCTGCAGCACCAGTTCAGCCATCCGCTTGCTGGCCCCCATGGCATTGGTCGGACGAACCGCCTTATCCGTTGAAATCAGGACAAAGGTCCTGACCCCTGCAAGGATTGCCGCATGGGCCGTATGCGCTGTTCCCAGGACATTATTCTTCGCTCCTTCGACACAGTTGGCTTCAACCAGGGGAACATGCTTATAGGCTGCGGCATGATAGACCGTCTCCACTTCATAGCGCCGCAGAACCGTTTCCATCCAGGGGCCATCGCAGACTGAGCCCAGCAGGAAAACCCGCTCGGTCTGGCCAGATATTCCCTTGTCTTCACTTCCTAGTTCCTGCTCGATAGCATAGAGAGCATATTCAGCATGATCAAGCAATACCAGACGTTTCGGACCCAGTTCCAGAATCTGGCGGCACAATTCCGAGCCAATGGATCCCCCGGCTCCGGTTACCAGAACCGACTTGCCCTCAATACAGGTTGTCAGCAGGGCAGGATCAGGCAAGGCTGCATCCCGTCCCAGCAAGTCCTCAATATTCACCTCACGCAAGGCTTCAATCCTGATCTGTCCGCTGACCATGTCAGAAATGGCAGGCATGATCCGGATCTTAACGCGCAAGGGTTCTAGCAGGCGGATAATCTCCTGGTGCCGCGAACGGGAGGCATGGGGCATGGCAAGCAGGATCTGGGAGATACCAAGGGTTACAATCACTTCCTGCAGACGTTGCGGGGGGTACACCCGAATTCCTGCAACCGTTGCGCCTTGCAGATCCGGGCGATCATCAAAAAAGGCTACCGGGGTATAGGTACCGGCGGCCCGCAACGCCAGTCCAAGCTGGGCTCCGGTCGATCCGGCACCGAAAATGCCTACCCGGGTTGCATCCCTGCTCACTTTCAGGTTACTCAGATAGCTTCTGGCCAGAAGACGGCTGAAAATGATATAAAGGGTGGCCAGCAGCCAGAACATGATAAGGGAACTGCGTGGCACCCCACCGATTCTTAACATCAGGATAAAGGCCCCGAGAATCACGACCGAAAGGGAAACACCCAGGGTTACGGTATAGATAATCCTGTCTTCCATGTACCGGATGACTGCCCGGTAGAGTCCAAGACGATACAGAATGGGGATGGTCACCAGAGGAGTCAGGATAAAAAGCAGCCACAAATGCTGCAAGGGAGGCCACAGCGTGCCATAACGCACCGCTATGGCTGACCACAGGGCAAGGGGAAGCAGAACCAGATCCGTTCCTGCCATGATGAGACGCTTGACGTTACGCGATAGAAACCGCATCTCCAGAAAGCCAACCATCTTCTTTCTCCCCCGTCAGGCCAGCAGGCCCTGATCCTGATTAAGACAAACATATGTATTAAACGGCCTCAAGCATCCTCCTGCTCCATAATCAGTGCGATACCCCTTCGCGCACCAGGACCTTCACCAAGGTTAACATCATGATACGAAAATCAAAAGCCAAAGATTGGCGATGCAGGTATTCCTCATCCAGGGCCACCTTCTGGGGGATGGGCAATTCATCACGTCCTTGAACCTGGGCCCAGCCGGTTAGGCCTGGAACCAGGTGATGCACCCCTGAACGGGTACGCAGCTCGATCAAGTCCTCCTGGTTAAAAAGAGCGGGCCTCGGTCCGACAAAGCTCATGTCTCCCACCAGTATGCTCCACAACTGGGGAAGCTCATCCAGGCTGGATTTGCGCAAAAACGCACCGACCGGGGTCAGATACTGCCCAGGGTTATTCAGCAGGTGGGTGGCAACAGGCGGGGTGCCCACCTTCATGGTCCGGAACTTGGGCATCCTGAATATCCTGTTCTCGCGCCCTACCCGATTGGACCAGTACAGCACAGGCCCGGGAGAGGTCAGTTTAATCAAAAGGGCAATCAGTCCAGCAGGCAGAGCCAGAACCAGAGCAAGCATCAAAGCCATCATGACATCCAGTAGCCGTTTCATGGGCCAGATCCGGCATTCAGGGATAACAAGAACCAGGCCACAGTTTTTTCAAGCCCTTCTTCAGCCGAATATGGGGGCGTCCAGTCCAGAACCTGCCTTAGAGGGTCTGCATCCACCACCAGGGAAGACAGGAGCCGCTCCATTTGAGCAGCGCGCCCCACAAAACGGGCCAGAAAGCGCAGCACAAACGGGGTGATGCAAAACAAGCGTGGGGTCCGCCCCAGTTTCTGTGCCAGCTCCCGTATCAGTTGGGGGGTAGACCACACGGAACCATCACATGCCAGGAAAACCCCTCCGGCGGCTTTTTCATGCCTGAGACAGACCAGAAGAAGATGGGCCAGATTCTCAACATATACAGCACTTCTGGCGTTCTTGACACAGGCCAGGGGAAGCGGTATGCCTTTATGGACCATGTTCATCAAGGCCAGAAAGTTTCCCTTGACTCCAGGTCCGTAAACGAGGGGGGGACGCACAATCACCACCTCAAGACCCTGTCCTTCAAAAGCATCCAGGCAGGCTTCAGCCTCAGCTTTCGACCGGGCATATGGATCACGGGGCGCAGGCATATCATCAGAGCTAAAAGGCACCACATGTGTTGCTTCCCCGTTCACCTTGATGGAACTCAGGTAAATGAACCGCCGAACGCCCGCTTTCAATGCTGCTTGAGCCAGTGCGGCCGTTCCTGCCACATTCACCCTGCGAAAAGCATCCAGAGGATTGGGGTTGTCCTCCTTCATGACATGAACCCGGGCAGCCAGATGAATCACGGCTTCACACCCATCAAGCGCCTCATCCCAAACCAGGGTGTCATCCATATCCCCGACAAGAACAGCCTTAACACCCTGGGGCAGGCTTAAGGCTGCTGTCTCATTCCTGACAGCAGCCACCACTTCCTCATTCGCCAGACTCAGGATCCGGACCACAGCCTGACCCACAAACCCGGATGCTCCGGTCACCAGAATACGCATCAAGCCACTTTCTTGCACGAACAACAGGTACTTATCCCTTTCCTGAAAAAAGGGGATCCCCTATTTTCCAGAGCCAGCCTGGAACCCAGATTCATTTGCCCTGATAACCAGCAGAAATGCTGCTATCAATGCTTCACACATTGCTCCGATACATCAGTTCAATCCTTATTTTCCTTGCGACCTCAATCAGGGCAGGAACATAAAATAGATGCCCGGCCTCTAAAGCATGGGCCAGAAGAACCGGGGCTTCCATCTAGTCATGAGCCATCTGGTTTCTCAAGCGACGGACTGTCATCCATTCACCTGCCGAATCCATCCACCCCATACGTTCTGCATCATCCATGATCCACAACAAAAGCAGCTGTCTCACCCAGGGCGACCCAAAGCAGGGGAAGCAATTTCACCCCCACGGTATTCTCAAGGTGGCCCAATCGGCTGACAAAAACATCAGCCTGCCTGGCCAGCACAATACCTGTTCCATTCGGTCCACATCCTGAACACCAGATCCGCCTCAGGAAACAATCTTGCATCAGTCGCTAAAAGAGGACTGTCTTCCTTACGGGTTAAAAACCGGGCCCGCAAAACCAGCTCCTGAATCAGGCCGATAGCAGCCGCCCTTCCCTGAACGCAACCTCATGAATGGGCAGGCGCACAAGCCATCCTGAGCAATAGAACATCTCCATGAGCCTGATTCGATTCAGGGTAAATCATACCGATTTCAAGCATTTCATTCTATCTTTTTCAGCCACCATGGCTTTAAGGCCTCAATAAAACAGGTCTTAATAAGCTTTCCCATCCAACCTTCAGTATATTCGAGGCAGCCTGAATAGATATTTTAAAAGATAACGGGCCAGGCTCTTAACATGCCAGCGAAAATGTGTCCAGTCATGATGGCTTGCCCTTTGCGCCTCATGAACCACCTTCACATCAGAACACGCCAGAACCTGACGCCTTGCTTTCCAGAGGCGAACACACAAATCAACATCCTCATAATACAGGTAATAGCGCTCATCAAACCCCCCTATCCGGGAAAAGTCCAAAGACCGGATAAGCATGAACATCCCGCTGACCCACTCCACCGGAAAACGTACTTGTGTCCTATCAGCCTGGTATCGCCCCTCCTGCCCGTTTATTGCTTTCATCATTAAGGAGCAGGGTCTGGGAAAGTAGCGTACGCTATCCTGGATTCGACCTTCCTGATCCATTGAAAATGGTGCGGCCAGGGCAACATCCCTATCATCCAGTCCCTGCAGCAACCCCTCAAATGGATTGCCCAATAGCCGCATATCCGGATTAAGGATACAGAAATAAGGCGTCTGGCACTCCCGAAAAGCCGCATTATGGTTGGCTCCAAAGCCCTGCGGGACCGTATTGCACAGCCGGACCATTTTATCCTTCAATTCTTCCGGGACAGGAATAGTCCTGTCGGGTATGTTGACTGTCAGAATCACTCTGGAGATTTCAGGACAAGCTGCCAAATCCTGAAGCAGAGGTTCTATCCAGGAAGCATGACCATGGCTTACAATTGAAACCGTAATCATGCCTTACCCACTGCCCTGGCAAACGATATATCTGCCACCCCATCTCGAATCACCTTCACTGGTTATACCTCTTGCTCAGAATAAGCCACCCCATTGCCTCATTATTATCCGGATCGAATATGCCAAACGTTTCTTCTGGATGCTTGAGGTTTCAGTACAGCCTGAACCCCATCCATTTCAAAACCTGTTTTAATCGATAACGCAGTAAAATAAGCTTTTCAATCGCGTACAGCATAAAAGGGGATGCCACATGATTTTCAGCACGGGCCCTGAAATACTCACGATAAATTTTTGAAAGGGATTCCGAGTTGACTCCACCCTCCCTCCAGGCTGCCACCTGAACCGGTTTCATGATAACCCGTGGGAAACTCCGATAAGCCCGCAGGAAAAGCTCGTAATCCATCACATAACGGAAACCCACATCAAATTGACCATACCGCGTAAAGAAGTCCCTGTGGGTGAAAAGGGCCTGATGCGGCAGGGGATTTCGAAACAGCAGCGTGCGCGTCTTGAACCCAGGCTTGCTGACATAATAAACATGAGAAGGAGCATGTTCTGCCACACGCGCTATCTGGCCACAGATCAGCCAGTCTTTCTGGCTATCCACCCCTTGCATCATTCTGGTGATCACATCCGGATCCAGGAAAAAATCCCCTGCCCCCTGGAAATTCAGATAGGTTCCATGGGATCGGGCCACACCTTTATTGAAAGCATCAGCAATCCCGCGATCAGGCAGGCTTTGCCAATTATCAATAACTGTTTCATATCGTTGCAGTATGTCGAGCGTAGAATCCGTTGAACCACCGTCTACAACAATGTATTCCAGATTGGGATAGGTTTGCGATATCACGCTCTGGATGGTCTCTTCCAGATAGGCTCCCCCATTGAAAACCGCAGTAATAACTGTCACCAGTGGGCAATAAGGCCAATCCTGCTTGCCGTGACCTTGAAACTGCATCCCCCCATGCGGCTGATCAGGTTCAACCCTTCGCAGCCCCTCAAAAGGAACACATCGACGCGTTGTAGCATAGCGTGAATCGACTTCCAGCCAGGACGTATTAAGGGTCTCCTGCCTTGTCATTCGGTCCCTTGGCCCTTCCATCAGATTTGGGGCATCCCGTCATGAAGAATCGATAGCAGATAATGCCCATAGCCATTCTTGAGCAAAGGCTGGGCCAAACGCTCCAGATCCTTTGCTGTAATATAGCCCATCCGATACGCCACTTCCTCAGGACAGGCCACCTTGAGGCCCTGACGTTTTTCTATCGTCTGGATAAAAAGCCCTGCTTCCATCAAAGCATCATGGGTTCCAGTGTCCAGCCAGGCCATGCCTCGCCCCATAATGTTCACCGACAGCTCTTTCCAGTCAAGGTAGCGCTGCAACACATCAACAATTTCCAGCTCACCCCGCGCAGAAGGCTTGAGCGAGTGCGCCACATCCACCACCCGATGATCAAAAAAATACAGCCCGGTCAAGGCAAAGCGGGATTTCGGGTGAGGCGGTTTTTCCACAATACGGACAGGGTTCCATTCACTGTCAAATTCCACGACACCATAGCGCTCCGGATCCTGTACCGGATAAGCAAATACACTGGCCCCGGCGCTTGACTCAACAGCTCGGGCCAATTGGCTAGTCAATTCGTGCCCATAAAAGATGTTATCCCCCAGAATCAGGGTACAACAGTCACTCCCAATAAAGGTTTCACCCAGGACAAAAGCCTGTGCCAGACCCTCAGGAGCAGGCTGGACGCAATAGTCAACCTGAATCCCCCATTGGCTCCCATCACCCATCAGCTGCTTGAACTGAAGCAAATCATGGGGTGTAGTAATCAGGAGAATATCCCGAATACCAGCCAGCATCAGGACACTCAGGGGATAATACACCATGGGTTTATCATAAACAGGTAAAAGCTGCTTCGAGACTGCCTGGGTCACAGGGTAAAGCCGGGTACCCGCTCCCCCGGCAAGGATAATCCCCTTCAAACAAGCCTCCAATCCAGCATCATACCTGCCATCATCCAGATACCTCTTTCATTGAAAACCAAAACAGCTTATTCTAATCACTCAAATGATTAAAATCGAATTGTTAGGTTAGAATAGTGTCATTCTATCCAGGCAAGCCGGATTCAGAACAAACCATTCCATTATTTTCAGTGGGAACAGATCGCCATGATCCACCAGAATACATTCCTAGCCTCTTCTTTTTCAATACCCGTTTATCCTAACTTAATGGACTGACCATTCAAATTTCCGATACAAAACAAGCAAACCCTATTCTTTCCCAAGATAACCCACCCAGTCTCCAATCAGACATGCCCATGAGAAAGCACCAGAAACCACGACTCGTTATTTCAGCCATCAACATACTGGATGGTGGGCCCTTAACCGTCCTGAAGGAATGTGTTGCCAACGCAATCAGCTCATTAAGAGATCAATGGGAGATCATTGTTCTCGTGCATCACCGTAGCCTGATTGAAGAATCCGGGGTGACCATTATCGAGTTCCCTGCTTCAAAACGCTCCTGGCTCACCCGGTTATACTATGAATGGTGGCATTTTAATAAACTATCTAAAACACTCGCACCAGATATCTGGCTCTCGCTTCATGACATAACGCCGAGAATAATAGCAACAAAACAGGCTGTATATTGCCATAACCCTGCCCCTTTTTACCGGATTAGTCTTCGCGAGGCATGGTTAGAGCCTAGATTTCTCCTGTTTAACCTGTTTTACAAATTCCTGTATGGAATGTTCATAGAACGTAATCGCTATGTTATAGTCCAGCAGGAATGGCTTCGTCAAGAATTTAGCCGACAATTTCGACCCCAGGAAATTATAGTTGCCCACCCAGTTAGTTCAATTCAAGAAATGCCAAAATCTCAAAGCACAGGAAGAGAAAGCCCTTTTGTCTTTTTTTATCCCACCTTTCCCCGTGTTTTTAAGAACATTGAAATCATTGGGAAAGCTGCGAGACACCTTTTAAGCGAGGGTCATGATAACTTTGAAATTCGTGTAACGGTTGATGGGACTCAAACCAGATATACTAAATGGATACAAGAAGAACTTACAGATGTACCCCAATTCAAGCTGATAGGGTTTCAATCTAGGGAAAGTGTTTTTAACCTTTACAAAGAGACTGACTGCCTGCTTTTTCCATCAAAACTGGAAACCTGGGGTTTACCACTTTCTGAATTCAAGCGATTTGGCAAACCAATTCTCGCTGCCAATTTACCTTATGCACATGAGACAGTCGGAGAATATTCCCAAGTCAAGTTTTTTGATCCTGGCAATACTATTCAGCTGGCGAAGTACATGAGCGCCTTGATGTGCAACAGTTTGGAATTCGATGAATCCCATTTAATTGAACCTTTCCAGCCTTTTGCAAAAAATTGGATACAACTCTTTAAGATATTAACCAAGCCAGATTAATTATCGATTTCTAAAAAAATTAAGCTTTAATACAAAAAAGAAGGGCTGAAATAGATTAGCTTAAATATTAACTTAATCTTATTTTTGTACAAAATTAACACTTAATTATTTCTAACACAGGCTGCATCACACATTTTCTCAACAACCCCATCTACATCAATTTTACTATGCCATCCTAAAATTTTTTTAGCCTTATCTGGATTAGCCCTACCAAAAAAAATATCAGATGGCCTCAACAAGCAAGAGTCAGATTCCACATAAATTTGCCAATCAAGATCAAAATAATCAAAAACCTTTTCAACAAAATATTGCAAAGAAACTGTCCTACCTGTAGCGATGACAAAATCCTCAGGTAAATCTCTTTGCATCATCATCCACATTGCTTCAACATATTCAGGTGCCCAACCCCAATCTCTATGGATGTCCAAGCTCCCCAAATGAAGTTTTTCTTTACTTCCACGAGAAATTCGTACGGCAGCCAGAACAATTTTCTGTGTTACAAATCGCTCTGGCCTCAGAGGTGAGTCATGATTGAAAAGAATCCCAGTGCATGCATAGAGATTATATGCTTCCCTATAATTAGCAACTTCCCAATATGCAGCGGATTTCGCAACTGCATATGGACTTCTTGACCGAAATGGGGTCAACTCATTAGCAGCCTTTTCTCCAACATCACCGAAACACTCACTAGAACCAGCATTATAAAATTTAATGTCCCTGTTTATAAAACGAATTGCTTCTAATATGTTCAAGGTCGCAATACCAATGCTTTCCATAGTCTCAACAGGTTGATCAAAAGAAAGTCCCACTGAACTCTGGCCAGAGAGATTATATATTTCGTCAGGCATGGTCTTCGTCAAGGTCTGAAAAACGCTACGAAAATCGTTAACAGCCATAGAAACTACACTAACTTTTTCTCGAATACCCAATTTAATAAGATTAATAAATGAGGAGGCCATTGCATCACGAGAAGTCCCTATCACATAATAACCCTTTTCCAAAAGAAAACTTGCTAAATAAGAACCATCCTGTCCACTTACCCCACAAATAAGAGCGCGTTTCATTTAATCTTAGCCCCTTAATACCTTTTTATATACTTCCAGCGTCTCTTTAGCACATTTCTCCCAAGAAAATTTCTTACAATGCTCAAACCCCAATTTAACCAGCAAAGTTGCCCTTTCAGGTGAGCATAGCACCCTTTCCATAGCACCTCTCATATCATCTTCATCCATTGGATCAAACAATTCTGCCGCATCTCCAACAACTTCTGGTATTGAACTCGTGTTACTACAAATAACTGGGCAGCCAAAAGACATCGCTTCTAAAGGTGGGATTCCAAACCCCTCATACAGAGAAGGATAAACAAAAGCGGAAGCATGTAGGTATAATGAAGCAAGAATGCCATCGTCACCTGATAATTGTATTGCGTGGTTCGATGAAAGAGATAGTTTTTTCATTATTTCACACTCTTTCACTGAAAATTCTGTCCCACCAAAAAAAATCAAAGTGAATTTATTCTTTAATAAACGAGACGAGGCATAGGCACGAATAAACCTCTCAAAATTCTTATACCCATTACGTTGACCCACATAAAGAATATAAGGCTTTTCGTACATGACTGCTTTCTCACTATACCCTTTCATAGTTAGCGAATAACCTAAATGAACAACGGAAGTCTTTTTAAGGGGAATATCGAGAAGCTCTATCAAATCTTTTCGTGTGTTCTCAGAAATACAAATTACATGATCTGCTCTTTTAATAGCTTGATCCTTAATTTTTTGGGTTTGGTCATCTTTCTTGAAAGAGGTCGAATATTTTTCATGAATCATGTCATACACAGTAATAATTTTTTTTGCCGAGCGCGGGCTACGTTCTGTCAACGAATAATATGTTTCATGAAAAATATCCACATCATATCGCTGCCTTAAACGCAAAGAAACAAAATTATTAATAGTTCTAATTATTCTCAATGATTTTGAGATATAGGGAACATAAATTCCTACTGGTCTAAAAAGACCATTAGATTTAAAATAAGAATTCACATATAAAGGAGAAAACATTTCTACGTGTGTGCCATCAATGGCAGCAATTCGATTGGAAACCTCGTAAAAATAACGCGAAATACCCCCATAACGTTGCATACTAATTGCTTGGTGATCGTATAAAATATTCATAGTTGTAGTACAACATGCATATCTTGGGCAACCCTATAAATTATAAACGTATTTTTATCAGATTCATTCTTCAATACAGAGCATTTGAACAAGCCGCCTAACACCAAGAATTTTAGCAAGACGCCTAATACCCAATATCTTAACGAGACGCCTAAAAAAACGGGAGCGTCCTCCGACTAATATCGTTTCTGGCGAAAACTCTCCAAGCAATGCCTTTATATCTATATCATTCAATGGCTTTCCAAAAGATGTCACACGTAATAAATGTGAATAATAATTTTGACATCGACTAGCAACATATTGCGAACCATAAGTTCCCATAACTTCGGTAATCTCTTCACTGCACTCTGAAATTTTTTTCAGAAATATCAAATATTGCACAAAAGCCCTAAATAAAGCTTCATTGTTTGGCTTACCTGAAATACTACCAGAATGTAAACGGTAGGAAAAACAAACTCGTTGCGAGGTCACCTTAAATGAAAAACCCATCAGCTTTATCCATAATGCATCGTCGGCATATAGCAAATCACAAAATGGAGGAATACCACCGACCTCATCATAATTCACGGAACGCATTACATACCCTGTGCCAAAAGAATCTCGTATACCGGCCATCCTTGCAGCCAAAAATTCAGATACTGTTTCGTACTTTGGAATAGGCTTGCATGGCCGAAGAACTTTTCCATCGACATCAATCAACCTAAAATGCGTAAGATAAAGACAAGCTTCAGGCTCATTCTCAATAGTTCTAGCGATCTCATCAAAAAAATCCGGATCCAGCAAATCATCATGCCCAATCACTGTCATAAATTCATTTTTGGGTACAGCTAATATTCTTTTCCAGTTTTCCTCTACTGAGAGCGAAGTACCGGAAGGAATTACCCTAACTCTAGAGTCCTTCTTTTCCAAAGACTGAAGCCATTCTGAAGTTCCGTCTGTGCTTTTATTTTCTAAAATTACCAAATCAAAACTTGTATTACTTTGCGCCAATATGCTATTAACACACAAAGGTAGATGTATGCCACCATTCCTGACTGGCAAAAACACAGTAAACTTAGCTTTGCTCATGAATTCTCGCTAATTAAAATACGCTTCTAAGCATACGTAAGAATAAATATGACATTTGGTGACAAACTAATCGGCTTTTTCTAATTATTAACGCTAATCGAGGCCAATTGTATTGAAAAGATATTCCAGTCATAAATGGGAGACTTTCTATCACCTTAAGAGTTTCCTGTAATTTCTTTCTTTCAGATTTATTTCCAGTAATTGCAAAATATTGGTCCATTGCCAAACAATGTGAAACAATGTAATTTCTGAAAAATCTTTCTATCACTTCACGTAACAATATCCAATTCTCATGCTCTGAAAATTTTTTAAGCAAATATTGATGACAACCCTTCAATGCAACTTCCACATTATGTGGATCTACCAAACCGGAGTTTCCCCC
>JAGXAQ010000022.1 GCA_018971485.1 Pseudomonadota bacterium | reverse complement strand
GCCTTCGCCTCACCACCAAATTTAGCCGACAACACCTTCGTTATCGCCGCCGTCAACGTCGTCTTGCCATGATCCACGTGCCCAATCGTACCCACGTTCACGTGCGGCTTGGTCCGTTCAAATTTCGCTTTAGCCATGTCTTTGTCCTTAAATATCTCGTTATTTCTTGTTGATCACGGCATCCGCGACGTTTCTTGGCGCCTCAACATAATGCTTGAATTCCATTGTGTAGGTCGCACGTCCCTGTGTTGCCGAACGTAAAGAGGTTGAGTAGCCGAACATTTCGGCAAGAGGAACCTCAGCCTTAATAACCTTACCAGACGGCGTATCATCCATACCCTGGATCATGCCGCGCCGGGAAGACAGATCGCCCATTACATCACCCATGTAATCTTCCGGCGTTTCCACTTCAACAGCCATCATGGGCTCAAGTAAAACCGGATCAGCCTTGCGCATGCCGTCCTTGAAAGCAATACTTGCTGCCATCTTGAAAGCGTTCTCATTCGAATCGACATCATGGTACGAGCCGTCAAACAGGGTAACCTTGACATCTACAACCGGGAAGCCGGCAAGCACTCCGTTAGGCAATGTCTCCTCAAGTCCTTTTTGAACTGCCGGAATATATTCACGGGGGACAACACCCCCCTTAATGGCATCCACAAATTCAAAACCCTTACCTGGAACATTAGGTTCCATCTTGAGCCAAACGTGACCATACTGCCCACGCCCACCCGACTGCTTGACAAACTTACCCTCAATATCCACCTGTTTTTTGATGGCTTCACGGTAAGCAACCTGAGGCGCACCTACATTGGCCTCTACACCAAATTCACGTTTCATCCGATCGACAATAATTTCAAGGTGGAGCTCTCCCATCCCGGAAATAATGGTTTGACCCGATTCCTCATCAGTACGAACACGAAAAGACGGATCTTCCTGGGCCAGACGGTTAAGCGCCACACCCATTTTTTCCTGATCAGCCTTCGTTTTTGGCTCAACTGCCACATGGATCACAGGCTCAGGAAACTCCATGCGCTCCAGTATCACTGTCTGGGACAGATCACAAATCGTATCCCCCGTAGTAACCTCCTTAAGCCCGACCGCAGCAGCAATATCACCGGCACGAACCTCCTTGATCTCTTCCCTGTTATTGGCATGCATCTGCAACAAGCGGCCAATTCGCTCCTTGCGACCTTTGACCGAGTTGTAAATCGTGTCTCCAGAAGTCACCACACCGGAATAGACACGGAAAAAAATCAGCTGGCCCACATAGGGATCCGTTGCTATTTTAAAGGCAAGCGCTGCAAAAGGCTCGGCATCATCGGCATGCCGTTCGGCATCCTGGCCATTTTCCAAATGACCGCGAATGGCCTTCACATCAGTTGGTGAGGGCATGAAATCAATCACCGCATCCAGCATGGCCTGAACCCCCTTATTCTTAAAGGCAGAGCCACAAAGCATCGGTACAATCTCATTGGCCAGGGTACGCAGCCGCAAACCCTGCTTGATACCTTCAGCAGACAGCTCGCCTTCGTTGAGGTACTGGTTCATCAGTTCCTCATTGGCTTCTGCTGCGGCCTCAATCATATTAGCCCGCCATTTCTCCGCTTCAGCCTTCATTTCAGCAGGAATCTCACGTTCATCGAACTTCATCCCCTGGGTTGAATCATCCCAGTAAACAGCCCTCATCCGGATGAGATCCACAACACCCAGAAAGTTCTCTTCAGCTCCAATCGGCAACTGAACAGGGATAGGATTTGCCTTCAGGCGAGACCTGATCTGATCATATACACGCAAAAAATTTGCACCCTGGCGATCCATCTTGTTCACAAAAGCCAGCCGGGGAACATGATACTTGTTCGCCTGGCGCCATACCGTTTCTGACTGGGGCTGTACCCCACCCACTGCACAGAATACAGCGCACGCGCCATCAAGCACCCTTAAGCTACGCTCAACCTCAATGGTAAAATCGACGTGTCCGGGAGTATCAATAATATTGAACCGGTGTTCAGGATAATCCCCCGCCATGCCTTTCCAGAAACAGGTCGTTGCAGCAGAAGTAATGGTAATCCCACGCTCCTGCTCCTGCGCCATCCAGTCCATCACAGCGGCGCCATCATGAACTTCACCGATCTTGTGTGAGACACCGGTATAGAACAGAATCCGTTCCGTCGTCGTCGTCTTGCCCGCATCAATATGCGCCATGATACCAATGTTACGGTACCGTTCGATTGGGGTTTTACGTGCCACTTTATACCTACCTCATTTATTTATGCCGTCAATCCAGCAATCAATCTATCAGCAATCCAATTAAAAACGATAATGGGCAAATGCCTTGTTGGCCTCAGCCATGCGATGCACTTCTTCACGTTTCTTCATGGCCGCTCCGCGGCCTTCCGCAGCGTCCATCAATTCAGCAGCCAACCTCAGACCCATCGACTTTTCACTGCGTTTACGGGCGGCTTCAGTTAGCCAGCGCATAGCCAAAGCGGTACGTCTGACCGGGCGGACTTCAACCGGAACCTGATAGTTGGCCCCGCCTACACGACGACTCTTGACTTCAACACTTGGGCGAACGTTTGACAGGGCCTGCGCAAAAATATCCAGGGGTTCCTTGCCAGCACCTTTAGCCTTGATTTGTTCAAACGCACCATAAATAATTCGCTCGGCAACTGCTTTCTTGCCACTTTTCATCAATACATTTACAAACTTGGTTACTTCCTGGCTCCCGAACTTCGGATCAGGCAACACTTCCCGCTTCGGGACTTCTCTTCGTCTTGGCATATCTAACCTCTTATCATTAACAGCGAGACCACTTCGCCTTTATTTGCCAAAATCAATCAAGCCGATTTCGGACGTTTAGCGCCATACTTCGAGCGCCCCTGCTTACGATCCTTGACCCCAGCCGTATCCAGGCTTCCCCGAACCGTGTGATAGCGCACACCAGGCAAATCCTTTACCCGGCCTCCACGAATCAGCACAACCGAGTGTTCCTGCAGGTTATGACCTTCACCGCCGATATAACTTGACACCTCAAATCCGTTGGTCAACCGTACCCGGGCAACCTTGCGAAGTGCAGAATTAGGCTTTTTAGGTGTAGTCGTATAAACGCGGGTACACACCCCGCGTTTTTGTGGGCAGGCCTCCAGCGCTGGCACCTTGCTCTTTTCAGGCTGGGCGCGACGTGACTTGCGCACAAGTTGATTAATGGTTGGCATCCGTTAAATTCCTAAAAAAGGGCGGGACGGTCCAAAAACCGTCCCGAAAAGATTGGAGATTGTATAGATTACCCCAATACGTGTCAAGCAAGAAACTCGCCATCATGAGTCTCTGCAACCACTTCCTCATGACTTTCAAGTTCAGCAACAGCCTCAGACTGCTGCCGCTGACGGCGACGTACATTATGGTAGGCCAACCCTGTTCCTGCCGGGATCAGACGACCAACAATGACATTTTCCTTTAAACCGCGCAAATCATCACGCTTGCCCAGAATGGCTGCTTCAGTCAACACACGCGTAGTTTCCTGGAACGATGCCGCTGAAATAAAGGAATCCGTTGACAGGCTGGCCTTGGTAATTCCAAGCAACACATAATTAAACAGTGCTGGCTGCTTGCCTTCTGCCTCAAGCTTATCATTTTCTTCAAGCACTTCGGCCCGCTCTATCTGCTCACCCGGAATAAAGCGTGAATCACCTGGTTCCGTAATACTGACCCGTCGCAACATCTGGCGCACAATCACTTCTATATGCTTATCATTGATTTTCACACCCTGAAGCCTGTATACGTCCTGCACTTCATCAGCGATATATCCGGCCAGCGCCTCAACACCCAGTAAACGCAAAATATCATGCGGATCAGCCGGGCCATCAACAATCGTTTCCCCCTTGTTGACCACCTGCCCATCATGCGCTGTTACATGTTTTTCCTTTGGAATCAGATATTCATGAGCCTGCCCATCCAGATCAGTAATGACCAGACGCTGCTTGCCCTTGGTATCCTTCCCAAAGGAAATAGTACCAGTTACCTCGGCAAGCAAACCTGCATCCTTGGGGCTTCTCGCCTCAAAAAGCTCAGCCACACGGGGTAACCCCCCTGTGATATCTCTCGTTTTCGAGGTTTCCTGGGGGATTCTTGCCAACACATCCCCCACCGACACTTCCTGGCCATCCTTAACCGTCAGGATCGCTCCGACCTGGAAGGTAATATTGACAGGCTGGCCTGTTCCAACCAGCAGAACTTCATTACCCGACTCGTCAAACAGCTTAACCTGCGGGCGCAAACCCTTGGACATGCTTGAGGCACGACGCTTCGGATCAATAACTACCAGGGTTGACAGTCCCGTCACCTCATCAATCTGTTTGGCAACCGTCACACCTTCTTCAACATTCTCGAACCGGACACGACCGGAATACTCCGTGATGATGGGTCGGGTATGCGGATCCCACTGCGCCACTATCTGCCCAGCCTTAATCACCGTTCCATCCGTCACCGTCAAGGTGGCGCCATATGGGATTTTCTGTCTTTCACGCTCACGGCCATTATCATCCACAATAATAATTTCACCGCTGCGTGATATCGTAATCTGTTCTCCCCGAACGTTGCTTACATAACGCATGCCCGGAACAAACCGGACAGTACCATTCGATTTAATCTCAATCTGGGATGCTGCAGCAGCTCGCGATGCAGCACCACCAATATGGAATGTGCGCATAGTAAGCTGCGTTCCCGGCTCGCCAATGGATTGAGCCGCAATCACCCCTACCGCTTCTCCCACATTCACGCGCTGCCCCCTGCCAAGATCCCGGCCATAACACTGGGCGCATAATCCATAACGGGTTTCACAGGTCAAAGGGGTGCGCACCTTGACTTCATCAATGCCAACTTCATCAATGGCGTCTATCGCATCCTCATCCAGCAAGGTTCCCGCCTCAATCAGGGTTGCATCCGTATCCGGATGCACAATATCCACAGCAGATACCCGGCCCAATATCCGGTCACGCAAGGGCTCTACAACCTCCCCTCCCTCAATCAGGGCTTTCATGGTGACGCCCTGGGTCGTACCACAGTCTTCCTCGCGAATAACCAAATCCTGGGTAACATCTACCAGACGTCGGGTCAAATATCCCGAATTGGCGGTTTTAAGAGCAGTATCTGCCAGACCCTTCCGGGCGCCATGTGTTGAAATGAAGTACTGCAGAACATTTAATCCCTCACGAAAATTCGCCGTAATCGGTGTTTCGATAATGGAACCGTCGGGCTTGGCCATCAATCCCCGCATGCCTGCAAGCTGTCTTATCTGCGCCGCCGAACCACGCGCTCCCGAATCGGCCATCATGTAAATTGAATTAAAGGATTCCTGACGGACCTCACTTCCTTCCCGGTTGACTACCAATTCAGTCCCAAGCTGATCCATCATGGCTTTGGCCACAACATCTCCAGCGCGACCCCAGATATCCACTACCTTGTTATAGCGCTCACCCTGAGTCACCAGGCCCGATGAATACTGGCTCTCTATCTCTTTCACCTCTTTCGCAGCAGCATTGATCAATTCACTTTTCTGCAGCGGTACCAGCATATCATCCACACAGATTGAAATACCCGCTCGTGCTGCAAAAGTAAAACCGGTATACATCAACTTATCTGCGAGAATCACCGTTTCCCTGATTCCACAACGTCGGAAACTACTATTGATAAGACGTGAAATCTCCTTTTTCTTCAATGGTTTGTTAACCAAAGAAAAGGAAAGGCCCGCAGGCAGAATTTCAGACAGTAACGCACGGCCTACAGTCGTTTCATATCGGGTAATACGACTCTTTTTCTCGCCGCTGGGCAGCCGATCACTTTCCTTGATTCGCACGATAACCTTGGCATGCAAGTCCACCTGGCGCGATTCATAGGCACGGGATACTTCAGCAATATCCGCAAATGCGATCCCTTCACCTCGTGCATTGATCTTTTCGCGAGTCATGTAATAAAGGCCCAGCACAATATCCTGCGAAGGCACAATAATTGGCTCGCCATTTGCAGGAGACAACACATTGTTCGAGGCCAGCATCAATGAACGCGCTTCCATCTGCGCTTCCAGGGACAAGGGGACATGAACTGCCATCTGGTCGCCATCAAAGTCAGCATTGAATGCAGCACACACCAAGGGGTGCAGCTGTATGGCCTTACCCTCAATCAAGACAGGCTCAAACGCCTGGATTCCCAGACGATGCAGGGTTGGAGCCCTATTAAGCAACACCGGATGCTCACGAATGACCTCTTCAAGGATATCCCAGACTTCCGGGCCTTCGGCTTCAACCATTTTCTTGGCAGCTTTAATTGTTGTCGCCAACCCCATTACTTCCAGCTTATGAAAAATAAAGGGTTTGAACAGCTCCAGAGCCATCTTTTTCGGTAAGCCACATTGGTGCAATTTAAGCTGTGGGCCAACCACAATGACGGAACGCCCAGAGTAATCTACACGTTTACCAAGAAGGTTCTGACGGAAACGCCCGCCTTTTCCTTTAATCATCTCAGCCAGAGATTTAAGCGGACGCTTATTTGCCCCGGTCATGGCTTTCCCGCGACGACCATTATCCAGCAATGAATCTACCGATTCCTGAAGCATCCGTTTTTCATTCCGGACAATAATCTCCGGTGCCTTGAGTTCCAAAAGCCGCTTAAGCCGATTGTTCCTATTGATAACCCGACGATAAAGATCATTCAAATCCGAGGTAGCAAAGCGGCCTCCGTCCAGAGGAACCAAAGGACGAAGATCCGGGGGCAAAACAGGAAGCACCTCCAGAATCATCCAGTCAGGCCTTACCCCGGATTTCTGGAAAGCCTCAAGGATTTTTAACCGTTTGGCAATTTTCTTGATCTTGGAATCTGACCCGGTCGCTTCAAGCTCGGCATGCAAACGGGCAATTTCACTATTCAGATCCAGCGAACGCAATAAATCCCTTACACCTTCAGCTCCCATAGAGGCCTGGAACTCATCGCCAAACTCCTCTACGCGCATCAAATAATCGTCTTCTGTCAGAAGCTGGCCACGCTCAAGAGGCGTCATTCCTGGATCAGTTACCACATAGGCCTCAAAATAAAGCACGCGCTCAATATCGCGAAGTGCCATATCCAGAACCATTCCTAGCCGGGAAGGGAGTGATTTCAAAAACCAGATGTGGGCGACAGGGCTGGCAAGCTCAATATGGCCCATTCGTTCACGGCGAACCTTAGACTGAGTGACTTCAACCCCGCACTTCTCACAAATTACGCCTCGATGCTTCAGACGTTTATATTTTCCGCAAAGGCATTCATAATCCTTGTTGGGCCCAAAAATCTTTGCACAAAAAAGCCCATCCCGTTCCGGCTTGAATGTCCGGTAGTTGATCGTTTCGGGCTTCTTGACTTCGCCAAAGGACCACGACCGAATCTTTTCCGGCGAAGCAAGTGCAATCTGGATTGCATCAAATTCCTCTTCCTGCGTGACCTGTTTGAACAAATCAAGTAATGCTTTCATTGCGTCTCCTTAAGCCTTTTACCTGTCCGGCAAAAATGCTTGCGTTTAAGGATAATTCCATTCATACGTTCGTGTCCCTCCATCAACAGATGGAAACGGACCAGAGGGTTATGAACGCTCCAGATCAATATCAATTGCCAATGAACGAATTTCTTTCACCAGCACGTTAAACGATTCCGGCATGCCGGCATCAATTCGATGTTCACCTTTAACGATCGACTCATACACCTTGGTCCGCCCACCAACATCATCAGATTTGACTGTGAGCATTTCCTGCAGTGTATAGGCTGCACCATAAGCCTCAAGAGCCCAGACCTCCATCTCCCCGAAGCGCTGACCACCAAACTGGGCCTTACCACCCAAGGGTTGCTGAGTCACCAGGCTATAGGGGCCGGTTGAACGGGCGTGCATCTTATCGTCTACCAGATGGTGCAGTTTCAAGACATGCATATACCCTACGGTAACCTGCCGTTCAAATGCTTCTCCAGTCCGTCCATCAAACAAGGTGACCTGGCCTGACTTGGGTAAACCGGCCAGTTCCAGCATATTCTTGATTTCCTCTTCGCTCGCACCATCAAAAACCGGGGTAGCAAATGGAACACCATCTTTCAGGTTCTGGGCCAAATCCAGTACTTCTTCATCAGTGAACGATGAAATTGCTTCCGATTTTCCAGTCGAATTATAAATCCTGTCGAGAAGTTCACGTATTTTTACAACCTGTGACTGCTGCTTGAGCATTTCTCCTATCTTCAAGCCCAATCCCTTGGCAGCCCACCCCAGGTGAGTTTCAAGAATCTGCCCCACATTCATCCGGGACGGAACACCAAGAGGGTTCAGCACGATATCCATGGGAGTGCCATCTGACATATAGGGCATGTCTTCGACAGGAACAATCTTTGAAATTACGCCCTTATTCCCGTGGCGCCCCGCCATCTTGTCACCAGGCTGCAGACGGCGTTTTACCGCAACATAAACCTTGACCATTTTCTGAACACCAGGTGGTAACTCATCACCCTGGGTCAGTTTCTTCTTCTTCTCTTCAAACATCCCATCAAAATCCAGCCGCTTCTGGGCCAAAGACTCTTTAAGGGATTCAAGCTGCTGGGCTGCTTTCTCATCAGCAAGCCTGATATCAAACCAGTCATGCGGGCTCAGGCCAGAAAGATATTCGCCGGTTAACATACTTCCTTTGGCAAGCTTCATAGGCCCCCCATTGGCAACTTTACCCAATAAAAGCCGCTCTATCCGCTTAAAGGCATCTTCCTCAACGATCCGCATTTGATCGGCCAGATCCTTTTTCACTGCCTTGAGCTCATCATCAATAATCTGCTGAGCCCGTTTATCCCGTTCAATCCCCTCCCGGGTAAACACCTGGACATCAATCACCGTACCTGACATCCCGGAGGGCAATCTCAGGCTGGTATCCTTCACGTCAGAAGCTTTTTCACCAAAAATGGCTCTCAGAAGCTTTTCTTCCGGAGTCAGCTGGGTTTCACCCTTGGGCGTCACCTTTCCGACAAGGACATCTCCTGCTTCAACTTCAGCCCCAATATAAACAATCCCGGAATCATCCAGACGAGCCAGCTGTGCCTCGGATAAATTGGAAATATCACGTGAAATTTCTTCAGGCCCGAGCTTGGTATCACGGGCCACAACGGACAATTCCTCAATATGAATGGAAGTATATCGATCCTCTGCCACAACCCGTTCTGAAATCAGGATGGAATCTTCAAAGTTATACCCGTTCCAAGGCATGAAGGCCACAAACATGTTCTGCCCCAGGGCCAGTTCACCCATATCAGTCGAAGCCCCATCAGCAATCACGTCCCCTCGCCTGATTTCATCACCCACTTTAACGAGTGGGCGCTGATTGATATTGGTATTCTGATTGGATCGGGTATATTTGGTCAGGTTATAGATATCAACCCCTACCTCTCCTGAACTGGTCTCTTCATCATTGACCCGCACGACTATCCGTCCGGCATCAACATAATCCACCACACCACCACGGGAAGCCTGAACAGTTGTGCCTGAATCGACTGCAACCGTACGCTCTATTCCTGTACCAACCAAAGGCTTGTCAGCCCGCAAGCAAGGTACTGCCTGACGCTGCATGTTAGAACCCATCAGGGCCCGATTCGCATCATCATGCTCCAGGAACGGAATCAGCGAAGCGGCTACAGAAACAATCTGTGAAGGGGCAACATCCATGTACTGGACTTTATCAGGTGACGACAATGAGAACTCATTATGGTGACGGCAAGAAACAAGATCGTTCCTGAATTTTCCGTCCTCATCCAGTTCTGCATTGGCCTGGGCGATAACGTACTGACCTTCTTCAATAGCGGACAGAAACCCGATTTCTTCAGTAACCCGCCCCTCCACCACCTTCCGGTAAGGCGTCTCAAGAAATCCATAGTCATTGGTCCGTGCGTATAATGCCAACGAGTTGATAAGACCGATATTCGGACCTTCCGGAGTTTCAATGGGGCAAACCCGGCCATAATGCGTCGGATGCACATCCCGCACCTCAAATCCTGCCCGCTCCCGGGTCAATCCACCAGGACCCAGGGCAGAAACCCGGCGCTTGTGTGTAATTTCAGACAAAGGATTCGTCTGATCCATGAACTGCGATAACTGGCTCGACCCAAAAAATTCCTTGATGGCACCAGAAACAGGTTTTGCGTTAATCAGATCATGAGGCATCAGATTTTCTGATTCAGCCTGGGTCAGGCGTTCTTTCACGGCACGCTCGACACGAACCAGTCCTGCACGGAACTGGTTCTCAGCCAGCTCACCCACCGATCGGACCCGACGATTGCCTAAATGATCAATATCATCTATTTCACCACGACCATTTCTGAGCTCAACCAGTATCCGGATTACAGCAACTATATCCTCACGTGACAACGTCCCAGGCCCAACCAGATCAGGCAGGCCAATCCGCCGGTTAAACTTCATCCTTCCCACAGCAGAAAGATCATATCGATCTTCAGAAAAGAACAGCCCTTCAAACAAGGCCTTGACCGAATCTTCTGTTGGGGGTTCTCCGGGTCTCATCATGCGATAGATGGCAACCTGGGCAGCGCTGCTATCAAGGGTTTCATCTATACGTAACGTCTGAGAGATATATGGTCCCTGATCCAGATCATTCGTATAAATGGTTTGAATATGGTTTATTCCACCCTCAACCAGTTTATCCAGAAGATCCTCGGTCAACTCATCGTTAGCCCTGGCCAGAATTTCCCCTGTCGAAGTATTCAGAATGTCCGTCGCAATGACACGACCCACAATAAATTCAGATGGAACCGCTATGGATTTAAGACCGGCCTTCTCCATCTCACGAATATGCTTGACAGTAATACGCTTGTCGCGGGCAGCGATAACTGTGCCTTTAGAATCTGCTATGTCAAAACGGGCAATCTCACCCCGCAGGCGATCAGGAACCAGCTTGAGGCACCATTTACCGTTTTCAAGTTCAAACGAGTCAAACATAAAAAATTCCTTAAGTATCCCTTCAGGGGTATAACCTAAGGCTTTTAACAGAATCGATACAGGCATCTTCCGCCGGCGATCGACACGAAAATACAGGTAATCTTTCGGATCAAACTCAAAATCAAGCCATGAACCACGGTAAGGAATGATCCGGCCCGAAAAAAGCAGCTTGCCTGATGAATGGGTCTTACCCCGATCATGTTCAAAGAAGACTCCAGGAGAACGGTGCAACTGGGAAACAATAACCCGTTCCGTGCCATTAATCACAAAAGAGCCATTTTCCGTCATAAGCGGGATCTCGCCCATGTAGACTTCCTGCTCCTTAACTTCCTTAACAGTCGGTTTACTGGCTTCCTTGTCCATAATCGTCATGCGTACACGCACACGAATAGGCGCAGCATAAGTCAGGCCGCGCTGCTGGCACTCCTTGACATCAAAAGCCGGCATACCCAGATTATAGTTAACAAAGTCCATGCGAGCATTACCCGTATGACTTACAATCGGAAAAATCGACAGAAACGCAGCCTGCAGGCCCTCGTTCTTACGCGTTTCAACAGGCACATCTTCCTGCAAAAAACTCCGATATGATTCAAGCTGCGTTGCAAGCAGATAAGGCACATCCAGAATACTGCTGCGCTTCGCGAAACTCTTGCGGATACGCTTTTTCTCGGTAAAAGAATAGGTCATCAAAATTTCCGGCGATGCCCGGTAGGTCGGGTCAGATGCCGCCTCCTGTCGAATTAATCAATAAAACATGCCGGTTCAAGGGCCGGTCAACCCTCGCCAGATTTAACTGGCCATTCCCCTTGACATGGTTACGCAACGGCACTTGTCCTCTTTCAGGGCTTCAGAATCTAACGGAGGAATCGCCAGGTTCCGGTCTTTTAGCCTATACGTAACGATTGGCCCCATTCGCCTCTAAGGGCAGGCGGGCCACGCACACTTCAGTGCAGAGTTTCCTTCCAGGTTTAAAAACTGATTCATGCCTCAAGCGCCTCTATCAGGCACATCAGGCCTATCCCAGCCTATTTCGGTTTATTCAATACAAAACCCCCTGCACCCAAAAAATGGGCCACAGGGGATTTTCACCCAATCAATTACTTGATTTCTGCGCTTGCACCGGCTTCGGTCAGCTGCTTTAGGATCGAATCTGCATCAGCTTTTGAAACCGCTTCCTTAACCGGTTTTGGAGCACCATCAACCAGGTCTTTCGCCTCTTTCAGACCCAGGCCAGTAATCGCACGCACGACCTTGATCGTGTTTACCTTGTTATCACCAGCTGCGGTTAAAATCACATCAAACTCGGATTTTTCTTCAACGGGAGCAGCACCTGCACCTGCTGCAGGGCCTGCAGCAACAGCAACAGCAGTCGCTGCTGCTGAAACACCGAATTTCTCTTCCATTTCCTTGATGAGTTCAGACAGCTCAAGTACGGTCATTTTTGAAATTGCATCAAGAATATCTGCTTTGGCAACAGCCATTGTTTTCTCCATTCATAAGATTCCGGTTTCTCCAGTGGAGAAACCTTTTGAAAGTTAAGGTCAAGCGGCCTTTTGATCGCGCACTGCAGCCAGCCCACGCACAAATTTTGTAGGCACTTCATGAAGTGTTTGAACAAATTTCGCCACAGGCGCTTGCATCGTTCCCAGAAGCTTGGCCAACAATTCTTCGCGGGAAGGCATATTTGCCAGAACATCAACATCCTTGGCTGACATGGCATAATTGGCCATAGCACCAGCCTTGATGATGAACTGATTATTTGCCTTCGCAAAATCACTGAGCACTTTGGCACATGCAACAGGATCAGCTGACATGGCATAAGCCAGAGGCCCTTCCATCTGTCCCGCCAATACACCAAAAGGCGTATCTGCAACTGCACGACGTGCCAAGGTATTCTTCAGCACCCGAAGATAGACCCCATTTGCCCGGGCTTTTGCACGAAGCTGGGTCAGATCCTGCACGCTAATACCTCGATACTCAGCCACAACTACAGCCTGTGCCTTCGCCACTTCTGCGGACACTTCTGCAACTACCGCTTTCTTTTCTTCAAGATTAAGACTCAAGGTCTTTCTCCTTCCGTTTACAGGATGGTTGCCCATCCTCGTTACGGCGACCTTTATCCAGGAGCATCCTGTTTCCGGGTTACGCCATCTGCGTAGGCAAAAAATTAAGCACGAATGCACCTACGGTCTTTGACAACCTGCGGGGGCCATCCCCGCAGCCCAAAGTTCCTTAAGCAATGCTTGCTGCATCTACCCTTACGCCAATGCCCATCGTACTGGACACGGCAATTTTTCGAAGATAAATTCCTTTAGAAGCTGCCGGTTTAGCTTTATTCAGAGCATCAATCAAAGCAGCAAGGTTTTCAGACAGGGCCTCAATCTCGAATGAGGCACGCCCTATGCTGGCCTGAACAATTCCGCCCTTATCAGTTCTGTACTGTACCTGGCCCGCCTTGGCATTTTTCACCGCTGTCGCCACATCAGGGGTAACCGTACCCACCTTCGGGTTAGGCATCAATCCACGAGGCCCTAAAATCTGGCCCAACTGTCCAACCACCCTCATGGCATCAGGTGAGGCAATCACTACATCAAAGTCCATCCGGCCTTCCTTGATTTCGGCGGCCAAATCTTCAAAGCCCACAATATCCGCACCAGCATCCTTGGCCTTACCTGCAGCATCCCCCTGGGCAAACACGGCTACGCGAACTGACTTGCCCGTACCTCTTGGCAACACAACTGATCCACGCACTACCTGATCAGATTTACGTGGGTCCACACCCAGGTTAATCGCTACATCCACCGATTCATCAAACTTGGCATTGGCTGTCTTCTTGATGATCTCCAAAGCTTCAGCCAACGGATAGTACTTGCTTTTATCGATCAAATCTAAAATTGCCTTACGTCTTTTGGATACACTGGCCATTTATACCCCCTCCGTTTCAATGCCCATCGATCGGGCAGAGCCCATGATCGTTCGAACAGCCGCATCCATATCTGCCGCTGTCAAATCAGGCATTTTCAGCTTGGCAATCTCTTCTGCCTGGGCACGAGTAATCTTGCCTGCTACCAGACTCCCGGGCTTAGTGCTGGCCTTGGTCAAACCAGCAGCTTTCATAATGAGAACCGACGCAGGGGGCGTCTTCATGATGAATGTAAAGGTTTTATCTGCGTAGGCTGTAATCACGACAGGAATGGGTAGACCAGACTCCATTCCCTGTGTTTGTGCATTGAATGCCTTACAGAATTCCATGATATTAAGTCCCCGCTGCCCGAGTGCAGGCCCAATTGGGGGCGATGGGTTCGCCTTCCCTGCAGGAACTTGCAGCTTGATATAGCCAATTACTTTCTTTGCCACAGCCTATCTCCTTAAAATGGGTTCATACGCCTGACCGGACAGGCTCCCCGTCATTGAGCATCACGCTTTTTCGACTTGACTGAAATCAAGTTCGACCGGTGTCGAACGACCAAAAATGGCAACTGAAACACGAAGCTTGTTTTTGTCGTAATTCACTTCTTCAACTGTTCCATGAAAATCATTAAACGGCCCTTCAATTACCCGGACCATTTCACCTGCCTCAAACAAAACCTTCGGCTTTGGCTTTTCCACACCATCCTGAATCTGGCGAAGGATTACACTTGCCTCTTTATCTGTAATGGGAGAAGGCTTGGAGGCTGTACCACCTATAAACCCTGTCACCTTAGGCGTGCTTTTAACCAGATGCCAGGTATCATCCGTCATCTCCATCTGGACCAGCACATACCCGGGGAAAAACTTCCTTTCGGAAATAGATTTCTGCCCCGCTTTCATTTCAACAACCTCTTCCACCGGAACCAGCACCTGTCCGAACTTATCCTTTAATCCCGAACGCTCAATACGTTCCAGCAGCGTTCGCTGTACACTCTTTTCAAAACCTGAATAGGCATGAACCACATACCAGCGCATACTCTTTCCCCTAGCCCATGAACCAATTCATAAATGACTGCAGTGATAAATCAACCAGCATCAGTACAAAGGCCACTCCGATAACCAGCAAGATTACAATGCCAGTAGTCTGTACCGTTTCTTTCCGATTAGGCCAAACCACTTTACGCGTTTCAACAAGCGATTCACGGTAAAAACCCACCAAGGCTTTTCCTCCTGAAGAGGTATAAGCAACTCCAATAGCTATCAGAGCTGAAGCAAGAACCACTCCAACCCGAATAATCTGTAATTTATCCGCAAGCTCGTAATAGCCTGCAATACCTGCTGCGACTATCAGCACAGCAATTAGTAATTTAATCTTGTCTGCCATATGTTCGCTTCACTTTAAGATGCGGGCATGTTCTGCCTCGCCATCCCTTATCACCTGCCGGATTAAAATGGCAGGCCAGGAGGGTCTCGAACCCCCAACCTTCGGTTTTGGAGACCGACGCTCTGCCAATTGAGCTACTGGCCTTCATACTTTATGAGCGGCAAATGCCCGGGCCCCTTACAGGACCCGGGCACAGCACCCGGTATCTATCAACAGCACAAACCTTACTCAATTACTTTAGAGACGACGCCGGCGCCGACGGTTCGGCCCCCTTCACGTATCGCAAAACGAAGTCCTTCTTCCATCGCAATCGGCGCTATCAACGTTACCGTAATCGCCACATTATCTCCCGGCATCACCATCTCTGTC
>JAGXAQ010000021.1 GCA_018971485.1 Pseudomonadota bacterium | reverse complement strand
GTCGATCCAATGCTTCATGACTCCGAATTCTTGCTCCGCCGTAATGTGGACGAACCGAAAGTCATAGCCACCCACTGTCTGCGGACGCACGCGCCGTGTGCACGACACATAGACAGTGAAGTTCGGCTGCGTCACCATACGGTGCAGTTCAAGCGCGGTGCCATGCGACAGGAAGTAGGGCGCGCTACCTGCTAGTTCACGCGCGATCAGGTACGGGCTGCCGATGTGTTCGGTGGCTCGACCGAGTTCGAAGGGCACGAGATTGTACAGACCAGGCTTCAGTCGCGTGACCAAGCCTCGCTGCTGGGCCTTGTGCACAAGATTGCGGGCCGCCGCAGCCGATAGGCCGGTGATCGATTCCACATCCGTCAAGGTGAACGTAGACCGGCGTAGTTCATTCAGATCAGTAAAGAGCTGCGCTGCGCGTGGGCCTAGTGTCTTCGTTTGTAAATGATACTTTGTGCTCAATATGCACCTCAAAAAGAAACGCACTGCGCGGTAAATATAACATCAACGATACTTTGCGGCAAGTTCGTCTCCCTCCAGGAGACAAATTGAGCGTAAAATGTAACAATTAAAACTTAAAAGAAAAAATCGCCATAGGCTACACCAATAAGTGGGCGGATCCTCATAAAAAGGCAGGCAAGCGCATGAAAGTCGTTCGACTGAAGATCACGAATTTCCGTAGCATCAAGAGTGCCGAACTGCACTTCGCCGACCGGCCATCTGGCCCGTTTTCGGCCACCTTTCGCTCTCTCCCGGCCATTCTTCTCTCCGGCCTCGCTCTCCGAAACAAGCCCGAAATCCGCAAAGGCCGCAAGTCAGATCAATACAGATCAATGAGTTACATTCGGACGAATCAAGAGGTTGGATTGCGGCATTGGGTGGCGGAGGGAACCACCATCTTTGCGTTTCGTCGGTAGTTATCGACAACTACCGACATATCGCAACACGGATACACGCACAGGGTTGATGGCCGAGACACGAAACAACTTGTCAGGACACTGTCCGGACAACTACAATGAGAGCATCTAAAGTCCGGAGTGCACCATGAGCACGCTGAATATTTCCAAGACCGAACGCATTGACGTCCGAGCAAGCACGCCGGTGAAGCAACTGCTGCAGGAAGCAGCGCACGCCTGCCACAAGAACGTCAGCGAGTTTCTGCTTGATGCAGGCGTAACGGCAGCAGCACAAACACTGGCGGATCGTCGCCAGTTCATACTGGACGAGGTGCAGTGGCAGGCGTCCAGGAAGCGCTGGATCGGCCGGTGCAAAGCAAGCCGCACCTGAAGAAACTGCTGCGTGAGCCCGGGGTGCTGGGTTGAGCAGTGGCTACACACCCGTTCGCAAGCTCGCAGGAATGGATCAGGTCGACGCGTTCGACTGCGGCCAGGCCGCGCTGAACCAGTTCCTGCAGCACTATGCACTCGTCAACCAGAAGGCCAACAGCGCGCAGACCTACGTCTGCTGCCAGGGTGACGTGGTCGTCGGCTTTTACAGCCTCGCCGTCGGTAGCGTCGATCCACAAACCTCGCCGTCGAGGGTGATGAAGGGGCTGGCGCGCCACCCGGTGCCAGTCATGATCCTGGCCCGGCTCGCGGTGGGCAAGGAGCATCAGCGCAAGAGCCTGGGCCAAGCCTTACTCAAGGATGCCCTGTTGCGCACAGCACAGGCCGCCGACATCGCGGGCATTCGCTGCCTGCTTGTGCATGCCAAAGACGATGCCGCGCGGCAGTGGTACGAATCCTGGGAATTCGAGCCCAGCCCGACCGACCCGTATCACCTGTTCCTGATGCTCAATGATCTCAAGGGCATGTTGGGCTGAAATCGGACGCGCCGGTTACGCTGGCGGTGAAGCGGCCTCCCAATCGATCAGCGAACCCACAGCCCGGCCAGTGACGCAAGGATAACCCTCTCAAAGCCCAACCCGTGTCCGCTGCTCATCCCACAGTGCCAGGAGGCAAACCACACATAAAAATACTGTTTAATCAATTTGATAACCAGGGTTTTTCTGAGAAAGCGGCAACTCTGAAATTTTAGGGTGGGCGAACAGATAGCCTTGTTGAAGCATAACTCCTTTATCCATCAAAAAATCTCGCTCCATTACAGTTTCTATTCCTTCGGCAATTACTTTTACACCCATTTCTTTACAGGTCAATAAAATACCATGCAAAATAGCCTGCCGGGGTCCATTGTCATGAATCCCACGAACAAGTTCCATATCAATCTTAAGGATATCAGGTTGAAATTTAGCCAGTAAATTAAGGCCCGCATAACCTGCGCCAAAGTCATCGATTGCCGTGGTAAACCCAAGCTTCTTATATTCTTGAAATATGCTGATCAAATGAAAAGAATCGCCAACATATTCAGATTCAGACACTTCAAAAATCAAGCGTGTTGTTGGGAAGTCAAAAATCCTGCATGCATCTAAAGTAGCACGAATACAGAGTTCTGGCCGATAAACTGCATTGGGTAAAAAATTGATGCTCAATAAACAGTCTTCCAGGGACTGAAGCTCCATCTTCGCCGCCTGCTGAATCGCCTTCACTCGACAGGCCTGGTCAAATTGATAGCGGTTTTTATCATCAACACGGGATAAGATGGAATAAGCTCCTTCACCATTTAATCCCCTGACTAACGCTTCATAGGCATAGGGGTTTCCCGTGCTCAAATCCAAAATAGGCTGAAAAGCCATAGTAAAATCAAAAGATAAAGGCGCTTGCGAACGACAATCAGAACACCCGGTGCTATTCAAAACTGTAGGCGGGAACAGGGTTGTCATGAGATTTCGATATTTCCATGCCAGAATAATGCAAATAATACTAGTGAAAATCATGCCCTGTTGCAATTATTAATCCGGCTCATTCAACGCTTCATTGCACAACGAGATAACTATCTGGCTGTCTATGAGACATAGATCGCGCCAATCCGGCATGACACTAAAAACTGTTAGGCCAACATACAGAACAAGAGCATCACATCTTCTTTCCCCGCAGCGTAATATCCAGCTAGCCGACTCAGAATCTGCTACAGGCAAAGAATAAACGCAACCATAAAACGCTTTGCCAAACGTCATGTATTTCAGCCAAAAATTCAATATTGAACAGAACCCTGTGGGCATAAAGATGTTTGTGCCAAACTTCTAACAGCAGACAAAACAGTTTTATAACTCACGCCTATTCAGCCATCATCTACCCATCGCCATAGGAGCTCAAACCAAAAGGGATTACAACCCGACACACGGGCTAATGGCACCATCCATAAAACAGGCAAGTCAAAAATGGGCTGGTTTAATATCATCGTTGCCATGATAAAGCAGAAGTTAAAATAAACTTTTGACTGGTTTCGGATTCAAGACAGGCAAATATGACCCAGCCATTACGAAATAATCTGTTCAAAATACCTTCATTGAGCCAACGGGCCAGAAAACTAAAGCATACGTTGATATTTTTCATGATTAACAATCTCAACAGAAAAAACAGGGGGCATATTGCAAGCCAGATACATCAGTTCATGAAGACCATGCCCGACATTTAACCTGTCTTGTTTTTTAATGCCATAAAACACAGGGCCTTATGTTGTTCGCATCCAGATTAAACAGCGCATATTACAGGCACACTGATGGCTCATTTTACTTGATACTGAGTAAGTTAACGAATCAGGTGCCGATCGATGAGCGAAGAAACTAAAAAGGGATGAGTATATCCAACATCATGATCCCCTCCAGCAATAATATGCAGGCATGAGTCAGAAAAAAGTGTATGCAGATATTGTCCTACAGAAACAGGGCTGATGATATCAACCTCTCCCCAAACAAGCATCACTGGAACAGTAACCCGAGGTAAAATGAAAGCAAGATCTTTTTCATCGCCTGCAAACCAGCAAGGGATATCCGGGTTTGCAGAATAAAAATCAGGGCGCCAGTCCTTCAACCCCAGTGCTGGCAGGTCTAGTCCACCTGAAGTGGCGCATAATACTAAATGGGTCACCAGTCCGGGATTTTCCAAGCAGGCCCGGATAGCAACCACTCCTCCCATTGATTGAGCAACTATCGCAGTTGGCTGATTAATTTGACTGACTACCCAGGCTACTAATTTTTCCAGCCCCCCTATTTTTCGATTTACAGGAACAACATCTGAATCAAACCAGCTTAACTGAACCTGTGTTGCAGGGTACTGTATCAAACGAGCCACAGGTGACCAAAAGGCACCATCGCCCAAAGCACCTGGCAGGAAAAGAAGCTGTGTAGGTTTATTCGAACTCAAGCAAAGCTCCTTATGATTTTACAAGTTATTATTTATTAATTAAATAAATTTTGATAGCCAATTAAAACCCGATATTATGCCACCTTAATTTTATTAATTTATCCTGCCTCAAAACATCCGCTAACCGATAACTTGTCCTAACCTGTCTACATACTGAGACAGATAAACCCTTTTATTTTCAAACATCTGAATCCGGAGTGCCCTATCCTGTCTCAAAATAACGACAATTCAAAATAAATATCATTATAAATCAATAAATTATACCTGGCATACAAAATGCTTTAACTGGGTTGCCCAACAAGTCCAGGAGAACAATCATGAAAAAAATACTATTTGCTGTCCTGTTAGTAGCTTCAGGCCTATTCAGCCTGTCAGCTCATGCCGATGATGATGACTTGGGTTATGGTGCCCTGGGATTCATTCTGGGTGCAAGCATGGCACCTCCACCCGTATATTATGCCCCACCACCACCTCCCCCAGTCGTTGTCTATCGGGCTTACCCTCGGGTGTACTGGGAAGATGACGATCGCGACTGGCGCAACCACGGTTGGGAAGAGCGACGTCATCACTGGGATCGGCACTAAAACTGAAGCCGCCCCAAAACAGCCAAAGCCGGGGCCGACTCCTCTAGATTAGTGACTGGTGATCTTGTTTGAATGATTCGTAAAAGGACCACACCATGCTTCGATTATTGAGTATGATTTTCCTGGGACTGACACTAGAACTAGCCACTCTGGCTTCTACTGTTTTTGCGGATACCCTATCCAGCTCCAGCGCGAACAGCCCTGCTCCTGCGACAAATGAACAACAGCTGATTACACGCTATAGTGCCTTGTTCGGGTCTGAAGAAAATGCCCAGGCTGCTATAGAAGGGTTGCTCAGTGGCCATTCTTTTCTGCTCACTGATGAAGCAGGAGGCAGTGTTCTTGTTAGCCCGCCTCAACCCCATATGAGTTACGGCAACATTAATATCGCTCTAGCCTTAGCACAGAGTGAACTAGCCCAGGCAGGCATCTCTGACCCTGATGCAATGGAAATAAAAACTGCTCTAACCGGTGGCTCAATTGATAACTGGTCAACACCTGGTGTGCTCACATTACGGAGCCAGCACATGGGATGGGGGGTAATTGCAAAAAGGGCGGGGCTTAACCTCGGACTGGTCATGAAAAAAGTCGAAGCTGATTCAGATAAATCAGTCTCAAATGATGAAACTATACATCACTCCCCCTCGGGCCCTTCCAAGCTTTCCCATGCGGCAACAGTACAAAAACCGGATATTCCGCCCATGGAACGCCCAGAAATAATTCACCCGGAACGGGTTGCTATTCCTCACATAGAAACTCCAGGAAGATAAACATGAACTAAAAATTCATATTCATATCATTATTACCGAACGCTGAATTGACCCTGAGGATAAAAAAATGAACATAACACCCCTAATTCCTTTAACTATTTTAGGACTGTGCCTAAGTAGCTATGCCCAAGCCAGTGAAAATCACCTTCATCTGGGTGCTGGCCTTGATTATTCAACAGGCAACTATGGTACATCGACAACAACTGATATCACCAGCATCCCCTTAATGGCACAATATGATACCGGGCCTTGGACACTTAAACTCACTGTCCCTTATCTTTTTATTAATGGTTCAGGAAATGTCATACCTGGAATCGGGCGGGTCAACAACCGTAACCCGCATGCCCGCGGTGAGGCAAACAACAGCACTTCAGCGCAAGGCCTGGGCGATGTCGTCACCGCCGCCACCTACCATTTCGCCCCTACAGAAAACGGGATCAGTGTAGACTGGACCGGGCGAATCAAATTTGGAACAGCAAGCCGCGACAAGGGACTTGGTACCGGGGAAAATGATTATTCAACAGAAATTGATGTGTACAAGGGCTATGGACGCTATACGATATTTGGCGGGGCAGGATATAGCCTGTTGGGTAGCTCGCAATACATTCAGCTCAATAATGTCGCCAATGTCACTTTTGGTGGCTTGTACCAAGTCGATAGGCTAGATATTGTGGGGCTAAGCTATGATGGCATGCAAAAAGTAGCGGATACCAGCTCACCTGAAAGCCAGGTAACCGGGTTCTGGGAACATACGGTTAACAGTCAAATGAAAACCCAAGCCTACATTCTTAAAGGCCTGGCTAACGGCAGTCCGGATTGGGGTGTCGGTGCAAATGTCATACATTCGTTCTGAATCTTTTATAGCAAACCTGAACGAAACAACTATCGCCATCTCCCCCTGTCCAAATAAAGGGGGAGAATCCCATTCTGACATAATTCTATTTAAAAATTAGGTTGTTATATAGGCAGATAGCTCCCGATAATCGAACCCCATGGCAATAAAGCATTTAAATTGTCACATCAACATATAACTGACCCCTACACCCACAACACACGTAACTGATTCAGGCCTGCTTCAATTACTTTCAGTTGTTATATGATTTACCTCCAATGACTATGCACCCCATCAGGTAGCATGAAGCCATCCTATTAAACCTCCCATATCAGCATCTGAGCAATTCCACATACGATAGTTCATGAATAACGCTTGTAAACCTGTTACATGTCCGCCAGAAACAAACGCAACCACAAGGCATCAAACCAGCGCTTGCCTTAAGCATCGCTCAAATTCACGCCCACTCACAACAACTTTGTCTGGTATGCAAAAAGACCGCCCATCTCCAGATAGTGTGTGCCCTGCCTGCCGCAGACAAAAAAAGACCAGCCCCTGGAGGCTGGTCCTAAATCCGGAAAACCGGTTTATTATTTTTTGTTTCTGACTTTCTTATCCATCAAGCTATAAATAACAGGCATCACAATCAGAACAAGAGGCAACTGAACTGTCAAGCCTGAAATAATGGCAATAGCAAGCGGTTGCTGCATCTGTGAACCCTGGCCAATTGCGAAAGCAAGAGGAAGAAGGGTAAGAATAGCAGCGATCGTCGTCATGGCAATCGGCCTCATCCGGTTTTTACCAGCTACAATCATGGCCTCATGTTGCTCAAGCCCATGCTCTACTTCACGATATTCGGAGAAGTAGAAAATAGCCACCTCCGTTGCAATACCAATAATCATCGTCATGCCCATAATGGATGTGATATTGAGCTCAATATGAGTCAGATACAGACCAATGAACACAGCTGACATGGCAAGCAATGGGATAATCATGATGGTAATGGCCATTGTAAAGCGCTCATAGAGGAACAGGAGCAACAGGAATACCAGGGCGATTGCTGCAGCAAACACCATAGCTAGGCCTCTAAACGCAATCTGTTGTTGTTTATAGAGCCCACCCATCGTATAAAACACTCCTGCTGGCAGCATTCCGGGCTTATTCATGACTGCTTTAACAGCAGCTGCAGTCGAACCCAGATCCCGCCCTTGAATCCGAGCAGTTACTGATGCCATACGCTTGAGGTTGTCCCGCGTAATTTCAGGCTGCCCGTTTATCAAAACCAGCTTCGAAATGGCACTTAACGGGAACATCCTGCCATCAGGGGCTCGCAACATCATATGCTGAAGCTTCGTCAGGTTAGACCGAATATCATAGGGTGTCCACACACGAACTCCAATGATTTTCTCGTTTTTCGGTATTGTAGTAACTACCGTTCCAGCAAGATAAGCATGTAGGGTTCTAGCAAGGCTATGAACATCAAAGCCCAGTAAAGCCGCTTTTGTTCGATCGATCCGGATATTGATATCGTTACCAGCTGGTGTCACCCCATTTTGAACGCCGACAATACCTTTAATATTACTAATGGCATCTGCCGCCCTCTGGGCCAGAACACTCAACTGATTGACGTTATCATCAAAAATCTTAATCTGAATCGGTTGTGGCACGGCAGTCAGGTCACCAATCAAGTCTTCCATTAATTGGGCCGTATCGATATCCAGAGCCGGCACTTTCTCATTCACTTCATCAGATACTTCTTCCATCACCTTCTGAATCGGTTGACGTGGAAAAGGTTTCAGACGAATGAAAAAGTCACCCGTATAGGCTTCGGTCACACCTCCCCCTAGTTGGGCACCTGTTCGACGGGAGTAGGTCTGCACATTTGGGTTGGCTTCAATAATATGCTCCACCTCTCGTAACAATCTATCCGTTTCCGTCAATGAAGTTCCAGGCGGGGCAATATAGTCCAGCACAAATCCCCCCTCATCCTCATGGGGCATAAATCCGGAACCGACATGCTTATAGGCTAAAAATCCGAAGCCTAGCAAGGGGATCAAGCCAATCAATAAAAATGCCGGTGTTTTCAGGCATTTTCTCATGATCCACTCATATTTCCGATGGAAATAATCAGTCAGTTTCCCATGATCTTCATGGGCTGCATCTTTTTCATTCAGCCAGTTATCAGCCAGAATGGGAACTGCAAGCCAGGTGATCACAAAAGAAATGACCAGTGAACCACCCATGGTTAAGGAAAGCGCTTTGAAAAAAGCACCTGTCACTCCAGTAAGAAATGCAAGCGGGAAAAAGATAATGATCGTGGCACTTGACGATCCAACCAAAGGTTGAAAAAACTCGCGTGCCGCCAGCATCACTCGACCATGGTGGGCTCCAGGCGCTCCCCGGAGTCGTCGCATGATATGCTCAATCATCACCACCGCATCGTCAATGATAAGACCCACAGCAGCGGCCATACCCCCCAGCGTCATGATATTAAAGCCTTGACCCATCGCTGCCAACAAGGCAACAGTGGTAGCCAGAACAGTAGGCACCACCAAAATCGAAATCAAGGTGATCTTGATGTTACGCAGGAAAACCCACAATACCAAGGCAGCCAAGGCTACCCCAATCAGAATGGCATCCCGCACGCTCTTGGCCGAGTTGATCACCAAGATACTTTGGTCATACCAGTTCGCCACTTTTACCCCAGGAGGCAAGACTGAGGCGTAATTTTTAAATTTCTTCTTGATATCTTTGGCAATCTGCACACTATTACCATCAGGTTGCTGATAGACACCAATCAAGACTGCATCATGGCCATCTGCTGTTACCGTAATCCATTGCGGCACGGTAGAATCTTCTACCTTGGCTACATCGCCTAAACGAACAACGCCGTTATTACCGCTTTTAAGAACAGTATTGGCAATCTGTTTAAAGGTATGGTAGCGACCATCAGCGAAAGTCAAATACAGCTGAAAATGATCTTCCATATACCCAACGGATTTCATCACATTGCCCTGATTGAGCGCATTTTCAACATTAGTGATAGACAAGCCATATGCTGCAAGTTTGGCTGGATTCACCACAACATGATATTCCTCGGGAGTGCCCCCTGTAATTCCGATACGAGCCACACCCTGGACAGACAGTAAAATAGGACGCAACTGATATCGGGCAATATCATAAAGTTTTTCAAGTGATAACGTATCCGAAGTCAGGCTATATGAAATAACCGGATCCACCGTCGGGTCCATCCGCTTAGTTTGAACCGTCGTTCCGGCTGGCAAAGTAGGTAACCTCTGAGTTACAGCAGAATTAACCAAACCAAAGGCCTCAACCATATTGTGGCCCCAGCCAAAATCCACCCGGATTTCTGCGCTTCCCCGACTCGTAATGGAATTAATGTCCACCACACCCGGAACTTCCCGAATCGCTTCTTCCACCGGCTTCGTTACCTGCATTACCATCTGATTTGCAGAGCGGTTCCCAGCATTCAGCTCCACAGCGATTCGCGGGAAACTGACATTTGGAAACAAAGTCACAGGCAGGTTAAATGCCTCAATCACCCCTGCTATCGCAAGAATTGACAGTAAAAACAGGATCGAGCGGCGATGCGTTTGTAGCCATGCCGTAAAATTCATTTTCTATCCCCTTGGCTCACCGGCCATTTAAGTTGCATCTGAAGATTATTTGGTGCCAAAGTTATTGGTCTCACGAATCGCTTGTCCATCCGTCAACTCGGCATTTCCAAGAGTCACAATGTTTTCCTTTGGATTCAGATTACCTGAAATCCCATACACATTGTCCTCATCTACCAATATCTTCACATTAACCCGGACAGCTTTTTTGCCATTTACCTGATAAACATACGCTCCTTTATCATCCGTCAGGACCGATTGGCGGGGCACAACATAGCTCGTCACGTGACTCAACGTAATTACTCCAGATACGGACATTCCGGGCATTAGCCCACCTGCATTTTTGGAATTCAAATCCACTACTGCATCAGCCAGGCGCGTCATGGGGTTAATCACACCATGGACAGCTGTGACTTTTCCGTCGATTGTCATCTTACTATCAAATGGCGAAGTCAGGGTAACAGCCATTCCAGGCTGGATTTTGTGGAGTTTTTCGGGCTGGATCCCTAACACAACTTCCACTGCCCCTTTTTCAGTCAACTGCAAGACTGAACCACCCTGAGAAAGTCTGTCGCCAAGTTTTGCGTCTACAGCAGTCACTACACCACTTGCCGGAGCCATAATCCATTGTTCGGTTCTTCCCGCCCCAATCTTGTTCAATGCCACCAATGCATGTTTGGCATCCGCCAGATTCTTTTTGGCCTGGCCCAATTGAGTGGCCGTAGCCAGTTTAGCCGCAAACAACTCCCGGGTACGCGTCAAGTCATCCTGAGCGAAATGAACCGAAGATTTTGCCTGGTCATATTGAAGTGTTACAGAAGGATCTGTCGAAAATTCAAAAAGCTTTTGCCCTTTCTTGACAATCTGGCCATCCTGGATTTCCAGAGCTGAAAGATATCCAGTCCGAGGCAAAACAACATTAAGTGTCTCGTTCACATTCGGTTTTACCGTGCCATATGCAAACATCTGGACTGGTAAAGTCTTTTGAACCAGAGGTGCATCCTGTATGTAAACGGTGGCATTGCTGTCACTACCCCCATCATCGGCAATTGACGGTGCAATCCCTAACCCGTATATCCCCAAGGCCACAATAGTGGCCATTACTATTTGTTTTTTATCCACTGCTCCGTCCTTTAGTTTTAGTTTGTGGTTTTTGTCGGCAATTCACTGCCGATCAAGGTCTGTAATGCAATATCCTGTTCCAGAATCGACTCTTTGAGCTTGATATATTCCACCTGTTTAGCAAGCAGGCTTGAGCGCAGATTGGCATAACTCAATTCATCTATATTGCCAGCTTCATACGCTGCAGAAGCGCCTTTAGCTGCATCCCGCAATTCAGCCAGGCCTTTTTTTGTCTCACTCAACTGCTTCTGAAGCAAAGGTTCATCGACCAGGATTTCATCAATATCCCGATAGGCCGCATTCAACCTGGATTCAAAGTCATCATAAAGCTTTTGTCGCGTGGCTTCGGCGATAGCAATATTGCCACGGTTGCGATTGAATATTGGCAAATTAAAACTGATCATGTATCCCGTGCTGTACACATTACTGGTATCCCGTTGACGATTGATACCAATATTAATATCCGGGAACTGGCCTAGGATGGCGGCACGATACGTTTCATCCTGACTTTTGTACCCATCCTTCAAAGCCAGCAAATCAGGACGGCGGGAAGGGAGCTTGGACAGGATTGACTTAACTTTTGCATCGTCCAGTTCAGGGAGTTCAGCAGGGCCTACCAGATTCAGCTTGACGGATGGGTTCAGATTCAGCAAAGCGCATAGTTGCGCATGCCTGGCATTCAAGTCTGTTTCAGTACTATGAATCTGGGTATTGATACCAGCCAAAGCAGCCAGGTCGGCAGAAGCCACATCAGCCGTAACCAGACCCTGGGCAAGCGCATTCTGGGTATGCTCATAACGGGATTTAAGAACAGCCCGGTTTTCCTTAAGCACCTTGAGTAACGCCTTATCCTCCACATTCCGGGAAAAGAGCACTCGAGCCTCAGAAATCACCTGCCATTCCTGCCACAGCAGATTCAGGTCTGTCTGCTTCGCAGCATAAAGGGCTGCTTTATGATTGGCTGAATAAGTCAGCAATGAGCCAATATCCCAGTTCAACCCTCCATTAAATGCATGGGTATCTGATCCTTGCATGGCTGGTTTCGGCAAATCCACTTCGCCTGAAAAGGAAGGATCCGGGAGCAATCCTGCCGCAAAAGCCTGGGCATAGGCAATATGGGCATCGTCCCTCGCCGATTGAAGCATCGGATCGTTCACAACCGCAAGCATGGCCACGTCTGTCATGTCGAGACCCTGGCCTGGATCAGTTGGGAACTGATGCGTCTTGAGTTCCGGTAAAGGCATCTGCTTGGGATTAATCTTAATATGAGGCACCGCGTCCAGCATAGTCGGGTGCAGGTCGAGCGGCTTGGCCTTATAACTGGCACAACCGGCCAGTCCTGCCAATACCAACGACCACGCCATGAAATGCAATTTCATCACAGTCTCCGTTTTACCCGCCGAGTATGCGGGGTGATTGACAAGGGGTAACGTACCAAATCATTAAACTTTGGCCGCCAATTCTGCAATCTGTTGCACAAATACAACACCCGAATTAAAAAAATTAAGCCGGTCAACAGGTACAAAAAAGCCCCATGCTCTAGCCGATATGACGGAAATTAGGTTGAACGAACGGCAACAACAACTGAATCATCAAGTTATTAAAAACGACTTTCATCCAAGTATGCCTTGTACCAACGTCGTTTTTACCCTTCCTGTACTACACCCGATTCCCGAAAGCCAGATCGGCCTTCATTACTTTTTATATCCCTCTCTCTGGCGGAGATGGTCGTTCACTATCGAGGCGATATTAGAAGTTATGCTACAGCCTGTCAAGGTAGTGTTGACACCCCTCATAAAATCGCTTATGTTGGCCTTGCTGAATTATCTGCAAGAGTGAAAACACCGATTTGGCTTAATTCTGACAGTACTGTGGATTTGAGAATCAAAATAAAGCAGAAACAGCGCATTTGCCTTCAGCAACACACAAAATGGTCATCGCGATTTGCGAAGCTATTATTGATTAACAACACAAAGCATGGGGGTTTACCTTATGAAACTGAAATCCAAACTAACAACGCTTTCCCTGGTAGTCGGAGCCGCATTCATGGGATTTGGCGGTGTAGCCTCGGCAGCACCCTATCACATGAAACTCGTTGCAAAAATCCACCTGCCGACAAAAGTAGGTCATGGAGACATGGTAGCCTACGATCCAGGAACCAATTACCTTTATGTTTCTGAAGTAGATGGAATGGCTGTTGTCAACGCAGCAACCAATAAGGTTGTCAAGAATTTTCCGGAAATTGCAGCGCCAAACCAGCCCTGTTTTGATAAGGATTATGTATACGAAAATGAAGCTGAAGGACCAGGTGCTGGCAAGAAAAATGCGATCGTAACCATTTCCAAGAAAACCTGGAAAGTTGTTAGTGTTGTTCCAACAAAAGGAACTTCTCCCGATGGCGCATTTATCGATACGGCCAACAATAAGCTGTATGAGATCTCAGATGACAACAACTGGATTGAAGAGTATACGACGGGAGCTCATCCTAAGCTCGTTAAAGTGATGCCTGAAGTCCCTGAAAAGACAATTGCAGGACCTGATGTAGCCGCTTTAATAGATGGCACCATTTATGCCACAAATGACGCCTACGTAGAAAAAATTAACCCTAACTCAGGGGCAGTAGAGAAAGCCGCGAATTACCACCTGAAACTTGTGAAGCACGGCGGGACCAAAGATATGTTCTGGGATAAATATCACAAGGCAATTTGGGTTGTAACAGCCAACGGTGCCGGTGTATTTGTCATTGATCCAAAAACCCTTGATGTGCTGAAAGTGGTTCCAGAAACCAAAGGGGGTGATGCAGCCTCACTGGATAAAGGGCTAGGCTTGGCTTATGTGTTTGAAGGTGGTCTCCCTGGTTTTGATGTCTATGATGTTAAAAATGAGAAGCTGATAGACACTGTCAAGACTGGCATGAAGAAACCTACTCACTCTGGTGTTGTAGATTCCAGATCACATGAAGTTTATGCCTACGTCGGTGGTGAAGCTGAACTGTGGGTGTACAAACCAGTCAAGTAATAATAATGTCTTATGCAGTAAGTTAGAAAAAGTGTCATGCAATAAATTGATAGGCAACCCTGATCGTCCGGCAGGCAGCATGCCGGATGGGCAGGGAAGTAAAGCAGTTTAAAAGCGTGCGACTTCAAACCAAACCTGACTCTAGGGGGAGATGTATAATTATGAGAACCAAACTATCACTTCTGGCAGCCATGACTGGTGTTGCATTGTGGCAGATGGCAGCAATTCAGCCAGCTTCCGCTGATGCAGTCAGTGATCTGCAAACGCAAGTAACTGCCTTGCAGAACAAGGTCAATGCCCTGTCCAGCAAAAGCGCACCAGAAAACAAGGACTACCCTGGGTACTGGAACCTGCCAGGTACAGATACGTGGATGACCTTTGCAGGACACGTCAAACTGGATGCGATGTATGATCACAAAGCCGATACCGGCCCGCAAATGGACTATTCGGCAATTCCTGTGGAAGGCGCTCCAGGCTCGGATCGTGTCAACAAATTCCATGCGAATGACAAGCAGACCTATTTTTACATGGATACCCATACACCAACCAAGTATGGTGATCTGGAAGCGCATATTTCCTGGGACTTTTACCTGTCCGCCCAAGGAAACCCCAATATTTCCAATTCCTATGCCTTCCGCCTGCGCAATGCCTATGGTGTGTTAGGTAACTGGACCTTTGGTCAGGACTGGTCAACCTTCCAGGATACCGGGGCAGGACCGAACACGATTGACTTTAACGGCCCGGCAGGACAAACCTTTATCCGGCAACCTTTACTGAGGTACACCCGCACCATCGGTGACAATCAGTATATGGTTGCACTGGAAGACAGTTCACCTGACTTTACCAGCACCACAGCCTTTTATAACGGTAACCAGTGGAATATTGACCAGGATGGACAACTGGGTGATCCAGCAGGATGTACGGTTGGTCGTGCACCCTCGTGTAACCTTGGCCCAAGCCAAAAAGCCACCCTGCCTGATGTCGTATTGCGCTGGCAGAATAATGGAGACTATGGCCATGTTTCCTTTATGGCCCTCGCCCGTAAAATCTCCATGGATACAGGAACTGCAGGCGTAGTGGCGAATGGTGGAACGGTCGCTAGCGCAAGCACCTGGGGCTATGGATTTGCCTTTACCGGGGAACTGAATCTCAACACCGTCAGCAAGGGTTTTGGCAATGACAACATCGTCTGGCAGCTGGCCGGAGGACCTGGAATTGGCCGCTATCTGCAGGATCTGCTCTTTAACGGCGCTGTTTACGATCCTACCACAAATACAATGGATAAGCTGACCTCCTGGGGCGGATTCGTTGGATATGAACACTTCTGGGATGCCAGTGGTGAGTGGGAATCCAACCTTGTTCTCGGTGCAGAAGGAACACGCATGAAGGATGAGGCTCAGTTGCTCGCAGACGGAACCCAGATGACCACGCACTCAGAAAGCCTGTCTATCAACCTGCTGTTCCACCCTGTTAGCAATGTAACATTTGGTATAGAAAACAGCATGGGACGTCGCAATGTCAACTTTGCACTTCCTGGGCAAGCCGATCACGGTTATGCTGATCGCTTCCAGTTTTCAGGTATCTATAGCTTCTAATTATAACTACACGCACCACAACCTCAAACCCCGCCTCCTGGCGGGGTTTTTTATTAAAAAATCTTGACTCAAAACGGTTTAGGCAGTAACTTCAACATCAATAATCATGTTGGG
>JAGXAQ010000020.1 GCA_018971485.1 Pseudomonadota bacterium | reverse complement strand
CCTTGACCTGGATACCTCAGGACGACCAGCAGCCAAAACCGCCTGCCGTTTAAATTCTTCCGTATACTTCCTTCTTGTGTTTCCCATTTAACACCTCCATAACAATCTTCTCATCGAATGGAAGTGTCCGCAAATTTAGGGGAAGGCCACTACGCCTGGTGAGACCGTGGTAAGTCGTGGTGGTGGTAACATTCCTGCGCTCTGGTCGTCGACCCGGGAAACCCCCGCTACAACGCGTTTACGCGCTTAGCGGCGGAAGACTTCATTATCACAGCTCGAGGAGGATTTTATGGGACAGAAAGCACAAAACTGATTACCCGCCGGGCGTCAACCCCGGGTAACCGGATGATTTTGACGCCTCGAATGCCAATGCAGATACAGGGCCGGGATCAGGTTGGTGCTCAGGATGGAACTCCACAGAACCCCCCCTATGATCACAATGGCGAGTCCCTGCTCAGGTGCTGCCCCCCGCCCGAGACCCAAAGCAGTCGGCAACATGCCCAGCATCGCCGTAAGCGTAGTCAGGACGATGGGTCGAAAACGGACTGAAACTGCTTCCCTAACCGCTTCGGCTGGCGCCATGCCCGATTTCTCGTTCTGAACCGCGCGATAAAGCAGCACTATCCCGTGATTCAGGCTAATCCCGATAATGGTGATGAATCCCACAAAACCAGTGGCATTCATCCCGACACCGCTCACCCACAACGCCAATGCGCCTCCGGTAAAAGCCAACGGCATTTCCAGCAGGAGAATGCCCGGGATGCGAAGATTGTCAAACTGGATCAGTAAAATGCCAAGCAACAGGGCAATGGCCAGGATAATGGCCAGCAAAAGCTGCAGACCCGCGCCTTCGAGCTGGTGGAGCAGCCCTCCATAAGCAATCCGGTAGCCAGAAGGCAGAGCAAGTCCGGACAGGGCCTGTTTCGCGGCCCTGACAGCAGCGCTTAAGGATCGGGTTGGTGTGGCCAGGACTTCAATGGACCGGGCCCCATCATAATGGCGGATAAGATTGGGCATCACCACCCATGACACCGTTGCAAGCTGGCCCAGTGGGGTAAATCCCTTTCCAGTACGGATTAACATCTGTCTTAATGCATCAACGCTCAAGTGATGCGCTTTGGCAAAGCGCAAATAAAGATCCAGGTGGGTGTTACCCTGTGGAATCTGGGCAACAACCTGACCAAACAGGCCTAAATCAAGCTGCTGCATCAAATTGGCAGGGCTAATGCCATAAACCGACATCGCCGCCATCTTTGGCTCAATCTGCAACTGGGTGACAGGATACCCGTCATTATTGAAGATATCCGACATTGCCCCTGTAGTCTTGAGACGCTGGCTGACCTTTTCAGACAGGTTTCTCAATACCTTAAGGCGTTCGCCATAGATTCGCACAACGAAAGGCTGCGGCAAACCCGAAAGGCTTTCTCCAACACGCTCGATAGTCGGGGTATCAAAGCTTTGCAGAACTCCTGGAAACTGCATTTCCCTGGTCAGGCGCGCGGCAATGGTGTCCAGGTGATTGGGATTGACGCCCTGCCTGAGCACGACCTGTATTTCTCCAGAAGAGCTGGGTTCCGTATAGGCCGTGTCCTGGGCTGAACCAATACGCGCAAACACGTCCGCCACATCCTTGTCTCTACGGATTTTTACACTGAGCTTATCTACAGTCCGAACTGTTTCTGTCAGGCTGGAACCGGGGGGGAGCGTAAATCCGTCAAGCAGCACACCTTCATTAGGCAAAGGCAGGAAATTAACCGGCACAAAAGCCATCCCGGCACAACTGACTACCAGAAGCACAACACATACTGCAAGCGACCACCTGGGTCGCTTCAGGGTCACATCAAGCAGCCGGCGATTCCCTTCGTGCAGCCATTCCAGAAAAGCCTTGCCCGACCCCTGACCCAGGGTTGGATGCCGTCCGGCAGCAAACATATAAAGAGGCAACAGGGTCAGGGAAATGAGCAAGGAAGCCAGCAGGGCAAGACTGATGGCCAGGGCAAAAGGTGAAAAGAACAGCCCGGCAAGGCCGCTGACCAAAAACAGGGGCAGGAAAACACACACTGTGGTCAAGGTTCCACTGACATCAGGGCTTACAATGCTTCTCAAGCCATTCCATATCCCTTCCGCTGTCCCATCGCCTTCTTCCCAGCAGTGATAAATGCTTTCCATGACAATGACCCCATCATCCGCCAGAAGGCCGATTCCCACGGACAGGGCGCCAAAGGTCAAAAGGTTCAGGCTCTGCCCAAACAGGTATAAGGCAGCAACGCCCAGCAGTAATGACGCGGGAATACTGAAAGCAAGACCCCAGACACTTCTCTGGAATCCCAGCACCCAGAACAGGGCCACGATGGCCAACAGGCCACCAAAGATCAAATCCATGCCCAAATCATGGCCAATGAGGCCCACCAGATGGGCCTGGCTGTATATGCGCTTCCAGGCAACACCTTCAGGCAGCTGTGTTTTCAGCTGATTAAGGGACTGTTCCACTTCTTTCATCACGGGCACGGTTGAAGCACCTGGCTGTTTGAAGATGATGAGGGCAACAGTAGAGCGCCCGTTCAGACGGACCGCTGAATGGACAGGTATGGGTGCCTGGATGACACGGGCAATCGCGCCCAGGGGCACGCTCCCCCCCTTACAGGGAATCAGGATGGATAACAGCTGTCCTGAATGCCGGGGAAGATGGCGCATTTCAATCACGACATCCTGATGGCCCAGGGTGACATAACCTGCCGGTCCCAGCACAACCTGCTGCCTCAGCACTTTCTCGATATCGGTGAGCGAAAGTCCGTAACGCCGCAGGGCCAAAGGGTCCGGCTGCACCCACAAGGCATCATTTCCAACGCCAAAGACTTCAACCCGCTGCACTCCAGGCAAGGCGCGCAGGGCGGGAACGACATTTGCCTCGATAGCTGTCTGCACAGAAACCGGGGAAACAGAAGAAGGAATCCGGGTGGCATAGTCCGCCACTTCATTGATGGCATTTCCCATCACTTCGGCATAAGGCTGGATCCCTGGAGGCAGTTCGGCCTGGGCACGGCCAAGCGCTCCATTGACAGACTGCAGATCAAGTGTATTGCTGGTTCCTTCGCGAAACCGTGCCGTGATTTGCACCGTACCTTCACTCATGGCAGAACGGAGCGTGGTCAGGTTGCTCAATCCCATCAGTTGGCCCTCCAGCGGGCGGGTAATGAGCATTTCCATTTCTTCAGCCGTTGCACCCGGATCGTGCGCAATAATACTCACCTGCGGATAATCAAACCTGGGCAGTACTTCAACCGGTATACGCCAGACTGCATAAACACTAAATGCAAAAAGCAGGCCGTAGAAGAGGACCCAGACAACAGGACGGCGCAAAACGGCAGGAATAGTGGCAGGAGCGTGAGACATCAGTCAGTCCGGGGATTGATAGGTCGAACCCAGTGCTTTATGAAAGCGCAGATAGGCATCACGGATGACGACCCTATCCCCCACCTTGAGCCCTTGCCGGATAAGAGTCAGGTTTCCCATGGCCGGACCAGGTTCAACCCTTGCCGGATGAATGCCGTTTTTTCCGGAAACCAGCACCCACCAGTGTCCCCGATCCAGGATCAGCGCCGGGGTAGGCACAGCAGGCCAGATTGCGGAAGGAAGGGATAGTTTCAGGGTACCGCTTTCCCCGTTTAGCCAGAAAGGAGGCTTCAAGGGTATCAAACCCACTTCAATCCCGCCATCAGGCCGCTCCATGGGAAACAGCCCATGAACCCGGACACGAATCGCGGCCCTTCCGTCCGCAGGCAGGAAAGTCGCCAGCATACCCGGTTTAACCTGCCCGATTTCCCCGCCATAAAACATTGCAACCAGCCAGAGCCTGCTTTCAGGCTGCAGCTGAACAAGGGTTTCACCCGGCGAGACACGCGCCCCATTGACTACCCTGATTCTTTCAACAGTAGCGTCCATGGGAGCACGAACCCGTCCTGCAGCCTCGGTCCGGGCACCTTGCGCCAGGGCTGAAGACAGACGGGCCCTGGCAAGGCTTATCTGCGCCCTGGCCTGATGAACTTCCAGCAGGGTGGCCAGGTGTTCACCATAAAGTGCTGTCTTGATCCTGTAGGTATGCCGGGCCAGTTGCAAGGCAGCTTCTGCATCCGCAACATCTGCCTTTGCACCGACCTGCATTGCCTGAATTTCAGGCCCGGAAAGCCTGGCAAGGATTTCACCTGCCCGCACGCGGTCTCCTGGCATGACTACCAGGCCTGAAACCACTCCGTCCGCACTGGCAACCAGGGGCAGGCTTCCCAGAGGTTCAACCCGGGCATAGGCATTGAGTGAACCGCTATAGGTTCTGGCTATTACCCTGGCCATATCGCCCTGTGCCCAGGACCAGTCTGGAAAGACAAGCAGGATCAGAAAAAAAGGAAGGAAAACACTGATTCTGCCTACCCAGGGCAGCAGGGTAAGGCGAAATGAAGAATCCAGTGAAATTCCGGGATTCCCTGCAAGTCCAGCCATAACCCTGATTAGACGACTCCGTAACACGCTAGGCCCTTTAACTGAATGCACGCATTCTGCAAAAACAATGTGCGTATGTTAATCAACCCCAAATGACAGGGATCTGACAGGATCATGACAAATCGGTCATCTCCAGATCTGGAGAAACAGGAATGTGCCCTCTGCAGATGGATAAGGAAATCCTTATGTCATGAATCAGAAAGATTGATTATTTTTAAGTTCTCTTATGAGTTAGAGTTGATCTACGAAATTTGCCTTTACCTCAAGGAGACGATAATGCAATTCGAGAATGTAACCAGCAAGAATGTGGATTCGTCCAGACAGGCGCCGGCTGAAGTCAAGTGTGCCGGCAATATGCCAGAAATAGCCGAACAAGGTGGCGAGAGGAGCATCTATGATTTCGCTGAACTCTGGATCACGCGTGATCAACCGCCATATCTTGTGTGAACTGCAAAAGCTGCCTTCCGTCCAAAACAGGATTGCTGCATATTCCCTGCCATCCTTCCCCGTCCTAAAGGACGGGATTTGCCGCGCACTCGATCAACCAGGTTACGTCGCATGAAGATTTACGGTTTCAGCTTCATCCTGGGATTAGAAGATACGGATGGATGCTTTATCCCCCACAATTATTATTCCGATCTGGCCACGCACTATAATCACTTTACCTATCCTGTGATCAGTCCAGGCATCCAGCACAGGACAGGCAAGCACCTGGGCCAGGTGTATATATACCCCAGGATGCGGCATCATTTTCGCAGATGAACAGGCAGCCTTGATATTCCAATAAAAATAACCGGGGCTAGAAACAAGGACATGAAAATGGCGATCACCAGTCCTCCCGTTACGGCCGTGGCCAGGGGTTTCAGCAAATCAGTGCCATGGCCGATACCCACTACCAGAGGCAAAAATCCCATTACATCCGCTGCCATGGTCATCAGGATAGGACGGAGGCGTTGCCGGCACGCCAGCACAATCCGGAAAGGGCGTACCTGATCTTCGCCAGGGCGACGTCGGGCAAGACTGAATATCAGGATCCCATTATTGACCACGATTGCAAACACCAGCAGCATGCCCAGAAAAGCAGTACTATCCAGGGGAATACCCCTTAGCACCAGCATCCACAGGGCACCCACAGCACTCAGGCTGGTTCCCAGAAGCACAGCCCAGGCAGCCCGCTGACTGCCCAGCTGCAATCCGACCATAATAAGCAGTACGCCCAGTGCTGCAACCAGAATAATACCCATTTCACGAAAACTGCGGGTCTGTTCCCTGTAATAGCCACCCATGGTCACACTCACGCTTGACGGCAGATGCAGATGTTTCATGATCTGCCGGGCGTGGGCAGCCGCCTGGTTCAATCCTTCCCCAGTTTTAGGGCGAAGCTGGATATAGGTATAGGCGGCCAGATTCTGGTGCGTGACATAGGGTATCGATGGGCTCAGCCTGACATGGGCGACCGCGCCAAGAGGCACCTGGACTCCCTGCACGGTCTGTATCCATAAATCCCGCTGAAGGGCCGCATAACCATCCTGAAGGGGTAAATCAATCTGCAGCCGCAATGGTAGAACCTGCTCACCCTGCAGAAGGAAACCCACCTTTTCACCCCAGAAAGCATTTTTCACCTGCTGGTTAATATCACGTGATGTCAGGCCCAGTAAACGTGCCCGGGCCCGGGGCAGGATATCCAGCCTGGGGCCAGTTGATCCGGTCTTGTAGGTTACATTGGCAAATGCATTCGATGCCTTGAGTGCATAGGCTGCACGATTTCCCCACTTGTACAGGGTATCCGGATTGCGACCAAACATCAGCACTTCCAGGGGAGCGTGTGCTCCGGAGAGGTTACCCAGTTCATTAATCAGGACCTGATGCAGCTTGAGCATGCCAAGATTCGGATCCGCCGCTTTGAATGCCTGCCGCAACTGCCCGATGACCTGGTCTGTAGACAGTTTTCGCTGGGGTTTGAGCATCACCATCAAGTCCCCTTTGCTGGGTACGGCGCGCGGATTTTCAAGACTCTGGCCTACAATCAGGGAAATCCGATCGACGGCGGGGTTACGCATGGCCACCGCAATCAGCTTGCGACCCACCGCAAGCGTTTCGGCCACTGAACTTCCAGTAGCCGTACGAAAAGGCACCGCAATGGCCCCTTCATCCCAGGAAGGCAGAAAAGCAGTGGGCAATTCACGCCAGGCAACCCAGGCAATGATCAGGATCAAAACCACTACCGGTAAAGCAAGCCAGGGTCTGGCCAGGCCTGCGCGCAAGCTACGATCGTATCCAATCACCATACGGCGCGCCCAGCGCCAGCCCTTTCCGGTCGCGGAGCGCTCACGACGCCGGGACAGCCAGACCGCAAGTATCGGAGTCAGGGTCAAGGCAATGCCCTGGGAAATGACCAGTGCTACGACCAGTGCAATCGCCATCTGCCGGAACAGAATCCCGATGGTCCCGGAAAGAAACACCAAAGGAATAAATACCAGGGCGGAAGTCAGGGTAGCAAAAGTCATCACAGGCAGAATTTCACCACAGGCTGTAAGCGCAAGATCCCGCCTTGCACTCACGGATGCTCCCCGCAAGGAACGCTTCATTGCATGTTCCACAACGACAATGGCATGATCAACCAGTACACCAATCGCCGCTGTAATCCCACCCAGCGTCATGATATTGAGTCCAAAACCCATGGCTTTAAGCACCACCAGGGTGGCTCCCATGGACAGGGGAACAATAACAAGGGTAGCCAATGCCGTATCCAGGCGACGCAAAAAGAGCAGCAATACCCCGCAGGTAATAAGCGTACCCAGCAGCAACGCTGTCCAGACATCCCCCAGGCTACTGCGCACCAGGTCAGAAAAATCATAAATCTTGACCAGTTTGACATCGTGGGGCAGGGAAGCCCGTAACTGGGCAATCTGGCGGGTAACCTGCTGACTGACCGCCTGCACGTTCACCCCTGCCTGTGAGGCAATATCCACCAGCAAAGCATGGCGATAACCAGATACCGAGGCAGCACGTATCCAGGGTGGGGCCCTCTGGCTTACCGTACCCAGCTGGTCCAGGCGCACATACCGATCCGAATATCCAGCATGGAGCGGGCCCAGGGGGATGTTCACCTGACGCAAGGCCTGGATTGTGGCCGGACGGCTTTGCGTGACCATTAAAAACTGCCGGTGATATCCATAAAGCTGGCCCGCATAATATGGCCCCTGAAGGTCTTTCAGGACCTGAGCGACCCGGGTGCTGCTCAACCCATACTGTGCAAGACGGCGTGAATCCAGCTGTATCCCTATCTCGGGCCAGCCCCGCCCAATACCCTGAACCGTATAGACCCCCGGAACATCCAGCAATGCTGGCCTGACCTTGAACCCGAACAGGGGCATCATCGCATCACTGCTTTGGGTATCCGAAACCAGGGCATACTCGGCAAAAGGAAAGATGTTGGGCATCATGGGCCGGACACGAAGCCGGGTTCCAGCTGGCAGGCCAACCTGTGCAAGTCTGGCCTGTAACAGCAGGTAGGCTTTATCAGGATTGACGTTGTGGGCAAAATATACATGCAGTTTAGATAGGCCGTTACCCGTCTGGGAGCGCACCAGAGTCACTCCAGGCGTTGACTTGGCAGCCTGTTCAAGCGGCATGGTCACCCGAAGCAGCATCAGGTTAACCGGGGTATAACCTTTTGTCGCCATGACCGTAACACGGGGGAAACTGATATCCGGGAACACGCTGCGTGGCAGCGTAACAAAACCAATCCAGCCAGCACCCAGAACCATTACTCCCACCAGGCCCAGCGTATAACGATTGGACCACAGAAAACCCAGAAAGGATTTCAATGATCCGCCCCTGGAGCTGAATTCTCTCTGACCGGCGTGCCCGGGCGCACCCACCCACTGCCTTGCACGATAACCCTGGCATCAGCCGGAAACGAACCCTGTATCCATGCCTCACCCGACTGGATATGCAGCACTTTGACAGTCACTGCCTGCGCCCTGCCATGCACCATCAAATAAATCCGTGTTTGACTCCCATGCAGGACCAGCGCTTCCAGAGGTACCCGAAAAGCTTGATGCGCCACACCAGACAGGAACACCTGAACCACCTCACCTGCCATTAGTTCCGGCGTTCCCCTAAAGGTCAGATAAACAGGTACCAGGCCCGAATCATCAGCCGAAGTTCCAACCGAATAAACGTTTGCATGGATGTCCTGTCCTCCTTCGATCAAGGTTGCGTGGAATCCTGCCCTTAGCTCGCGGGACTGGGACGGAGTAACCTGTACTTCTACCCAGAGCCGCCCTGATCCTGAAATACGGGCCACAGGATCCCGGGTATGCACCAGGGCACCAGGAGCGACCAAATAAGACACCGTTCCTGAAAAAGGGGCTCGTACCTCGCCCAGGGCCAGGCGCCGTTCAAGAATATCTAGCTGCTGATTTGCGACCTGAAGACCCAATCTGGCCTGCTCAAGCTGCTGCCGGGACTGCAGACGCTCATGCAGAAGGATATGGACGAGATGAAGATGGTGCTCAGCATAAACACGCTGCGCCTTGGCTTGCATGATCTTCCGGTCGAGATCCTGCGGAACCAGGGCCATCAGGATCTGGTCTGACCTGACCCTGCTTCCCGGACGCTCCAGCAGATGTTTTACACGTCCATCAAAAGGGGCCAGCACTTCGTCCTGATCCAGGGTCCGGATCCGGCCCAAAACCCTGATTTCATGCCTCCATGAACGGAGCTTCAATGGCACTGAGCTTACGGACAAGGGAGCGGCACCAGCCGCACCTGCACCCAAGAGGATCAAACAAGCCACAAGTATGCCCAGCATCTGTTGCCTTCGAAGAAAAAAAGGCTCCCGTCTTTCAGGCGGACTGTTTTGACGCCAAAGATTCACGATGGATCCCCCAACAAAATCTACTGCAAGACGCACATGTTAAATCATGGCAGATGACAGAAAGCTGACCGAATCATGACAAATCTGTCATTTCCGGCTCCGGAAAATCCATCCAGACCGTTGTTCCCTGTCCGGGAATACTGTCAAGACCCACCGCTCCACCATGCATGACCATGATGGAGCGGACAATCGCCAACCCCAGACCACAGCCGGAAGACGAGGCAGTGCGCGAGACATCCACCCGATAGAACCGGTCAAACACCTTGCCCTGCTGCTCAGGCGAAATACCACACCCGGTATCCTCAACCGCTATCCTGACCCCTTTGCGCTGCCCCGGAAATGGCTGAATCCGGATACGAATCTTCCCCGGGGCTTTTGTATGACGCAAGGCATTGTCCAGCACATTGCTTAAAGCCCGGCTGACGAGCTGCATGTCCGCCCAGATTCGGGCATGTCCGCTCACCTCGATATCGATTCCAAGTTCATCGGCCATGACCGAGAAAAAATCACACAGGCGGCTGGCTTCCTCACGGACCTCAAACCAGCTTCGATGAAGCTCATAGTGATCATGATCAACCCGGGCCAGAAAAAGCAGGCTATCAATCATCCGGGCAAGACGGGCATAATTATCCAGGCTGGATTCAATGGCCTGACGGTATTCCTCGATGCTGCGGTTCTTTAACAGGGTGACTTCCGCCTCCCCCATCATGTTGTGAATCGGCGTTCTCAATTCATGGGCAATATCCGCGGAAAACTGCGACAGCCGGGTATAGGACTGCTCAAGCCGCTCCAGCATCTCATCAAAGGCTCTCGCCAAACTCTCTAATTCACGGGGCCAGCGGGTCGCACCCAGACGGGTGCCCAGCGTCTCAAAACTGACCTGCCGGGCATTCCGGGTAATCGCCTCAAGCGGTTTGAGTGCGCGACGGGCTGCAAAAGCCCCCATCCCGGCTGCCAGCAGAATGCCTGCCAAAAGCACCAGGGCAAGCTCTTGCCGGTATGCTGCTATCATATGATCTTCGCGCGTCACATCCAGGGCAAGCTGAATCTCGCCCAAGGCCGGCTTGTGGGGTTGGGCCCAGGCACTCATCAACAGGAATGTACGGCCGTTTTCTTGCCATCTTGTCCCCTTCTCGCCTGCAGAGCCTGATTCTTTCGGCAGGGGAAACACATTCATGGGTATTACCTGCCTCATTCTGGCCGTCTCAATCCTGATTGTTCCTTTGGCATCCAGCAGACGGGCATAATAATGGGTGTAGCGAAAGGTCCTGCCTTCCCACTGAAATTCCTCGTGCAGGCTGTCCCAGTCCAGCGGGTGCACCGCCAGGATATCCCGGATGACGTGCACCTTGTCATGAAGAAACTGCCGGTCTTCCCCAAAGAGGTTACGTGATAGTGCCCATTGCAAAAACATGACGGCAACCAGCAACAGGATGCAGGCAACCAGAGTGAAGTACGCCGTAATCCGGATACTGATGGAGCCTCCTGCCCGCCTAACCATCTCAAGAAGGCGTTGAAGGGGCATCAAGAACATATCCTATTCCATGAACGGTTCGAATGAGCCGGGTCTCGAAGGGATCATCCACCTTGCGGCGCAGCCGCCGAATGGCCACATCCACGACATTGCTGTCACATTCAAAATGAATGTCCCAGACCTGCTCGGCAATCAGGGTACGGGAGAGCACTTCCCCCTGGCGTCGCAACAAGAACCCAAGCAACTGGAACTCCTTGGCTGACAGGTCAATCACTTGGCCCTGCCGCACTACCTTGTGGCGCAAAAAATCCACTTCCAGTCCGGACGCGGACAGTTTCTCCGGCAAAGGATGCCCCCCCCGTCTTAACAGGGAGCGCATTCTGGCAACAAGCTCAGAGAAGGCAAAAGGCTTGACAAGATAGTCATCCGCGCCCCACTCCAGACCCTTGACACGATCCTCGACCTTGTCCCGAGCTGTCAGCATCAGCACAGGCAAGGACTGCCCCGCAGCGCGAATGCCTCTGAGAACGCCCCACCCATCAAGCCTGGGCAGCATCACATCCAGAATGACCAGATCATACTCCGCGGTCAAAGCCAGATGGAGCCCCTCCTGCCCATCCTGGGCAATATCACACAAAAAGCCATGCTCACTAAGCCCGCGGGAAAGATAGGACACCGTTTTGGGGTCATCTTCAATCAAGAGTGTTCTCATCTTAACCGGATCTCATCCTGAATGGTGTCCCTCATCCTGCTTTGGCTTTTGACCCGGTCTGCCCCCGGTTTCAGTCTTCATGCCGGGTAAAGAAGGTAAGACGGCAACCGTTTTTGGGAGGCCATAACGGCCCCATGGATGTGCCTCCAGAACCCTCGGCCCTGCCATGCCAAATGCCTTTGCTTTTTCATAGGCCAACTATAATGGAAGCATGATATGCCTGCAAGCCTGGAAATCCGAACCCGGGCCTCATCCGGCAACCGTGGAATATGTGCGGGTTTGCCTTCGACAAGACGGTGGTGCCAAACCGGAAATCCTGCGTGGTTCGCGACAGAAACGTTGTACAACGGACATGCTGTTTTTAAACATACTGCATATCCATTGCAGAAAGTAAATACAGCAAAACCGTTGCAAATAAAAATGGTATCAAAATTAAAATGGGCTGATAATCCATTAAACGCATAACCTGTTTTTAGATTGCCTGTGATCCATGTCACCACCGCTCACCAGAATCCGGTTCAAGCTTGCATGCATCCTATCAGGCAGATGCCTCCCCCCATGCGTAACAAGCAAGGAGAAACCCGTTGAATCCGAAAGAACATTGGGAACAGGTCTATCGACACAAACTCCCTGATGAGGTAAGCTGGTTTCAGAAACATGCGGATCTGTCCGTGCACATGATTCGTCATACAGGGCTTGGTGAGGATGCAGCCATTCTGGATGTTGGAGGAGGGACATCCGTTCTGGCCGATGATCTGCTTGCCTTGAACTATACCAATCTGACCGTTCTTGATTTATCTTCTCACGCCATTAAGGCAGCCCGGCTCCGGATGGGAGAACAGGCCTCAAAAATCCATTGGATAGAAGCCGACATCACCCAGGTCGCCTTTCCCGCCCATCAGTTTGATATCTGGCATGACCGGGCTGTTTTTCATTTCCTGACCCACCCGGCAGATCGTCAACGCTATATCGGACAGGTCATGCATGCCCTTCGTCCAGGAGGCTATGTCATCATGGCCACTTTTGCCGAAGATGGCCCCGAACAATGCAGTGGGCTGCCAGTCATGCGCTATCAGCCAGAAAGCCTTCATACCGAATTCGGTTTCAGTTTTGAGCTCATTGGACATCAAAGGGAAACCCACCATACCCCTTTGGGCCAGATCCAGCAGTTTATCTACTGCTACTGCAAGAAAACCTCTTTATAAAAAATCCCTTATTTATTTAGCCGGGGCATGCACCATCCAGAACAGGATGAAAATGGATCCCAGGGCCACCCAGCATTCCATTCTGGCCGGACTGAACACAACAGGGGCTATCAGCCCCATCAGAAAGAGCCCTGCATACACGATCAAAAGATGGCAAAGACGGCCATATACAGCAGGACGGCAGGCCGGAACGGACTGCTTTCTTGTTTTCCTGAAGACCCACCCCTGAACCAGGGCTGCCCCAAAAAAAGCCCCGGCATACGGCATCCACAAAATAACAATACGCCAGTGTACCAACAGGAGAAACAGGAAGCATCCTGCAAGGGAGCCTTCCTCCGGCAGATGCAAGGAAAGCATGAGCCGATTGGCCTGAACCTGAACAAGATCTTTGGAGGAAACCTGAAAATCAGCCTTATCTAACAGATGCATCTGTTTCAGTGCAACCCGCATAACAGAATAATCCCGAAAGGCTGCCTTAAGAACCCTTTGGCTTTGCAAAGGGCCAAACGCATCCCTCAGATCCTCGTTTTGTTCCCGTATCACCTGGCTTGCCTCGCCTTGAGAAACGAAAACAGGCTGAACAAAAAACAGCAGGGCCGACAGAACCAGCCAGAATCGAAAATGGCCCATACCCTCACCCTCTCATTCAGAGCCCGCTTGTACAGGGTCTTCCATTCCAGGAAACAGGCGCTGCACTCAATCCACAAAAACCGCTTCAGACACAATTGGAATCCGCCCTTTAATGATGCGGCCTCCTGCGACCGAGGCAAAATAATGCAAATCAGGCAGATCACCCAGGGTAGCGGCAGGAATCCGGTCTGTCCTTGATTCACTGAACGACAGGCCGGCATGCCCGCTGAACTGGCCTTCCCAGTCCCCGGAGCGCTGGCTTACGGACCGGGATTCAGAGCGGACCGCAACAGCCGTCTGCCCGAAATTCTCCACGATATACTGCTGTGTCTTGCCATCCTTGCTCCGAAAGGCAATGAGATTGTTGCAGTTACCCAGCACCATTCTTGCCCGCTCCTCCCCGCCTAAAGCTGCACTCAGGTCAGCCAGGGTCTGCATGGCAATCTCCAGCTCAAAATGTGCACCCCGGCCCTTGTTCAGCAACTGAATCAGCGGCCCATTGATGCATTCGGCAGCTTCATCAACAAAAACCTTGATCCGGCGTGCTGGCAAACCGGGGTCTGATACCTGTTTCTGTTCAACCGAATCCGGTGCCGGGCCATAGTTGTAAATGGCCCCGGCCACCGAGGCCAAATCAGCCAGGAGCAAGGACCCGATGGCAGCACCCACTGTCTTGTCTGACAAGGAGTCAAGCCCCACATACACGACATGGCCTCCCTGGATGAACTTCCAGGTATCAAAGATCGGTCGTGGATCATGAATATCCTCAACATCCGGAGACAGAAGATCATGAAGCGGGTCTGTGGTCAGTTGCGACAGGATGGGAACGAGGGCAGACAGCATTTTGCCCAGATGCTCACGGTTATGTTCTGTCAGGGCCAGCAAGGCATTCACTTCGGTGACTTTCAGGGCTTCTGGCACTGCACTGCGATAGTAATCCATATAGGCTGACAGGATCTCATCATGTAACCCAGGCTGGCGCCGGCCGGTTTTACCCGATGGCCGTACCGGATGGGAATCAGCCAGGATCCTGTCTTTCCAGCCCGGGATCATCTCATCAAAAAATTTTTCCAGTACCTGTTTCATCAGGTGATCAGGGCCATTGATAACATACTGGCGAAGCCGGGTCAGCGTCGGGCGTTTCAGAAGATAGACACAGCCCCCTACAATGGAATTGAGCACATCCCAGGCAAACCCGGTAAACGGATCACCTGTCTCATTCGATACCGGCAGCAATGCAGCCAGCCGGCTGGCAACCTGGGTCATGCGGGTCCAGTTGCGCAGCGGATCCAGCCGGATGGATCGTTCCGGGAAGGCCGGATGAAAAAATAAAAATGCTTCCTGCCGGCCACAGTCGATACAGGACTGCCGTGCCCGCTCACACAAGCCCTGGTCTCCTTTAGGATCGATGATATAAACGACATCTCCCCGTAAAACGGACTGAAACAGCATTAATTCCATCCATCGGGTCTTACCGCTACCCGTTGTGCCCAGAACCAGGGTATGCCCCTCAAACACCTGGTCTGGAACATAAAGATGCCTTTCATCAGGTTCCATGGCATGTAACCAGGGCTTGCCCACCTGCCTCGCTTCGGGGTGACCGCTTTTTTTCTGTGCAGGCAGGCCAGTGTATCGCCCCGACCACTTCTCAATCCACCTGAAGACATTGACCCTGTACAAACCAGACGTCTTAAGCCAGGCATACCAATCAGGCAGGGTAAATACGCTTTCATCCTGGTTTTGGATATGAAGCAGGCAAGCCGTATGTCTGGGCTGCCAGTCAAAACCATAGCCAATGAATACCTCGCCTGGACATCGGATCCGGTGCCACCGTAATTGTGCAGGGCGAATGAACGCCAGATAAAACCGCTTAAGGGATGCCTTGAAAGCCAGACGGCTCCATGCCCTGTACCCCATCCCTAACGCTGCTCCCGCAACCATCAGAAGCGGGATGGCATACACTCGGACATGACAGCCCGTACTGGCTATCCAGAACCCTATTCCCGCCCAGGCCAGAATCCACGCCAGGGCGGCCCCTGCCTCATAAACCGGCCTGAATGGATCCGGATCAAACTTCAAGGGATTCCCCTGCTTCAACCCGAATCACTGGACAGCCATCCAAGTTTTCGGGCAATATCAGCCAGAACAATCACACACTGAACCTGCCGTGCCCCAATCTGGACTGGATAAGTCCTGCTCAAGCAATCCGGACTATCCTGATAAAGCCACCCCAGATTCCATAATTCATCCCGAATGTCCGCTCCCCTCCTGTCCTGGGACATAAGACCTGCCAATGATATGGCAAGCCCTTGTGGCTGTAGCCGCACATCCGGGTTCGTCCCGTCCTTCCAGGACTTGACCATCCCCTCCAGAACCGTTCTGGCCTGCCCGGACAGGGCTTTTTTTTCGCCAGCCAATATCCTGCCGGATCCGGAAGAGTCAGTCCCGGGCCCTTTTTCCTGGACATCAGATGGCAATATAACGCCAACCCGCGAGCACCGTGCAGCAGGAAAGGTATTCTTATCCATTTTCCCTTCCTGCCCCGTGTTCGTAAAAATGGCTGAACCCGGATTGGATTGCTCCGAAGGCACAATCGGGTCAGCTCTTTCCACAGCACTTTCTTCTTGCATAAAAAAAGGCAGGGATGCAACGTCCTTCGCCTCACGCTCCCTGACTTTTTCATCCATCGCATGAATCATTTTCCCAAACTTCCCCAGGCTGTCATGGCCTTCTGCCTGCAGGGCCAACAGCATGTCTGCCAATAACTGGCTGCTTCCTTCGAGGAGGAACTGGAGCCCCGCCCGAGGCATGATCCGGTTTAAAACCAGGATAGTGCACAAATGCCTGCCTGCTTCTGGCATGGCTTCCTGAACAGGTTGAACCTGGTATTGCCGGCGCTGCTTTACCCATTGCCACAGACTCTCCTGAAAAGCAGGCCAGGTTTCGCCAGCCTCATCATAGACATGCATGCCTGTTAACGCCTGATAGAAATGGAGGCACAATCCGGTTACAAATGCGGCATAGCGACGGCGGGGTTCAAAGAAACGGGCTCCCGGACCTTTTTCCCAAATCACGCCATCCACAGCCTGCATGGAAAAAAGCCCCACTTCAAGTCCAAGGCGGAACAAGCCTCCTGCTCCAAAAAACCCGGTTCTTGAAAGGGCAGGCAAAAGATGAACATTTTCCGCATACTGGCGAATCAAGGGGGTCATCACGTGATCATAGCGGCCCTGGTCCATTCCGATGGCCTGTCGAATCCGCCCGATCAAATCCTGCGCGGATGCCAGGACGGCCTCAATGGACAGAACGGAAAAAGCAGATCCGGCAGGCAGGTAACACCTGCTGTACTCCGTCTCTTTTACATGAACAAAAGAAGCGGGTACCGGCCTGGCTTGCAGAACTGAACAAGAAGTCTGACTCATCGGGACAGTTTAAAAGGCTTATTTCCCCAATGCTGCATGGAAAGCAGGGCCATTTAGGGCTATTTCACAGGATGTTTCAGGCCTGGCTGCCAATTCAGACAGAACCAGGCTGCTGTCCTTGACTATCGTACAGCGCTATGGCCGGGTTTGTATCATCCTGACAGGCAACCTGCCT
>JAGXAQ010000001.1 GCA_018971485.1 Pseudomonadota bacterium | reverse complement strand
GGTCAGGCTGTCTTGCTTGCTTCCCACAGAGGGTTCGATGCCTGCTTCGGCAAGCCGTTCTGTATGGCGGATGCTGACCTATTGTGATCCCCGGTCGCCGTGATGAATCAGGGATCGGTCCCGCTGTGGTTGTCAGGTATGGGGCGTCTGCTCCAGAACATCCAGAGCGAATTTAGGCCTTAAGAAAAGGATTTATGATAAGCTATACAAGAAAATCGGTTTGTAGCGCTTAGCCCTGTTTTCATGGAAAAATCCAGCACATTCTTCACCAAACCAGAGCAGGTAGCAATCAGGGATCATGAAACATTTCGACGCCAATTAAATGGGATCAGCAAGACCGTAACCTTAATCTGGGACTCTGACTGATTATCAACGGGATCAAGGCATTAAACAGGAGGCAATTTGTCAAGCGGACGTCTATTCATCATTACCGCTCCGTCCGGAGCCGGTAAAACCAGTCTGGTCAAGAAACTTCTTGAAAAGGATCCCCGCATTAAATTATCCATTTCCCATACAACACGGGATCCACGCCCTGGAGAAACCAACGGAAAAGACTATCATTTCATTGACCAGGCAACATTTTTCTCAATGAAATCCCAGGGGGATTTTCTGGAATCGGCAAAGGTCTACGGGCATTATTACGGCACATCCAAGGCCTTTATCGAGGCAAACCTGAAAAATGGATCAGACATTATTCTTGAAATTGACTGGCAAGGCGCAACACAGGTTCGCAAACTGTTTGAAGACACAGCCAGCATATTCATTCTTCCTCCATCCCTGAAGGAACTGGAACGCCGCCTTCGCTCACGGGCACAAGACAGTGATGAAGTCATCCACTCCAGACTCGTTGAAGCAAAAGCCGACATGGCACACGTTAGCGATTTCGATTATGTTATTATTAATACAAGGTTTGAAACAGCTGTGCATGAATTGGAAAGCATAGTTCTGGCGAACCGGCTGCGGCGGTCTTACCAACTTTCAGCCCACGCAGAACTTTTATCAAAACTAACACAATAATCTGGAGGAAATATGGCACGAATTACCGTCGATGACTGCCTGGAAAACATTCCAAACCGTTTCGAGATGACACTTGCGGCAACCTATCGCGCGCGGCAGCTTGCACACGGAGCGTCTCCCCTGCTTGATCCTGATCGGGACAAATCTACCGTGATTGCATTACGGGAAATTGCTGCAGGCAAAGTAGGCGCAGAAGCGCTATACAAAAACGAAACCTGACCGATCAGGCCCCGACCGGGGCCTGGCTGCATCATGATCGAAGCACTGGAACTTGTTGAAACGCTGAATGGATACCTAAAACCTGACGACATCTCTCAGGTGGAGGCAGCCTATGACTTCAGCAAATCAGCACACGAAGGACAATACCGGAAAAGCGGCTTACCCTACTTTTCCCACCCAGTCGCTGTTGCGACCATCCTGGCCCAATGGCATCTTGATGCCCAGGCTCTATCGGCTGCCTTGCTTCATGATGTTGTTGAAGACACCAAAATTACCAAACAGGAAATCAACCACCGCTTTGGTCAACCTATTGCTGAACTGGTAGATGGTGTCAGCAAGATAGAAAAAATCGAATTTCTCAGCACAGCAGAAGCCCAGGCAGAAAACTTCCGGAAGATGCTTCTGGCGATGGCACAGGATGTTCGGGTCATTCTCATTAAGCTCGCAGACCGTCTTCACAACATGCGTACCCTCGAGGTAATGACTCCAGAAAAGCGAATCCGCATTGCGCGTGAGACTGTCGAAATCTACGCTCCAATTGCTAATCGGCTCGGACTCAACAGTATCTACCAGGAACTCGAGGAACTGAGCTTCCGCTACATGCATCCCCATCGGTACGAGGTCCTCTCAAAAGCCATCAAGGCTGCACGTGGCAATCGACGCGAAGTCGTCAAGAAAATAGAATCCGCTATCAGCAGCAAACTGCATGATGCCGGGATTGAAGCCACGGTCGGCGGTCGAGAGAAACACCTTTACAGTATTTACAAGAAAATGCAGGGGAAATCCCTGACTTTCTCTGAAGTTTATGATATTTATGGATTCCGTGTCGTTGTCAGAGATACACCAGCATGCTATCTGACACTGGGTAGCCTTCACAATCTATACAAACCAATCCCTGGTAAATTCAAAGATTACATCGCCATTCCCAAGGCAAATGGCTATCAATCCCTCCACACCACTCTTTTTGGGCCCTTTGGCACCCCCATTGAAATCCAGATCCGTTCCGCCGAAATGCATCGTATAGCCGAGGCAGGGGTTGCATCACACTGGCTTTACAAAAGCCCTGATGCTGCCATGACTGAAATGCAGCATAAAACGCACCAATGGCTCCAGAACCTTCTTGAAATCCAGTCAGAATCCGGCGATTCAATTGAATTTCTAGAGCATGTCAAAGTCGATCTATTCCCGGATGAGGTCTATGTATTCACACCCCGCGGAGAAATCATGTCCTTGCCCCGGGGTGCTACGGCCGTTGATTTTGCCTACGCTGTGCATACTGATGTAGGCAATCACTGTGTTGCTGCAAAAATTAACCATGAACTTGCCCTGTTACGTACGCAGCTCAACAACGGAGACCACGTCGAGATCATCACGACCCCTAATGCACAGCCCAATCCAGCATGGCTTAACTATGTTATTACTGGTAAGGCACGTTCACACATCCGCCATTATCTGAAAAGCATGCAATACCAGGAATCAGCCGAATTAGGGGAACGATTGCTCGAACAGTCTCTCAAAAAAATGCGGATCCAGCCTGAGACCATTTCTCAAGCCATGTGGGATGAACTGCTGATCCAGACTGGAATGAAAAACAAACAGGATATTCTGGCAGAAATCGGACTGGGAAAACGCGTCAATACAGTCACTGCGCGCCAGCTTCTGGCCATGAACGAGGCACCAACAGATATCAAACCTGCAGGACAGATCAAAATCAGCGGAAATGAAGGTCATGCCATTCAGCTTGGTAAATGCTGCAGCCCAATCCCTGGTGACCCCATAGTCGGCTATTTGCACAAAGGAAAAGGACTCATCGTCCATACAGCCGATTGCCCTGCCATCACTCAGGGACGGGGCCATCCTGAAAGATGGGTCGATATTGAATGGGATGAAATGGCTCCCAAACAATATTATATGGTCACCTTGCGGGTCATTGTAGCCAATCAAAGGGGGGTCCTGGCTCAAGCAGCCACCCGGATTGCGGAAGCCGGATCAAATATCAACAATGTAAGCATGAGCGAAGATGATGGAAGTGCCTATACCAGCCTGTATTTCAGGATTCAGGTAGAAGATCGGGTGCATCTGGCCAAAATCATACGGGCGCTACGCACCATACCCGAAGTAGTCAAAATATCACGCGACCAAGCCTCGGCATCCAAATAACTGACATGAAGGAGAACAACATGGCCACAAAACAAATCGTAGAAACCAACGAGGCTCCCGCAGCTATCGGCCCTTATTCCCAGGCCATCCGAACCGGAGATTTTGTTTTCCTGTCCGGACAAATCGGACTTGATCCGGTTACCGAGGAATTGTCTGACGGGATTGATGCCCAACTTGAACAGATTTTTGACAACATCGAGGCCATCGCCAAAGCAGCTGGAGGAGGTCTGGACAAAATTGTCAAAATCAACATTTACCTGACTACGCTGGATTATTTCCTGCATGTCAATGACATGATGGAAACCCGCTTCTCAAAGCCGTACCCGACTCGTGCCACACTGGGTGTATCTTCCCTCCCAAGAGGTGCCATGGTCGAGGTCGATGCTGTTCTTTATCTAGGATAGAACCTGACAGAAGCAGCTTTCCTGCTCATGGCCTGTCCTTGGCAGACCAAGGGCAGGACTTCATAAACTGTGAGGAACCTCTTCTCTTCTGGTTTTTTAATAGGGCGCATGCACGATGATAGAACCAGTTCCCCTTGAAGATCATAGAACTGCAGCCTGGCTATGGCTGTGAACAGCAGTAAGACACCAGATCCGGTGAAATCCGGTAAAACCCACCATTCAATGTCCAATCCTCTGGCTAAACTTGGCCTGTCACGCCGCTCGGATTTAATCTTGCATTTACCACTTCGCTATGAAGATGAGACAAAAATCCAGCCAATACTTGAGATCCAGCCCAACAGGTCCGTCCAGATTCAAGGAACCATCTATAAATCCTATATCCAGGCCAAACCCAAAAGAATGCTAATCTGTCATCTTCGGGATGATGAAGGTGAAATCATTTTAAGATTCCTTCATTTCTATGGCAGCCAAGTCAAGCAGTTGATCCCAGGAGTAAAGCTTCGCGCCTATGGGGAAGCCCGACTGGGATTTCTGGGCATTGAAATGATCCATCCCCGCTATCGATTAATCAAGGGTGAAAGCTCCCTGCCTCAAAACTTGACTCCAATCTATCCAACTGTAGCCGGCCTGTCCCAGTCCTCCTTGAGAAAACTGATAGATTCTGTCCTGTCTGATTCGAATCTGTCAGACACCCTTCCTTCTGATCTGATTCTCAAACTAGGGTTGCCTGGTTTTTCAGAATCAATCATGACATTGCATCATCCTCCAGCTGATATTTCTCTTGCCGAACTGGAATCAGGGCAACACCCGGCCTGGCGACGAATCAAATTCGATGAATTGCTTGCCCAGCAGTTATCAATGCGCCTGCATTATGAACGTCGGCGCAATCATGATGCGCCTGTCATGAATCCCAAAGGTCACCTTGTAGAAACCTTGCTTGCACATCTACCTTTCCCGTTAACCCAAGCACAAAAACGGGCAATGCAACAGATAAGACAGGACATTACCCAGGGTCATCCCATGCAGCGCCTGCTGCAAGGTGACGTGGGCTGCGGGAAAACCCTGGTCGCTTTCATGGCCTGCCTGGATGCAATCGAATCAGGCTATCAGGCAGCCTTGATGGCCCCAACAGAGCTTCTGGCAGAACAGCATTACCTCAAGGCTAAAAACTGGCTGGAGCCTCTAGGTATCCGAATCGTATCCCTTTTTGCCGCAAAGAATCCGCGAGAGCGTGAAACCTCACTCACTGATATCAAAAACGGCCATGCTAACCTGGTTATAGGAACACATGCCCTCATTCAGGAGACAGTTGATTTCAGCGGGCTTGGACTTGCCATCATTGATGAACAACACCGCTTTGGTGTAGAGCAGCGCCTGAAGCTTCGCCGCAAAGGCCGCCATCCACACCAACTCATGCTAAGCGCCACCCCCATCCCCAGGACCTTATCCATGAGTTATTACGCTGATCTGGATGTATCTGTCATTGACGAGCTACCTCCTGGACGAACACCTGTCCTGACCCGGCTTATCAATACCTCCCGTCGCAATGAAGTCATGCAAAGAGTCGAAGCTGCATGTGCCAGTGGGCGTCAGGCATACTGGGTATGCCCCCTTATTGAAGATTCAGATCTACTGGAACTCCAGGCTGCCATAAAGACCCATGCCGAACTGAGTACCCATTTTCCTCACCTTAACGTCGGATTAATTCACGGTAAAAAATCACCCAAGGAAAAAACAGATATCATGGCAGCCTTTGTATCTGGCCAGATTCACCTGCTTGTTGCCACCACTGTCATTGAAGTTGGGGTGGATGTCCCCAATGCAAGCCTCATGATTATTGACCATGCCGAACGGATGGGCCTTGCCCAACTCCACCAGCTCCGGGGGCGGGTGGGCAGAGGAAAAACACAAAGCGCCTGTGTCCTGCTCTTTCAGCCCCCCCTATCCGATCAAGCCCGGGCAAGACTGCAAATCATAGCTGAGCACAGTGATGGATTTGAAATCGCCCAACAAGATCTCCGGTTACGGGGACCCGGCGAATATCTTGGCGCACGCCAATCAGGAACGCCGCTACTTAAATTTGCCAATATCGAACAGGATCTTGATCTACTTGAACAGGCACGTAACCTGTCTAGCCTGATACTCAATGATCGGGAAACCGTCCAGAAACATCTGGATCGGTGGCTAGGCCAGGCGGCTGATTTCCTGCTGGCATAAAACCACATCCTGATTTGTTCATTGGCCTGACATCAAATAAACAAGATAAAACAACCAAACCAACTTGAAGATATAATACGACCTGATGAACATCCATTATTCACGATTAGGCCTTCTGGAAAGACAGGCATGAAACAACCTAAAATCCTTCCCGGATCCCATCTTCTTTCACTTGATTCATATGGATCATGGCTTCGGGATCCCCGCTCTCTCACCCGTAAAATCCGGAACCACTGCCACCACTTCTCGGTTCATCTTCTCTACCAGGGAACAGGAAGATTAATGGCCTTCGAAACCCGACTGCTGGGAATGTCGCACCCAAAAATCTCTCAGGTGCGAGAAGTCTGGCTCATGGCAGAAGGTTCGGCCGTGGTCTATGCCAGAAGCATTCTTCCACGGCATTCGTTAGCAGGGCGATATACCCCCATTCGCACCTTGAGGCAACGTCCTTTGGGCGATACGCTATTTTCCAGTAAGAGCATGCGGCGAAAAGCCGTTCAAATCTTTAAAATCCATCCTGGCCACCCTCTCTACCCCAGGAACCTGAACTTGACCGGCCCCTTGTATGCCCGTGCTTCAATCTTTAAACTCAATCATCGACCCATACTGGTCACTGATGTATTCTTGCCTGGAATTTTAAGACTGAACCCATGAGAGCCAATCGTCTGAGGCTTTACATCCACTTAACGCGCCTGAACCGGCCTATTGGAGCGCTATTGCTGCTCTGGCCCACTTTGTGGGCTCTTTGGATAGCTTCAAATGGCCACCCCAATCCACTCATTACCACCATATTCATGCTGGGAACACTGCTCATGCGGTCCGCGGGATGTGTCATGAATGACTATGCCGATCGCAAAATTGATCCTTATGTTGAACGTACCCGAAACCGCCCGCTTGCCACCGGGGAAATCAGCCACAGTGAGGCACTTGTTCTGACGGTAATGTTATGCTTGCTCAGTTTTTTAATTATCCTGCCCCTGAATGGATTAACCATTCTGCTTTCCATACCAGCCTTGCTACTTGCTGCAAGCTATCCTTATACCAAACGTTTTTTTACCCTTCCTCAGGCTTATCTGGGTGTGGCTTTTGGTTTCGGCATCCCCATGGCTTTCGCCGCCCAAACCGGACATCTATCCAATGTGGCCTGGATTCTCCTGATTGCAAACATCTTCTGGTCTGTCGCCTATGATACAGAATATGCCATGGTAGACCGGAATGATGATATTCATCTAGGCATCCGTTCATCAGCCCTGTTATTCGGAAAGCATGATATAGCCATCATCATGCTGTGTCACATCACCCTGATAGGCATCCTCTATGCGATTGGGGTATACCTGCACCGTCATCTTTTCTTTAATGCAGGGTTACTGGTGGCCCTGGGACTCATCAGCTACCAGTATGGACTTATTCGAAAACGAGATCGGGCAGATTGTTTTAAGGCGTTTTTACACAATAACTGGGTAGGTGCCGCCATCTTTGCCGGCATCTTTCTGGACTATGCGTTTCCAATAAGAGGTTAGACCATGAAATACAAGGATCTTCGGGACTTTATCGGGTTATTGGAGTCATGCCATGAATTACGCCACATTCATACGCCGGTCTCTCCTTGCCTGGAAATGACAGAAATTTCAGACCGGATCTTGCGTAAAGCGGGGCCAGCCCTGCTTTTTACTCACCCTAAAGGATCGGACATACCAGTTCTAACCAATCTGTTTGGCACACCTAAACGTGTTGCATTAGGAATGGGCGAAGATACTGTTGATGCGCTCAGGGAAATTGGCAGACTTCTTGCCTACCTAAAAGAACCAGAGCCCCCAAAAGGTCTGAAAGATGCCTGGGATAAATGGCCTGTCCTCAAACAGGTTCTCAATATGGCCCCCAAAAGGGTGGCCTCAGCGCCCTGTCAGGATATCATCTGGGATGCAGATCAGGTCGATCTGGGCCGTTTACCCATTCAGACCTGCTGGCCGGGTGATGTTGCGCCACTCATCACCTGGGGGTTAGTCATCACCCGTGGTCCGAACAAGACCCGGCAGAATCTGGGTATTTATCGACAACAGGTAATTGCGCCCAACAAGGTCATCATGCGCTGGCTTGCCCATCGAGGGGGCGCTTTGGATTTTCAGGAATTCAAACAGACCCATCCAGGAGAACGCTTCCCCCTTGCTGTCGCCCTGGGCGCCGATCCTGCAACCTTGTTAGGAGCTGTCACTCCTGTACCTGACACATTATCTGAATATCAATTTGCAGGACTCTTGCGTGGGGGGAAAACGGAAATCACACAGTGCACCACCAATCATCTCGAAGTGCCTGCTTCAGCAGAAATCATTCTAGAAGGCTATATCGATCCTGATGAAACTGCACTGGAGGGGCCTTTCGGTGATCATACCGGGTATTATAATGAACAGGAATACTTCCCTGTTTTCACCATCACCCGAATGACCATGAGAAAAAACCCTATCTATCATAGCACCTATACAGGAAAACCCCCCGATGAGCCAGCCGTGCTGGGTGCCGCCCTCAATGAGGTATTTATACCACTATTGCAAAAACAGTTTCCCGAAATTACGGATTTTTACCTGCCCCCGGAGGGCTGTTCATATCGTATGGCCCTCGTTTCCATAAAAAAACAATACCCGGGACACGCCAAACGAGTCATGTTTGGCGTCTGGTCTTTTCTTCGCCAGTTCATGTACACCAAGTTCGTCGTTGTCATGGATGAAGATATCCATATTCGGGACTGGAAAGAGGTCATCTGGGCCCTGACAACCCGGGTAGATCCTGCTCGGGATACACTCCTGGTTGAGAATACCCCCATTGATTACCTCGATTTTGCCTCACCTGTCTCTGGTCTTGGCTCAAAAATGGGCATCGATGCAACCAATAAGTGGATGAGTGAAACCAAGCGGGAATGGGGTAAACCCATTCATATGGATAAATCAGTCCAGAAACGAATTGATGAGCTATGGCCTTCCTTGAATCTGGATTAACCTCCGGTCAGCCAGGCTGTAATAAACAGTTGCCCTCACCCTAAGATTCCTGGAGCAGACTGCTAATGTCGATAAAGCCACATCAATAAGGTATCCTCAATTCGCTTGGCTTTCATTTCAGGTGTGTTTTCCACAATACACACAACTATCCAGTTCTGCTGATAGGCATCATCGAGATAGCCGGCTATCGCATCCGAATTATCCAGTGTTCCCGTCTTAATATGAGCCCGCCCTGCGACAGGCCCATGTCGCAGGCGTTTACGCAGCGTTCCGTCTTGTCCCAGAACAGGCAATGAGGCTACAAATTCCGGCATGAACGGGCTATGCCAGGCCACATTGAGTAGCTGGCCCAGATGTTGGACATTTATCTGTGCACGGCGTGAAAGGCCTGAACCATTTTCAATAATGAGCTCTGGAAAATGCAGCCCGGATTCAGCCAGGATCTGCTCGACTACCTGACGGGACGCTTCAAGCGTCGCCGGCGTCTTGTCTGAAAGATCCAGGAACAGGATACGGGCCATGACATTATTACTGAATTTATTCATGTCCCGGATCATGGAAGCCAGTGGGCGTGATTTCCAGTCAAGCAGCTTGGTATCGCCAGGTTCAACCCGTCCTCTCTTGACCCCGCCGGAAAACGTTCCTCCAAGCTCATGCCATAACGATTGGAAAAGGGCACCCACATAGGCTGTATTGCCAAGCAACCTGTAATTTAATGATCGCTCCTTGCACTGGGCCGGATAACGCCCCATCAGGCGGGCTTTTACTCTTGAACCGGTTTGATTCACCTTAATATGAATCCCGTCCTCAAAATCTTTGCAAGGTCCTGATGTCAGCCTGACCTGATTGTTGATCTGAAACAGGTTCATGTCCGGATCAAAATAAAGCCTGACACCCTGACCAGATGGCGTCAGATAAAACCGGGTCGCATCAAAATTTACCAACAAGGCATTTGGCCCTGTGTTATAGACGTCTTGAGGATGATGATCAAATGCTGCCGGATCAAAAGGAGGAAGACTAAAATGACGCTCATCCAGAACAAGATTGCCCTGTATGGCACGAATCCCTGCCCGTCGGATTGTCCGTACCATCAACCAGAACCGCTGCAAGGTTAAATCTGGATCCCCACCCCCGTGAATCACCAGATCACCATGAAGCACACCATGGCTAATCTTGCCCCTGAAATAAACAGCGGTCTTGAATACATGGGCGGGGCCAAACCGGTACAGGGCAGAGTATGTCGTCACCAGCTTCATGGTTGAAGCCGGTGAAACAACCTGTCTGGCATGATACGCTAACAGGGTCTTATGGGCATGAACCCCTCTGACATAAATATGAACATCTTTCCCGGGCACACCCAGCGCTGCCAGGGTTGCCTTCAAGGAAGCAGGCAGAGGTTTAACTTCATGGGCAGATGCTGATATGCCATACATCCCCAATAAAACAGCCATGAAAAAGGAAAGGAGACAGTTCACAATGCCAGGATCTCCATTACGCCATTCACCAGATGATGCATGTCTTCCTCATTGATAATGTAAGGTGGCATAAAATAAACACTATGACCAATCGGACGAATCAGCAGTTCTTTTTGTTTGGCTTGCTCATGAAACCAGTCAGAAAAGCCAGGGCGATCACTTTTTACCTCAAATGCCCAGATCATGCCCATATGACGAAAATGACGGACATCTGGATGATCTTTAATAGGAATGCATAGCTCGTTCATCCTGGCTGCCTTGATTTGATTATCCTGCAAAACCGCAGCCTGCTCAAAAAGATCCAGCACCGCATTAGCAGCAGCACAAGCCAGGGCATTACCCGTATAGGAATGAGAATGCAAAAACCCTTTATTAAGACGGACATCATAAAACGCTGAAAATATATCATCGCTGGACAACACAACCGAAAGGGGTAAATATCCCCCGGTAATTCCCTTTGACAGGCAAAGCAGATCAGGTATTACCCCGGCCTGCTCACAGGCAAAAAAAGTGCCTGTCCGACCAAAACCCACAGCAATCTCATCGGCAATAAAATGAACCTGGAATTGCCTGCATAGCTCGCCCGCAGCCTTCAAATATTCGGCAGGGTACATCACCATACCCGCTGCGCCTTGAACCAAAGGTTCAACAATAAAGGCCGCTACCGAATCATGATGTTTCTTCAATGTCTTTTCCAGGTCCAGAAGCGCTCTTTGAACCGGACCCTGAGCAGTTTCTCCAGATTGCGCCAACCGGGAATCTGGAGATTGAACAATCAGGTTCGGCCGAAGCATGGAACTATAGGCTTGCCTGAACATGGGCACATCCGTCACAGAAAGCGCACCGATGGTTTCTCCGTGGTATCCCTTTTCCAGGCTGATAAACCTGGTTTTGCCTGGCCGCCCCCGGTTTTGCCAATAATGAACGCTCATCTTCAAGGCGATCTCGGTGGCACTTGATCCATCGCTACCATAAAAGCAATGCCCCAAACTACCTCCGGTTTTCTCTGACAAACGTTCTGAAAGACGAATAACCGGTTCATGCGTAAGTCCGGCCAGCATCGCATGCTCAAGTGTATTAAGCTGTGCCGTCAAGGCAGCATTGATAAAAGGATGACAGTGACCAAACAGGTTCACCCACCAAGAACTAATCGCATCCAGATATCTTTTTCCTTCATAATCATATAGCCAGATGCCTTCGCCCCGAGATACGGCCAGAGGAGGTAAGGACTCCTGAGCCTTCATCTGGGTGCAAGGATGCCAGACCGCTTGGTGGCTTCGCTTAATAAATGAAAGATTGTCGCAATTCAAACCCCACCCCCCTTGAAATTTACTTCATAACACCTTATTATTAGCACTCGCTGGCGATGAGTGCCAACATGCTAAAAAACATGGGTTTATCTCTGCACGAAATGAGAGAAACAAACCGGATAGCGCTGTAAAGCGCCTTCCTGATGGCCAGCCAGGACAGATTTCGTATCAACTTAATCGCAATAATAGATCAGGAGACTTGGAGAATGAAAATCCGCCCTTTACATGACCGTGTTATTGTCAAGCGGCTCGAAGAGGAACGCAAGACCGCATCGGGTATCGTCATTCCGGATACCGCAGCAGAAAAACCCGATCAAGGCGAAATCATTGCTGTAGGCAATGGACGCATTCTTGACAGTGGTGAGGTTCGCAAGCTTGACGTTAAGGTTGGAGACCGGGTGCTCTTTGGTAAATATTCCGGACAGACCGTTAAAGTCAGCGGTGAGGAACTGCTTGTCATGCGCGAAGAAGACATTATGGGCGTAGTAGAAGCCTAAACAGAATTACAGAGAGGAGATTAATATGCCTGCAAAAGAAGTACGTTTTGGAGACAGCGCTCGCCAACGCATGATAACTGGCGTCAACACCTTGGCTGATGCCGTCAAAGTAACCCTGGGCCCTAAAGGCCGTAATGTGGTACTTGATCGCTCCTATGGATCCCCTACCATTACCAAAGATGGTGTTTCAGTTGCCAAAGAAATCACCCTGGCCGACAAGTTCGAAAACATGGGTGCACAAATGGTCAAGGAAGTAGCCAGCCAGACTTCAGACATCGCCGGTGACGGCACCACCACTGCAACAGTTCTAGCCCAGGCCATTGTTCGGGAAGGAATGAAATATGTTGCAGCTGGCATGAATCCAATGGATTTGAAGCGGGGCATCGACAAAGCTGTCAACAGCGCCGTGGAAGAACTGAAGAAAATTTCAAAACCCTGCACCACCAATAAAGAAATCGCTCAAGTTGGTTCTATTTCAGCCAATTCGGATGAATCCATTGGCAATATCATTGCCGAAGCCATGGAAAAAGTAGGCAAAGAAGGTGTCATCACTGTCGAAGATGGCTCAGGGCTGCAAAATGAGCTGGATGTAGTTGAAGGGATGCAGTTTGATCGCGGTTATTTGTCCCCCTACTTTATCAACAATCCTGACAAGCAGGCTGCCATACTGGAAAATCCTTATGTGCTCTTGCATGACAAGAAAATTTCCAACATCCGCGATTTGCTGCCTGCTCTGGAACAGGTCGCTAAAGCAGGACGCCCTTTGCTTATCGTTGCCGAAGATGTCGATGGTGAAGCATTGGCTACACTGGTGGTCAACAACATGCGCGGTATTCTCAAGACTTGTGCAGTCAAGGCGCCAGGCTTTGGTGATCGCCGTAAGGCCATGCTGGAAGATATCGCCATTCTGACTGGTGGTACCGTCATTGCTGAAGAACTTGGTCTTTCCCTTGAAAAAATCACACTCAACGATCTAGGCCAGGCCAAACGGATTGAAATTGGCAAGGAAAACACCACGATTATTGATGGAAGCGGCAACGCATCCAATATTGAAGGGCGCGTCAAGCAGATTCGCAAACAGATTGAAGAAGCCACCTCGGACTATGATCGTGAAAAGCTGCAAGAACGCGTTGCCAAACTTGCCGGTGGTGTAGCCGTCATCAAGGTTGGTGCTGCAACCGAAGTCGAAATGAAAGAGAAAAAGGCCCGTGTTGAAGATGCCTTGCATGCTACCCGTGCAGCCGTTGAAGAAGGCATTGTTCCAGGTGGTGGGGTAGCGTTGCTGCGGACCCGTAAGGCAATCAATAATATCAAGGGCGACAATGTCGACCAGGAAGCAGGCATCAAGATTGTCCTTCGCGCCATGGAAGAGCCTTTACGCCAGATTGTAGCCAATGCCGGAGCAGAGCCCTCTGTCGTGGTCAACACTGTCAGTGAAGGCAAGGGCAATTTTGGCTATAACGCCTCTTCTGACACCTATGGTGACATGGTAGACATGGGTGTTCTAGATCCAACCAAAGTAACCCGCTCTGCTCTGCAGAATGCAGCCTCTATTTCGGGGCTCATGCTGACCACTGAATGTATGGTGGCTGAGATTCCAGAAGAAAAACCATCTGCGCCAATGGGTGGTGGTGGTATGGGCGGTATGGATGGAATGATGTAATTTTCCGTTATACCCAAACAAAGGCCCCGCTAGCGGGGCCTTTGTTTAATAGTCCTGCTAAAAATCCCCCTTCAGAACTAGCAGGGTTTACCTGTATTCCAATTACAATACCTCTTGATTCAATGTCTCTATAAATTCAAACCAACACGAATGCAATTGCCTTCATTCAAACAAACGATTAACATGAATCCTAGACCTGTTACCCTGTCCTGATTAAGCAAACCCCTTATATTGTAACCATATGCATCCCTACATTGATTTTGCCGAATATGAACAACTTGCTCCCGGGGTCATTCCCTCATTACGTGAATTAAGCAAAGCAGTAGAAAGCTTGGGGCTGGATAAAATGCTCCTTGAACTCATAAAAATCCGTGTCTCTCAAATCAACGGCTGTGCCTTTTGCCTCCAACTGCACCTGAACAAAGCTCGCCAGCTAAATGTAGCCCATGAAAAAATTGATCTCCTGCCCACCTGGCAGGAATCAGGTTTTTTTTCTAAAAAGGAAGCTGCAGCACTTGCCTGGTCAGAAGCTCTTACCCGCATGGCAGACCAAGCCATAACCGAAACAATTTATAATGAGCTAAAGCTTGAGTTTTCCACACAGGAAATCGCCTCTCTTACAGCTGCTATCGGCCTTATCAATGCTTGGAACAGGATTGCTGGCAGCCTGCGTTTTGCGCCTCCTATTCCAAAACACCCATAACAACGCACTCTACCCTGAAAGTAAGGTCTAACCATGCATTTTCCCGATATCTAAAATCAGTTTTAAAATTGCAAAACAAATCTCTAAATCCTTTTTAATTTAAGGCATAATTACTTTATCTTTTAACGAGCTTCAACATGACTATCACGCGTTTTCTTGGACTTTCATTCTTTTTTATTTTCCTTTCCGGCTGCAGCAATACCATTGCTGGTTTTGGTAAGGATATGCAACAAATGGGAACAGCCATTTCAAATGCTGCCAAATAATCATCACAATGATTCCCAACCAGTCTTTTAAAACATGGTAGAAACGACTATAATCACGCTTCTTGTTATGATTGGCCAGGTAGCTCAGTCGGTAGAGCAGCGGACTGAAAATCCGCGTGTCGGCAGTTCGATTCTGCCCCTGGCCACCAATTTAGAAAGCCGACTGTTCTTAGTCGGCTTTTTCACTTCGTGGCTTTACCCCGCGCCACGCGCGGCTCCGCCCTGTTTTCCGTGTGCCATGTGTGCCCTGCGGCACATGATGACAAAGCGGCAGATGTCATACAGACCATGGCGGATTACATGCGTGACCGCATCCCTAAGGAAATCGACAAGGCGGGCAAGAAATGAGGGGGGGGCAAGACGTTCGGCGATCTGGAACTACGGCTGTACCACGCTGGCAGCGATCTGCTGTAGACGCGTGACTTCGGCGCGCGCCTCGGTCAGCAACTGATCCCCGTCATCTGGAGGGTGCCCGCTTTCCAGCATCTTGCGGAATACCCGGTAGGCGTCATCGCCGCTCTCATAGGCCCGTTTGGTGTCTTCGTCATTCACCCAAGCTAAAACGATCACTTTGGCTTGTTCGTGGTAGCGGAAAAACAGCCGGTACTGCTGAAAGAACCTGGCACGAAACCAGTGTTTGTGATCTTCGCCGAGGGTGTTGCCCTGCCGGTATTCCGACCTTGCAGGATCCTGCGGGATCACCTCGAACACCAGTTTGGCAATCGCTGCCAGTCGCTTGCTAGCGTTTTTCTTGGTGAAGCCAGTCAGATCCTTCTGTTTGAGCACCTCAACCTTCTGGATTAAAGCGTCAAGTTGGACGAGGAACAGAGGATGGGCAAAAACCGTCCAGCCATTGATGACAACTGGGGCTGGCTGGCTTGCTCTCATTCATCGCCCGCCGACAGGACAGCATCGGGATCGGCTTCGACGTCTCCGACGAGCGAGCGGATGCGCTGTATCAGGCCCGCATCGACAGCCTGGAGACGATCTGGATGGTTAGCGATGTCGTGTGCCAGGAAACCCAAGAACTGGCCCAGCACAGGATCGTCCTCACCGGCGCTACCGACGCGCGTCAGCACTACCTCACCGCTGGGGCGAATGGTGTAGCGGATCTTGTCACGCTTGCCGAGGCGAAGCACGCGGCGCACGGTTTCTGGCACCGTGGTCTGGTAACGGTCAGTCAGCGTAGATTCAGCTTCGAGGGTGGCAGACATAATGCTTTCCAGTCAAAAAGGTTGATAATTTGCATGGTAATGCAAACGCCTTACCATGTCAATGCAAGTGCATTACCTTCGATCAGAACCAGTCTACTCGTGATTTCTGGAGAAGCATCCATCCAACTTACCAATAAACTCGACAAGGCGACCAAGAAATGAGGGCCGAAGCCATCGTCTATTCCCTACTCGGCGCATCCCCTGGGCTTGCCGCCCTGGTGGGTACCCGGGTTTATCTCGACACGCGCCCAGAAGAGGATCCGCTTCCCGCCGTGGTGTATGAACAGATCTCAGGCCGCCAGAACGATGCCAGACTCGGCGAGCGCGAAACCGTCAGGGCCAGGATGCAAATCAATTGCCTCGGCGCCATTTCCGAGAACGCCGTGAACGTGCGAGAAGCCGTGCGCCTTGCCTGCCACAACCAGTCTGGGACAATCGCCGGTTACACGGTTGTCTCCTGTATCGAAGATTCGGCAGACCCAGACTCCTACGACCATCTGGTGAACATTTATGCCAAACCGCTGCGACGAGGCTCCTGCATTTGAGGGGTGGGGCCATGAAAAAATACCAAAGCATTCCCCCCGGGGTTGCCGAGCGCACAATACGCATAGCTTTCGAAGCCCAAGGTCAGTACGAATCGCAGTGAACGGAATCGCTTGCATCGCATTTAAGTTCGACTGCCTGCCAGCCAACATCAGGATAAAAAAACAGCCGTGTAACAAGAAAAAGAACATGTCAGATTTGCAATCACAAGCTAAACAGTGCCACCGGTACTCATGAAACCTGCTGATAATATAAATTCTGTGGGTGATTAGCCTGAGCAAAAAAGAACCATCTTTCTGCCAGTAATCCTACATACTGAATAACAAATGTCACAATCAATAAAAATGGGTGTGCGATATCAGATAATGAACCTGCCAATAGCAAGGCTGGTAAAACAAACACCAGAACTGGAAAGATCCATTTCACAGAACGGATAACCTGCCTGGTTTTACCATGAAAGTAATGACGGGTATTAAATGATCCGCCCATGGATCCTTGGGCTTTCTGGACCACTTTCGGATGGTAAATACCCGTTGCAGTTTGTACCGTTGAACAAGGTCTAATTCTGGCATTACGATATAAGGAAGCCACTCGGGTCATGAATGATATAACAATCAGGCTAAATGCAATACATGCATACATCCTCATCAAATGAGGTGCAAGAAAGGCAGAAAAACCGGCTGCTAACGTGTAGCCTGACATGGAGCCCAACAAAAAGTAATTTATAAGGGTCAGCGGACTTGCCCACTCCTGCAGAAACCTGATTGACGCATAGACCATTCCGGTACAAATAAATAACACGATGCACAATACCGCAGCAAGAGCCCCAATAGTTTCAACCACGCCTTGCGCAATCCTGTTGGAGCCAGACTGCCATCCGAGATAGCACATTAACCCATACAGAAATACGGTCAGCATGAATACAGGCAATACAATCACTTCGCGCGACAACCAGGAGGTTCGCCATTTCATTACGGCACGCCAGGCCCGTTCTGGATGCCCAAGGTGAAAAAAGGAGGCAGTCAGGCCAGAAGCCAGGAAAAATAACGAAATGGCACTGCCCAAAACAAAAAAGCTGCGACTATCCGGTAAAGCTATGGCGCCAACAAAAACTAATACCCTGGCTGTATACAGGGCCAGAAACAGGCCTTGACCCACACCTATCAGGGTAGTCAGGAAAATAACCGAAAATGCTGGATTCATGAAAGCCCTTTCTTCTGCAAGTAAGCTCACTCTAGAAAGCAAGTAAACCGGACCACCACATCGTTACCTTTACCACGATGTCACATCATCCAAAGCTGGCTCATCAATCCGGGGTTTAAGTAGCTTTCCATCCACCTTGAGTGGATTATCCACTCGACCCGCTTGATCGTCTTGCAGCTGAATCACCATTTTACGACGGGGCAGATAATGGTTGGATGGTCTTGTTCCCCACTCTGGCATTAACTGATATCCTCCTTGCTCACGTATCGCAACTGAAACCTCTGACGCTGGATCATGGATATCGCCAAACAAACGGGCCTGGGTTGGACAAGCCATCACACAAGCAGGTTTTCTATCGTCTTTTGGCAACGCCTCATTATCAATACGATCTACACACAATGTGCATTTACTCATTTCCTTACGGTGCTCATCAAGCTCCCTGGCACCGTATGGGCAGGCCCACGAACAGTAATTACAGCCTATACATTTGTCATAATCAACCAGCACAACCCCATCACTTTCTCGCTTGTAACTTGCCCCCGTCGGGCATACGGGGACGCAGGGAGGATCCTCACAATGCAGGCATGATTTAGGAAAATGAACCGTTTCGGTATCGGGAAATTGCCCCACCTCATAAGTCTGAACCCGATTGAAAAAAGTTCCAGATGGATCTGCACCATAGGGATTGGCGTCAGCAAGTGGCCCTGCTGAACCAGATGTATTCCACGATTTACAGCTCGTAACGCAGGCATGGCACCCTACGCACACGTTTAAATCAATCACCAAAGCCAGCTGGGTCATTTAAGTTCCCCTTTCCCTGCAAAGTAAACCAGCCACCTTGATTTAAATCCTCGAGTGCCAGGTAATTCCGGCATAGGTGCAAACTGGGGCCAAGACTGTTTTAATTCTTCCTTGTCCGCTTTGGAAATCCTGACCCGAACGTCATACCAACCCGCCTGCCCGGTAACAGGATCAGAGTTTGATATACACTGTTTACCTGGTTCAACAGGCAACACATCGGAAATGAGGTGGTTAAGTAAAAACCCTTTTTGCGATTCATTGGCATCTGGCTCCAGATGCCAGGCACCTGAAGACTTACCGATACCATTCCACGTCCACACTGTTCCAGGCTCAACGGCTTCACTATACCGACACATGCAGCGTACTTTCCCCCACATCGACTCAACCCAGATCCAGTCTCCATCCTGGATATCATTTTGTTGTGCAAGTGCTGGATTAACATAAAGATAATTATGCGTATGAATCTGACGCAGCCAGGCATTTTGTGAATCCCAAGAATGATACATGGCCATCGGACGCTGAGTTACCGCATTAAGTGGATACGCAACCTTATCAACAAGCTGATCTTCCAGGGGCTCATAATAAAACGGAAGTGGATCAAAATAGGTCTCGATCCGTTCACGCAAATGCTCTGGTGGATGCCTGGCTTTTTTACCCTTACCCTGTGCAGCCAGCCGAAATCGCTGCATTACATCTGAATAAAGGTGTATCAGGACAGGATCGGTAAAGCGACGGATGCGCATCCGCTGGGCCCATTCCATATACCCTTTATTCCAGTTACGCATATAATTGTATGAATCAGGAAGCTTATAATGAAAAACACAATTGTTTTTTGCATACATCTCCCATTGTTTCGGATTGGGCTCCCCTTTCATGAACTTCTCACCATTGCTGCCACGCCATCCAGCAAGAAACCCGATACCAGAACCTGGCTCAGTCTCATAACGGGTGATGAAATCCGGATAATCACAAAATCTCCGGCTCCCGTCCGGATGGACAAATGCAGGAAGTCCAAGTCGACCAGCCAACTCTATCAGCACTTCCTGAAATGGCTTACAGGCACCATGGGGCGGTAATACTGGAACACGAACTGAATCTATAGGCCCATCAAATTCAGAAATTGGGCGGTCCAGCATCGACATCACATCATATCTTTCCAGATAGGTAGTGTCCGGAAGCACCAGATCAGCAAATGCCGTAATTTCAGACTGAAATGCATCACACACAATAAGGAAAGGAATCTTATAGTCTCCCTTTTCATCCTTGTCGTTGAGCATCTCACGCACCTGCACAGTGTTCATACTTGAATTCCAGGCCATGTTGGCCATGAAAATCAATAAAGTATCAATAGGGTACGGATCCTTGCGCCAGGCATTGACAATCACGTTGTGCATCAGGCCATGTACTGACAAGGGATACTCCCAGGAAAATCCCTTGTCAATCCGGACAGGGCTGCCTTGCTCATCCACAAACAAGTCATCCGGGCCTGCTGGCCATCCCAAAGGTAACCCTTCGAGTGGAGTATCGGGTTTAACCGCCTCAGGGCTATTAGGCGGTTTCGCACTAGGAGGAATCGCCCGTGGGAAAGGCGCTTTATGACGAAATCCTCCAGGACGATCAATGGTACCAAGCAAAGACATCAGGATAGCCAGCGCCCGGGTTGTCTGAAAGCCATTGGAATGGGCAGCCAAACCCCGCATGGCATGAAATGCAACCGGGTTACCCGTGACCGTTTCGTGCTCATTTCCCCAGCTGTCCGTCCAGGGAATCTGCAGCTCAATTTTCTGATCACGAGCTATTACACCCATTTCGTATGCCAGACGTCTAATAGAATCCGCCGGGATACCCGTAACCCCTGAAGCCCATTCAGGGGTATATTGCCTTACCCTCTCCTCAAGCAGCTGGAAAGCGGGGACGACTGGTGTACCGCAGGCCAGTACAAAATGACCCAGCAAGAACGGATCAGATCCTGGACTATGTGTGGCAACAGGTAAATTCGTGAACCGATCCCACCACAGCTTATTCTGCGGGAACATCTCATTCACAGATTCAGTAGCGGCATCCTCCACAAAAAGACCAAACCTGTCATCCAGGCTATCCTGGTTCACCAGTTGACCGGCATTGGTATAACGCACTAGAAAATCACGATCATAAAGTCCTTGCGCTATCAGTTCATGAATCAATGCAAGGAGTAAAGCACCATCCGTTCCAGGCTTAATCGGTACCCATTCATCAGCAATAGCTGAATACCCTGTCCGGACAGGATTGATAGATATGAATTTGCCACCATTGCGCTTAAACTTCGATAGGGCAATCTTCATTGGATTGGAATGATGATCCTCTGCCGTGCCCAGCATGATGAAAAGCCTGGCTCGCTCCAGATCGGGGCCACCAAACTCCCAGAACGAGCCCCCTATGGTATAGATCATGCCTGCTGCCATATTTACCGAACAAAACCCACCATGAGCGGCATAATTGGGTGTTCCAAACTGGCGAGCAAAGAGGCTTGTCAGGGCTTGCATCTGATCACGCCCGGTAAACAGCGCGAACTGCTTTGGATCCGTAGCGCGAATCTTTGCAAGACGCTCAGTCATCACCTCAAAGGCCTTATCCCAGGTGATTTCAGCAAACTCCGCACTACCACGATCACTTCCCGGTTTTCTCATCAATGGCTGGCTCAATCGTGCAGGGGAATATTGTTTCATTGCACCGGAAGCACCCTTGGCACAAATAACCCCCCCATTTAGCGGATGGTTTGGATTTCCATCAATATAACGCACCTCGCCATTTCGCAAATGCACCCGAATCCCGCATCGACAGGCACACATGTAACAGGTCGTGTTTTTTATTTCGAGATTGTCATCAATCGAATCTGCATGTAAGCCCATATAGGCCACTCCATTAGGAAATATGCCTGCAATTACACCTACTGCCTCAATCGGCAGAGTGATTTTCCTATCATGTTAGAGCAACCTGATCTACAATTTAAAACGATTAATTTTAATTATATTTACCAATTTTATCGATATGGCATTACGATTCACACTCCGACAGCTTTCAGTATTCATCGCCGTGGCAGAATCTGGCTCCACGATTGGCGCCGGAAAAATACTTTCAATCTCTCAATCAGCTGTCAGTTCAGCGTTAAGTGAGCTGGAGTCCGCTGTCAATGAGCGACTGTTTGATCGCCATGGCAAGCGGCTCATCCTTAATGATACAGGGCGCACCTTACACCTGTCGGCTAACACCCTGGTAAAAAGTGCTGAAGCAATAGCCCAGGACTTCGAATCTACCCCCCCTTCCCTACGTATCGCTGCGAGCAATACCATCGGCAACTACGTACTACCGGGCATCCTGGCACAGTTTCTTGCGCAATATCCGGGGGCCAGACTGGATCTTGTAGTAGGCAATACACGGGAGGTTATTGAAGCCGTCAATCAGTTCAAGGCTGATATTGGACTTATTGAAGGAGATTCATATGATCCTCATCTACGTATCACACCTTGGATTGACGATGAAATGATTATTGTCACTTCAGCGCAGAATCTCATTGCCTACCAGAAAAACTGGCCGGATCTCGCCCATGCCGACTGGATTGTCCGTGAACCGGGCTCAGGCACACGAGAAATATTCGAGCAGCAGGTCGGAAGAAAGTTGGGCAAGCTAAATATCACCCTTGAGCTCGGCAGTTCTGAAGCAATTCGGCGCACCCTGCTCAGCGGGTATGGCGTAAGCTGCCTATCCCGTCATATCGTGGCTGATGACATAAAAAACGGCCAGCTCAAAATGATTGGCCATAATGCTCCGATTGTACGGCGATTCTTTTCAACTGTTATCCATCACGACAAGGCGCCAACAAGAAGCCTAAGTGCCTTTCATGCCTTTCTGGAGCAGCATGCCCGCATCGACTCTTTTAAAGAAGGAAAATAAGGCACACGCCAGTGCCACTTTTCAGGATTGAGACAAACTGGATATAGGGGTAGAATCCTTGAACAGTCCGTTTAGGGCCGAATGACAAGAAAGTCAAAAAACAGGCGCGTTCCATACTTAAATACCCTGCCTTCAACACCCAAGTCAGTTCGGGACAGGGACCCTTTCAGGCTAGGCTGAACGTGCATTTGTAATCACATCATATGGATTCACCATGAAAGCCAATACTAAAAATCTTATACGCGTCATAGGGCTGTCAACAGCCCTCTCTATCACTCTTGGGGGGGTATCAAACCCTGCGTATGCGGGTAGCAGACCCTCCTTGCTCATTGAGGCTGGAACCAGCAATATTTTTCGTCAGGCTCCAAGCCCTGCAGCCATGCAACTGGAATACCGCAGTAGCCAGACCTATTATCAATGGTTCCAACCCATGGCAGGCATGTGGGTCGACAGTAAAAGTGCCGGATTCGCCTATGTCGGGGTCTACCATGATTTTTCCATAGGCTCACATTTTATCATCTCTCCATCTGTATCAGCCGGACTCTACCGCCAAGGAAATGGCCGCTATCTTGGAGGACCATTTGAATTCCAGAGTGGAATCAATATCATGTATAGACTACCCCATCATGATGAAATCGGTGTGTCACTCCGTCATATCTCCAATGCCCATCTGTATTCCCACAATCCGGGAACAGAAACCCTGATGGGAGTGTATTCCCTGAGCTTTTAATTCAATATCATCAGTGTTTAGACAGGATTAATTCCAGGAATAGATACAATCAAATATCGCCAGGCCGAATCATATTTCATCGGCCTGGCGGATCTTGACCCCAATTTTGGTAGGGACAAAGCCCTCCATTTCCCGCACAACCAGCTCAACCTCACGCAAAAAGATGACATCCCCTACTACAGCCCGACCTTTAAACGAACGGGAAAAATACTCGGCCAACGTCAACTCCTCATTATTCTTGGCCACCCTGAATCCATACAGCAAAGCCACATCGGCTACTTTAGCCTCTCCATTCAGAACAAAATCACCAAAGAACTCATGCTCTTCAAGCCTGGGCGGCACATCAGTTACAGCAAACAAACGGTTCAGCGCACTCCGGTGTTCAGGTTGGGTCAACAGCAGAACATAATCTTCTTCCTTAAGCCTGGGAAACTCCTTTACCGAAGCCACTTGCTTCTCCCGGATAATAAACAGCACCCGGGTATCTGCAGGCAAAGGCAGATGCTGGGTATTCTGGTTTACGGCCAGAGAATCCGTCTTCAGGGCATAGCCTACCATCTCAAACCCCTCGGCATAGGGGATATCCAGATCAATCACATGCTCAGGATTTGGTTGCGGTGGGACTTCTATCTGAAACCGGCGAGCAGCATATGCAGTACTCCAGCCTTGAACCACAAGCGAAACCAGCACCACAAAGAATGCCACATTAAAGTACAAATCAGCATGGCTTAATCCAGCCAGCATAGGAAAAGTTGCCAATACAATCGGAACCGCTCCACGAAGCCCTACCCAGCTAATAAACAGCTGCTCGCGAAAAGGAAAACGGAATGGAAACAGGCTCAGAAAAACTGCTGCCGGGCGAGCCACAAAAATCAGGCACAGGGAAATCACAAGGGCAGCAGGGGCAATTTTTAGCAAGGCACCCGGCTCAACCAACAAGCCAAGCATGATAAACAGCATGATCTGGGAAAGCCAGGCAAATCCGTCATGCATTCGCAAAATGTTGTTTTGTGCTTTTAACGGATGATTCCCCAGGATTAATCCAGCCAGGTAAATAGCAAGAAACCCACTCGCATGTGCCAGGGTTGTGCCCGAAAAAATCAGTACGGCTCCTGACAAAACCAGGAGGGGGTACAAGGAAGCATGAAGTTCAATAAAATTCAGTAACGCCAGCAGCAGACGCCCTCCCACGATCCCTGTAAAAGCTCCAAAACCCATCTGCCAGAAAAAATCTCCTGCCAGCCTCAATGCTCCAGGAGGTTGTGCGGCCTGCAATAAATTAATAAACGTCAGCACCAGAAAGACTGCCATGGGGTCATTGCTTCCTGACTCAATTTCAAGCGTTGCCGCAACACGCTGCTTCAGTTCCAGACGCTGTTGATGCAGGAGCGAGAAGACAGCCGCTGCGTCTGTTGAAGCGACCATTGAGCCTAAAAGAAGTCCTTGCATCATTGTCAGTTTCAGGACAAAAAACGCAGTCAATCCCGCTAAGCCAGTCGTCACAAGAACACCAACTGTAGCCAGGGATAAGGCCGGTTTAAGCCCCACATGAAAGTTACCGATAGGAGTCCTTAGCCCCCCATCAAAAAGGATCAGGGCCAGGGCAAGACTGCTAATGAAATGAACAACATGGACATTGACGAGCTTTAATCCGCCCGGCCCGCTTTCACCTGCGAACATTCCAATAATCAGAAACAGCAAAAGCATGGGCACACCGATTCTCGATGACACCCTGCTCGCTACAACGCCCAGGAACAAAAGTAATGACATGACAAGCATCAACTGATTTGAAATGTCCACTAAGAGCTCCTGTTCATCTACTGGCCCTAACATCGTATAGGGCCCTACATAAAAGACGCAAGCGCTGAATTGCTGATTCGCATGTACTCATTGTTTACCACTCATGCCCCGATTATTGGGGAGGATACAAAAAAATGATATAATCTGAAGGTCAAAGATAGTTATGCTAAACCTTTCATAGCCATTCACGGCCTGAGAAGCAGGTCCATGCCTGGTATTAAGGCAAAAACTGAACAAAGATGCAGTTATACACGCTTGGACTTAACCACCGCAGCGCTCCAATCGATATCCGGGAGCAAATCGCGTTCCCTTCTGAGACGCTCCCTGAAGCGTTGGACCTGCTCATGCGGGAAGGAACGGTAAGAGAGGCAGCGATTATATCGACCTGCAACCGTACTGAGCTGTACTGTCACACTGACCAGCCTGAGGCAGTAACAGACTGGCTTACCCACTACCACCAACCCCACTCCGAGCATATCAACCCTGCTCTTTATACCCTCTGTCAAAGTGAAGCCGTTCGGCATATTTTCAGGGTTGCAGGAGGGCTAGATTCAATGGTGCTAGGGGAAACGCAAATTCTCGGGCAAGTCAAGGATGCGGTCAAAGCTGCCCAGAAAGCAGGAAGCCTTGGAGCCTTGCTCCACAAGCTTTTCCAGACTACCTTTTCAGTCGCCAAGGAAATCCGCTCCGGAACCCATATTGGTCATGCCCAGATTTCAATGGCTGCTGCAACTGTCAAGCTGGCAGAGCGCATTTTTGACAAAATTGCGGATCAGGCCGTTTTATTCATTGGAGCGGGTGAAATGATCGAACTGTGTGCGACCCATTTTGCCGCACAGCATCCTCGGCAAATCACTGTGGCCAGCCGAACTTTCTCCAGGGCCCAGCTTCTGGCTCACCGTTTCGGCGGACAGGCTATTGATTTCTCAACATTACCAGAAACTCTCGCACATCAGGATATCATCATCACTTCTACGGATAGTCCGCTGCCCATTCTAGGATTGGGCCTTGTGGAGCGATCAATCAAACAAAGGCGCCATAAGCCAATGTTTATGGCTGATCTTGCCGTCCCGCGCGACATTGAGCCAGAAGTAGGGAAATTGAATGATGTTTATCTCTATAGTATCGACGACCTGGCCCAGATCGTCGAAGACAACATCAATGCCCGGCAACAGGCGGCTGCTGAAGCTGAAGTCATCATTGAAGCACGGGTTGGCGAATTCATGGACTGGCTTAACAAACGTGAAGTTGTTCCCACTATTGTGGCCATACGGGATCATGTTGAAGCCTATCGACAGCAGGAGCTTCTTAGAGCCAAAAGGCGCCTCCAGGCCGGGGATAATCCGGATCAGGTCATAGAACAACTTGCTTTGGCCCTAACCAAGAAATTCCTTCATATCCCGACTCATGCCCTCAACAAGCTTAACGGTGAAGATCGAGATGACCTGGATCACTGGCTTCGCCGGCTTTACTCTATTCACGACCGAACATGACCCCTTCAATACAAAAGAAACTCGCGGATCTGGGCGACCGTCTGGATGAAATCAACCTGCTTCTGAGCCAGGAAACAGCAACTGAGAACCTCGATAGTTATCGTCGGCTTACAAAGGAGCATGCCGATATTTCTCCCCTTGTCCTGCTTTATCGCTCCTATCTGGAAAAGCAAAATGATCTCATCACTGCTCAGGGGATGCTTCACGATCCTGACCTGCGTGAGTACGCTGAAACAGAGATTGCCTTGCTTGAAACCTCTTTAAATCACCTTGAGCATGATCTTCAAATCGCTCTCTTACCAAAGGATCCGGATGATGAACATAACTTGTTTCTGGAAATCAGGGCAGGTACGGGAGGTGAGGAATCGGCCCTGTTTGCCTCAGACCTGTTACGCATGTACACCCGTTTTGCTGAGCGGCAGCACTGGTCAACCGAACTGATTTCAGAAAGCCCCAGTGATCTGGGGGGATACAAGGAAGTCATTGTTCGAATTATTGGGCCATGCGCCTATTCACGCCTCAAGTTCGAGTCGGGTGGACACCGGGTGCAACGAGTCCCTGCCACTGAAACTCAAGGCCGGATTCATACTTCAGCCTGCACTGTTGCTGCCATGCCAGAACCCGATGAGGCAGAGGAAATCCATATTAACCCGACAGATCTGCGCATTGATACCTTTCGTGCATCAGGGGCAGGAGGACAGCATATCAACAAAACTGACTCGGCCGTTCGAGTAACGCATCTGCCAACCGGCCTGGTTGTAGAATGCCAGGACGGGCGCAGCCAACATAAAAACAAGGCTCAAGCCTTATCTGTACTGGCAGCCCGCCTAAATGACATGCAGAACCGTGAACGACATGCAAAAGAAGCTGCCACAAGAAAATTACTCATTGGCTCCGGAGATCGTTCAGAACGAATCCGGACCTACAATTTTCCACAAGGGCGGGTTACCGATCACCGTATCAATCTAACCCTTTATAAAATTGATGCCATAATGGATGGTGATCTGGAGGATCTGCTTCAGCCACTCGAACAGGAACACCAGACAGAACTTTTAGCCTCATTAGCCGAATAAAAAGTTATGGACCTGAAAGATCACCTCTTGCTTGCTTCCAGCAAAATCAGAACAAGCTTACACATTGATTCCAGACAAGCTATGCTTGAATCACGTCTGTTAATGTCCCATCTTCTTCTTCAGGACATCACCTGGATGATGGGCCATCCAGACACCCCTTTATCCTTGTCCCAGTCAGATGCTTTCTTCGCATTGACCGAACGCAGGCTCAATGGAGAACCTCTTGCCTACATTACAGGCAAAATGGCATTTTACGACATTGAACTGAACATCAACCCCTCCGTACTTATCCCCCGGCCCGAAACCGAGTGTCTGGTTGAACTGGTCTTGTCCTGTCTGGACACATCACAACCCCTCTCTCTCCTTGATCTGGGAACAGGAAGCGGTGCAATTGCGCTAAGCATTGCAAAAGCACGTCCGGACTGGAAAATCACGGCCACCGACATTTCCGGTGATGCACTGTTTCTAGCTCAACACAATGCAAAACGTCTGGGGCTAAACCAGATCAAGTTCCTCAAGTCTGACTGGTTCAGCAAATTGTCTGCAAACGAACAATATGATGTTATTGTATCCAATCCGCCCTATATTGCGACTGATGATCCCCATTTAAGACAACTGGGGTTTGAACCTCTGCTTGCACTGACTTCAGGCCAAGATGGGCTGGACGCACTAAAAACCCTGATTACCCAAGCTCCCCCCTATCTCAGGAAAGGGGGATTACTGATTTGCGAGCATGGCTACAATCAGGCCAAAGCCTGTTACCAGCTTTTTAAAAGCTGTGGCTATCATGATATTCGTTGTACCCAGGATCTGGCCGGTATTGATCGCATCAGTAGCGGGCGTATTGCATAGCCCCTCTTTTCCCGACCAGAACATTCTTTGAACACTGTCACGAAAGGCCTAACACCATGACAAATTCAACCAGAAATGAATGGATTAACCTGACCGCTTCCGACCGGCATAACCTGTCAGCTTTTTGTGCGCACCCAGCAGAACCATCGCAGGGGAACATTATCGTCATTCAGGAAATCTTTGGGGTCAATGCCCACATCCGTTCTGTTGCACTCAGCCTTGCCTCAAAAGGTTATACCACACTGGCTCCAGCCTTGTTCGATCGAGCAAAAAAAGGAATTGAACTGGCCTACGATGAAACAGGCATGCAGGAAGGAATTGCCCTTAAGAACCAGATAAACTGGGAAAACGCACTCAAGGACATCCAGGCAGGCATTGAATACTTTGGCACAAACAACCCCGTTGCCGTTATGGGGTTCTGCTGGGGTGGAACACTTGCCTGGCTCAGCGCCACCCGCTTATCCGTCTCAGGGTCCATCTGCTACTATGCCGGGCAGCTTAAAAATTTTCTGGATGAGACGCCCCGCTCACCAGTCCTGGCCCATTTCGGTGAAAACGATCACAGCATTCCACTGACTGTACCTGCCACCCTCAAAGAACGCTACCCCGGGGTCATCAACCACATCTACCTCGATGCAGGTCATGGATTTAACTGTAACGAACGAGAAAGCTATAACCCAAAAGCGTCAAAAAAAGCGATGCAGCGCAGCCTGGGCTTTCTGGAAAGTATTTTCTGATTTAAACTTGAGAAAAGTCAATAAACTTAGCATATAAATCATATAATTATATGAGAGAATCATGTCAGCCAAGCTTGACTCCAGGGGAAATTCTGGCTAAAGTACAGCATGCCAAACAAGGCAATCTGTCCTATAGGGACAATGAATTAACGCTCAAGAAGCAGGAGTCACAATTGGATATTCAGGAAGTTATCAAAAACCAGATCAATAGCCACCCGGTTGTACTTTACATGAAAGGTACCCCGCAGATGCCACAGTGCGGGTTTTCTGCCAGCGCCGTGCAACTTTTATCAGCCTGTGGTCTTAAAAATGTTCTTGCCGTCGATGTCATGGTCGATCCTGCCATCCGGCAAGGGATCAAAGAATATTCAAACTGGCCTACCATTCCCCAGCTTTATGTCCAGGGTGAATTTGTAGGGGGGGCTGACATCATGCGTCAGTTATTTGATTCTGGCGAACTGCAAAAAATGATACAGGCCACACAAGTTCAAACAACCTGAATCAATACCCCCCATCATTCAATGGGGGTATATCAAAGCAAGGAGGGTTCTTGAATCTAAAAACCGGGGTTTATTCTCTCCTGTTCCTTATGTCTGCGTTAACCAGCCTAAACGCAGCATCTGAAACCATCCCCGCAAGCCCTCCTGATAATCTGGCACAAAAAGTCCAGAGGGCCATTAAACAGGATCCGGAACTCTCCAGCTATCCTATTACTGTCAAAATGAAGCAACAGGCGCTCATTCTTCAAGGCCAGGTACAAAGTGACTGGCTACTGTTCAAGGCCAATGCCTTGGCCAAGAATGCCGGAGCCCGAAAAATCATCAATAAAATCAACATTACGGATTAATCAGCGAATCAGGCTAACCCTGCGCTCCCACCTATTCGCACCTACATACCCATACTGAACCAGAATAGCCTGGGCCTGTCTTGAACCTAAAAAGTCGAGAAACTCGCGCGCTGCAACCGGATGACGGTCCGATGATCCGGTTGCAGCCACATAACTGCGCTCCCCTTTTAAGCTTTGGGAGGCAGGAAGCCGGACCAGGCTGACCTTAAACCCCTTATCCAGGGCATTCTGGCACTCCGTTAACCATAGCAATCCAACATCTGCATGCCCCGAACGAATTCCTTCCGGAATATCCTGTGCACTATTGGAGGTAAAATAAACGTCTTTCGCTCCTTGGCACGCCACACAATAAGCCCCACCGGAAAGCCGCCTCCAGAGATCAAACCGCCCTAGCATCCGGCGGGCATATTTTTTCATGATCGGCTCATTAACAGGATTGGGTAACCAGACACGGAGATTGGGATGCACTAAATCTTCTATCCTGTGAATATGCCTGGGATTTCCCCTGGCTACCAGCAAAGCAAGTTCATCGTGGGCATAAACCACCTGCCTTGCGACCAGGCCTGCTTCTTTCAACTTCCGTATGGTTTTTTTATCAGGCAAACCGAGTATGTCTGGGCGCATGCTAAAACTAATGCCACGATATATCCATCCTCCATCGACTACACCGGCAACAACCTGATATGGCTTAAGTTCAATCAGCCCGACCGTTCCCCCGTACCGGTTCTGCCAGGCCCGTATAAGGGCCTTTGCAGCATAAAAATGTTCCCCTCCCAGCCAGATATTCAAACTGGTCCGGCCAGCCTGCATCAAATCCAGCGCGTCATCCCCCCGAATAACAGTCCCGTCTGCAGCAAGAACCAGCATATTATCATCGCTGTTCCCAGGTATGATCTGCAATTTCTGCTGAATCACACCTGAATCAGCCCAACAAGAAGGCATGGCATAAAAGCCAAGAAAAACCACTGCCATTCCCAGCATGATCCAGGCATTTTTCATTCTGGCCACCATGAAAAAAGATACATAATACCCACCCACGAAATAATGCAAGCCAATCGTACCAAAATCCAGCCACAAACTAAATCAAAATCCACATCATCCTGAAAATATAGGCGCAAGGCAGACAACGCAAGCAAGGCACAAAAATAAAAAAACCCTGTACTGATTCATACACTTTAAGATAGATTAAGAATCTATCCAGGTTTATACTGCTGGTGCGACCCGGTCATACCGTTTCATCACTGTTCCAGCCACAATCAAATGTCCATACCCTGCTTATAAACACTTAAGGAGACCCGCTAACAATGAAAAAATTTGCTGCTCTCTTTGCCCTGATGACCTGTGTATACAGTTATCGCAGCTTCATCAAAGGGGGGCTAACGCCTTCATTCTGGAAACTGGTCCAGCGTCACGCCGACGTTGCCTACGATTTTTTTCGCAATGATTCCGCATGGCAGGTTTTTATAGGCGAAACACCCCACAATATTGACGAGATGGTGCCCAGCTCTCTCTGGATGGGCCCTTATATGCTGGCTGTTCCCAAACTCCGCGGCAAACAGGTCTTCATCTATTGCCGGAAAGGCCGATATGAACGCTCACAAACAGAACTGAACCTGGCACTTAGCGGACTGACTTCCTAACGCTAAATTAGCAGGTTACCCACCTTGTTAAGCCAAGCCCAGATTTAACAATCTGTTTTGTTGTTGATTTACATCAAAATCCTATTTTCTGGCTGGTCTAAAATTCTCTACTGCATACAAATAAAGTATGAAACATCGCACAGTGGAGAATAAAAATGGCAACCCTTCCTTACGCCAAAAAATTAAGCGCGCTGATGATAGGCCTATCCGGTATTGGTATTTCAGTCACCGCCCAGGCCGTCCCCAGTTTTGCCCGCCAGACCGGATTGGCCTGTATGGCCTGTCACACGCAATTTCCCGAATTGACCCCATTTGGCCGTCAATTCAAGCTCAATGGCTACGTTGCGGACAACATGAAGCAGATTCAGACCACAACACTTTCTCACCGGGATCTGTTGCTGCTCAACCAGACGCCCCCCCTGTCCCTGATGTTTCAGGCTTCTGTAACCCGAACCAGCAAGGCCCTGCCTGACAGTGCCGTTACCGGAGCCCTGGCCCAGAATGGCCAGGCCCAGTTCCCCCAGCAGGCCAGCCTGTTTTACGCCGGCCGGATTGCACCGAAACTTGGTGCCTTTATCCAGATGACCTATGATGCCGGCTCCGGATCCTGGGGCATGGACAACACGGACATCCGGTTTGCAGACCGCTACCAGAACCCCCTGCTTGCCTCAAGCAAGCCCCTGGTATGGGGTCTCACCCTCAACAACAACCCAACAGTCCAGGATGTCTGGAACAGTACGCCAGGCTGGGGATTTCCTTATGGCTCACCTTCTGCTGCACCAGGCTCCGTCGCTTCTCCCCTCCTGGATGGCACACTCGCCGGCGATGTCGGCGGACTGGGGGCCTATGTCTGGTGGAATAACTGGCTCTATGCCGAAATCACCGGCTATCGCACAGCCAGGCAAGGGGCAACCGGAATCACCGGCCAAGGCCCCCTGGATAGCGGGGATAGCAATGTCATTAGCGGAATCGCCCCATACTGGAGAATCGCAGCCGAAAAAGACTGGGGACCCAATGCCCTTGAAGTCGGCCTGCTCGGCATGGACACCCGGCTGCTACCCGGTGGTACCGGAACAGCTTTAAGCGGACCAACCAACAACTTCAATGATATCGGCATGGATACCCAGTACCAGTGGATCACGGAGCATCAGGATATCACCCTTCAGGGGCGCTACATCCATGAAAGCCAGACCCTGGGTGCAGCCTTTGCCAGTGGAGGCGCCTCCAATCTCAAGGACAAGCTCAATGAGCTCCGCCTGACAGCGTCCTATCTCTACGCCCACCAGATTGGCGGCACATTCGGCTTCTTCAATACCACGGGAACCTCCGATGCCGCACTCTACCCGAGTGGCTCAGCCTATTCAGGAAGCGCCAACAACAGCCCGGATACGCGAGGCTATGTCGCAGAACTGGATTACCTGCCCTGGCTCAATACCAAGTTCTCGCTCCAGTACACCATGTATACCAAGTTCAACGGGGGATCAAGCAATTATGACGGCCTAGGCCGCAGCGCATCCGACAACAATACCCTCTACCTGCTTGGCTGGTTCAACTTCTAAAAGGGAAGCACAAAATGAGACGCCTATTTCTTCTTCTAGCTAGCCTGAGCGTTCTGGTGAGTGCGCTACCCGCACAAGCACAAACGCAATCAGACCATACAGCTAATTTTGCTAACGCTATCTGTGCCGCCTGCCATGGAGCAAACGGGATCAGCATCTCTCCGATCTTCCCTAAACTTGCCGGCCAGAATGCATCCTACCTAGAGACACAACTTAAGGCATTCCGGGATCACTCAAGGGCTGACCCGGATGCGCAAGCCTACATGTGGGGTATGGCATCCCGCTTAAACGATACCATGATCCAGAATCTGGCCCATTATTATGCCAGCTTGCCCCCATCTTCTGGAACACCTGGCCCTGCCAATGAGGTAAAAGCAGGGGAAGCCATATTCCAGAATGGAATCAAGGCAGAGAACGTGCCTGCCTGCGAAGCCTGTCATGGAGCAGCGGCCCAGGGGATCGGATCTTTCCCCCGGTTGGCTGGACAGCAGAAAGCCTATATCGTTCGTCAGTTGATGGCCTTCAAGGCAGGATCAAGAAGCAATCCCATCATGATGAACATTGCAGCCAAGCTCAACGCAAAACAAATGCAGGATCTAGCTGCTTATCTCCAATCGCTTTGACCCTGTCACCGGGCTAAAGCTGCTCTAGCAACATGGAGGTAATTAATTCTACCAGAACGCACCAGATACTCCGCCTGTAACCACAAAGCTTCAGGGGGTAGTGAAGTGGTGCGTTCTGCTAGTTCATGGAAAAGGGGAGAGATAGGGGATGTTTACTATGCAGGTACATGGGAAGACACGAGGAATGAATATTGCCGCCTAAAGTAGATGTGTTCGGCGAGCTATTGCAGGAGAAGCTGATGCTAGCCAAGGGCTAGTTGAATCTACTGGTGGATGAGATCGTGATAGAAGATAAAACCGCCACCATCCGTGGCAGCTCTGTCTCCCTGGCAGAGACAATGCACAAAATAAAAGCGGGCGACCTGGGCCAGCGCCCATTTTTAACCATAACTGGCGCGCTCGGCGGGAGTCGAACCCACGACCCTTGGCTTCGGAAACCAATACTCTATCCATCTGAGCTACGAGCGCACGCACATAAGTAATCCAAGATGACTACCCGGCTTTCGTTAGCATTATACCCTAACGCAAAGAAAAGAACCTAACCCTTAAAGCGCTAACATCTATCCAGGGTAAAACCGGACAATTTGATTTAGCTCAATCATTTTAGCTTTATCCTTATGGCAGACCAGCCGGGTCTTCATCCTGCCAAAGAAGAAGCTTATAATTTAAACAAACATATTTAGTATTTAAGGGTCTTGAATTTCATGATAGTTGCTCAGAAAGTTATCATCCAGCCCACCCAGTACTTCCAACCTTCCTTGCTTCAATAACATGAGAGCAGGCATGCTTACTCCGCGGCAGACCAACCCCACAGGATGACAAGAGAATGAAAAATAATACCGTAGAAACCAGAGCCCAAGACAGGAAAAAATGGGAATTACATGAAATCCTGCTTGGACTTGTTGCACTCGTCCTGCTCATCATTTTAATTGCATATCTGGGTTTTAGTCTTACCCACCCTTCTTCCGGAAAACCACTCAGCCCTGAAGCCATAGCAAACAATATCCGGCCTTTTGGTACAGTCAATATTGCTCCAGGCTCCCACGCACCCATGCCAGCCACAGCCCTTTCTGGTGCCAGCAGCACCCCTACCCCCTCCAACCCGCTGCCCTCTAACGCTGCTTCACCTTCTGGTGCAGCCAAATCAGCAGGCCCGGATTCCGGCAAAACAGCTGCCCACACTGTTGTATCCAGCTCTGAACGAACAGAAGGGAAAAAAGTATTCAATGAAACTTGTATTGCTTGTCATGGTAGTGGCGTGTTAGGTGCACCCAAAGCCTTCAGCGCAACCGAATGGGCACCCCACCTTGCCAAGGGAAAAGCTGTACTCCTTGAACACGCCATGAATGGCTACAAGGCCATGCCCCCTCACGGCGGAAATCCTTCCTTGACACAGGCCCAGCTCAGCGCAGCGATTGACTATATGTCAACCCCAAAATAAACAGGCCCTTCAAGGCAGCATAAAACCCGGCTAGAATAGGGGGCGACATAATCAGACGGGTTTTCTTCATGCATGCTTTCCGCCTCCACTCCTTAAGACGCCTGTCTGCTTTTCTGCGTTATGTCATGCGCCGGTTCCAGGCAAACAACTGCATGCAAATTTCGGCCAACCTGACGTTTACCACTCTTTTATCCCTTGTTCCTGTCTTAACCATCATTCTGGCCTTAAGTGCCGCCTTCCCGGCCTTTTCCGGAATTATTGAGGAACTGAAAGGATTTGTATTCAACAACTTCATGCCTGACACATCGGCTGGTACCCTTATCTATCATTACTTCAACCAGTTCTCAGCCAACGCGGTCAACATGACTCTGGTCGGCTTAAGTGTCTTATGCATCACTGCATTCTTACTCATGAACACCATTGAGCAAACATTCAACCATATCTGGCGAGTGCATGAGTCTCGCACAATCCTTCAACGCCTGATTCTCTATTGGGCAGTCTTAAGCCTGGGCCCCGTATTGCTAGGCAGCAGTATTTCCATGACTCACTGGCTGCTTAACCTGCCTTATGTTCGAACCTCTGTTCTCAATGAAATCATATTAAGTATTCTACCTGGATTGATTACCATTTCAGGCCTGACTCTCCTGTATGCAACAGTTGCCAGCCGTCAGATTCCCCCCAGGCACGCTCTCATCGGAGGAACGGCTGCCGGAATTCTGTTCGAAATCATGAAAGTTGGATTTGGCTTTTATCTGCATAGCTTCTCGACCTATCAAACCATATATGGAACATTTGCCATTGCTCCTATTTTTCTGATTTGGATCGATCTATCATGGATAGTCATTTTATGGGGTGCAGTTCTTACTGCATCACTAAAAGAATTTCACTATCATGAAACGACACGCCCCCGCCAGACCGGCTGGGAAATCTTTACCAGCCTACTTATTCTATCTACCCTTGAGTCATCCAAAAAGCCGGTTTCAACACAACATCTACTGGATAGAATCGATATTGAACCCAAACCATTGGAAGATTTACTGCAGTTGCTGGCTGCAAAACACTACATCTACCAGCATGAACAAGGCTGGATTATGGCCCATACCATACCACAACGCCATTTTTCAGAACTGACCAGACTGTTCTTCTGGGGTGAATCAAACTTACCCCCGGTTGATGGGGCCAATGCGCAGCAACTCAAGAAAATCATGAATGAACTGTGTTCAGTAGCCTTAAAAAATGCCGATTGTTCAATCCAGAGCATCCTGGACAGGCTGCATGACACAACCCTTTAATTCACGTGGGCCCCAGGAGTTCCATTATCCTGCAGAAAAATCAACGCTCACGATTCACCATGGCATGCATTTTCTCCAGCCACCCGGCGGCCTGGACCTTTTGTTCCTCAGCAGGTAAATCCTGCCCTGAAAACCTTAAATCCTCGTCATAGAGTTCACCAATAAAACGGCTTGATTCTACCGGCACGTAATCCCGGGCCCTTCGACGTTTTTTACAATAGCTAATAGTCAGGGTTTTTCTGGCGCGTGTCATGCCGACATACATCAGACGGCGCTCTTCTTCGACACGCCCTTCTTCCACCGATTCTCGATGAGGCAAGATCCCTTCTTCCACCCCCACCATGTACACATGATCAAACTCCAGTCCCTTGGCGGCATGAAGTGTTGATAGCTTAACTGCATCTACCATCGTGTCATCCTGGCCATCCAACAGATTGATTAACGCAATGGACTGGACCAGTTCTTTCATGGATTTCCCGGACTCTTGCGCCTTCTTCCCGATCCACTCAACAAATTCACAAACATTCTTCCACTGGGAACGGGCCCGCTCAGGCTCGGCAGACTCAAAAATCCATGCCTGATATCCAATGGCCTCCATCATGAAATCCAGCATAGATACTACAGGTTTTTGCTCCATCTCCTCCCTAAGTCGTCCTATAAAATCACCAAACTGATACAAAAGATCAGCCTGGCGAGGCTGAAGGTGCTCCTGAAGCCCGACCTCGGATATAGCAGCGAAAAGACTGACACTGCGACTGGTTGCATATACCCCAAGCTTCTCCAGTGTCTGGGCCCCTATCCCACGACGGGGTATCGTAACTGCACGAAGAAATGCCGGGTTGTCATCAGGATTGGTTAGCACCCTTAACCAGGATATGACACCCTTGATTTCAAGGCGGTCAAAAAAGGAAGCCCCCCCACTCAGAAGGTAAGGGATTCTGGAATTACGCAATTGTTGCTCATAGTGGCGGGCCTGATGATTCCCGCGATACAAAATAGCATAGTCTGAATAGCGGGTTCTCGAACTCATGCGATGCAATTCAATTTTCCGAACGACCAGTTCAGCTTCATGCTCTTCATGATTGGCAAGAACGACTTCAATCCGATCGCCTAAACCCCGGTCACTCCAAAGCTTCTTTTCGTAAATCTTGGGGTTGTGAGCTATCAACGTGTTAGCCGATCTCAAAATACGGGCAGTAGAACGATAATTCTGCTCCAGCTTGATAACCTTGAGCGAAGGGTAATCCTGACTCAGGATCTGGATATGCTCGGAACTTGCACCACGCCAGGCATAAATGGCCTGATCATCATCCCCTACCGCCGTAAACTGCCCGGCCTGGCCAGACAGCAGCCGAATCAAACGATACTGGCAGGAGTTGGTATCCTGATATTCATCAATCAGCAAATACTGAAGCTTCATTCTCCAACGCTCAAGCACGTCAGGACAGGATTCAAGCAGGTCCACCGGAAGCCGGATCAGATCATCAAAATCCACCGCCTGATAGGCCTTGAGCGTAGATTGATACTGATCATAGCAGGAAGCTATGGTACTCTCATCTTCTGTCTGGGCTCCGGCCCGGGCCTGTTGCGGGGAAACCAGCAAATTCTTGAGGCGGGAAATGGCAGCACTCACCCGTTTGACCTGGGCCAAATCAGTTGTCCGAAGCATTTCATTAAGAACCTGAAGGCTGTCTGCCGAATCAAAAACGGAAAATTCAGGTTTATAGCCTATTGCCCGTGCATCACGCCTTAAAATCTGCATGCCCAGCGAATGAAAGGTTGAAAGAGTCAGTCCGCGGGCCTTCTCACTGCTTAATAGATCAAAAACCCGTTCCCGCATTTCACTAGCCGCCCGATTGGTAAACGTAATGGCTGCAATCCTGTCAGCGGTATAGCCTTTTTTTTCTATCAGGTACGCAATTTTATGGGTAATCACCCGGGTTTTACCCGAGCCAGCCCCAGCCAGAACCAGAAGGGGGCCATCAAGATATTGTACGGCTAACTGTTGCTGTGAATTCATGCCTGCTATCCAGAATCAAATCAATATTCTACTCGCACCCTGTTTTTACCCGAAGCCTTTCATGCATCAAGCAGCCGCACTTCCCATCAACCCCTGTATCCTGCCGTGTTAAAATGACGTTTCACTATTACCGCAATGCCCCCGGGACAATCCAAGAGGCACAACCATGGCAACATATGCAATCGGTGACATCCAAGGCTGTTATGCACAATTCATGGCACTATTGGATCTCTTAAAGTTCAATCCACCCGAAGATACACTATGGCTAACGGGAGATCTCGTTAACCGCGGGCCACAGTCTCTTGAAACGGTACGCGCTATCAGGCAACTCGGTTCTTCAGCACGAACCGTTCTAGGTAACCATGATCTTCATCTTTTAGGTGTCGCCTACGGCTTACGCCAGCTTCATGCCAGTGACACGATGCAGGATATTTTATCTGCCCCGGATTGCGCCGATATCCTTTACTGGTTTCGCCAGCAGGCACTCATGATTCACGAAGGGCCCTTCATAATGGTTCATGCAGGCCTTTTACCTCAATGGACCCTTGAACAGGCAAGTTCTTATGCCCGTGAGTTCGAATCTGCCCTACAGGGAGACCAGTATCGGGTATTAATGACCCGAATGTTTGGAAGTGAACCTCATGAGTGGACTGAGGACCTAAAAGGCTATGACCGGCTTCGTGTGATCGTCAATGTATTTACGCGTCTCAGATTCTGCACTCCATCCGGACAAATGGAATTTGCTCACAAAGGCACTCCCAGTGAAGCTCCACAAGGATATCTGCCCTGGTTTGACATACCCAATAAAAACTGGACGCAATATACAGTCATTTTTGGGCACTGGTCCACATTAGGCTTGATTGTTCGCCCCAATCTTTATGCGCTGGATACAGGGTGCTTATGGGGCCAGTCACTTACCGCTGTACGGCTTGACGATAGGCAGGTGTTCTCGATCCCTTGCTCGGCCTGAACCACCTCCTAGCTTTTGCACAATCAGGGTACGGGCATGGTGCGCAAGCACCCTGCGATCAGGGTCGGTTAAAAGTGGGCAGGTTTCAGCCTGAACAACAATATGCTGGGCGGCTACAACCCGCATAAAGGATCTGAAAAAAGAAACATCAAACCAAATCGGAGCCAAATGTGGTAACCCTTGTTCATCTGTATACTTCAAAGCTATGGGGCAGACCGGGACTGACTGCCCGGCAGCCGATTCAAAGAGGAAACCGCGGAAGGGCCGAACTGTCAGCCCATCTCCAATTCCCCCTTCAGGAAACAGGGCAACCCATTCTCCTTGTTCCATGACTGCCCGTATATGATGCATCACCCGTAATGCATCTCGTCCTCTCCCACGATCCAAATAGAACGTGCCAGCCCTGCCTACAAGAAACCCTAAAACAGGCCAGTCACGAATTTCTGATTTTGCAACAAAATGCGTGGCGCGATGGCTATTAATCACAAAAATGTCCAACCAGGAGACATGGTTGGCAACCAATAAAGCGCCTCCTTCAGGTAATTTCCCTTTTAAATCAATGCGAATACCTAGGATTAAAAGCAACAGCCGTGACCACAGGCGAATCACTACCCGCCGGAAGCTGAGGGGCCATATCGGCTGAAACAGGATTAGAATCCATCCCGAGAGGACCCAGAATAACACACCGGCCACCCTGAACAGGATTCGAAGCGGGAACATCAGTTCAGGCTATACCCGAATGCATCATGAAACATGTCGAAGATTCCCTGTCTATCAGACACATGGTTTTGCCCTCCCCGGGATGCAATCTTAAGTGACCCCATAAGACTGGCCAGATTCCCTGTCGTTGTCCAATCAAGCCCCTGATCCAGGCCATAGAGCAGACCCGCCCTGAATGCATCACCGCACCCTGTCGGATCAACAATCTGGTGAGGTACCACGACGGGAATGGAGATCTTCTTCCCATCAGCATAAATAGTTGCACCGGCTTCACCCTGGGTAACGACAAGAGCCTTGACCTCGGATGCCAGTGCGTCCTGGCTCAGTCCTGTTCGATGAGTTAAAAGTCCTGCCTCATAATCATTAACCGTGACATAACTCGCCTGACGAATCAATGCAAGCAGATCGTCTCCACTAAACATTGGCAAGCCTTGCCCTGGATCAAAAATGAAAGGGATTCCAGCCTCCTCAAACTCGGCTGCATGCTGGAGCATCCCTTCGCGTCCATCCGGTGAAACGATACCAAGCCTTGTTCCCTGGGCCTGGTAAACATGATTCACATGGGAATAACTCATGGCTCCAGGGTGAAAAGCCGTAATCTGATTATCACTGACATCCGTTGTAATGAATGCCTGGGCTGTATACGTCCCGTCTATTCTGGAAATATGGTCAAGACTTAGGCCCAGTTTGCCCAATCGCTCGGCATATGGAGAAAAATCATCTCCAACCGTGGCCATGATTGAGCCTTGAATCCCGATAAGATGAAGATTATAGGCGATATTACCTGCACATCCTCCATATTCACGCCGCATCTCAGGTACGAGAAAGGACACATTCAGGATATGCAGCCGATCCGGCAGGATATGATCCTGAAATTTCTCTGGAAAGACCATGATCGTATCGTAGGCCATTGACCCACATATAAGAATAGACATAAATTGCTCTGTATTCGTTTCTTGATTTCAGGCCTGCTGCAATTAAGCCTAACAGGTCCTCAATGCTGCCAGCGCGGCATCATAATCCGGTTCATTCTTGATATCTGCAACCAGTTCGCCATATACCACACGGTCTTGTGCATCAAGAACGACGACTGCTCGCGCTGTTACTCCCTTCAATACTCCACTTTCAACTGCCACGCCATAATCGTGCATAAATCCCGATCCGCGCATCGTAGACAATGTAATGACATTGTCCAGACCTTCGGCACCACAAAAACGCCCCTGGGCAAAGGGCAAATCCGCCGATATAACCAGAACAACCGTATCAGTGAGCCCGGAAGCAATCTCGTTAAACTTTCTGGTCGAGGCCTGGCAGGTAGGCGTATCTAGGCTGGGCACAATATTAAGCACTTTCTTCTTCCCGGAAAACTGGCCTAGTCCAACATCCTTTAACTTACGATCCACCAATGTAAAATCTTTGGCCTTGTCTCCTTTTTTAGGAAATACCCCCCCCAACTTGACAGGTTGTCCGCCCATGGTAACTTGTGCCATATAATCCTCCTTAAATAGTAATCTGACAGATTAGCAAAGCTGTCCGGATCAAGTCTGGTTTTAATTGCACACTGCCTCGCAGTATGCAATCCATTTACCAGCCTTGCAAGCCGTTCCAACAGGATCACTGAATCCCGTAACTTGAGAAATCTTTTCTTCCTGAAAGGAATGCGGATTCGAATTCATCAACAGGTATTGGCCTGCTGAATAAAAATCCCTGCATTTCATCACAATTTAACAGTCGGAGCAAACGAAACTGTTCCTGTGTTTCAACACCTTCAGCAACCACTTTGAGTTTCAATGAATGGGCTAAAGAAATAATCGTCGATACCAAAGTCAATCCTTGGGGATCAGCAGTCATTTCCCGTACAAAACTCTGATCAATTTTTAAGGTGTCCACCGGTAATTTCGACAGATAGCCCAAGGATGAGAAACCCGTTCCAAAATCATCAATGGCTATCGATATGCCCATACCCCGGATTGTCCGCAAGAGAAAAACCGAACGGGTCATGTCCTCAACAATCATGCTTTCAGTAATTTCCAGCTCCAGGGCCTGGCGAGCTTGTGGATGAACGGCAATATTTTTCTCGATCTCTTTTGCAAACCCAGGGTTACGCAACTGCAAGGAAGACACATTGACTGCAATACGAACCGCTTCACGCCCTTCTGATTGCCATCTGAGATAATCACTGATAGCTTGAGTCAAAGCCCATCGTCCGACCTCATATATAAGTCCGGTTTCCTCTAGAACCGGGATGAATTTATCTGGGGCTATCAGCCCTCGATGGGGGTCATTCCACCGGATCAAAGCTTCTACTCCAGTAATCTGTCCCGAAACCGAGTTGATTTTAGGTTGATAATACAGTATAAACTCCTCACGGCTGACCGCGAGGCGCAACCGGTTCTCAAGTGCGAGCTTATCTGCCACGGCTTCGGTCATTTTTCTTGTATGAAACAAATACCGGTCACTTTTTCTCTTGGCCATCTTAAGAGCAGCTTCAGCATTCCTGAACAAGCTCTCGGCTTCCCTGCCCCCTTCTGGAAACAAGGCAATCCCGATTTTTGCGCCCAACCTCAATTCAACGTCATTAACTGAAAACGGAATTTGCAATAATGCGGCCAGCATGGCCTCGGCAAACCTTGCTGCCTCAGCCTCCTGATGAATATCAGGCAAGACCCATGCGAAACGATCCACCTCTATACGAGCCAAAAGATTCATGTCTCCGATATATTGCTTAAGCCACACTGCAACCTGCTTTAAAAGAATATCTCCCATTGCAAGGCCCATGCTGTCATTCACATCCTTGAACCGTTCCAGATCAAGCAAAAACAATGCGGTTTTAAAATGGCCCTTCTCCTTTACCCGTATAAACTGGGTTACACGCTCAAGAAAGAGGGTCCGGTTGGCAAGCCCTGTTAATGGATCATAGTAGGCCAGATAATTTAACCGTTCCCGCTTTTCAATATGATCAATGGCAAAAGCAATATCTCCAGTAAGCTCAGTCAACAACTGCATCTCTTCATCATGAAAAAATTCCTGTTCATGAGCGAACAAGGCAAAGATACCCATAGGTTCATCCGAAACAATCAGCGGCAGAACAGCCATCGAATGAACCCCTGATTCGGTATAGTGCTGGTGAGAGACAATATTGGATGTATCCTGAATATGATTGATCACAATGGCCCGCCTTTCCCGGATAGCCTGCCCGGAAAAAGCCTTAGATAAGCCATTGGAGGCAAGTGCTTCCCGTATGACTTCAAATAATTTCTGATCCTGGCCTGCCCAGGCTACTGGAAGAACATGTTCACGATCTTCATCAAGCTGTGCAATGAGAGCTAAATGGAATTCCCCGGCTTCAGTTGCAATCTTGCAGGCTTCATTAAATAATTCATCCCGATCCTTAACCCGCACAATAAGTGCATTAATCTGGCCCAGAACAGCCAGAACCCGGTTAAGCCGTCTAATTTTATTCTCATTAAGCTTGTGTTCTGTAATATCCTGGCAAGTACCAATCGCCTGGGTCGCCTTTCCTGACTTATCGAATATCACCTGCCAGTTTTCTTCCACAAACTTGACTCGCCCATCAGCCATGCCAATTCGATATTCGATGGTAACAGGTTCTGCTTGATTCAATGACTGTGAAAACGCATCATCAGCCATCAACCGATCTTCAGGTAGTATCTTTTCCAGGACACCCTGATGGGTTGGAACAAAGCAGGCCGGATCCACTTCAAAAATTCGATAGACCTCATCTGACCAGACTACCTCAAACGTGTCTAGATTTGACTCCCAGCTTCCAATCTTCGCTACCCGTTGCGCCTCAACCAAACGGGCACGCTCAATAGCCAGCTCCCCAGCCAGCTGTCTTTGTTCCCGCTCACTGGCAAGCAGGGTCTGCTGAGCACGCCGTCTATCCGTTACATCACGGAAATACCAGACCCGCCCATAATATTTCTCATTATTGTCAATAATGGGTGCTGAGTAGCGATCCACTATCCTGCCATCCATGAGCTCTAGTTCATCACGGCTATTCTTATGCGGGTGCTTATACAAATATTTCACCTGCGAAACAAAAGCCTGGGGGTTCTTCACCTGTTCTGCCACTGACTGAAGTACAGGACTATCCAGCCCTGCTTCAAGCAACGATATGGGAATCCCCCATAATGCTATAAAATTTTTATTATAGAATAATATGTTGTCGTCTTGGCCAACTACAAGAATCGCATCAAGTGACGCCTCCTGCTCAGTCTTGAGTATCCTATTCTTAAGATTTAGCTCCTCAACCGCCGTCTTGCGCTCCTGGATTTCCAGCTCTAGCGTCCGGTTTGTTTCTTCGAGCTGCAGCATTTTCTGCTCGAGTTTCCGAATCAATGTCTGGCTGTATTGCTTGAACACTCCCGTCTCATTCAAAAAGATCCCATTTGAACTGTCCTGATACCCTTCTGGTTGCTCCAGGACATCGCGAATCCTGGCTACAAAATCATCAGGCTCGCAGGGTTTCAAAATAAAATCATTTGCTCCCAAATTGAGCGCAAGCTGCTTGTCTTCCACCTCGGTATACGTTGCAGTATAAACAATAAAAGGGATGGACATGAGGCGGGCATCAGCCCGCCAGTGACGTAAAAGGGTATAGCCATCCATTACGGGCATCAACAGATCTGAAACCACTAGATCAGGCAGGGATTGCCTTGCCTTGACCAGAGCTTCAGCACCATGTCTGGCAAGAATCACGCCATAGCCATGACCCCCAAGCAGCACCTGCAAGTAATAAAGATTGTCTTCCTTGTCATCCACAATCAGGATCTGGGCCATTACCCGCTCCTTCTTCCCCAGGCAGTGAGAAAACCCTCAATTTCAGTCACAAAAGTTTCCGGGTTAATCGGTTTTTCAATATATCCATTGCACCCGGCTTCCAGGCATTTTTCACGATCCCCTACCATCGCGTAGGAGGTCACTGCAATAATCGGGGTATGATCCATCTTGGCATTGGCCCGCAATGCCTGTGCTACAGCATAACCATCCATCAATGGAAGCTGTATGTCCAGCAAGATAAGATCCGGCAATAACGCAAAAGCGCATTCAATCCCGCTCGAACCATCTGGTGCTGACACAACCCGATAACCACGATGCTCCAGCAAGAACGTGGCAAGATAGCGGTTCTGTTCGTTATCCTCAATCAGCAAGATCGTCGTGTTCACTCTAAAATATCCAGACGCATAGGAAGCAGCACGGTAAACTCGCTTCCTTTGGACCATTCACTTCTGACACTCATCTCTCCTTTTAGCAGCCTGGCGAGCTTGCGACTGATGGCAAGCCCTAATCCTGTGCCTTCATGCTGTCGGGAAATCCCTCCGTCAATCTGATGAAATGGTTGAAACAAACAGGCCAAATCTTCAGGTTTGATTCCAATTCCGGTATCTATGACGCAAGCCTGTAAAACAGAACCAAGCACTGTACCTGAAGGCATCCTGAAATTATTCATCACGCCAGCCTCAAGTATCACATGTCCAGATTCGGTAAACTTGATGGCATTATTCAGAAGATTGATGAAAATCTGTTCTATTCGACGACGATCGCTGATCATCTCCCCCAAATTCGAAGAGAAATGTGCCTTAAGGATCAATCCCTTTTTCTCGGCCATGGGACGTATCCCATCCATGACATGATTCAAGGCTGCCTGGATATCAAATGGCTCCGGACGGATTTCCAATTGATCCGCTTCAATCTTGGAAATATCAAGAACATCATTAATGAGCTCCAGAAGATGGCGGGAGCTAGTTTGCACCATCCCAAGCTGCTTAGACTGCTCGGCGTTCATTGGGCCAGCCATACCCTGGAGCAATAAGCCCGTAAAACCAATAATGGAATTAAGCGGGGTCCTTAATTCATGGGACATTGTAGCCAGGAAGGCAGATTTGAGCTTGTCTGCTGCTTCAGCACGAACAAGGGCTGCCTGCAAATCTGCCGTACGGGCAGCCACCTGTCTTTCCAAATCATCCCTGTCCCCACGCAAAGCTGTTTCAGCCCGTTTACGTAACGTGATATCCTGGAGCGTCATAAACGCTAACGCCTTATTTCCCCAATAGGTCACATGAGATCCGGTATAACTCATAATCCGCTCCTCAGCCGAACCTATCCGCCGTACGCTTAATTGAAGATCCTGGATGGATTCACCCCGCCTGACACGGGCCAGAGGCCACTCATTCAGCGCAAGCTTCACCCCATCCAAGGTACGCAGCTCAAAAATATCGGCAAACTCATTCTGACGGCGACGCCCTTCTTCCAGATCAGAAAATCCCAGCAGACGCAATGATTCCGGGTTCCAAAGAAGCAGGTCCCCTTCCGGATCGGCAATAACCAGCCCTTCACTCAGGTTTTCAACAACAGCCTCAAGCCGGCCCTGCATTTTATGAACCTCAAGCTCGGTCTTGATCCGTTCAGAAACATCTATTCCCACCCCAACCAGAAAAGGCCTGTCATTCAATATAACCCGTCTTCCAGTAAAAAAATAAGGGGTAAGGCTACCATCTTTCGACCGAAAGGACGCTTCAATACACGCCTCACCTGTCTTAAACACCTCTTCAATCCGCTTTTCTAGAGAAGGTTTATCTTTGTCCATGAAAAAATCAAGGGGGTGCATTTGCCTGATTTCTTCTGCGGAATAGCCGGAAACAACCTCAAAATTCTTGTTCCAGCGCAAGAACTGTCCCCGTTCATCATAAAAATAGAGAATACCTGGCATGCTCTCAATCATGGTATCCGAAAACTGTCTCTCACTCTGGGCGGCCAATTCAGCTTGTTGGCGGGTCTTTTCAAGCTCCAGATTATCGACTGCAAAAGACAAATCGCTCGCCGCTTCCTTAAGGAGATCGATTTCTTTATCACGAAAAAAACCAGTTTCATCTGAAAACACGCTTAATGTACCCTGCACCTGGCCATTCATCCGTATCGGAAAAATAGAAAACGCACGGTATCCACGTGTTTCAAGTTCCGCCAGCCAGGCAAGAGCACCAGGATCTTCTCCAATAGAATTGGCAACATAGGGTACACCCGTGCAAAACACTGTGCCAGAAGGACTCAGTGTTTCAGGGTAATTACAGTCTTTCACATCAATCCGGATATCCCAGATATAGGATGACTTGTCTCCTGAAACAGCAACAGGAAAAAGCGCATGCGCCTGTGAATCATACCAGCTAATCCAGGCCATCTGGAATCCCCCATACTCGATGAGTACCTGGCATACTTTTTCAAAAAGCGCCTTTTTATCCCGAACCCAGACAATCGCCTGATTCACCTGGCTTAAGGCAGCATAAAGCCTCAACAGACGTTCAATTTCCCGCTCGTGCTCCTTAAGAAGCGTCATCTCACGAACAGTCTCGGACACGCCAACCACATGACCCTCGTCATCCTTAATGGGAGACAAAGTCAACGATACGTCCAATAGACGATGATCTTTAGCCTGTCGCAATGTAATAAAATGGTCTACCTTTAACCCTTCCCTGATTCGCTCCATCAGGCTGACATGCTCCTTCTGGCGGTCAACCGGAACCAGGCGCAACACGGGTGTACCCATCATCTCCTGAGCAGCATAACCAAACATCAATTCAGCGCCAGTATTCCAGCAGGTCACCTCGCCTTTCAAATCAAGCCCGATAATTGCATCTTGCGAAGATTCAACAATAGCTGCCAACTGCCTGGCCCTGAACGCATTCTCATCGGAACAAGGTGCCTCGGTCACTATAACCAGCCACTGTTCTGCATCCACCCTTATCAGCCTGACCCCAAGGGGCAGGACTGACTGATCCTTGCACCGGAACTGCCATCTGGAGCAAGCCTCATCATCACCTGCTCCGTCAATAATCAATCCAGCCTGACCACTCCCGACCTCCTTGCCCTCAATAATCAAATCAGATGCTCTCATCCGGGCCAGATCCCCGGAAAGGTAGCCTAATCTACGAGCAAAAGAGGAATTCGCTTCGAAACGGTTATGTTTCGTATTAACTATCAGCATGCTGTCTGACGCGTGCTCAAAACAACTCCTGTCTCTCACGTCTTTCTCGTTTTGATCCAGCACTTCTTCTGAAAGCATGCTTACTCTCCTTCTGCAGCCAATGCCCCTCCATCTATCACCAACTGATCCCTGCCCGAATTTTTTGCCTCATATAATGCCGAATCAGCCCGGTTGTAAACGGCATGCCACGACGAATCCTGTCTGGCGGGGAACGCAGCCCCCATACTGACTGTCAGCACTTTATCCGGCAGACCTGGTATCTTGCTGGAACGGAAAGCCTGGCTAATGCGAGCACCCAGCTTCTGTACTATCATCAAAGACAGGCTACCCTGGCAAAGAATTGCGAATTCTTCTCCTCCAACCCTGAAGACAAGTTCAATATCCGTCCGGCTATTGGATCGAAGTATGGCTGCAACGTGCTGAAGAGCCATATCGCCTTGCTCATGACCATATTCGTCGTTAATCGACTTAAAATAATCTACGTCAATTAAAATCAAGGCGTACCCGGATCGATTACGCCTGTAACGATTAAATGCCTCTTGCATCCGTTGTGAAAAATGGCGTCGATTGTAGAGCTGGGTCAGCGGATCTGTAATGGTTTCCTGAAGCAGGCGTTTGTTGGCAGCTTCAAGATCAGCTAATGCCTGCAGTCTTTCAGACTCCAGAACCATCCGGTTCAACTCCACCTCCACCCGGTAAGAAAACAGTTCAACCAGTTCAACAATATGCCGGCGATGCGCATCGCTTAACCACCGTTGCTCAAAAAACAAGGCTAAATGACCGATCAGGTTTTTCTTGGAATCGCGTAAGGGCGCACCAACAAATACTTCATACCTTGTATCACGGGTTGCCTCAAAACGACGGTAAACCAGCTCATTCACACAAACCATCTGACCGGCCTGAACCTTATCCCACTCATCGTATATATTACGGGCATAAATCAATGAACAGGGTGTTCCTGGCAAACGAAAAGACCAGGCCCCCATGTCCTGCCCTTCCTTGCAGGAGGCAATAACCTCGACTTCATCGCTATCGGCCTGTCTTAAACGGGCCACAAAAACAAAATCAGCCCTTAGGATGCGGGACAGATGCAAGGCAGCGGCACGAAAAAAAGTTTCTCCCGTCAACGGAGCCGTTTCATATAAAAGGGCTTTCAAGGCCTGGTACGGATCAATACTCATGTTCTGCCCTTCTTCCTCTTCTTGCCTAGACCCCTAACTGACTTATCCCACAGGAAGAAACACCGTCCCAGTCACCTTTCCTGCATTCTTTAAGAACCCACCCAATAAGCATTGCATCTGTATTTTATCCATACCCGTCTGTGAATAACCGATCGGGTCATACTGAAATAATCCTGCCCCGATCCGCTACAGCAACCCTATCCCGTTTTTTCTCATCTCTACTTCAGGATTAATATGGCGGATAAATATAAAAAGATGAATTAAACCATCATGTTGTATTAAAAGCACATTAGATTAAATCAATTGGTCCGTTTAGAATTAGCATCCGATACCTGGCCTGTTGAGTCAAGATTTATTTAGGCCCGCTCATCAAGCCGCCCGGATTTTATTGACGCCAGACCTTTCAGTTTTTACACCAGGACCAGGTCAGAGCGCCTATAACAGCGGATTTAGGGCCTTAAGGGATAAAAAATATAGACATGATAACCGTTTGCATCTGGCCCTGATACTTTAAGCGGAAGCTGTATATCCACCTCGGAATGAGGTGGTATCCCTGTTTCAGGTTGCCCTTTAGGCCCCAGATACACGGCAGGAGAAAACACACGACGGGCGATTACTGTGTTATGGACATCCGTCAGGCTTAACTGCATCAAGGGATATTGCTGGGTAAATGAGGCATGATTCACTACACTTGCGTCCAGCGTATAGATTCCTGGTTCAGCATCTGTCCTTAGTTCACTTGAATCAAGACTAATCAAGGATGCAACGTGAGGCAATTCCAGCCGAACGCCATCTAGTGTGCACAGGTTGGCCAGTACGGGCCTGATTACCGGGAAGCGGGCCACAAGCTGCTCACGCCAGAACAAGGCTCCCTGTATAACCAAGGCAGCCAATGCAATAAAAACAATCAATAACCAAAAACCCCTCAAATATCCCAACGGTTGACGTGGGCGCAGTATCTCTGGAAGCGGATCTCCACTTGAAGGCGAATCCCGCTGTAGCCTTTCACCTTGTTCATCATTATTCCTTGTAGACCGGATGAACTGGTTCTGCACAATTTCAGGCGAGGCCTCATCTTGCCCAGGCTCGGAAACAGGCCCTTCCAGGTGATGCCAGCCATTAAATACTGTCTGACAGCGGCCACACCTGAGCTGGCCATCCCGCATACTCATCTGGGAAGGCGTGACCCGAAAAACCGTGGCACACCCGGGGCAAATCACATGATGGGTCATCTCGTCCTAGGTCCTTCAAGCAACACCCAGCCTTCTTCTTCCCCTGCAATGTCCAGGTCAAACTCCGGCGCGTAAGAAGTAATTAACTTGCTGGCTTGATTCCTTAAGAGGCCAGACAGTACAATTCTTCCAGAAGGCGCCACAAGGCTGGTAAAACAAGATTTTAACTGAATCAGGGGATTTGCGAGAATATTGGCTACCAGCAGATCAAACGGAGCAAGCGACGCATCTGGCCGGACAAACTCGACCTTCACCTTGTTCAAATCCGCATTCTGCCTGGAAGCTGAAATAGCCATGGGATCCACATCCACGCCTACAACCCGGCCTGCTCCGGACCTGGCAGCAACAATGGCCAGAATTCCTGACCCGCAGCCATAGTCCAGAACGCTTTCACCCTGAACCAGATGTTCATCAATCCAGGAAATGCATAACCGTGTAGTAGGGTGGGCGCCACTCCCAAAAGCCATACCAGGATCCAGGTGAATCAAGGGCCCTTCTGAAGAGGGCAACGGAGACCAGCTAGGAACAATCCAGATACGACCAATTTTAACTGGCCCGGACAAGGCCTGAGTTTTTGCAACCCAGTCCTCTTCTTCCAGATACATCTGCTCATAGACTAAAGGCTGTGGCAGTTGCAACAGGGCTGTAACTGAAGCCAGGATTGCGGGTATATCTGCTGACTCAGGAAACAGGACATTCAGTTTGCTCGCTGCCCAGATCTGAAACAGCATTCCAGGCTCTGCAAAAATTGCCTCGTCCTTTTGGGTTCCAGCATGCGCATCTTCTATCTCGACACTCAATGCCCCTGACTCCAGCAAGGCATCACTCATGACCTCAGCATGCTCACCTGTTATACGGATGATGACTGATTGATATCCCATCACACCCTGACTGAACCTATCGTTTCAATTTTTCTTCCAGATAATGAATGCCCGTTCCACCAAAGATAAAGTTCGGATCATTCATCAATTCCTGATGAAGCGGGATATTGGTACGGATTCCCTCAATCACCATTTCAGACAATGCGGTACGCATACGGGCTATCGCCTGTTCTCGTGTATTGCCATAACTGATTAACTTCCCCACCATGGAATCATAATTAGGCGGAACCAGGTAGTTCTGGTAGACATGGGAGTCTACCCTTATCCCTGGCCCACCCGGTGTATGATACTGGGTAATCCGCCCTGGTGAAGGCATGAACGTATATGGATCCTCGGCATTAATGCGGCATTCAATGGCATGGCCCCGAAACTGGATCTGCTTTTGGGAATAACCCAGCCTTTCGCCTGCTGCGACACGAATCTGCTCATGAACAATGTCAATCCCTGTTATCATTTCACTTACAGGATGTTCAACCTGAACCCTGGTATTCATCTCAATAAAATAAAATTCATTGTTTTCATACAGGAATTCAAAAGTGCCCGCCCCGCGGTAACCGATTTTTCGGCAAGCTGCGGCACAACGCTCACCTATCTTATCTCTTAGCTTGACAGGCAGCCCTGGAGCAGGCGCCTCTTCAATCACCTTCTGATGCCGGCGTTGCATGGAACAGTCCCGCTCGCCCAGAAAAACCGCATTTCCATGCGTATCCGCCATGACCTGAATCTCAATATGCCGTGGATGCTCAAGGAATTTTTCCATATACACCTGGCTACTGCCAAATGCCGCATTGGCTTCACTTCTGGTCAGGGAAATGGCACCCAGAAGAGTCGACTCAGTATGCACGATACGCATGCCACGACCTCCTCCTCCAGCTGCAGCCTTGATAATGACGGGGTAACCGATACTTCTTGCAATTCTAAGATTTTCAGCGGGATCCTCCCCTAAGGCACCCTCTGACCCGGGTACACAGGGCACCCCGGTTTTCCGCATCGCCTCCTTTGCTGAAACCTTATCTCCCATCAAACGAATGGTATCAGGGCGAGGCCCAATAAAAACAAACCCGCTTTGCTCAACACGTTCTGCAAAATCGGCATTCTCGGACAAAAAACCATACCCGGGATGAACCGCTTCGGCATCAGTCACCTCAGCCGCACTAATAACAGCTGGAATGTTAAGGTAGCTTAATGCAGAAGGAGCCGGACCAATACATACAGATTCATCGGCCAGCTTGACATACTTAGCCTCGGCATCAGCAGTTGAATGAACGGCAACTGTCCGAATGCCCATCTCACGGCAGGCCCGTTGAATCCGCAAAGCAATTTCACCACGATTTGCTATTAAAATCTTTTCAAACATGACAGGTTTCCAACGGATTAGCTGATGATGAACAATGGCTCATCGTATTCGACTGGCTGGCCATTCTCGACCAGAACCGCTTTAATTGTTCCATCCCGATCGGCCTCAATCTCGTTCAATAATTTCATGGCCTCAATGATACACAGCGTATCTCCCGACTTAACCGACTGTCCTATTTCAACAAAAGGGCGCGTTTCCGGAGAAGAGGAGCGATAAAAAGTACCCACCATAGGTGATTTAAGAACATGTCCTTCTTCTACCGGTTTAGCAGGAGGGGAACTGCTCTCAGCTGAAACGCCAGCTGACAGAGATGGGGCACTAGTCAATTGCGGCGCAGAAAACGGCACGGCACTGGATACAGCTGGAGGATGCGCGGAGTTATAACGCGTAATGCGAACCTTTTCCTCACCTTCAGTTATCTCTAGTTCAGCTATACCGGTCTCATCAACAAGATCAATCAATTTCTTTAATTTACGTAGATCCATAATCAGCTCTCAAGATAATGAAGTGCCGCAGCCAATGCCAGTTCATACCCATAGGGGCCTAGTCCACAAATCAAACCGAGCGCTTTATCGGTAAAATAGGAATGATGGCGAAAGGGTTCACGAGCAAACACATTGGATAGATGCACCTCAATAAAGGGAATACCTACTGCCGACAAAGCATCACGAATTGCAATACTGGTATGGGTGAATGCTGCCGGATTAATAATGATAAAATCAACAGGGCTATCAAATAAGCGCTGGATACAGCCGACAATCTGCTCTTCACTATTGCTCTGGAATGTTTCCAGAGCAATGCCTTGGGCACGGCTTACCTCTGCCAGTTGGTGATTGATCCGTTCCAACGAAGTATGACCATAATGTTCGGGTTCTCTCACACCCAGCAGGTTGAGGTTGGGCCCATGAATAACCATGATTTTTCGCATGCGGCAAGTGTGCCGTAAATTACCCGGATATGTCCAGCATTTCCTTCAAATTTCGGCGAAAAAACAACATATGGTAAGCCAGATAAGCCTAATATCCGGGCAGGATCTTATTCAAAAAGGTTAAGAACTGCCCTTCTGATAATGCTCCAACAACCCGATCCAAATGAATCTCGCGACCCTGTTTATCGAAAAAAAGTAGGGCTGGTGGACCATACAGGCCAAAATGTTTCATAAGCAGCCGGGTATCAGCAGAATTGACTGTAACATCGGCCCGGATCAGGACCAGGCCTGACAAGGCCTGTTTTACACGTGGTCGTGAGAACACAAACCGATCCATTTCTTTACACGAGACACACCAGTCTGCATAAAAGTCCAGCATGACAGGTCGACCTCGTGCCAGGGCCAGCTGGCGATCCAACGCTGCAAGCGTATTTGCCGGCAAAAAGTGCGGCAAGCTTTCCCGTTGACTGGACAATGGCGAAAAAATATCAGAACTGCCGTTTAATACACCTACCGTCTCAGCCAATCCAATAGCCAGAAAAATTCCAGCGACCACACGCAACAATGCCAATCCGTAGCGAAACTGCCTGAAACTTGATGTAGCATGCCAAATCAGCCAGGCTGCCAAGAAAGCCAGCAGCGCATAAGCCATCATCAAAACTGATATGGGCAATATGGGTGAGACAACATAAAATCCCGTCCCCAGCAGCACAATACCAAAGAAACGTTTCACTTCTTCCATCCAGACCCCGGATCGAGGCAACAGCGTTCCTGCGGTCAAACCAACCACTACTAGCGGCAGCCCCATCCCTAACGCCATGAAAAAAAGGGCCATTGCGCCTAGCGGGGCATTCTGGGCATGACTGATATAAAGCAACGCGCCTGCTAACGGCGGGGCAATACAGGGTCCAACCAGTACCGCAGAAACTCCTCCCATGAAAAAGACTACCCAGGCCCTCCCTCCTTTCATGTTGCCTGTCATGAGATGAAGGCGATTTTGAACAGCATGGGGAAGCTCCAGTGAATAAAAACCAAACATGGCCATCGCCAACATTAAAAAAAACAGGCCAAACAAGGCCAAGACCCATGGATTCTGAAGCGCATCAGCCAAATAAACCCCGGAAAGACCTGCTGCTACCCCTGCCAAAGCATAGACCAGTGCCATGCCTGCCACATAAGACGCCCCTAAAACCAGCTTTCTTGGAGCCTTCACGCTTTCTTTCTGGCCGAGGATAATCGCAGAAAGAATCGGCACCATAGGGAGCATGCAAGGCGTAAATGCCAACAGTAAGCCAAATCCAAAAAAAGCAGCCAGAATCTCAAGGACATTCTGGCTCCAGAATGCCTTGGTCAAAGTTCCCGGAGCCAGAATACCGCCGCCCGAATGTCCCGATGATTCCAAAGTTAGCGTATCGACCTGGAAAACCCTGGTCTGAGGGGGGTAGCAGATTCCCCGCTCGCTACACCCTTGATAGGTTAAAACAAGTTTAGACTGGCTGGAAGGAGGAGATGAAAGATGAACCAGCATGTCAAAGGGTTCAGGGTAAATCGATACAACTCCAAAAGCCGGATCATCCTTACGCTCGGCCGGAGGCAGGCTCACTCCTGTAATCCGGGCCGTTCCCCCCGAATCCAGCCGAACATGCAAACGGTCCTGGTAAAGGTAATAGCCAGAAGATGGCGACAGCCGGATAACGATAGTATCCTTCGTCCGGCTTGCCCGGACCTTGAAAGCTTCAGACGGAGAAAGGAGAGGGGCAGCCCCATGAAGCGGAGAAAATAAAAAACCGGGCGTAAAGGAGGCTGAAAAAGCATTATGCCAAAATAGACAGACAACAATCAGGGCAAACAGATAATTACGCATTATCCAGCTCCAACTGCATCCATTCAAGATAAGCTGGTGATGATTCTGCATCAACACTCAGGATTTCAGGAACGTCATAAGGATGGTGTGCAACAATCGTGCGTTTGACCTCATCAATTCGCCCAGGCAGGGTCTTAATTATAAGAGGGATTTCAATGGCCTCTTCCATTTGGCCCTGCCACTGATAAACCGAACGGACCGGAGCACCCACCTGCACACATGCAGCAAGCCGGTCGCTGACCAGTATTCGGGCCAATCTATAAGCAGCGGCCTCATCAGGTAAATGCGTCAGGACAAGACAAACCATATGCCATGATATCCATGAATCTTAACTGCTCTGATTATATCACTTCGCATCATCATAAACGGGATCCAAGGCACTCCAGAAAAAACTCGACAGACGGATAATCCAGTCTCACGCGAAGCTCATCGAGCCTATGATTGCTTAAGCTTCTTGACTCACCCAGAAAAGAAAGAATCTCATCAGACAACAACACCTGCGCCTGCTTCCTGCTGATCCTAGGAGGCCTGGCCAGGCCAAAAACATCAGCCACAGCCTCAATATAGCTCCCCATAAGCAAAGGATGGCCGTCCGTGGCATGATAAATCCGACCCGTCCGACCCAATCGAGAAGCAGCACAGATTATCCTGGCCAGATCCTCTGCATGGATATGATTCGAGATGGAATCCTCCTCAGGCTGGAGAACAGGTATTCCCTCACGCACCCTTTTAAGTGGGAGCCGATTATCAGCATAGATTCCCGGTGTCCTCAACACATTGATCTTGACCCCGTAAGTACAAAGCTGCCTTAAAACCCTTTCAGCATCGACCCTGCGTTTTGCCCTGGGAGTTTGAGGGTCAACAGGAGTGGTTTCTGCCAGCCACGCCCCTTGCCGATTACCATACACGCCACTTGTGCTGATATAGATAATCCGGTGTGGTAAAATCGGGTTTTGAAGTAAGGCGGAAACCAGATGCCTGGTGCGAGTATCGAGGTTTCCACTAGAAGGAGGGGGGGCGAAATGAAAGATGACATCCATACCTTTTACTGCACCCTTAAGGCTGATGCGATGGTCCAGATCGCCTTTTATCGGAATGACCCGAGGCACACTGAACTGCCGGGGATCACGCGTCAAGGCATAAAGTTTATAGCGAGACGCCAATCTTGATGCAACACGCCTACCTATATCACCACAGCCAATAATTAGCGCCCGCTGCATATATGCTCCCCATCAATCAAGATAAATTAAGGAAACTGGCATGACCTGGTCCATCCATCTTAAGCCTGGTGAACACACCATCACCGCACACCCATCAGAAACCCTTCTGGAGTCAGCCCTTCGTGAGGGGCTGATTATCCCCCATGGGTGCAGAACAGGTGCCTGCGGGAGCTGTAAAGGCCGGATTCTGGAAGGTCTCATAGATTTTGGCCCCTATCAGGAACAAACCCTAACAGAAGCAGAAAGGCGACAAGGATTTGCCTTGTTCTGCTGCGCCAAGCCTCTAAGCAATCTTCTTATCGAATGCCAGGATTTAAAAAAGAGCAATGGTGCTGAAGTCAAAACACTGCCTGCCCGGGTCCAATCTCTTGAGCTTCTGAACGAGGATGTCATGCTCATGACCCTTAAACTCCCCGCCAACGAAAACTTCACTTTTCAGGCCGGGCAATATATTGACATCCTTCTCAAGGATGGATTAAGGCGAAGTTTTTCGCTTGCAAATCCTCCGGCTAACAACTCATTTCTTGAACTACATATCCGCAAGGTCGATGGGGGCTTATTCACCAGTCAGGTGTTTAACGAACTAAAGGAAAAAACCATTCTTCGTATTCAGGGCCCGCTAGGCACTTTCTGCCTTCAACCGGAACAGGAAAAACCGATTATATTCATGGCTGGCGGAACAGGGTTCGCTCCAATAAAAAGCATTATCGAACATCACATCAAACAAGAACAATCCCATCGCCCCTTGATGCTGTACTGGGGAGCGCGATCACTCAACGGCCTGTATTTAAAAGATCTTGCCCTGTCCTGGCAACAGGAATACCCCTTCTTTACCTTTACTCCGGTGCTGTCTCAGCCCCAACCTGAGGATCATTGGACAGGACGAACCGGCTACGTTCATCAAGCCATTCTGGATGATTTCAGCGATTTATCAAGCTATCAGATTTATGCCTGTGGTTCACCCGAGATGATTCAGTCCGGTCAAGATACCTTCATTCAGCAAGGACTTCATCCTGAAAACTACTTTACTGACGCCTTTTTATTTCAGGCCCCGTCATCAGGCACGCCAACACAACCATAAACGGACCATCCTGCCTCATAATGCACGGCCTTCCCACGAAACAAGGCCTTCGAGCAACCCCTTATCACCAGAAGCCGTGCAATGAACCTCTTTGAATCCTGTTAAGCAGGCCCGCTCCATGATGCGCTGATGGGAAACAAAAACAGGGGTATGCCACAGGGCGTCCTTTTCCCCTGCCACATCTTTAAGTACACCTATCGCTTCACTACTGGATAAACAGATCACATCACACTGACGTTTATGAACCGCCCCAATCAACTCCCGTGCTGCGGAATACCCCGGCACTCTTTCATAAACAGCAAGACGGGTTACCCTGGCACCATGCCTTGCAAGCGTATCTCCCAGCACTTCACGCCCATGGCTACCCCTTACAAGGGTAATCTGCTGTCCTTCTACGCCTTCTGCAAGAAGTCGCTCTAAAAGACCTTCGCTATCAAAACGACTTTCGGGAAACACCACCTGGCTGACTCCGGCTTCAAGCAATGCTGCAGCCGTGGCCGGGCCAATACATGCAAAACGGGCCCGGATAATTCCCAAATGAGGGGCTATATAAGGCCAGACATAGCGCACCGCGTTTGCGCTCACAAAAATCAACCAGGCATACCTCGTAATTGAACACTCCCATTGAACAATCTCTTGCGGGTTAGCTACGGGTTTTGTTTCCAGCAAAGGAAACAAGGCGGCCCTGCCCCCCAGCTTCTCTATGGCCGATTGTAACGGCCTGTTCTGGCCTACAGGCCTGGTCAGGGCAATAATCCTCCCTTGGAGGGAATTCATGGCTCCAGCTCCGAGAGGATCGCTGCTGCACCCTGGGCGATCAACTCCTCAGCAAGGGCAATACCCAACCATTCAGGCTGGGCAGTCTCTCCTGCCATTTCTGCAGCTATCACCAGCGACCCATCAGGGCGCGCGACAAACCCCTTCAAGGTCATTTCCTTCCCATGACATTCAGCATACCCACCCAAAGGAACCTGACAGCTTGCGTTCAAACGTTCCCCCAATGCCCTTTCCGCCCGAATGCAACGGGCTGTTAGGTCATGGTTGATTGGTTCAAGCAACCTGACCACATCCCGCCGCTTTGCAAGACATTCCATACCCAGCGCGCCCTGGCCTAATGCCGGCAGGCTTTCACCCAGAGGCACAAAGGCACTGATGCGAGCCTCAAGATTCAGACGTTTGAGACCAGCTGCAGCAAGAATAATGGCATCATAACTGCCTTCATCGAGCTTGCGTAACCTCGTTTGTAAGTTACCGCGTAAAGGCCTGACTTGAAGATCGGGATATCTTGCAAGAATCTGGCTTTGCCGTCTAAGGCTTGAGGTTCCTACAACACTCCCTTTGCCCAGTTCACCAAGATGCTTAACTGGACCGACAATTGCATCGCGCGGATCATCTCTTGACATGATTGCCGCCAACAGCATCCCGGAAGGCAGCCGCATGGGAATGTCTTTGACCGAATGGACCGCGAAATCTGCGCGTCCATCCAAAAGGGCCTGCTCCAGCTCCTTAACAAAAAGCCCCTTGCCTCCAATCTTGCTCAGGCTCCGGTCCAACACCTCATCACCACGGGTAGACAAACCAAGCAGCTGCACATGCAGACCCGGATAATGAGTTTCAAGGGCCTGCTGTACAAAACGCGCCTGCCACAAGGCCAGCTCACTTTTTCGGGTGGCTATGGTTATCGATTCAAGCTGGGGCAATGCTGGGGCCAATTACAATCCAAACTCTAACTAAATAGAAAGGTAACCTCAATTTCGGATATGGTAGCAGATTAAGCAATCCTCCTCATTAACTGCCCGGATAAAAGTTTTTCAATCTTGATCTATCGCATCTGGCAACCCAGGTGATGCAAAAAAACAACAGACAAAAAAGCCATTCCAATCAATCCTGACAGGATGTTAAGTTCAACGTCGGAAGGCGCGAATATATTGGGTTCAATCTCTAGCTTTCACAAATTTTGATGCTATTATTTGCTAGAAGTGCGATTTATATCCAAGAAAGAAAATGATGCGCACGAAATCCACAGGATTCACACTGATCGAACTTCTCGTTACAACCATCATAGTTGGAATTCTAGCCAGCATAGCTATTCCTGCCTATCAGAATTACATTCGACGCAGTGCGCTGACTGAAGCGACCAATGACCTCGCTAACTATCGCGTCGCCATGGAACAATACTATCAAGACAACATGACCTATGCCTCTGGTACCAGCTGTGGCGCCCCACTTCCAACAGGCACCTATTTTACCTTCAGCTGCACCATCAGCGGAGGAGGTAGCGGATTTACTGCCACTGCCACGGGCTCAAGCTCACTCACTAACGGGTTTAGCTATACCATAAACGATCAGAACATAGAAGCTACTACCGGCATAGGTGTTTGGGGGAGCTTACCCTCAGATTCGGGAAACACATGGATAGTTACCCCCCCATAATGACTCCCTGCTCAGGAGTCACCCTCATTGAACTGATGCTAGCGATTTTCATCATGTCATTACTGCTGGCATTGACTTTACCGAGCTATTCATCCTGGATCCAGGAGAACCAAATCCGGACTGTTGCAGAATCAGCTTTAAACGGCTTACAATCTGCCCGGGATGAAGCGGTTAAAACCAATAGCCTGGTTACACTGACTTTCAACGGCACAGATTGGACAGTAACACCCGACAACAGTACAACTGTTATTACTCAAAGTAGTGGGAATGCCACCCAGGAACCCAATGCTACCTTGCAAACATCACTTAATCCAATCACCTTTAACGGACTGGGACAGGTTAGCCCGCCTTCAACCGTCACCATCAATATAACCGATCCCAAAGGGGGAAACTGCCTGAGTGCTTCTCCCCCAGGAACCATGCGTTGTCTTAACATTGTCGTACAAAGTGGCGGAGCCCTTCGGCTTTGTGATCCCGCTTTGCCTGCAACCAACGCCCAAAGCTGCGAGGCAAGCTGATGTCAGCCTCCCTTAACCAGCGCGGATCCGTCCTGATTGAATCTCTCATTGCCATCTTGATCTTCTCGATCGGGCTGCTGGCCATGGTCGGTTTACAGGCTGATGCAATCAAAAATACCAGCGAAGCTTTATACCGTGCCCAGGCTGGTTATCTTGCCGAGCAGATAATTGGCTTCATGTGGGCAGACAGGGATAATCTGAGCACTTATGCGAACCATCCCACACCTGGTACGCTCTGCGCGCCACAGGGCCCAGCCTCGACCAATACAAATGTTTTATCCTGGCTCAATGAAATCAGTTCCGAGCTGCCTAATGCTGGCGCTGCACGACAAAGCATTGACATTGGTAATGCAAATCTCGTCACCGTTACGGTTTGTTGGCAACCCCCGCAGGATCCATCACCCCATCTATTCACGACTACAGCACAAATAGGAGGATAGATGACTCACCGATACACTCAATCCGGCTTTAGCATGATGGATATCATGGTCGGAATTGCCATCAGCCTTATCAGTGTGCTCGTCATCATGCAAACCTATATGGTATTCGAAGGACAGAAACGAACCACCACAAATGGCGCAGACACCATTGAAAGCGGGCTGATGGGATTGCACGATATTGCAACTGATGCCCGAATGGCAGGCTATGGTCTAACCTCAATGAACGCACTGGCTTGTACCAGTCTCAACTCTTATTATAACGGCACAATCAGTTCAAATACCGCCATTGCACCCATTCAGATCCAAAGCGGTGGCACAAGCAGCGACATTATTACCACGCTATACAGCGATTCCGCAGTAGGGGGTGTTCCTGTCACACTATCAAAACAGATGCCAGACTCTTCCTCTGTCTTGACTGTCACTAACAATAGCGGGGTGCAGGCTAATGACATCATCTGGGTATCATCGCCAGGTTCAGGCGTACCCTGCTCGCAGCTTCAGGTAACAGCCGTACAAACCCAACATTTCGGGATCAATCTTCTGCACGATTCGGGGCTGTCACTTTATAACCCTCCGGGAGGCAGCAATATCTTTCCGGCACAAGGATATGGAACTACCCCCCCCTCTTATGTCATCGACATGGGCAATCTCGTCGAACACCAGTTCCAGGTACTCTGCAATACTCTGACCATGACCACCCTGAGTGCTACTTCAGGCACCCCCTCCTGCACAAGCCAGAGCAGTTTTGCCAATACCAATCCCATTGCAAATAATATCGTTATGCTCAAAGCACAATATGGCATTGCTCCGTCAGGGAGTCAGTCTGTTAACTGCTGGGTCAACCCAACCAGCAGTGGAAATGTCTGTGACACGGATAACTGGGCTACCCCTTCCGCCGCAGACATAGCACGAATCAAGGCTATACGCGTCGCTATCATCACGCGCTCAAGCCAGATGGATCGGAATATAGTCAGCCAGTCTTGTACAAACAACAGCGGAAAAATCAACAACGGACCATGCCTGTGGCCTGATTCAACCTCTGATCCCGCGCCGGTTATCGACCTGTCTGCCAATAGTAACTGGCAACATTATCGCTACAGGGTGTATCAAACCATTATTCCCTTAAGAAACGTCTTATGGGCCAATCTATAATGCGAACCTGCCGAGGAATGACACTTTTCATTGCGCTCATCGCCCTGGTTACAATGACCCTAGCGGTTATCGCCCTGATTCGCTCTGTTGATACAGCTAATACGATTGCAGGAAACATGGCTTTCCGCCAGGCCGCCAGAGAAGTCTCCGATACCGGGATTGAAGCTGCTTATTCTGCCTTGCCCAATATCCTGGCTACCAGCGAAGAGGCAGACATTCCCAATGAATATTTCGCCACCATGCAACCCGTTGATGCCAATGGTGTACCCACAACTGTTAACTGGCAGAATGTGCCCAGTACCAACGAATCAGGTTATGCAGTCCAATACATCATTGAACGTCTTTGCAACGGCCCGCTTCCTGTTACCGACATTCAGACTCAATGTTTATCCGACCCGAACGGGGCCAACGGAAGCAACAAGGCAGGTGCGATTGTTTTCTCGTCAAGTAACCGTATCTATTACCGGGTCACTGTTCGGGTAACAGGCCCAAGAAATACCATGAGCATGGCACAGGCCATTTTGAGCTTCTAAGGACAGATATGAGACCATACCCCATAAAATCAAGCACCTGTGTCCATCTTATCCTGACTTTGATTGGTTTGTGGCTATTTTATGCATCTATCATGACCGCAAACGCCAGCACTGATATTTCCAATGTGCCGATGGCAGTCACCAATACCGTCAAGCCCAACCTCATGCTGACTATTGACAGTTCAGGGGGCATGGATGTAGATGTCCTGCTCCCAACATTCAATTCCATGTATTACGAATATGGGGTCACCCCGGGAAACAATCCCAACCTTCTCAATGGCATGTTTTATCTGTTTCCGGAAACCGGGCATGATTACTATTACCTGCTCGGACAAAGTAACAACCCTGATCCACTAGCCTACCGGGCGCGGGATTATCAGTACAATGTCCAGTTTTATAACCCATATAAAACCTATTCCCCCTGGCCTGGAACCGACATCAATGGTACCCCCTATACCAATGCTGATCCCACCAATGCGCTGCTTGATCCTTATGATCCTTCAGCCGGCTCTATCAACCTGACTCAATCCATCACCTATACCGCCTGGACCTATCTTGATCCTTGCGGGGTAGATATCTCCACATCAGGTGATACCTGCAATGGCACCTACTATCCGGCAGGAGGGCGTGCCTATACCAGCACCCTGTTTCCTGCAAGCTATTATGTCTGGACCGATACCAATCAGAATGGACTCATGGACCCGGGCGAGGGAGTGCTCTATGAAATTACCCCGACAACAACAACCTACCCATCAGGCCGCAGCTACACTGATGAACTTCAAAATTTTGCCAACTGGTTTCAGTACTACCGAACCGTAATGCTTTCGCTCAAAGGGGCATTGATCAGGCAAATTGATACCCTGGGTGGGGCAAGAGTAGGCATGACTGATCTTGAGCACAACAGCGTGGTTTTCCCGGTGGAAGACATGTCCGTCCCGGCAAATGCTGCTGCATTGAAATCTGCTATTGCAGCCATCAAGCCTGATTTAAACAACTGGCAGCAGCCTTTTCATGAGCGGTTGTACAATATCGCCCAATATTATCAGGAAACTGGTGCATCAGCACCAATCCAGTATGCATGCCAACAAAACTTCGACATGCTCGTGACACCGGGCTATCTCAACGAAAACCCTCCTTTCACCAATTCATTCACCTCAGTTACACCGCCGGACATTTCTCCGGAAAATTATGACGGCAACATGGGAACGCCTTATGCTGACAGCTATAGTGAAACCCTGGCTGACTGGGCCGCCTACTATTATGCACAGAACCTTAGACCTGACCTGCCTACCGGTCAGGTGCCCATCCCCCCTAATACCCATGAAACCAATACAAACCCCCATATGACCATCTATGTCCTTGCCCCTGGTGCTGTACCAACCCTGAGCGAGGCTCCAACTTATCTGAATCCGGCCACAACCGACCCTTATACCATTAATCCTGCCATTGTCTGGCCCCAACCCCAGTTCGTCGCCCAGACAACGATTGATGACTTATGGCATGCAGCTGTCAACGGCCGGGGCCTGTTCATTAATTCAACTGATATATACAGCGGCCTTAATACCATTTTCAGTGATGTACTGACCCGAACAAGCTCATCCGCTGCTGTAGCAGTCAGTAATGCCAACATTGAACCAGGAGACAATTATTCCTATTCTTCCAGCTACAACTCAGGAAACTGGAGTGGCGATCTCATTTCATACCCTATCAACCTCACTACCGGACAACCAGAAACCTCCACTCCGACCTGGACTGCAGGAAGTGCCCAGACACAGCTTGACAACCTGACCTGGACCTCCCGCCACATTGCCACCTGGTCAGGTTCTGCTGGAATCCCTTTTACCTGGACCAGCCTATCCAGCACCCAGCAGAGCCTGTTAGATTCACCCGTCTCGCCCCCGGGAACATCAGATGGACAATCAGTCCTGGATTACCTCAGAGGCGATCGAGCCAATGAAAGCACCCTGTACCGTACCCGTGCCCACGTTCTAGGCGATATCATCAATGCAGAGCCCCTGATTGTCCGTGCACCCATGAACAATTACATTGATAACGGCTATAGCGCATTTAAGACAGCCAATCAAGGGCGCACTGAAATGGTATATCAAGGAGCAAACGATGGCATGCTCCATGCATTCAATGCCTTAACAGGCGCAGAGAAATGGGCGTATGTTCCAGGACTTCTCTTTAACTCGCGCCTGAGCGCCTATCCTGATACCAGCACCCTCGTTAATCTCAGCCTGAAGAATGGATTTACCCATCTATCCTACGTAGATGCCACTCCAGTATCCGGTGATGTAGATTTCAGCTATACCTACGGGAACAATCTCAACAATCCCCCGTCACCAAACTGGCATACCCTTCTGGTAGGAGGGCTAGGTGACGGGGGCCGGGGCTATTATGCACTGGATGTAACCAACCCTTCAGCTTCTACAGATACAGATGTTGCAGCCAAAGCCCTGTGGGAGTTCCCCGATAACAGCACGCCATCAAGTGTAGTCAATAACATAGGCCTAAGTTTCGGCCAGCCGGTTATTGTCAAGACTGCTGCAGCCGGGTGGGTCGTTCTGGTCACATCAGGGTACAATAACGGCTCAGATACGGGGGGGGATGGCGAAGGCCACTTATTTGTCCTTAATGCAGCAACTGGAGCCTTGATTGCCGATCTGAATACCGGGGCAGGCACTTCCAGCAATCCAAGCGGATTAGCCCAGATCAGCGGTTTTGTTACCAATGGAAATGTAGACGATACCGTATCCTATGTCTATGGAGGCGATCTGTTGGGAAATGTCTGGCGCTTTGATCTGTCAGGCAATACGGTCAATAGTTGGAGCGTCGAGCCTCTTGCCCAGCTCACTGATGCCGGGGGCAATCCTCAACCAGTCACAACAGCCCCTGAACTATCTACAGTAAATGGATACCATATGGTTTATATAGGAACCGGGGAATACCTGGGTAATTCAGATATTCCAGGGACAGGACAAAATGTCCATGCAACCCAGACCCAGTCAATTTATGCCCTTGAAGATGATCAGACATCCACGCCTCTCATCACCGGGCTTCGCAGCGGAGCTCTCGTGCAGCAAACCTTTACAACAAGCGGCACAATTCGAACCTCCAGTAGCAACCCTGTAGATTTGTCAGTCAAGAAAGGCTGGTATGCCGATTTTCCTGATACAGGAGAACGGTTAGTCAGCGATCCCATCCTGGCCAGCGGGGCCCTGATTTTTACCACTATTGAACCTTCCGATACCAACCCATGTGAACCTGGCGGAAGCAGCTGGCTGTATGTTCTCGATTATGCAACAGGTGCGCACCTTCTTAACTCAACCCAGCCCTGGTCTGCCATATCCTTGGGGAGCAACCTTTCAAGCCGCCCTGTACTCATTAAGTTACCTAGCGGGAGTATCAATGCGCTCATACGACAATCCAACGCTACCACCAACTCCATGCAAATTCCCCTTCCCACCTCCAGCACCTCAGGCCGAAGGGTTTCCTGGAGGGAAATACTCGTCAATTAATTCACCTCTAATCTCCAAACCACGCTGCCACTGTCACATTCGGCTGCACCTGTGCAACATGATATAATCCTGTCGTCTGCCAACAGAGGCAACCTGCATGGAGAGATCATGAGCAAGACGCCTTCCGAATCCAACACCTGGTCAGGCCGGTTTTCTGAACCGGTTGACGATTTGGTTAAAACCTATACTGCATCGGTTAGCTTCGACTATCGACTGGCTCAATTTGATATTGAAGGTTCCCTGGCCCACGCACGCATGCTGGCGCAGCAAGGGATCATCTCCTTGAAGGACCTCAATGACATAGAACAAGGCCTACAGAATATTTCTGAGGAAATCAATGAGGGACGATTTAAGTGGAACATTGACCTCGAGGATGTTCACCTCAATATTGAGAAAAGGCTTACAGAACTTGTTGGCGACGCCGGGAAACGCCTGCATACAGGCCGATCCCGCAATGATCAGGTTGCAACCGATATCCGTCTATACCTCAGACAGGCAACAGATGACATCCTGGGCTTACTGGCAGGCTTACAAAACGCGCTACTGGACAAGGCAGAAGAGCATATTCATACCCTGATGCCCGGATTTACGCATCTACAGGTAGCTCAGCCTGTTAGTTTCGCCCATCACCTTATGGCCTATTTCGAAATGTTTGATAGAGACTGGAATCGCCTTACCGATGGCCGTAAGCGCATAAACCGACTCCCACTAGGGGCAGCAGCCTTGGCAGGAAGCGGCTATCCAATTAACCGGGACAAGGTCGCAAAGGATCTGGGATTTTCAGGGTTGTGCGAAAACTCTCTGGATGCTGTATCCGATCGTGACTTTGCCATTGAATTTACTGCAGCAGCAGCCCTTATCATGATGCATCTGTCCCGGCTTTCAGAGGAGATTATCCTCTGGATGAATCCCCAGTTCGGTTTTGTTGATCTGCCTGATCGATTCTGTACAGGTTCCAGTATCATGCCCCAGAAAAAAAATCCGGATGTTCCTGAACTGGTCAGGGGCAAGTCCGGCCGGATTTACGGTAACCTTTTTTGCCTGCTTACCTTGATGAAAGGCCAACCTCTGGCCTATAACAAAGACAATCAAGAAGACAAGGAGCCCTTGTTTGACACTGTCGACACACTGACTACAACCTTAAGACTCTATTGTGATTTGATCCAGAATATTCAGGCACGGCCTGAGCGCATGCTTGAAGCGCTCAATCAGGGGTTTGCAACAGCAACAGATCTTGCAGATTACCTGGTCATGAAAGGGGTTCCTTTCAGAGATGCACATGAAGCAGTTGCCCGGGCAGTACGAGAAGCAGAAAAACGAAACTGCGATCTCTCACAACTTGATATCAATCTCCTGAAATCGTTCCATCAGGAGATTGAACCCGGCGTCTATGACATCCTGACACCTCAAGGCTCTATCCAAACCAGAACCTTAAAGGGAGGAACAGCACCCGCCACTGTTAAACAAGCAATCCTGACAGCCAGGGAGCGTCTGATCAGGCGCCCAGATCAAGGCTGACTGCCCGCCGCAGTTGCTGGCCAACCAGTTCGTTTAGTCTCTGGCTTAAGGTATAAGAAGAACGCGTTTCTTTCCATAGGCCATCATCAAGGCGATAATGAAACCCCCCGGAACGGGCCGCTACCCATATTTCGCGCATTGGGGTTTGCCGGTTGATCACCATTTTACTGTCATCTTCATAGGTAAGCGTCAGGATCCCCGAAGCAAGCTCGCAATCAATATCCATCTCCATGCTGTCAATAGACTCAGCTATTTTTTCCAGCATGGTATCCACCACATTTTCAAATTCAGTTTCAGTCATGCTTCAACCACCTCTGATTATGCTAAACTTCGATTTTTGATCAGGCCAATCATGCGCTGGTGTTATTTTATCCTGACCCTGGTCCTCTTGCTACAAGGTTGTGGCATAAAGGGCCCTCTATACCTTCCCGGCTCTCAGCCTAAACCCGCTCCAACCCAACAGGACAATCAATCATAATGGGCTTTAACCGTCAAAACGGAGAACTTTACTGCGAATCTGTTGCGCTGTCCTCCATAGCTCAGGAATATGGCACTCCCACCTACGTTTATTCCAGGGCCACACTCATTGAACAGTACAATCTATTCAACAGTGCATTTCATGACCACCCCCACCTTGTCTGTTATGCTGTCAAAGCTAACCCCAACCTTGCCATTCTCAACCAGTTTGCCCGCCTCGGTTCAGGATTTGACATTGTTTCCGGCGGTGAATTACAGCGCGTCCTCGCTGCAGGAGGACAAGCCGGGAAAACCGTATTTTCAGGGGTCGGAAAATCAGAAGATGAAATTCGCCTGGCGCTCAATCATGACATTCTTTGCTTCAATGTCGAATCCAGTGAAGAACTTCTCCGGATTGATGCCATAGCACAATCCATGAAAAAACAGGCTCCTATCTCGATTCGGGTCAATCCGGATGTAGATGCAAAAACCCACCCTCATATTTCAACAGGCTTGAAATCAAACAAGTTTGGCGTTCCCTGGCAAGAAGCGCTTCAGCTCTATCAACAGGCATCGAACAGACCCGCATTGCGAACGGTTGGAATTGACTGCCATATTGGTTCACAGCTAACGGACCCGCTTCCTTTTGCTGAAGCTGCCTCACGAATCATGGAACTTGTGGACAATCTGGGACGTATGGGAATTCAACTGGATCATATTGATTTTGGGGGGGGTGTAGGCATTCGCTATAAAGAAGAAGCTCCCATTTCTCCGACAGATTATGTATCAGCTTTGATGGCCCATCTAGGCAAATATAAGCACCAGATTCTCATTGAGCCAGGCCGGGCATTGGTAGGAAACTCAGGAATCCTTCTAACCCGTATCGAATATCTCAAACAAGGAGAAGATCGCCGTTTTGCGATCATCGATGCGGCCATGAATGATTTAATACGCCCTGCCCTCTACGATGCCTGGCACACTATTGAACCGGTTCGCGAGCGCTCTATCATGCCCCGGCACTATGATGTGGTGGGGCCTGTATGTGAATCTGGAGACTTTCTTGGAAAAAACCGCCTGCTTTCTGTGGAAACAGGTGATCTACTCGCCATTCTCTCATCAGGGGCCTACGGCATGAGCATGAGCTCTAACTATAACAGCCGGCTTCGACCCGCAGAAATAATGGTCGACAACGATACCTGTTTTCTTATCAGGAAGCGTGAAACGTTCAATGAGCTAATACAAGGTGAATCCCTAGCGCCCTAACATGAAAATAACCTGGGCACAACCAACCACCTTCAGGGTACTCTCATCGCATCCATTCGAGACAGGATAAGATTTGTTTTCCAGGCAAGCCAGGGGTCATTGCGGTGAAGATCATAAAATCCAGGATCCGGGATCATGGCCGCAAGTCGCGCCGCTTGATAGGGGCTCAGTACTGAGGCATGAACACCAAAGTAATGACGCGTTGCAGCCTCTGCCCCATAAATCCCATTACCCCATTGGATAACGTTAAGATAAAGGTCTAAAATACGCTTTTTAGTCATCAGGGTGTTAAGTTCAATCGTGATGATCCCCTCCTGGAACTTGCGCCAAGGCGTTCGGCTTTTTGAAAGAAGGAGGTTTTTTGCCAGCTGCTGTGTAATAGTTGAACCACCAGCCACAATTCTGCCACGCCTGATATCTTCATGATACGCCGCCTCTATTGCGCGAAAATCGAACCCGTCATTCCTGGCAAAAGTTTCATCTTCAGAGGCAATAACTGCCCGTTTAAGATTGATTGATAAAGCACTATAAGGGACCCACTGCTGGTAAATTCTGGCATGGGGATGATGCAGCTGAAGCGCATCAAGACCTTCTTTCATAAAAGCACTCATACGGGGGTTATGATTTACCCACCAAATAACATGGGCCAAAATCCAGATCTGGTAGGCAAAAAATATCGTCAAAATCCAGATCAGAATAATTCTTAACCAAGGTTTTTTAGCCTTCTTCAGGAATCCATCCCCCATTTTCATCTCGACAGGGCAGCTCTTTTGCAAACTGAACCAGAAGGGGCGCCGTTTGCGGTCGAATTTGATGCCAAACAAAAAAAGATTCAGCCGCCTGTTCAATCAACATACCCAATCCATCCCTGATCTGGGCTGCACCTGCATGATGGGCGGCAATCATCCAGGCTGATGCAGACCGGGCATACATAAGATCGCAGGCAAGTGAGCCAGTTGCAAAAAGCCCCTTTGGAATTGCAATGTCACTTCCTTCTAGACTACTTGAGCTGGCATTGATCACCAAATCGAACTCATGCCCGGCCAGGCTGTCAAAAGGTAGAACATAAACCCCTGAACGTGAGCCTGCAAGATCAATAGCCCGTTCAGGGGTCCTGTTAGACAGCCAGATTCCTGATGGCCTTGCATCAGCCAAAGGCCCAAGAATTCCCCGTGCGGCTCCCCCTGCACCCAGAATAAGAACCCTCTTGCCCTCTACGGAAAACCGGGCATTAAGCTCCAGATCCCTGATAAATCCAACTCCATCAGTATTATCTCCTACACTCTGTATGCCACTTAACGTCAACGTATTAACCGCCTTTGCCTCTTGCGCACGAAGGGTCAGGGCAGTTGCAAAATGAAACGCTTCAACCTTAAAAGGGATGGTTACATTAAGACCCCGCCCCCCCGAAGCGCGAAACATTTCAACCTGTGAAGAAAACTTATCAGGAAGAGACAGGATTGGCCGGTAAGTCAACTCAATGCCGCACGCCCTGCCGAACGCCGAGTGAATTCGTGGTGAAAGGCTATGGCTGATCGGATACCCAATTACAGCATACTGTTCGCTCAAGATGCCTCTTTTTTTGGTTCGTAGAGGAAAAAATGCCATACTATAACATTTTCTTAAAGTTTCATTAAATTGATGAATGATTTCCATATTGCCAATGAAGCCCGATTTGCTGCCGGCCAGAAAAGCACCCGCACCAGCATTATCACCAACATTTTCCTAAGCCTGGCACAAATTTCTTTCGGCTTTCTCGGGCACTCTCAGGGACTGATTGCAGATGGCCTGCATTCCATCTCAGATCTACTATCAGATTTCGTCGTTCTTTTTGCTAACCGACATGGCAACCGGTCTGCCGACAAAGGACACCCCTATGGCCATGGCCGCATTGAGACTGCAGCAACCGTGCTGCTTTCCCTGATGCTGATCCTTGTAGGGTCAGGGTTATTATGGCGGGCCATTTTCTATCTCCAGAACAGCTCAAAATTACCCAAGGTTTTACCAATCACATTAGCCATTGCTATTCTGGCTATCTTCTGTAAAGAAACCTTGTATCACTACATGGTCCGTATTGCCCGATCCGTACGTTCGCAACTGCTTATGGCCAATGCCTGGCATGCCAGAAGCGATGCGGCTTCAAGCTTGGTTGTAACTCTGGGCCTTATTGGCAATCTTGAGGGGTACCGGTTCTTTGATCCTGTAGCAGCCATCATTGTGGCATTCCTGATTATCAGAATGGGCTGGTCGCTGGGATATCAGGCTTTAAGCGAACTTGTCGATACAGCTTTGGACGAGGAATCAGTTGCCGCCATTCGACAGACCCTAATGAATACACCTGGGGTGCGGGATGTTCACGAACTGCGAACCAGAAGAATGGCCAATCAGGCCCTGATTGATGCACATGTTCTTGTTGCACCCCGAATTAGCGTATCGGAAGGACATTTTATCGCAGAGCTGGCACGTCATCGTGTACTGGCAAACCACAATGCTCTGGATGTTCTGGTCCATATTGATCCAGAAGATGACAAGTTGAATCCAACCACCACACAACTCCCGTTACGTGAAGAACTAATTCAGTTCATTAATGAAAATACCGGGCTAAATCTCACCTCCAAAGATATCATGCTACATTACCTCAAAGGTCAGATTGAAGCGGTGATCAACCTTGATTCAGAGCAGGCCTCTCAACAAGCTCAGACCATTCGTCAGGTTCTGATGCAGCGCCCTGAGATTGGCATCGTCTCTCTAAGAACAAAAGTTGCATTATAATGGTGCATATATTTTCTGGATGCACTGTCATCGTGCACAATTTTTTCTGGAAGAGAATCAGTTGAGTATGGCACAATGTTCTACTTTATAAATATAACCTGGCATGTTTCCTGCTCTCTCAATTCATGTCTTACCTATTAATCTCAGGAGATCAAAATGGCGGCAGCCGATGTAGTTAAACTAATCAAGGACAATGACGCAAAATTTGTAGATTTACGCTTTACTGATACACGGGGAAAACAACAGCATGTTTCAATCCCGGCCCGGATTGTCGATGAAGAATGGTTTGAGTCAGGCCACGCATTTGATGGCTCGTCCATTGCCGGCTGGAAAGGCATCCAGGCTTCCGACATGCTGCTCATGGCTGATCCGGAGACAGCCTCCATTGATCCGTTTTTTGAAGAAACAACCGTTACGCTCATCTGTGACGTCATCGAACCGTCTGATGGTAAAGGTTATGATCGGGATCCCCGTTCCATTGCCAAACGGGCGGAAGCCTACCTGAAATCAACCGGAATTGGTGACAAAGCTTTTTTTGGGCCAGAACCTGAATTCTTCGTCTTTGACTCGGTTACTTGGCATGCAGACATGTCCGGTTCCAGCGTAAAGATTGAATCAGAAGAGGCAAGCTGGAGTTCTGCCCATGAATATGACGGCGGCAACATGGGGCACCGGCCTAGTGTAAAAGGTGGCTACTTCCCTGTACCCCCTGTCGATTCCTTTCAGGATCTGCGTTCGGCCATGTGTCTTGCGCTTGAAGAACTTGGAGTTGAGGTCGAGGTTCATCACCATGAAGTCGCAACCGGTGGCCAGATGGAAATCGGAACCAAATTCGATACACTCGTTAGACGTGCCGACAAGACCCAGGTGCTGAAATATGTTGTCCAGAATGTTGCCCATTCCTATGGAAAAACAGCCACATTCATGCCAAAACCCATTGTTGGTGATAATGGATCAGGCATGCACGTTCACCAGTCCATCTGGAAAGACGGAAAAAATCTTTTCGATGGTAACGGCTATGCTGGACTGTCTGATCTTGCATTGTACTACATCGGTGGCATCATCAAGCATGCCAAGGCACTCAATGCCATAACCAACCCGGGTACAAATTCCTACAAAAGACTGGTTCCTGGCTTTGAGGCCCCGGTTATGCTCGCTTACTCAGCCCGTAACCGCTCGGCATCCATTCGCATCCCCTATGTCAGCAATCCCAAGGCCCGGCGAATTGAAGTTCGCTTTCCAGATCCATCAGCCAATCCTTATCTGGCATTCACTGCATTGATGATGGCCGGACTGGATGGAATCCAGAATAAAATCCACCCTGGCGATGCTGCTGACAAGAACCTCTATGATCTGCCCCCGGAGGAATCCCGCAATATCCCCCGTGTATGCGCAGGCTTGGACGAGGCCCTGGATGCATTGAATAAGGATCGTGCCTTCCTAACGAAGGGGGGAGTCTTCAGTGATGAGATGCTTGATGCCTACATCGAACTCAAAACAGAAGAACTTAACCGTTTCCGCATGACGACTCATCCGGTCGAATTTGACATGTATTACAGCCTTTAACCTGGTACGGGTAACAAAAACCCCCTGCATTCTAGTTTTATCGGCAGGGGGTTTTTGATCCAAGGGACCATCTTGCCAACTCGGAGCATGCAGACTAAACTTAAGCCAGTCAAAGTTCTGATGATGTCATGCCCAAACGGTTTGTTTTCCTTTTCGTATCAATCCTTGCCCTGACAGCCCACATGGCCAGGGCTGATATTTACCGCTCAGTGGATGCGAGCGGCCATGTAACTTTTTCCAACATGCCTAGCCCGGGTGCTGTAAGGATCCTCGTCGAATCCCCCCACCCCCAGTCCAAGACACACCAGACTAATGCGGCACATTCCACCACAGAAGCAAACTTTCCCCGGATCAATCCATCAGCCCAACAAAAAATGGATGCTACTCGTAGAAAGATCCTTCAAAAAGAACTCGCCCGTCAAAAGGATGCTCTAGCCCAAGCCAAAAAAGCCTATAAGGCAGCCGCATCCATAAGGCTGGGATCGGAACACAATTACCAGAAATATCTGGATCGGGTCAAACCCTATAAAAATGCAGTAAAAATTGATGAACAAAACGTTCACGCTATTGAGCAAGAGCTTTATAAACTCAGAAACACAGGCTATCTGGCACAGTGAACCCTACCGCTCATCAAATTCTTGATCACCTTGCTACAGCCATTGTGATCATCAACGATGACTGGCTTATCTCCCATGCCAACTCAGCAGCTGAAAACCTTCTAAGGATCAGTAAAAGCCATATCGTAAAACGGCAATTAAGCGAAATCTTTACCAATGCAGGCATCCTTGAAGATGCGGTAGAGATTGCGAAACTCCGCAATGCCAGCCATATTGAACATGAACTTCAAGCCGATACAATCAGTGCCGGAACACTTTATGTCAATATCACGTTCACACCTCTTGGATCATCAACACTTCTGGAGTTTCAGCCAATTGACATGCAGCTTAGAATCAATCGTGAAGCTAACATGCGTGCCCAGCAACAAACCAACCGTGAACTGCTTCGAAATCTGGCCCACGAAATCAAGAATCCTCTAGGTGGGCTACGTGGCGCTGCACAACTACTCATGACCGAGCTTGACTCAACCGAATTAAGGGACTACACGCGTGTCATCATTGAAGAAGCGGATCGTTTACGTTCCCTCATGGATCGGCTTCTGGGGCCAAGTCGTCCGCCCAGATTTGCACCAACCAACATCCATCAGGTAATGGAGCGAACAAGAAGTCTCATTCTGGCTGAATTTACCGCAGTCAAGATCAAGCGAGATTATGATACCAGCCTGCCTGAGATTCAAGCAGATGCGGAACAGCTGATTCAGGCCATATTAAATATCAGCAGGAATGCCGCCCAGGCCATGCAAGGGGAAGGAAGCATCACGTTCAGAACACATATTGCCCGGCGTGTAGCGATTGCCGGAAGACAGGTCCTGCTCGCAATCCAGATCGATATAATGGATACCGGCCCTGGCATTTCACCCGATATCATCAATGATATTTTCTATCCACTCGTTTCTCATCGCGAAGGGGGAAGCGGACTTGGTCTAACCATCGCCCAAAGCGGGATTCATGCCCATCAGGGCAATATTGACGTAGAAAGCCAACCGGGTAAAACTATTTTTACCATTCTCCTCCCGTTAAGCCAGGCTTCTGTAGCTTCAAGATTGGTATAGTTCTTGCTTACATAACTTTAACTGGCCCTTTAAACCAGCAATCAGCACCAAAATAGTCCGGATGATTGAAAGCGAACAGTTTCAGGCAAAAACAGCTTCGCTCCCCTTTAATCCGGTAGTTAGAAGCAAGGAGGGTGTCTTTTCTTTCTGAACTTGAATTCACCTGCGCAAGATAACATAAAGCCTCCAAGATTAAATTGACCGGAACTACGAAAATGGATAAATAATATCAATATGCTGGCAATAACCAGCCTTAAATTAATTTGGGGTTTTAACCTGAAAAACAATGTTCAGTGCATTTGATTTTACAAAAAACAACCTGGCCAAAACATACGGCCAGAAGTAACCAGAATTAATCTAGAACCTGAAAGGTAGCCCATGCAAGCAGTTTGGATTATTGATGATGACCGATCAATCCGCTGGGTCTTTGAAAAAGCCTTAACCCGTGCGAACATCCCACATCGCACTTTTCCGAATGCTGCACAGGCCCATGCTGCCCTGGATGCTGAAACTCCCGCATTAATCATCTGTGATATCCGGATGCCAGGAGAATCAGGCCTGGATTTTCTAACCTCCGTCAGGGCTTCTTTTCCACGCCTGCCTGTGATCATCATGACCGCCCATTCTGATCTGGATAGCGCAGTCAATGCATTCCAGCAAGGCGCATTTGAATACCTGCCCAAACCTTTCGACATTAATGCCACCATTGAACTGGTTCAACGAACCCTGAACGAAAATGAACCATTGCAAATTGCGGGGCAGAATCAAGACACTGTACCAGAAATTCTGGGACAGGCACCAACCATGCAGGAGGTCTTTCGGGCGATAGGACGCCTGGCCCAATCCCATGTCACGGTAATGATTAATGGTGAATCCGGCACAGGAAAAGAGCTGGTAGCATCAGCCCTTCATCGCCACAGCCCTCGTGCATCCAGACCCTTCATTGCTATCAATACCGCTGCAATCCCTGCAGATCTGCTGGAATCCGAACTATTCGGCCACGAGCGGGGAGCATTTACAGGAGCCCAGAATCTTCGACAGGGCAGGTTTGAGCAAGCCCATGGGGGCACACTCTTCCTCGACGAAATCGGAGATATGCCCGCCGCACTTCAAACGCGGCTTCTACGCGTTCTGTCTGATGGCCGTTTTTATCGGGTAGGCGGACATTCCCCTGTACATGTAGATGTTAGAATTATAGCTGCCACGCATCAGGATTTGGAGGCACGAGTCCAGGAAGGACTGTTCCGCGAAGACCTCTTTTATAGACTCAATGTCATCCGGCTTCATTTGCCAGCTTTAAGGGAAAGACGGGAAGACATCCCACTGCTAGCCAAACATTTCTTGCAGAAAAGTGCCCTTGAGCTGAATGTAGAACCTAAAACACTGACTATTGAACTGGCGAATCATCTGGCTACTTTATCCTTTCCGGGAAATGTGCGTGAACTCGAAAATCTTTGCCGCTATCTTACAGTTATGGCACCTGGGCAAAAACTCACACTTTCTGACATGCCGCAAAACCTACGAGAACACCCTCAAGAAACGACCACAGAAACAGCCACATGGCAACATTCCCTGGCCCATCTTGCACATGTGAAACTCAGTAAAGGGGAACACGACATTTTCCCGGGATTATCACGGGATTTTGAAATGACCCTAATTGAAACTGCTTTGCATTTCACTCAAGGACGGAAAATTGAAGCTGCCCAACTCCTGGGTCTTGGCCGCAACACCCTGACTCGCAAGATTCAAGAATTTCATATCAATCCTGATGAGGATCCATCAGAAAACTAGCCTTTGTGTTGAGTCAAACGCATTAACCCTCTATTATCCGTTACTGTTGGCTGTCAAATCACAATCATTCCATTCTTATCACCGACAAGGCCTTCATGACACGACACGAAACGTTCAATCGGTTTTCTTATGGTGCACGTTTCCACGGCGCCCTGCGTGCTGCGACCGGGGGTCTGGCTCCTGCTTTTTTATTTGGATTTCTTGGACATCTTCATACAGGAATAGGTCTTTCAATAGGGGCCGTTGCTGCAAGCTATGCCGATCTTCCTGGCGCATTACGCTATAAGCGGATTGAAATGCTTGCCTGTGCTCTTTGCATGGCTCTTACCGCCTGGATAACCGGGTTGGCCAGCTTCTATGAACCTTTACTCTGGCTTTGTGTCATTTCAATGAGTTTTTTCTTTTCCTTGTTTGCGGCCTATGGAACCCGGGTAAACAGTATCGGTTTCGCCGCTTTACTCGTCATGATACTCAGCATGGATAATCAACATGGGGGGGCAGGAGCCAACGCCCTGCTTGTACTGGGCGGCGGGGTTTGGTACGCCGCTTTCAGTCTGACTGTGTGCCAGTTCATCAGACAGCGTCAGGCCCAGCAGGCCATCGCGGAATGCGTTTTTCAGACAGCGGGCTACTTGCGTGCAAAATCAGCGCTGATTACTTCAACCCGGGATCTGAAATCAGCAGAACTAAAACTCGCATCCATACAAACCTCATTAACCGATGCCCAGCAAGTCGCCCGTGAACTCCTGTTTACAGAGTATCCAGACCATAAGGACCAATTCGGGGAACTGGCCAACCTGCTGGTCACGCTCATTGATCTTGATGAACATATTCTGTCTGCCCATGCAGATTACAAACTGGTGCAGGACCAGTTTGGGTGCTCGCCCATTATCCAGACTGCAATCGAACAGATTGATCAGCTGGCCTCCCGGCTTGATCAAATAGGTCTATGCCTGCTCAAACATGACCCCTGGCCCGGCTACACTCCTCCTGCTCCCCTTGTTCTGCCAGAGGCAACAAGGATCCCGGCATCTTCTGCCCTTGCCCAGGTCCTTAACAATATTAATGAATCAGCAAGACGGATTCAGGCTTTAAAGGATCAGCCCACACATCATTTATCTCCAGTTGAACTATACCGTTTCGCTCCTCGCCCCCGATACGGCCCCCGTATCTTTCTGGCTAACCTGGGCATGCATTCCCCAACCTTTCGTCATGCCCTGCGTGTTATGATTGGAGTCACATGCGGCATCCTGATCAGTGAGTTCTTCCCCACAGGACATAGCTACTGGATCCTGTTGACCATCTTTGTCATCATGAAACCTGAATTTGGTCTGAGCCGACAAAAAAATACCGAACGACTTGTTGGTACCGCTATCGGTTGCGTTGTAGGGGGGATCATTCTCTACCTGACACACAATCCACTTATCCTGATGCCTTTGCTTTTTCTGTTCCAGATCATCAGTCTTAGCATGAGAACCGTACAATACACACTAAGTGTGGTCTGTATCACTCCGTTCATGCTGATTGTATATGCCCTTCTAGGCGTTACAGGGTTATCACTGTTAGGAGAACGGTTTATTGATACCCTCATCGGCTCCATAATCGCATTTATGGCAAGCTGGCTATTCCCATACTGGGAATATGAATACCTCAGGAAACTCCTGCCCAGACTACTGGCCGCACAGATTCATTTTCTGGAAATCCTGGCAACCACATATCGTGGTCAGCCACCAAGTGAACTTGAATACCGAATGGCCAGAAAACAGCTTACTCTTGAACTCGCCAATCTTGGAGCAAGCTTTCAGCGCATGTTGGGAGAGCCCAAGAACCGGCAGCCTCCGCCTGGTCCCATTAGCAATTTTTTACGGGAAAGCCAAAATATGGCAGCTATCACGGCCAGCCTCTTCAAAATAGGATTAATGCCTGACCAGGCTGCGACACTGGCCGGGATCATTTCTGCTAAGACCTACCTAAACCATGCGCTGGATATACTAAATCAACATCAAACCAGTTCACCTCCGGCATATTCTGCACCCATCATGCATCCAAGTGTTTCTGCCCTGCTTGGCAGTGCCATTCAGATAGATACGCTAGCCAATACCATTCTGTCTGGTGAAAACTAAGTCAATTTTTAATAAAAGCCAAACTCAAAATATCATGACGGGAACATGATCCGATGGCTGCTCTTGTGCCCTGACCATGCGATCCATCAGACAACCCGAGATCTTGCCCAGAATGACTTCACTCGCCAGAATATGATCAATACGCATCCCCATATTACGCCTGAATGCGTTCATACGATAATCCCACCAGCTATATTGGCCTGGCTCCTGGCTAAACTTCCGGAAACAATCTGTCAGACCCAGCTGGATAAGCGTATTAAATGCGGCCCGCTCTGGCGGGCTAACCAGAATCTGCCCCATCCATAATGCGGGATCATGTACGTCCTTATCTTCCGGTGCAATATTGAAATCACCCAGCAGCAACAGTTCTGGATACTGGGCCAGCTCATTGGCAACATAAGCCGTTAATGCCTCAAGCCAGGCCAGCTTATAGGCATATTTTTCTGACTGTGGGCTTTGACCATTCGGGACATAAACGCAAATAATCCGTATTCCTTTAGCTGTTGCAGCCAGCACTCGTTTTTGCTCATCAACAAAACCGGGGATACCCGCTACCACCTCGGTCACAGGATGGCGGCTGATAATCGCCACTCCATTATATGTATTCTGACCAGACCAAACAGCCTCGTAACCAGCCTCTTTCAAGGCAGATGCAGGAAATCTGTCATCCGGCAGCTTGGTTTCCTGCAAACAGATGACATCTGGTAAATTCTCTCCCAGCCAACCAACCAGATGGGGTAATCGCACCTTTAGCGAATTGACATTCCATGTTGCAATTTTCATGATTTAACCTGATTTGTACATCATATCTATTCATCTGGCACAATAGGCTGAAATTTTCCCCGGCTTAAAGACCAAAAATTCCTGCCTATCCATTCTACCCTGCCGACTTCATCCCGCTAGCACGCAATAAGGCATCAATTCTGGGCTGCCTGCCTCGAAAAGCCACAAATGATTCCATGGCATCCCGGCTACCTCCCCTGGATAAAACTTCTTTTCGAAACCGGTTTCCCAGATCCAAATTAACCACCCCTTTTTCCTCAAACAATTCAAAAGCATCTGCAGATAAGACTTCAGCCCATTTATAACTATAATAACCTGCTGCATACCCCCCGGCAAAAATATGGCTAAATGCATGGGGAAGACGATTAAAGGAAGGAGGAAACACTACAGCAACCTGATGCCTTACCTTATCTAGCAGATCAAGTATTGCTTCCGGGTTTCCTAAATCCTGTCTGGCATGCAACTGCATATCAAACAGGGAATACTCCACCTGACGCAACAGCTGTAGTCCTGCCTGAAAGTACCGGGAAGCCAGCATGCGATCATATAGCTGCCTGGGAAAGCGCATACCTGTTCCAACATGCTTGCTCATCCTTGAAAGCACCTGCCAATCCCAACAAAAATTTTCCATAAATTGACTTGGTAACTCTACTGCATCCCATTCAACACCATGAATACCGGACAATTCAATTTCATCTATCTCAGTCAGAAGATGGTGCAGCCCATGACCAAACTCATGAAAAAGCGTCAGAACATCATCATGGGTCAACAAGGCAGAACGCCCTCCAATCGGAGGGGAAAAATTACAGGTCAATAAGGCCACGGGGGCTTGCAGGCCATTCTCACTTCTATGTCGGCTAATGGCCTCATCCATCCACGCCCCACCCCGTTTCATCGGGCGGGCATAAAGATCCATATAAAAATATCCAACAGGCAAGCCTTCCGACCCTGTAATCTCATAAAAGCACACATCGGGATGCCATTTACTTACCCCATGCTGCTCCACAATATGAAGGCCGTAGAGCTGCTCAGCCAAGGAAAACAATCCCTGGATAACTTCTTCAACCGGAAAGTACTCCCGTACCTCCTCTTCTGAAAAATCAAACCGCTCAAGACGCAATTTTTCAGACACATAAGAAATATCCCAGGCTTGCAATTCACGCATATGAAGGCGATTTCGGGCAAACTCATTAAGATCGGCCCAGTCACGCTCTGCATAAGGTTTTGCACAGACTGCCAAATTTTCAAGAAAATCCATCACAGCCTTGACCGAAGGGGCCATCTTGGTCTGCAGGGACAGTTCAGCATAATTCCCAAATCCCAACAGATGGGCCTCTTGTTGCCGCAATTGAATAATCCGTAACATCAGTTCACTATTGTCCCATTCAGCCGGCCCTAAATCTGAAGCCCTTGTTGACCACGCACGATAAATGCGCTCCCTGAGATCCCGGTTACTGGCATACTGAAGTACAGCCATCACTACTGGAGCCTGAAGACTCAGCACATACCCTTTTTTTCCTTTTGAACCGGCCAATTGAGCAGCCTGTTCAATATAATCGGCGGGTACACCTGCAAGGGTCTCCTTTTCCTCAATCCAGTATTCAAAAGAATCTGTTGCATCCATGACATGCTCTTCAAACCGCGCAGCCAGGCTAGACAGTTCTTCCTGTATTACCAGAAAACGCTTCTTTTCTTCTGGCCCTAGCTCCGCTCCACCTAATCGAAAATCCAGAAGCGCCTTTTCCAGAACCCTTTGACGAACTGGATCCAGATCGGAAAACCCGGGGCTCTTCGAAATGGCCCGATATTTTTGAAACAAGCGAACATCCTGAGCCATAGAAGCATAAAATGTCGTTATCTTGGGTAAGCTGACATTATAGGCTTCCCGCAATTGGGGGCAGTTCATGACAGCATTCAGGTGAGACACCTGTGACCAAGCCCGTGCCAACCGCTCCTTTGCCTGATCCAAGGGATGCACCACCGTCTCCCAGGTTGCAGGTGTTTCGTTATGGGTTACCTGTTCAAGACAAGCCTGCGCTTTTGCGATCAAGCGATCCAATGCTGGGCCAACATGTTCAGGAAGGATCTCCGAAAATCTTGGAAGCGTTGAGAAATCAAGCAACGGATTAAAATGACTCACCATATCTAAATGATCCGGCCAATTAAAAAAAATTTAAAATGAAAAAAACTTATTCTTTACTCAAGATAACAATGCTGCATGCCAGGACGTCTTTCATGTTTTCAGCCCTGGATGAATCCAGGGCTGGCAGCTTAAACACCATAAGTCATCCGATATGCCTGTACTGCAGACACATACTGGCGAAACTGCGGGGACTCCTGAATATGCATGAGTAAATCTTCCAGAGTGGCTATACTGAAAACATCCAGGCCAAAATCACGACGAACCTCCTGAACGGCTGACAGCTCACCTCCACCGCGTTCCTGGCGATCGAGTGCAATAAGAACCCCTGCGGGATGGGCACCGTTTCGTTGAATTATCTCAACCGACTCCCGTACCGATGTACCGGCAGAAATAACATCGTCCACTATAAAGACACGACCTTTAAGCAGTGCACCCACCGTTACACCACCTTCACCATGATCTTTGGCCTCCTTGCGATTAAAAGCAAAAGGAACATTGATGCCCATACTGCTTAAGGCAACAACTATTGACGCAACCAGCGGGATTCCTTTATAAGCAGGTCCAAACAACATATCAAATGCCGCACCTGAGTCAACAAGTGCACGCGCATAGAAATGACCCAACCGGGCCAGTCTTACGCCATCATTAAATAACCCCGCATTAAAAAAATAGGGGCTTTGCCGTCCCGCCTTGGTCTTAAACTCGCCAAAGACTAAAACCTGGGATTCAATCGCAAAACGTATAAATTCCTGGCTTAAGTTTTTCACAATCCTGATATCTCCCATAGACATGATACAGTATATCATTTGATGCCATCTTACCTGTCTACCATCCAGCCCGGGTCTAACCTGCCCTGCCTTCCCAGCAAACAAAACCTTTCGTCTTTTTCATAAAATAAAGTATGCTTTTTCAAAATCAGATAAAAGAAACTTAATTGTGCGCATCATCACACTTAATCTCAACGGTATTCGCTCTGCTGCTTCAAAAGGGTTTTTTGACTGGCTTCCCGAACAGGATGCAGATATTGTCTGCTTACAGGAACTCAAGGCACAACAAGCTGATTTGGCTTCTGGGATGCTCCAACCCCCTGGTTATCAGGGCTTTTTTCACTTTGCCAGAAAAAAAGGTTATAGCGGTGTAGGCATCTACACCCGATACCCGCCAACAATGGTTACATCCGGATTTGGCGTGGCCGAGTTTGATGATGAAGGTCGATATGTTCAAGTTGACTTTAATCATTTGTCCGTTATTTCAGTCTATGTTCCATCTGGATCCAGCGGACCAGAACGTCAGGCATCCAAATATCGTTTCATGGATTGTTTTCTGCCCCACCTGTCACGATTAAAGGACAAGGGAAAGCAAATTATCCTCTGTGGTGATATCAATATTGCACGAACCCCGCTTGATTTGGCCAATCCTGCCGGCAATCGTAAAAATTCTGGTTTTCTTCCTGAAGAAAGAGCCTGGCTGGATGTCCTGTTTAATGAAACAGGCTTTGTAGATGTGTTTCGTCAAATTGAAAAAGGGCCGAATCATTACACATGGTGGTCCAACCGAGGGCAGGCCTGGGCCAAGAATGTAGGCTGGCGAATTGACTATCAGATTGCCACTACCAATATAGCCCATACCGCCGTCGCAGCAGGCATTCACGTTTCATCACGATTCTCGGATCATGCCCCCTTATCCATTGAGTATTCCCATGAAATCTAGCCATACAACACCGCTTCCCCCCAGATCCCTGATACTCCTGACGACCTTCATCTAAAATGAACTTTAGACCCTATTTCGAGGCATTTCGTAATAGACGCATTGGTGCCCTTCTCATTCTAGGATTCTCTTCCGGCCTGCCTTTATCCTTGGTATCAAGCCCTTTGCAGGCCTGGATGGCAACCGTACATGTCAACCTCAAAACAATTGGCCTGTTTAGCCTCGTCGGCCTGCCTTATACGCTCAAATTCTTATGGGCACCCTTCATGGATCGCTTTGCCATCCCTGTACTGGGACGCCGACGCAGCTGGATTCTGCTGGCACAGATTATATTGTCTATCCTGATTTACGCCATGGCTTCAGTCAATCCATCCATTAATCCCGGGTTATTGGGCCTACTCGCACTCATACTGACTTTCTCTTCCGCATCACAGGACATAGTCATTGATGCATGGAGAACAGACGTACTCCCAGAGCAGGAACGCGGGCTGGGAGCAGCCACATATGTTCTGGGTTACCGAATTGCCATGCTGGTAGCAGGGGCTATTTCCCTCATTCTCTCCGATCAGATAGGTTGGCCTGCAACCTGGAGGCTTATGGCCCTGATTATGCTGCTTTCATCCATCGGGACCTTTTTTGCGCCCAATCCATCTGACACCATCGTCCATCCACGCACCTTAAAACAGGCAGTAATCGAACCCCTCAAAAGTTTTATATCCCGTGAGCGCGCTATGATGCTCCTTCTGCTTATCATCTCCTATAAACTGGGTGATGCCTTCGCAACCTCACTTAATGTAGTCTTTCTCAAGCACATTGGATTTACATCCACCGAAATTGGGGCAATCTACAAGATTGGCGGCTTGATTGCATTAATGATCGGAAGTTTTACGGGCGGACTGCTCATGGTCAGACTCGGCTTATACCGCGCCCTTATGTATTTTGGCATTGCCCAGATGCTCATGGTGATACCTTTTGTGTTTCTGGCCTGGACGGGACATCATTATCTAACCATGATTCTGGCAGTCTGTTCAGAAAACTTCGGATCAGGCCTTGGAACAACTGCATTTGTAGCATTTCTGATGGCTTTGTGTGACCATCGCTATTCAGCCGCTCAATTTGCCCTGTTCTCAGCGTTCTCGGCAATAGGCCGGGTTTTCGCAGGGCCTTTCGCCGGCTTACTGGCCAGTCATTTGGGGTGGACCCTTTTTTACCTGGTTTCTCTTGGGACTTCTTTACCGGGGTTATTCCTGCTTTATCTGATGCGAACGCATACTCTCGAATTAAAAACAGGGCAAAACGCTTAACTGCGCTCTATCCTATAAAGAGCCAGATTACCCAATAAATTGGGGAAAATCTTCACCGGGTTACCGCCTCGTAATATGCGTTTTTCAACAATACGGATCATTTTATCATCACAAAACGTCTCAAAATCTGCAAGCGTACAAAAATGTACGTTCGGAGTGTCATACCAATGATGGGGAAACTCTCTTGACTTGGGCATATGACCCGCCAAGAGCTGCCAACGATTCAACCAGTATCCAAAATTAGGCAGGGTGACAATGGCCTGGCGACCTACCCGAAGCATTTCTGCAACTATTCTTTCCGTATGACGCATAGCCTGGAGAGTCTGGCTCAGGATGACATAATCAAATGAATCAGATTCAAATACAGACAGTCCCGCCTCAAGGTCGACCTGAATCACGTCTACACCCCGTTCAATGCAACTAAGGATTTTTGCATCATCAATTTCAACACCATACCCTTGAACGTTTTTGGTCCCGATCAGATGATACAGCAACGAACCATCACCACAGCCTAAATCCAACACCTTACCATTGGGTTTGATCCAAGTCGCAATCGTTTCATAATCCCTACGTTCCATCATCAATCCTGACACATAAGACGCTGCATATAATTACGGATAAGGGCATGATAATAGGTTCCTTCCAGCAAAAATGCATCATGCCCATAATCTGCCTTAATTTCTGCATAACTCACCTGAGCCCCATTATCCAGCAAGGCCTTTACAATTTCCTTTGATCGTGCTGGCGAAAATCTCCAGTCACTGGTAAAGGAAACCACAAGTGTTTTAGCGCGAACCTCTGATAAGGCTAAAGATAAATCATCATCATGAAGACGTGCAGGGTCGAAATAATCCAGTGCACGGGTCATCAATAAATAGGTATTGGCGTCAAATGAGCTGGAAAATTTTTCTCCCTGGTACCGCAAATAGGACTCTACTTCAAATTCAATACCAAACCCGAAATTTATTCCGCCATTTTGCAATAAACGACCAAAGCGGGCACCCATGACATCATCTGACAAGTAAGTGATATGGCCCAGCATACGTGCCAGCTTAAGCCCACGCGACGGAACTACGCCAAACTGATAATAATCACCGCCGTGAAAATCCGGATCAGATAAAATGGCTTGCCTTGCCACATCATTAAAGCCAATGTTCTGCGCAGTCAGTTTCGAAGCTGCTGCAATTACCAAAGCATGCCTGATTCGATGAGGAAAAAGATAGCTCCAGGCTAAAGCCTGCATCCCCCCCAACGACCCTCCAATTACTGCAGCAAAACACTTGATACCAAGATGATCGGCAAGCATTGTCTGGGTGCGAACCCAGTCTTCTACAGTCACCAGCGGAAAAGATGAGCCATAAGGCTGCCCTGTCGAAGAGTTAATTGAAGACGGCCCGGTCGATCCATGGCACCCCCCCAGATTATTAGAGCTCACCACAAAGAACTGGTTGGTATCAATCGGCTTGCCTGGACCAATCATATTATCCCACCATCCTGCAACGCCATCTGTCGGGGCGTGGAAACCGGCTGCATGATGATTGCCGGAAAGGGCATGACAAACAAGCACAGCGTTGGATGCATCGTCATTCAACGCTCCATACGTTTCATACACCAGCTCAAACCCAGGCAGGCAAACTCCACTCGCAAGGCTAATAGATGAATCAAACCGTACTGTTTGAGGGATCACCACACCAACTGAATCCGTATGTGTACGCATGGGACTTTACCCTTAAACAAAATCTAATAATGGCTTCCTGATGAATCAGGCATTTAATTTCTGAATCAGCGAACGAATTTTCTGGCCATCTTCCATACGAAGCAGGCGACTGGTGATAGGCATGGCAGACGGAATATCTGTTTTCAATATCTGTTGTTTCACTGAAAGGATATGGGAAGGATGCATGGAAAATTCCCTCAGGCCCATTCCCAGAAGAATCCGCGTCATGCTGGCATCTCCTGCCATTTCCCCACAGACAGAAATAGGTTTTCCAGCACGATGGGCATCCTTGATGGCGCGGGCAACAAGATATAAAACCGCAGGGTGGAGTTGATCATAAAGATGCGCAACAGAATCATCAGCCCGATCGATAGCCAGGGTATAAGAAATAAGATCATTTGTACCTATCGACAAGAAGTCCAGTTTCTGGGCGAAAGTATAAGTTGAAAGCGCAGCTGCAGGAACCTCAATCATCCCTCCAACAGGAGTTTTCTCATTAAAAGGGATTCCTTCCTCCCTAAGGGAAATTTTGGCTCGTTCAATCAGACCCAACATTTGCATGATCTCGGACAGATTCGAAATCATGGGCACTAATATCCAGACATTACCAAATTTTGACGCTCTCAAAATAGCCCGCAACTGGGTATAAAACAAAACAGGTTCTGCAAGGCAATAGCGGATTGCCCTTAAACCCAGAGCAGGGTTGACACTGGTTCGTGTTTCACCTGCAATCGATTTGTCTGCACCTAAATCAAGAGTGCGTATCACGACCTTTCGCCCACGCATTCCTTCTGCGACAAGCCGATAAGCCTGAAACTGCTCCTCTTCATCAGGCAGATCCTCCCGATTCAAGAACAAAAACTCACTGCGAAAAAGGCCAATCCCCGTTGCACCGCTCTCGCGGACTTGCTCAATATCACCAGGAAGCTCAATATTGGCATGTAAATCAACAGATGTACCGTCAATAGTTGCTGTCCGTGTTGTTCTAATCCTTTTAAGTTTCTGTTTCTCAATCTCCCAGGTTTCCTGACGTAATCGGTACTCAGACAAAACCTGTTTATCCGGGCTAACAATCACAACCCCTTGGGTTCCATCTACAATCAACAGCTCATTTTCCCGAATTAAGCGACGGGCGTGATGCAAGGCAACTATGGACGGGATAGACAGGCTACGCGCTAGAATAGCTGTATGTGAGGTGACCCCGCCTACATCAGTAATAAATGCTCCAAAATGATGACGCTTAAAAAGAATGACATCTGCCGGTGATAAATCGTGGGCAACGAGTATGGAATTTTCCTCAGAAAAAGCTGACGCACCTACACCATGTCCCATCAAGGCCTTAAGGACGCGTTCAACGACCTGAACCACATCGGTCTTGCGTTCTCTAAGATAAGTATCATCCATCCCTTCAAACTGGCTGACCAATGCATCCATCTGCTGTTTGAGTGCCCATTCTGCATTGCACCCCTGCTCTTCCACAATACGTTTCGGTGTTACAGACAAGGTGGAATCATTGAGAATCATCAAGTGCATATTCAGGATGGCTGCAAGCTCACCTGGCGCTGAGGGCGGAATATTGCCACAAAGGGTTTCAAGTTCCTGGCGAACACTCAAGATAGCCTCATCAAAACGGGCATATTCTTCTTCCAGCTTTTGTCGGGGGACACTATAATGCGCGACCTCTAATGTCGCATGCGAAACGAGATGCGCATAACCAATGGCAATTCCACCCGACACCCCTATCCCATGCATGGTAAAGCTCATAATTCTCCCGCTCAAAACCGGCTGTCAGATCCTAGTCACTCTCTCCGAAGCGATCATTAATCAAATCAAGTAGAGCCTCTATAGCCTGCTTCTCGTCTTCCCCGTCAGCCTCAATATCAATATAGCTTCCCTGGTTAGCAGCCAGCATCATCACGCCCATGATACTTTTAGCATTAACCTTGCGACCATTGCGTTCAAGCCATATATCTGCCTTGAAGTGACCTGCTACCTGGCACAGTTTGGCCGATGCACGGGCATGCAGTCCAAGACGGTTCTGGATTTCAATGTTTTGACGCAACATAACAGATATCCCGCGTAATTTGTACTACTCCCTCACTCCCGCTGCTTACAGCCCTGGCAACCACATCCAGCAAAGGCTCGTTACGATAAGTCAGAGTCCGAATCAACATGGGAAGGCTCACACCCGTCACCCCTTCTATATGCCCCGGTTCAAGCAGGGCACAGATCACATTGCTGGGTGTGGCACCGTACATATCACTAAAAATCAGAACGCCATCACCTGTATCCAGTTTTTTGACACATTGCCTGGCTCTATCCAATATCACCTCAGGTGTGTCCGCATCAGACACGCCAAGCGCTTCAAGCTGTTCTGGCCAACGGCCCAATACATGACCCGCGCATTGGATAAAACATTCACCCAGCTTCCCATGTGTAACAATTAAAATTCCTACCATCACTCGGTTCGCGAAACCCTGGGATCAACTCCAAGGCGGTTAGGCCAGGAAACAAATAGTTTCCCTGCCCTGGCGGCGCACCTTTCACGTCCATAAATGCCACCAATGAATAATTGCATCCTGCCCTCCCACCCTTCCCGGAAAAACCTGCAGGATACATTCCTCAAACTTAAAACCCCAAAACTACGGCCCGGCCCATTCTGGCAGCCCGATTGGGCTTTTATCCTAAAACCACACATTAATCAGCGGAAAATTCTAGCATTTTTTAAAAATTTACGCGCTTATGAATTTATAAGTGTTATCCAAATAATGATTCAACTGCGTCCATCATCATACCGGCCACATTAAAGCCTGTTTGCTTGAAAATTTCCTGCATTCCGGTTGGGCTGGTCACATTGACTTCAGTCAGATAATCACCAATCACATCCAAGCCAACAAGGAAAAGCCCTGATTCCCTAAGAAACGGGCCAAGTGCAGAAGCAATGGCTTTATCACGCCTGGACAATGGCCTTGCAACACCCCGCCCACCTGCCGCAAGGTTGCCCCGGAAATCATCTTCTGCAGGAATCCGGGCAAGTGCATATGGCACAGCCTCTCCATTCACAAGGAGAATCCGCTTGTCCCCCTCGCTGATTTCAGGAATGAAACGCTGCACCATCACCGTGCGCGAACCGCGACAGGTAATAGATTCAAGAATTACATGTAGATTGGGATCACTTTCCTGTAGCAGGAATACACCGCTCCCCCCCATTTCTGACAAGGGTTTGATCACAGCCTGCTTCTCTTTAACCACAAATTCCTGCAAACGAGCCAGACTGCTACTTACGAGTGTGGGTACAATCCATTCCGGAAACCTCGAAATCGCTAGTTTTTCGTTAAAATCTCGCACGGCACGGGCACGATTAACCACGTGCGCCCCCTCTGCCTCAGCCATCTCAAGAAGATGGGTTAAATACAGATATTCCATATCAAACGGGGGATCAGTTCGAAGCAAAACGACGTCAAACTCTGCCAAAACCCGCTCTTGGGCATCACCTAGTGCATACCAGGGGAACTGGCCCTCATCTAGAAACAGTTGTCTTGTCTGGGCCCGGACACTGCCGTCCCAGTAAACATCCATGGACTGGATAAAATACAGGCAATGCTGGCGATAACCCGCCTCAAGTATCAATGCGTACGTGGAATCTTTAGACGTTTTAAACGTATCAGGATGAGAGGCAATGAAGGCTATATCCATTTTTAGCCTGTTACCTGCATTTCTTGAAAATCCAGCCGGGTCCCCTCAATTTCCCTGGCAGCTGCCAGCAGGGCCAGTCTTGCAACAACCCCATAAGCATAAAACCGGTTGGCCAGCACTTCAGGGCAAGCCGCGGGATCCGGTGTACAACATGCAGCCTCAAATGCCAGTGGCACAAAATGCATTCCCGGTGCATTCAAATTTTCATCATCGCCCCGACTGGTATGAACCCTGTAAAATCCACCAACAACATAATGGTCCATCATATAAACTACAGGTTCTGCAACAGCCTCATTAATATTCTCAAAGGTATAAACCCCTTCTTGAACCATCACTCGCGACACCTTCATGCCTTCTTTGACAACCGCCATACGATTACGTTGTTTACGATTCAGATGAACCACCTCAGAAGCATCATGAACACTCATGATGCCCATACCGTAAGTACCTGCATCTGCTTTAATAATCACAAAAGGACGGTTCTCAATTCCATACTCCTTATATTTCTTGCGCGTCTTCACCAGAATATCATTCACTGTTTCAGCTAATTCGACCTGATCTTTGCCTGCGGCAAAATCTACCCCGTCCAACGCATTGAAATACGGATTAATCACCCAGGGATCAACATCTAACAGTCGGGCAAATTCACCCGCAACCTCGTCATAATGAGAAAAATGGACCGATTTACGCCGTAACGACCAGCCAGCCTGAAGGGGAGGTAACAGCCACTGATCCAGATCCTTAAGAATATCGGGAATCCCGGCACTCAAATCATTGTTCAGCAGTACAGCGCACGGATCAAAATCGGGTAAAACCAACCTGCGCCCAACACGCTGCACTGGCTCAATCAACAAATGACTCCCATTTGAGAGCGCCATCTGGATAGGAGCCTTCACTTCAGGGTTAATCGAGCCAATCCGCACATTGAGTCCAGCCTGGCGTAAAATCAGATGCAGCGTGGCTACATTCTGCAGATAAAAAGTGTTGCGGGTATGATTTTCCGGGATAATCAGCAATTTCTGTGCATCAGGGCAAATTTTCTCGATGGCTGAAGTTGTCGCCTGAATGCAAAGAGGTAAAAAATCAGGATTAAGGTTATTAAACCCTCCAGGAAACAAGTTGGTATCCACAGGAGCAAGCTTAAAACCACTATTACGCAGGTCGACCGAGGCATAGAACGGAGCCTCATGATCACGCCATTGACCACGCATCCAGTGTTCAATGGTCGACATGGAGTCAAGGATATACCGCTCCAAGGTAAGTAAAGGGCCTGATAAGGCAGTCGTCAGATGGGGAACCATATCACTTCCAAATAAATACGTCGTAAAAACGCAAAACCACACCGGCATGCTAAAATACTTATCTTGGTCATTATAGCATTGCATCTTCTAATTTTAACGTAAACGATCTGCATAAATTAATATGTATTTTTGTCAATTAAGGATCCCGTTTTGATTTCGACTGCCTCTATTACCATCCAATTTGGTGCAAAACCCCTTTTCGAAAACGTCCATGTCAGATTCAGCGATGGAAATCGCTACGGCCTTATTGGCGCCAACGGCTGCGGCAAGTCTACCTTCATGAAAATCCTGTCAGGAGAGCTAGAACCCACCTCAGGGACTGTTACCCTGGATGAAGGCAAAAGGCTGGGGAGACTCAGGCAGGATCAGTTTGCTTATGAGAATCAACGAGTCATTGACACGGTCATGATGGGACATGAAGAACTCTGGTCCGTCTGGCAAGAACGTGATGCATTATATGCCAAGCCAGATATGAATGAAGCAGACGGGATGAGGGCAGGCGAACTGGAAGGCCTGTTTGCCGAACTGGATGGGTATACGGCCGAATCCCGGGCAGGCGAATTATTGCTTGGTGTTGGTATTGCTGTTGAAGATCATGGTCGCCTGATGCGTGAAATTGCTCCGGGTTTCAAGCTTCGTGTATTGCTTGCACAAGCCTTATTTTCGGATCCGGACATCCTGTTACTGGATGAACCTACCAACAACCTTGACATCAATACTATTCGCTGGCTTGAAGACATCCTCAACAATAGATCCAGCACCATGATTATCATCTCCCATGACCGGCACTTCCTTAATATGGTTTGCACTCATATGGCGGATCTAGACTATGGTGAAATTCGTATCTACCCGGGTAATTACGATGACTATATGACTGCTTCTAGCCAGGCACGTGAAAGACTCCTGGCAGACAACGCCAAGAAAAAAGCCCAAATCGCTGAATTGCAGCAATTTGTCTCAAGGTTTTCAGCCAACGCCTCAAAAGCAAGACAGGCTACTTCCCGTGCGCGCCAGATTGAAAAGATAAAACTTGAGGACATCAAGCCCTCTTCCCGCCAATCCCCTTTTATCCGGTTCGAAATCGCCAAGCCCTTGCGTCGCCAAGCTGTTGAAGTCAAGAACCTGAACAAGTCATTCGGCAATCTAACCCTGTTCGCGAATGCTGGTTTCAGTATCAATGCCGCTGACAAAGTAGCTTTCATTGGCCCAAACGGGATTGGCAAAAGCACCTTGATGAAGCTTCTGGTCAATGAACTTTCGCCCGATTCTGGCGACATCATCTGGAGCGAAAACGCAGTCATAGGCTATTACGCCCAAGATCACGCCCTGGACTTCGAATCAACCATGACTGCTTTTGACTGGTTAAAACAATGGGCACAGCCAGGAGATGATGATCAAGTCATCCGCGGCACATTGGGACGATTGCTCTTTTCTGGAGATGACGCAAAAAAACCAGTCAATATCCTGTCAGGTGGCGAACAAGGTCGAATGCTTCTAGGAAAACTGCTCCTCAACCGCCCTAATGTACTCATTATGGATGAACCCACCAATCATATGGATATGGAGTCAATTGAAGCCTTGAACCTTTCCCTTGAGATGTACCAGGGCACCTTGTTGTTCGTCTCCCACGATCGTGAGTTTGTTTCCTCTCTTGCAAACCGGATTATCGAATTAACACCCGATGGCATCATCGACTATCTCGGAACTTACGAGGATTACTTAACGAGCCAGGGGATTAACTAACCACCACCTTGCCAAACCAGGACAATCCGCCGCATTGATCCATCTATCTCCATCCAGGTGCAGGCAGAGAACCTTCCGATACGAGTACGAGATAACTTATGGAAATAACCCCGCATCCTATCCCTGATGGTGTTAGGTGCGCCCTGCCGGACCCACAAGAAAAGCCCGGCCATATAGGCCGGGCTCTGCAATCATATTCAATGAGCCGGGGCAGGACGTTCACCCCGGCATAGCATCTCAAAATCAAACAACCTGCTCTCCATGCTGCGTGATATCGAGACCTTCGCGCTCTTCTTCCTCAGAAACACGAACACCAATTGTCATATCAATAACTTTAAGAATAACGTAAGTTACAACGCCATCCCAAACAATAACTGCGCCTACGTCAATCAACTGCTTGATAAGCTGGCCAGGATTACCTTCCAGCAATCCAGATGTGCCACCAATAGCCTTGACTGCAAAAACACCGGTAAGAATCGCACCTAAGGCGCCACCAATACCATGAACCCCAAATGCGTCCAGTGAATCATCATATCCTATCATGTTCTTCATATAAGTCGCTGTCCAGAAACAAACCACACCAACAGCAACACCAATAACGAAGGCCCCAACAGGATCAACAAAACCTGACGCTGGCGTAATTGCAACAAGCCCCGCAACGGCACCTGAGCACAATCCGAGCAAGGTTGGTTTTCCGCGAGCAACCCATTCAGCAAACATCCAAGCCAGCGCTGCCGTTCCCGTTGCAATTTGGGTTGTTGCCATGGCCATCCCAGCACGCCCTCCTGCACTTACCGCTGAACCTGCATTAAATCCAAACCAGCCCACCCACAATAACGCCGCACCAATCATGGTAAGAGCCAGGTTATGTGCTGGCATAGGCTCTTTGCCATAGCCCACACGCTTACCCAAGAACACTGCTGTCACGATACCGGCAATACCTGCATTAAGATGCACCACCGTGCCACCTGCAAAATCAAGTGCTCCTAGTTTAGCCAGCCAGCCATTGGCAGACCAGACCCAGTGGGCGATCGGGCAATAGACAAAAATGAGCCATAAACTCATGAACCAGATCAATGCAGAAAATTTCATCCGCTCAGCAAATGAACCGGCAATCAGGGCAGGCGTAATGATTGCAAATGTCATCTGGAAAGTCATGTACACCGACTCTGGAATTGCCGCAGACAAATCACTAACCGTAAACTTACCCATTCCATGGAGCAAGAATCGCGACATCCCCCCGATATAAGGCCCACCATCCGTAAACGCCAGACTATAGCCAATCACGAACCAAAGAACGGTTACAAGACAGGTCACGACAAAACTTTGGGCCAGCGTATCCAACAGATTCTTTTTACGAACCATTCCAGCATAAAACAGGCCCAGACCCGGGATAGTCATCATTAGCACCAATGCAGTAGACGTCAGCATCCATGCTGTATCCCCTGGATTGATGGCAGAGTTGGGATCAGAACTAACCGCCTCCTGTGGTGCAGGCGGGGTAGCCGCAGCCGGTGCGGCTGCAACCGGCGCAGCCGCAGGCATGGCTGTCGCAGCTGCTGCAGTACCCGGGGCACTTCCTGTGTCGGCCCAAACAGGGGCTGACCCGGCTAAAGCTGCCATACATATGGCAACAATCGCTAGATACTTTTTCATGTTAATAACCTTTCTTGGAATAAGAATCACAGGGCGTTCCCACCAGTTTCACCAGTACGTATACGTACGACCTCCTGCAATTCGAACACAAAAATTTTGCCATCTCCGATTCGACCTGTTCTAGAAGCTAGTTCAATGGTTGCAATAACGTTCTCCAGAAGCTCATCCGGAATTGCAACATCAACTCGAACCTTGGGCAGAAAATCAACGACATATTCCGCCCCTCGATAAAGCTCCGTATGGCCTTTCTGACGACCAAACCCCTTCACCTCTGTTACCGTCATACCCTCGACGCCGATTCCCGACAGGGCTTCACGAACGTCATCGAGCTTGAACGGCTTGATAATTGCGCTAACAAATTTCATAGCCTTTCTCCTTGCTCGGTCAATATTATCAATCGGGAATTTCCCGGCCGTACTCTCTACGAAGGAGATCTTAAGCATGAAGTATGCCAGAATATATTATTTAGATTTATCATGTAGATATTGCCTGATTAGCTCACTTTATTTAATAAGGCAGAACATGTGCGCACAGAATCGGGCCATAACGCACTATAATGGTGCTTATGAAAATAAACTGGTTTTTTTGATATACTGAGAAAAAGGAGATGCCATGCTTAATCAAAAACTGATAGATGAAATCAATACGCGAATCAGCCAGATTTTCTCAAACGGACCAGTACATGATATTGAAAAAAATATCAAAGCCATGCTGGTCGCGATTCTAAACAGACTCGATCTAGTGACACGGGAAGAATTTGACGTTCAGCAAGAACTATTACTTCGCAGCCTTGACCGGCTAACCGAATTAGAAGACAAAATAGCCAAACTTGAAGCTGGAAAGAAAAAGGCCGTTAAACCTTCTGAAGACCACGCGTAAAAACGACAACATACCTGCAACGCTTGTCCTGCCTCCAGTGTTGCCATTCCTTTGTCAGAATTTACCGATTCAGCCATGAGATGTGATGAACTTGGCCCCTGAGAGTCACTCTATCCTTGTTAGCGAAAAACACGCCTGATCCCGTTATTATTTTTCATCCAGCCTACTTTACAAGAGCTGTTTCACCTGGCTCATAATTCAATACAGGGGCAAGCCAGCGTTCAACATCTGACTTGTCCATGTGTTTCCGGAGCGCATAGTCCATTACCTGATCCTCATCAATCTTACCTGTAGCAAAATACAGCGACTCCGGATGAGCAATATAAAACCCCGATACAGAAGCAGCTGGCCACATGGCATAACTCTCGGTCAGTTCAATCCCGGTATGCTCAGCAACCTTAATTAAGGAAAACAGGCCTGCTTTTTCGGTATGATCCGGGCAAGCCGGATAACCTGGAGCAGGACGAATCCCAATGTATTTTTCATCGACAAGGGTTGCCCCATCAAAGGGCTCATCAGGAGCATAACCCCAGAACTCACGCCGGATACGCCAATGCAGATGTTCAGCAAATGCTTCTGCCAGACGATCAGCCAACGCCTTAAGCAAAATCGCATTATAATCGTCCTGCTGTTTTTCAAACTGCTCAAGATGCGCTTCAATTCCTATGCCAGCGGTAACAGCAAATGCACCAACATAGTCCTTGCATCCGCTTTCTTTTGGCGCAACATAGTCTGCAAGACAATAATTAGGTCGATCGGCCGGCTTTTGCATCTGCTGCCGCAGTTGATGCCAGACCATGGCGGTTTCCTGACGTGATTCATCCGTATAAATACAGATATCATCTCCGATGGAGTAAGCCGGGAAGAGACCAAAGACAGCTTGTGCATGAAGCCATTTTTCCCGAACTATCGTTTCCAGCATGGCCTTGGCATCAGCAAACAGGGCCTGAGCTGCTGCTCCAACAACCTTGTCTTCAAGAATGCCCGGATAGCGTCCATGCAACTGCCATGTCTGAAAAAAAGGTGTCCAGTCAATAAAGGGAATCAAGGTTTCCAGATCATAATCCGAAAAACTCTTAACACCTATCATGGCAGGACGCACCGGATGATAGGCGGCCCAATCAATTTTCGCCCGGTTTGCACGAGCCTGGGCAATCGAAAACCGGGGGGCCTGTCCATGCTTGTTTCGATGCTGTTCACGCGCCTTGATGTAATCATCTCGTACCTTGGCAACAAAATCGTCACGTAACTGCGGGCTGACGAGAGAGCTGGCCACACCAACTGCACGTGACGCATCTGGAACATAAATAACCGGCCCCGAATAACCCGGGGCAATCTTTACTGCAGTATGCACCCTTGAAGTAGTTGCGCCCCCAATCAGTAACGGGATATTGAATCCTTCCCGCTCCATCTCACGCGCTACGTGGATCATTTCTTCCAGTGAAGGTGTTATAAGCCCGGAAACACCTATGAAATCAGCCTGCTGCTCCCGCGCAGTTTGAAGAATTTTGGTGGCGGGAACCATAACGCCCAGATCAATGACCTCAAAATTATTGCACTGGAGAACAACCGCAACAATATTCTTGCCAATATCGTGCACATCTCCTTTTGCTGTTGCAATTACCATCTTTCCTTTCGGCCGGGAATCACCAAGCCTCGCCTTTTCTGCCTCAATAAATGGAACCAGATGGGCTACTGCCTGTTTCATGACCCGCGCACTCTTTACCACCTGTGGCAGAAACATTTTACCTGCGCCAAAAAGATCCCCTACCACATTCATTCCAGTCATAAGGGGGCCTTCAATAACATGGATAGGACGCTCAACGGTCTGGCGCGCCTCCTCGGTATCTTCAACAATGAAAGCAGAAATACCGTTAACCAGGGCATAAGTCATACGATCCTGCAGACTGCCTTTACGCCAGGCGAGATCCTCCTCCTTGCGAACCGTGCCATCCCCTTTAAATCGTTCTGCAATTTCCATGAGTCGGTCTGTTGAGTCAGCCCGGCGATTAAAGAGGGCATCTTCAACCCTTTCCCTTAACTCTTCCGGCACTTCCTCATATACTTCAAGCATACCGGCATTGACAATACCCATATCCATTCCTGCCTGGATCGCGTGATACAAAAAACAGGCATGGATTGCCTCCCTGACACGATTATTTCCGCGGAAGGAAAAAGAAACATTAGACACACCTCCTGATACCAGTACATATGGAAGCGTCTGCTTAATCCGTGCTGTCGCTTCAATATAATCCCGCCCATAATTAGCATGTTCTTCAATCCCGGTAGCGATAGCGAAAATATTAGGATCAAATATAATATCCTCGGGAGGGAACCCGACCTCATCCACAAGAATCCGATAACACCGCGTACAGATTTCTACTTTCCGGGTCAGGTTATCTGCCTGACCCGTCTCGTCAAAAGCCATGACAACAACAGCGGCCCCATAACGACGAACCAATCTGGCTTTCGCCATAAAATCCTCTACCCCCTCCTTCAGGCTAATCGAGTTAACCACTCCCTTGCCCTGAAGACATTTCAATCCTGCTTCCAGTACATTCCATCTTGAAGAATCCAGCATGATCGGGACACGGGCAATATCTGGCTCTGATGCAAGCAAATTGAGGTAACGAACCATGGCCTGCTGGGAATCCAGCATCCCTTCATCCATGTTGATATCGATAATCTGGGCACCATTTTCAACCTGCTGGCGCGCAACTGTTAATGCTTCATCATACTGTCCGCCAAGAATCAGTTTGGCGAACCTGGGGCTCCCTGTCACGTTGGTTCGTTCACCTACATTAACAAACAAGGAGGTTCCATCAATATTCAGGGCCTCAAGCCCTGACAATCTGCAAGCCTTTTGGATCTTCGGCACAACTCGGGGGGGAACATGTTTAACAGCCTGGGCTATCGCCCGAACATGATCAGGAGTCGTGCCACAACACCCTCCAACAATATTAACCAAACCGCTTTTGGCAAACTCTCCCAGCATTTCAGCCATATATTCAGGGCTTTCGTCATACTCACCAAAAGCATTAGGCAAACCCGCATTCGGATGGGTACTGACAAAAACATCAGTTTTATAGGCCAGCTCTTCAATATGAGGGCGCAAATCCTTCGCCCCGAGCGCGCAATTAAATCCTATAGACAAAGGCCGGACATGAGAGAGGGAGTTCCAGAAAGCCTCAGGAGTCTGGCCAGACAGCGTGCGGCCGGAAGCATCCGTAATAGTGCCTGAAATCATGATAGGAAGACGCAGCTTGCCCGCTTCAAATTCACTTTCAACGGCAAAAAGCGCTGCCTTGGCATTCAGGGTGTCAAATACGGTTTCAACGAGCAATAAATCCGCCCCTCCGTCTATCAACCCTCTTACTGCAACCCGATAGGCCTCAACCAGGCCATCAAAATCAATATTACGATACCCGGGATCATTCACATCTGGAGAAATAGAAGCTGTACGATTCGTTGGTCCAATTACTCCGGCAACAAAACGAAAGCCCGCTTCAGCATGAGAGGCCCGATATGCATCAACGGCTTCCTTTGCCCGAGTTGCACCAGCCTTGTTCAATTCATAGGCCAGATCTTCCATATGGTAATCCAGCATGGCAATAGCGGTAGAATTAAACGTGTTGGTTTCAATGATATCCGCGCCTGCTTCAAGATAGCCTGCATGAATACTGCGAATAATATCCGGCTGAGTGATCGAGAGCAGATCGTTGTTGCCCTTCAGGTCATAAGGAAAATCGCGGAAACGTTCCCCACGATAATCAGACTCATCCAGCCTATAGCTTTGAATCATGGTACCCATGGCGCCATCCAGGATAAGAATCCTTTCACGCAGCATGGTCTCAATCTTGCTCGAAATATTGACAGTCATTGAACGATTAAACCAACATTAAAACGTTATTGTAGGGCACTTTCATGCAACTCGCCAAAAACTTGAAAAGAGTATCAGGTATGCCAGCTGAAATTTGCTAGAATCCAGATTTTAATCTAAAGGGCACACATGCACATTCATATTCTTGGGATCTCCGGGACCTTTATGGGTAGCCTTGCCCTGCTGGCAAAACAGGCAGGGCACTCTGTCAGTGGCTGTGACACCAACATTTATCCACCCATGAGCACACAGCTTCAAGAAAATGGCATTGATGTGATCGAGGGATTTTCTGCTGACCAAATCAGGGCACAACCCAATCTGTTCATTATTGGCAATGCAATATCACGTGGAAATCCTTTGCTTGAATCCATCCTGGATCAGGGTTTACCCTACACATCCGGCCCACAATGGCTGTCAGATTACATTTTACCTAACCGGTACACTCTCGCTGTAGCAGGAACCCATGGGAAAACCACTACCGCATCAATTCTGGCCTATATTCTTGACGAAGCAGGCCTGGAGCCAGGGTTTTTGATAGGGGGGGTACCTCAAAACTTCGGCACCTCGGCTCGACTTGGCACAACCCCATTTTTTGTTGTTGAAGCAGACGAGTACGACACGGCCTTTTTTGACAAGCGATCCAAATTTGTCCATTATCGGCCAAAGGTTGCCATTCTTAACAACCTCGAATATGACCATGCTGACATCTTCCCGAATCTGGATGCCATCAAGACCCAGTTTCACCATCTCGTTCGAACCATTCCATCATCCGGACTCATCGTAACCAATTCTGCATCCTTGGCCCTCAAAGATGTTCTGGATCGTGGGTGCTGGACGCCTACCATTCATTTCAATAGCAATGACGGTTTTCATCTCCGGCCCAACCCCATCACCAATCAAACAGGGATTTTTCTTGGGGAAGAAGACCTTGGTGTGCTTAACTGGGATCTGCTCGGAGAACACAACTACCAGAATGCCTTGGCAGCCATCGCCGCGGCGCGCCATGCCGGCGTTTCACCAAAACAGGCCATAGCCTCCCTCAAAGGCTTCCAAAACGTTAAAAGACGGCTGGAAATCCGTGGGATTAAAAACGGTATAACGCTTTATGATGACTTTGCCCATCACCCCACGGCTATTGCAGCAACGCTAGCCGGTTTACGTAGCAAGATTGGATCAGCCCGGTTGCTTGCCATCATTGAACCACGCTCCAATACCATGAAACTAGGGGTTCTAAAAGATGCCCTCGGCCCGAGTCTAAATATTGCGGATGCGGTTTACTGCCATGCTCCGGAAAATCTGGACTGGGATATTCACTCTGCATTAGCTACACTAGGACAACGGGCACAAATCTATACCACTGTAGATTCCATCGTAAACGCGATTCTTCAGGATGCAAGACCTGGCGATCATCTGCTGGTCATGAGTAATGGCAGTTTTGGCGGGATCCATGAAAAAATACTTCATGCACTACCTTAAAGCCCTCTTTCACAGTAACTGTCTCAATATGCTATGATCAAACCAACCTACTCCCATCAGATATACAGTTGCGCCAGAAAAAATACCCGAAGCTCTCATGATTGTCTATTTACACGGCTTTAACAGCTCTCCAGATTCGGTCAAGGCCCGCCAGCTCCAAAACATTCTGGAACAAACCGGGCAGGGTAACCAGTTCTGTTGCCCTTCTCTACCCTTTGATCCTGAACAGTCCATAAAGAAACTGGGCATGCTGCTTGACGAGATAGAAAATGTAACCCTGGTTGGCAGCTCACTGGGAGGGTATTTTGCGACCTGGCTTGCCGAGCAAAGAAATCTTCGCGCCATCCTGATCAATCCTGTTGTTTCCCCTGCAACTCGATTTAAACCACTGCTTGGGTTGCAACAAAATCTTTATAACGGAGAAAAATGGGTATTAACCCAGTCTCATCTTGATGCACTTCTTAAAATTGACACTCCAGTGACCCGGTTAAGAAACTATCTGCTGCTGCTTGAAACGGGAGACGAAATACTAGACTGGCAAGATGCTGCCCGTCATTATCATGGGGCAGAACAAAAGATATTTCCTGGAGGGAACCATGCTTTTACACGGTTTCAGGCATGTCTTCCCCAAATCCTGGCATTTGCAGGATTAGCCAGCTCCGCTAACATCCCATGCAACCCTATTGATTGACTATATGAATATCCTGTTTGAAGAAGACGGTATCAAAGCTGCAAAAATTCTGGCCGACAACAACACTTCCCTGCAAATAGAATTACCCCATGGCAAACGAAGCAAAATCAAGTCATCCCAGGTTCTCCTTCGATTTGAATTACCTGACCCGGGCATGCTGCTAGACAAGGCTCAATCCCTCTCCCAGAGCATCGATCCATATTTTCTTTGGGAATGCGCTGACCCAGAATTTGATTTTCTAAGCCTGGCACAGGACTACCTTGGAAAGCCGGCCGATCCTGTCACCGCATGCGCCATATTGATGACGCTTTACAAGGCTCCAACCCATTTTTACAAGAAAGGCCATGGGAAATTCAAGACTGCCACACCTGAAGCCCTGCAAAGCGCACTCGCTTCACAGGAACGAAGACGACTGCTTGATCTGACCATACAAAATTATACGGAACAGCTCATCTCAGGACAGCTTCCTCCTGAATTTGAAGCGCAATTAAAAAAACTCATGTTTGCCCCTGATAAAACGTCACCCGAGACTAAAGCCATCGATCAGGCTTCACAATTGCTTGGAATGACTGCAACTGACTTGTTCCGGCATTGCGGTGCCATTCCGTCTGAATACCAATGGCATCTTAACCAGTTTTTATGGGAATACTTCCCCGGAGGGGTAGACCACACTCACGAGGTTATCGACCTTGATCTGGACCTTCCGGCTAGCACGGTATCAGCTTTCAGCATAGACGATGCAAGCACAACAGAGGTTGATGATGCCTTTTCAGTCCTGAATCTTGAAAACGACAAATGGCAGATCGGAGTGCACATTGCAGTGCCCGCTCTTATGCCACCCGGTTGCTTATGGGAGGCTACAGCCAGAAAAAGGCTTTCGACAGTCTATCTTCCAGGCGACAAGATAACCATGCTTCCACCCGAAGCAGTTGCCCTTTTTTCACTTGAGGAAGGAACAACACGACCTGCTCTGTCGCTTTATTTTGATTTTGCAGCCGATGGGAGCATTACAAAAACCCGAAGCGAACTGAACTTCATCCACATCTTAGCCAATCTTCATATTGAAACACTTGATCCACTGTTTGAAACCAACGACAACAATTTATTCTCCCACCCCTTTGGGCCCGACCTGAACATTCTCAACCAGATAACATTAAAACTCGAGGCCGCACGAAATCCCTCAGGCAAGCAGACTCAGTTCATTGACTATAATTTTTACGTCAACCATGATCGAATCAATATTATTCGCCGACAAAGAGGTACCCCTATCGATCGCATCGTGTCCGAACTAATGATACTCGCCAACACAACCTGGGCTGGGATGCTTGCCAAAGCACAGGTTGCCGGTATCTTTCGCGGGCAAAAAAATGGCAAAGTCAAAATGACAACCCATGCCAGCCCCCATCAAGGCTTAGGCGTAAATCATTATATCTGGGCCACCTCACCCCTTCGCCGATATGCTGACTTCTATAACCAAAGACAACTCCTAAGCCTAGCGGGGTATCAGAACCCCTCCAGTTCTGAAAACCCGGAGGAGTTATATTCTCTTCTGCATGATTTTGAACAAACCTATGATGCTTACGCCCAGTTCCAGAGAAAGATGGAAAAATACTGGTGTCTACGCTATTTACTGCAAGAAAACCTGCATCAGGTACAAGGAACAGTCATCAAAGAGGGGCTCATCCGCCTGGACAACCTCCCTTTAGTACTAAAAGTTCCAGGAACAGGCGAAACACTGGTAGGCCAACCCGTTTGTCTATCAATTGGACAAATTGATTTGCTAGAGTTGACGGTACAAACCCATCTGATATAAAACCAGACTAAATGGCCCCACAATCAGATATGGAAAATAGAACGTTACCATGCGCATATTGCCTCTTCCTGCACCCTAGGCTGAAACGGGAAACACCTTAATTGACACTTTCAACCTTCTTGCCGAGACTTGATCGCCGCTTCACCAACTGGCTTGGCATATCTTTTCTCATACATTTCCTCATCATTTTAGGGATCGGGGTACAGGTCCAAAGCCCCCAACTGAAACAAGCACTTAGCCCCACCCTCGAAATCATGCTGGTCAATGGCAAATCTAGCTCCACACCCCATCACGCCAACGCGCTGGCTCAAGTCAATCTTGAGGGAGGAGGAAACACAGACACCCACATCATTGCAAAAAGTCCTTTTCCTGCAAACCACCCCATATCCCCTAAAAAAATCCAAAAAGAGGAGAAAAAGGTCCGGGAACTTGAAAAAGAACTCCACACCCTCCTGGCCATTTCAAAAATGAATGAAAATAATGAGATACGGCCTGCCAACAATCCAGCCCCACACAATCCATCCCGGCACTCAGGCTTGTCCCCGAATCCTCAGACCCTAAAAATCCGCAGCCTTGAAGCTCAAATAAGCCGTGAAGTTGTAGCATATGAGCAACGTCCCCGCCGCCAATTCATCGGCGCACGAACACGCCAATACCGGTTTGCCCGTTACATAGAACGCTGGAGAACCCGTATCGAACGTATCGGAAATCTCAATTACCCAAACAACATCAAGGCTCTAGGGTTACATGGAAGCCTGCAAATAACGGTTTCTATCCGGGCCAATGGCAGCCTAGATGGTATCGTTATCAATCGTTCCTCAGGTAATCCCTTGCTGGATAAGGCGGCCAAACAGATTATCCGGATGGCTGTTCCATTCCCGCCTTTTCCCCCTGATATCAGAAAGGATACAGACATCCTCAGCATAACCAGAACCTATATCTTTACTCAGAGCAACAGTATAAAAAGTGAATAAATTTCTCCAGAATCTTTTATTGAGAACTGGATTGAAGTCGCAAATCGATCTACGATGAACTCATGCTCGACACCAACCTAACCGATCATTTTCTCATCAGCATGCCTGGAATGGCCAACGATCCCATGTTTGGCCGTTCATTGGTCTATATCTGCGATCACAGTGAACAAGGTGCCTTAGGAATCATGATTAACCGGCCTCTTGAAATGACCCTTAAAACGCTTCTGGAGCATGCGGGCCAAACCCATATCAGCCCTGAGCTTATCAACCAGCCTGTATTCCTCGGTGGGCCAGTCAACATGGATCATGGCTATGTTCTTCATCGACCGGCAGGATCCTGGATGTCCACTTTAAAAATTGGTGATGAAATGGCCCTGACTTCCTCTCAAGATATTCTTAGTGACATTGCACAGAATACCTACAATGGACAATTCCTGGTCAGTCTGGGGTTTAGTGGATGGGCAGCAGGGCAACTTGAACAGGAATTGGCAGAAAATGCCTGGCTCAGCGTCCAGGCAGTACCAAGCATCATTTTTGATCTGCCCACAGAGGCCAGGTTCAGGGCAGCCATGACTCATTTAGGCATTGACCCTGCCAATCTCGCCGAAGATGCCGGACATGGCTAAACCTGTTCCTCAGAAAGGATGCGTTCTTGGATTCGATTTCGGCGAGAAGCGAACGGGCATAGCAGTCGGGGATCTTGACGTCCGGATTGCACATCCCCTTACCACGGTGATGGCAGCGACACGCCAGGAACGTTTCAATGCAATCACTCCTCTGGTAGAACAATGGCGGCCCGTCATTTTCGTAGTAGGCTTACCTTTGCATACTGATGGACATGAACACGACATGACCCAGAAGGCCAGAAAATTCGCCAATCAGCTCAATGGCCGATTCAATTTGCCCTGCTTTATGGAAAATGAGATGTTAACCTCTGTAGAAGCAACACACCACCTGCATCAGGAGGGCGTTTTTGGTGTCCGGCATAAGATGGCTGTTGACCAGGCAGCGGCCCAGATTATCCTTCAGGGATTTTTTAACCATCTTCAGAGCATAAATCCCGACTCACATGTATAATTGCCTTAAAAAACGTCTCAAGGAGACATGAATCAACGGGCCAATCCAGAATGCAAACTAATCTTCAACTGACGAAAGAAGGCAGGTTACGTCATCTGCTGACCATAGAGGGCCTACCCAGCGATACCATTCTTAACATTCTGGATACCGCCAACCGGTTCATCGATCCAAAAACACATGAAATCCAGAAAGTTCCCCTGCTGTCTGGAAAAGCGGTCTTTAACCTTTTCTTCGAAAACAGCACCCGGACACGAACCACTTTCGAAATTGCCGCAAAGCGGCTATCGGCCGATGTCATCAATTTAAATATTAATACATCAAGCCAGTCCAAGGGTGAAACCCTGCTCGATACAGTCGACAACCTCGTTTCCATGCAAGCGGCCATGTTTATTGTCCGGCATAACGAAAGCGGCGCGGCTCACCTGATTGCCCGCCATGTAGCCCCGCATATCAAGGTTATCAATGCTGGAGATGGGCGACATGCTCATCCTACTCAAGCCCTTCTCGATTTATTTACCATTCGTTACTTCCGGCCTGATCTAAGTCGGCTGCGAGTAGCCATTGTAGGCGACATCCTGCATTCAAGGGTAGCCCGCTCCGATATTCACGCTTTAAATGCCATGGGAATAGCCGAAGTACGCGTTATCGCCCCCTATACCCTGCTCCCCAAAGGCATAGAACTTCTAGGTGTCAAAGTTTTTCACGATATGGCAAAAGGTCTACGCGATGTCGACGTCATCATCATCTTGCGGCTACAGAATGAAAGAATGAGTGGATCCTTGCTTCCAAGCCCCCAGGAATACTTCAAATCCTATGGCCTGACATCCGAAAAACTCCGCCTGGCTCATCCCGATGTTCTCGTCATGCATCCTGGTCCCATGAACCGGGGTATCGAAATTGACTCAGCAGTGGCTGATGGCCCTCACTCCGTCATCCTGTCTCAAGTGACCTTCGGCATCGCCATACGCATGGCCGTCATGTCTATCCTGATGAAAGAAGACTGATGCATATCCAGATTAAAAAGGGCCGCATCATTAATCCTGCAACCCAGCACGACGCTATAGATGATCTCTATATCAGTCACGGCGAGATTGTAGCAATTGGCGTATGTCCGCCAGGGTTTATACCCGATCGAACCATTAATGCTGAAGGCTACATTGTCTGTCCTGGACTCATTGATCTATCTGCTCGCCTGAGGGAGCCGGGGTATGAGTACAAGGCAACCCTGGAAAGCGAGCTCTATGCTGCTGTTGCCGGAGGCGTAACCAGTATCGCCTGCCCACCAGACACAGACCCCGTACTAGACGAGCCTGGCCTTGTAGAAATGCTCAAACATCGAGCAAGAACCCTGAATCAGGCACATGTTTATCCGGTAGGAGCATTGACTGTCGGACTAAAAGGTGAAGCACTGACTGAAATGGCCGAACTTTCGGATGCAGGTTGCATCGCCTTCTCACATGCCGATGCCCCATTCATCAATACCCGAGTCATTTATCGGGCCATGCAATATGCAGCCACCTATAATTTTACCGTATGGCTTCGGCCCCAGGACGCCTATCTGGGAGAAGGGGGAGTGGCTCATGACGGCGAAATTGCCACAAGGCTCGGGTTGCCAGCCATTCCATCCCTGGCTGAAACCATTGCACTAACTACACTTATCAGCCTTGCCCGGGAAACCGGGGTGAAACTGCATATCTGCCGGCTATCCACTGCTTCTGGTATCCAGATTATCCAACAAGCACGGGAAGAGGGCCTAGCCATTACTTGTGACGTATCTAGTCAGCATGTTCATCTTTCTGAGCAGGATATTGGTAATTTTGACTCCCATTTTCATCTGGCACCTCCCTTAAGAAGCCAGACGGATCGCAATGCGATTCGGGCCGGACTTGCCAGTGGAGAGATTGATGCCATATGTTCTGATCACACGCCAGTGGATGAAGACGCCAAGCTTCTTCCCTTTAGTCAATCAGAACCAGGGGCGACCGGTCTTGAACTCCTGTTACCTCTTACCCTGAAGTGGGCCAGGGAGGAGGAGATAAAGCTGGTCGATGCACTTCGCCTGATTACGCAAACCCCTGCCAAGATACTCGGGATTAAGGCGGGCTCTCTGGATGTGGGAGAACCAGCGGATATCTGCATCTTTGATCCGGAACAATCCTGGCGGGTTACACCTGAAACCTTAATCAGCCAAAGTAAAAATACACCTTTTCTGGACATGGACATGAAAGGACGCGTAATGTATACACTGATGGAAGGTGCTGTCGTTTACGAAACTTGAACGGAGGTGAATCATGAATGAAGATACCTTCAATATGAGTGTCCGCGGCTTTCTGAAGAAAGTAGGCGTTCATTCACAACGTCAAATCGAAGAGACTGTTGCTGCAGGACTGGCCAACGGGAAACTTCATGGCAACGAAACCTTGCCCATAAAAATGACCCTAACATTCGAAGGCATGTCTAAGCCATTAAGTTTCGAAGATAACATCAGACTGGATTAGATCTGGCATCCAGACTGGAAAACCAGAAGCTCAATCGGCTCCCGATAGCTTGATGCATCTGCTCAGCCTGCAGAGGCAGGCCTGTTTTATGTCCGCAATTCTTTCAACAGGGCTGTGACTTTACCATATACGAGGAACCTGGCTCCCAACACATGACGGTTTTGGGGTAAGGTCTTCCTTGGGGTATAATTATCAGGTTATGTACCGAGTCACAAACATGAACTATTTCGAACGGCATGTTTTTTTCTGCACGAACCAGCGAGACAATAACGAGCCTTGCTGTGCTCTTTCCGGAGCAAACAGGATAAGGGAATATACCAAGGCCAGAGTCAAGGAACTTGGCCTATCAGGCCAAGGAAAAATACGAATTAACAGTGCAGGCTGCCTTGACCGATGTAGTGAGGGGCCCACTCTTGTCATTTATCCTGAAGGGATTTGGTACACTTATGTGGATGAGTCGGATATTGATGAAATCATTCGTGAACATCTGCAGCATGGCCGAATCGTCGAAAGATTGATCATTTGACCAAATATCGCCTGAAAATACCTGGACCATGCGGCCCGCTGGAAACCATAGGACTCGACCCAATGGAACCACGCTTAGGATTAGCCTTGGTGGCTCATCCTCATTCGTTGTATGGAGGATCCCTTGATAACAAGGTGGTTGAGATACTCGCAAAGACCCTGGCTGAACATGGCCATGTAGCTGTACGACTGAATTTCCGCGGAGTTGGAGACAGCGCCGGTCAATTTGATGGAGGAAAAGGAGAAGTAGAAGATGTTCTATCCGCCATGGAATTCATACGTGAGAAATATCCTCAACCCGATTTACCTACCCTATTAATTGGATTTTCCTTCGGAGCATTTGTGCAAAGCATGGCTAATAAAACCTTGCACGCTGACAAACTTGTACTGGTTGCTCCGGCAATCAACATGTTTGATTTTCCAGAAGTGCCCTCCGATACCATTATCATTCATGGTTCCAACGATGAACTTGTACCAATTGAACAAACCGAAGCCTGGGCAAAGCGGTTTCATATCCCGGTACATTCTGTAGAAGGTGCGGACCATTTTTTTAATCAGAGCCTTGATACCTTAAAACAGGTATTTATAAAAACATGCCAACTGTCCACGTTCGCGGCCTAACCAAGAAATATGGCGGCTACACGGCTGTTAACGGACTTGATCTCACCATTGAGCGCGGCGAGTGTTTTGGCCTGCTCGGTCCAAACGGGGCTGGAAAAACAACAACCCTCAATCTGCTTCTTGGTCGAATAACAGCTGATTCGGGTCATATCACTATTCACAATGAACCAATCCCATCAAGAGCCAGACAATCCCGCATGCATATCGGTGTAGTGCCCCAAATCGACAACCTTGACCCGGATTTTACAGTCACGGAGAACCTGGCTGTCTATGGGCGTTATTTTGGAATGGACAAGAAAACACTCCAGGCAAAAATCCCTCATCTGCTCGATTTTGCCGAACTGTCTCATAAAGCACATTCACCCATCGCCTCGCTGTCGGGTGGAATGAAGCGTCGGCTTACCCTTGCCCGCGCGCTTATTAACGATCCTGATCTGCTCATCCTGGATGAACCCACCACGGGCCTTGATCCCCAGGCAAGACACATGATTTGGCAAAGGCTGAGGAATCTGGCCCAACAAGGCAAAACCATCCTTCTTACTACACATTTCATGGAAGAGGCCGAGCGTCTATGCGATCGCCTGACTATTCTGGATGGGGGGCGACATATTGCCCAGGGAACCCCAGAAAACCTGATCTCTGAATATATCGAGCCCCATGTCATTGAAATCATCAGCCATGCCGACACCGTTCAAGAGGCGCTTCATAAGCAAGCCTATTGCGACCGCATGGAAGAAGCAGGTGAAACCTTATTTTGCTATATGCATACACCTGAATTGCTCATACAGCTTCTTGAAATCCATCCAGAGATCCGTTATCTGCATCGCCCTGCCAATCTGGAAGATGTATTTATCAAGCTAACAGGTCGAGAACTAAGAGACTAAAAAATATGCGCCTGCCTCAACCGAGCTTAAGATTCATACCCATCTGGCGTCGCAACCTCCTGGTCTGGCGCAAGCTGGCAATCCCATCAATGCTCGGTAACCTTGCTGATCCCATGTTTTACATGCTTGCCTTGGGATTTGGTCTGGGCCATCTTCTTCCAAAAATTAATGGCATTCCTTATATTACCTTTCTAGCTGCAGGAACACTATGCTATGCCACCATGAACAGCGCCACGTTTGAAAGTCTTTATTCTGCCTTTTCACGAATGCAAATCCAAAGGACATGGGATGCCATACTTAACACACCTGTAACCCTGGATGATATTATCATTGGAGAATTTACCTGGTCGATTACAAAAAGCATGTTATCCGGGATAGCCATTCTCATGGCCATTCTGATACTCGGCATCGCGCACAATATTATGCTAATCTGGCTGATCCCCCTCGCAGGCCTTATTGGTGCCTGCTTTACGGGTATGGCTCTGGTGATGACTGCCCTGGCCCCAAACTATGACTTTTTTATGTACTACTTTAGTCTGGCTATTACGCCAATGACACTTTTATGCGGAGTTTTTTTCCCCAGCTCAGAACTCCCGGCATTACTCCAGCATATATCAGCCCTACTTCCCCTTAGCCATGCCATTGAACTTGCGCGCCCCCTGGTTTTAGGAAAAATTCCTTCCCACCTTTTTACTCATGTCGCAGTTTTAACCTGCTATGGATTAATCGGCCTCTGTTTAGCTATCAATCTTATCGAAAAACGATTCAAGCAATAAAACCAGTCTAAATCCTTTCCCTTTTCCTATATACCCCTTATACCTCTTGTCCCAGATTCTACCCAGTAAGCGCCGCAGTGCTTTGCCTGTAACCGCATAATTCCAGGGGGTTGTGAGGCGGTGCTATCGCCCAGAGGGTAATCATTCCGGTTTCCCTGCTGCTCAAAGTATTGTTTGAGCACGGGCAAATGGTGCACCGCCAACGGTGAGAATACAATAACGGCGACTCCAGAACACCGGCTTACTCCAATAATACCGTTTCAGGTGATTGGAGAACTCCTTGCGCAGCAACCGGGACCATTTTGAGGTTGTCCACAAATGCCAATGAGGGCGCTTTCGGCGTCAAGGCCCGGAGCAGATACACATGATCCGCCTCACCATTGAATTCCGGCACCTCACACTCCCATTTTACCGCCGTGCCCCGACAGATGGATTCCAGCATCAATACTATGATGTACTTATCCTGCCACGAAAATTCTCCATGACTTCCCCCCAATATTCTGGGCTCAACCCATGAATTTATTCTTAAGACGGCTCCCTTGCAGAAATTATCCTCATTCCAAGCCTAATCAAGGCACACCTATACCTGAAGCCTGAGTATCGGCATGATAACTGGAACGCACCATTGGACCACAGGCCGCATTTAAAAACCCCATAGTCCGGGCTGCAATTTCAAACTCCTTGAATTCTTCAGGAGAAACATATCGAGTAACAGGCAAATGATGGGGCCCTGGCTGCAGATATTGACCGACAGTCAACATATCAACACCGTGAGCTCTAAGATCTTCCATCACGGCATAAATTTCCTCATTTGTTTCTCCCAGACCCACCATCAATCCTGATTTTGTAAGTAAAGCAGGATGTTTCTGCTTGAAACGTTTTAAAAGCTGAAGAGAATGATGATAATCCGAACCAGGCCGGGCCATCTTGTACAATCTTGGCACTGTCTCCAGGTTATGGTTCATCACATCAGGTAAAGCACACTCAAGGATCTCTAGGGCAATATCCAGCCGTCCACGAAAATCCGGGGTCAATATTTCAATCCGGGTCTCCGGAGATTTAGATCTAACTGCTTCAATACATTTAACAAAATGTGCAGCACCGCCATCACGCAAATCATCCCTGTCCACACTCGTAATCACCACATACTTAAGTTTCATGGCCGAAATAGTTTGGGCCAGATGTACAGGTTCTGCATCATCTGGAGGCAAAGGTCGACCATGGCCCACATCACAAAAAGGGCATCTACGGGTGCACAGGGCACCCAGTATCATGAATGTGGCTGTACCATGCCGGAAGCATTCCCCAATATTCGGGCAGGAGGCCTCTTCGCAAACTGTATGAAGCTGATGTTCACGCAAGACTGATTTCAACAAAACCACTTCCGGACTGTTTGGAGAACGGGCCCGTATCCAGTCCGGTTTTTTTAATGCAGGCTGGGCCACAACCTTGATGGGGATTCGAGAAGTTTTAGCCTGCCCTTTTTGCTGGCCTGCATCCATAATCATCCAGTTATTTCCTTTTAAGCTTTGAAATAGAAGTATAGCCTAATTTGCAGGCAAAACCCTCAGCCAGTCTTTTGGACAGATACTTCTTATCCTTGAGGATACCGACATCATGAGTCTGGGTAACCCTTAATCCGGCATATCCACAGGGATTAATGTCTAAAAATGGTTTCAAATCCATATCCACATTAAGGCTCAACCCATGGTAGGACATTCCTCTGCGGACACGAAGACCTAACGCTGCAATCTTGGCGCCTTGAACATACACTCCTGGGGCGCCAGGCAAACGCTCCCCCATAACCCCTTCCTCAGCCAGCAAATCAATCACAGACTGCTCCAGCAGGCTGACTAAACCCCCTACCGTCATCTTCAGTCGCTTCAAATCCAGCAAAGGATACAACACTACCTGGCCTGGCCCATGATAGGTGATTTCTCCTCCACGATCGACCTGAATCACCTCAATTCCATTTTGACGTAAAAGATGATGCTCTGTTCCACCCGAGCCGATCGTATATACAGGAAAATGCTCTACCACCCAGCATTCATCGGGTGTATCAGCTTCACGGGAAGCTGAGAAATCCTGCATCTGCCGCCAAACCGGTTCATACTGCCTTAAACCAAGGGTTTTAATCTGTACTATAGCCATTACAGCACGAAACGCACATCTGGTCGCGCTGTTAGCTCGCCATATAGCGCATCGATTTGTTCGATGCTGTTCGCCTGAATGGTAAAGCTTACAGACAAATAATGCCCCTGACGGCTAGCTCTCATATCCGCCTCAACAGCAGGACCGATATGCCGTGTCACAATATCAAGCACTTCCTGGGCAAATCCTTCTGTGGCAACTCCAATGACCTTAAAGGGATAGTCACAGGGAAAATCAAGCAATGTCGGGCGTGAGGCCATCTTTACCCCTCATGATTGTGTCCTTGTAGGACTGATACAATGCATACATCCGTTTAAACACCGGACCTGGAACACCTGCCCCAACGGGTTGGCCATTAAGGCGGGTCACTGCAAGCACCTCACGTGTTGAAGAGGTCTGCCAGATTTCATCAGCCATATAAAGCCATGCCTCAGGAACAGGGGCCACAGACAGGGGAAGGCGATACTGATGCGCCAATTCCAAAACTACATCATAAGTAATCCCTGGCAACATGTACTGATCTTTCGGAGGGGCATGAATTACCCCGTCACGGACCAGAAATATATTGCTGGCCGCCCCTTCTGTTAACCAGCCTTTTCGTACCAGTATGGCTTCATTGGCTCCAGCGTCCACTGCCGCCTGTCTTAACAAAACATTGGGAAGCAGTGCAATGGCCTTAACATCACAATGCTCCCATCTAAAATCAACTGCTGTAATCGCGCTTGCCCCGTTACTGACCAGATCCTGCGAGGGCGTCGTCAAACAGGTACTCATCATAAAAACTGTCGGGTTGGTTATTTCAGGAAACGCATGATCGCGTCTGGCTACCCCGCGTGTAACTTGAAGATATATACTTTGGTCCTCCCATGGATTAAGCAATATCAACTCCCCAATCATATGCCTCCACTGTTCCAATGAATAAGGATTGACAAGCCGGATTGCAGCAAGACTATGCTCAAGTCTGCGTAAATGTTCATCCAGCCTGAAAGCATGGCATGAGTACACCGGGATGACCTCATAGACGCCATCCCCAAAAACAAACCCGCGATCAAGCACTGAAACATGGGCTTCATTAAGAGGCATAAACCGGCCATTCAAAAAGACCGGCCCGCTTTCAGGAGCTTCCAATCCTTGTTCCATATCAATGCCACATCATTTGTAAACTGTCCCAAGTGCGCCTAAAAAATCCGGCCAGAGGCACCGCTTCCTTGGCTACAAGGGGGTAAGTTGCCAAGACCCGGCCATTCAGGGATAAGCTAATCGTTCCAACCTGCTCACCCAAACTTACAGGAGCAACCAGAGGCTGCCGGGCTGTCACGGTTACTTTCACATCCTTATACTGACCTCGCGGCAAGGTTATAAAAACATTTTTTGAAACACCAGCAGTCACCGTCTTATGGCGCCCTTTCCAAAGCGGGATCTGTTTTACAATTTGATTTGCAGCGTACACCTGATGGGTATTAAAAAGACTGAAGCCGTAATCAAGCAGCTTCTCACTCTCGCTATTTCGGTCTGCCTCGCTTTTTGTGCCAGCAACCACAGAAATCAGGCGCATGCCATTTCTATCTGCAGACGCAATAAGACAATAACCCGCTTCGGAGGTATAGCCCGTTTTAAGTCCATCCACACTCGGATCAGTCCACAGGAGATGAACCCGGTTAGGCTGGGTAATACCGTTATAGGTAAAATATTTGACCGAGAAGTAATGATAATACTGAGGGAAATCCCTTATCAAAGCTCGGGTAAGCAAGGATAAATCATATACGGTCGTATAGTGATTCGGGTCAGGTAACCCTGTCGGGTTCATGAAATGGGTCCCGTGCATCCCCAGTTTCTGGGCTTCCTCATTCATCATCTGGGTAAATACACCTTCTGTTCCCCCTACCGTTTGAGCCAGAGTCATGGCAGCATCATTGCCCGAGTCGGTAATCATACCCAAAATCAGATTATTGACACTGACGGGAACCCTCGGGTCAATAAACATGCGCGAGCCCCCTGTTTTCCAGGCTTTAGTGGACTCGGTCACCATTTGATCAAGCTTGATACGCCCTTCTGATAGTGCTTTAAAGGTCAAGTACGCCGTCATCAGTTTCGTCAGCGATGCCTCCTGGATCCGCTGGTGAATATTGCTCCCAGCCAGAATCTGGCCACTATTAAAATCCATCAGCACATATGCGTTTGCGGCAATATTGGGCATCGGAACATTGAAAGCAGCTTCAGCCATTGGCGCCCAAAACATCAAAACCAACACCATCCATATCAATTTCTTCATCATTTTTAAGACGCCAAAACTGTCCTGCCTTTAAAAAGACAAAATGACATATGACGAATCCTCCTTTAATTTAACAAAATTAAAATATCCTAAGGCCTGGCCAGAATAACCATTGGATCAAGCCCTAGTGCATGGCCAAAACTTCCAGCTTCCTGCTGGGCAGCAACCCGGCTTGGGTAAGGCCCCCCCTCCACACGAAATATCCCGTCCTGTTGAGTTAAAACAACCGATCCGACTTGCCGGGCCTTCACAAGCAAATGCTCAGCATCGTCCCGATTTGTATACGCTCCAAGCTGTAGATACCAATTCCCTGCAACAAGTTCCCCAATATCTGAAATTTCCTGGCGCGGGGGATCGGTTCTGGCCTCATAAGAGCCGGGGTGATCAATCAAATCCACCGATACCCGCGCTATTCCTTTCTGGGCATACCCTAATTTATAGGCAGCGGCATAGGATAAATCCATAATTCTGTCACTCAAAAAAGGCCCTCGATCATTGACCCGCACAATCACTGACCTGCCATTATCAAGATTGGTCACACGGGCATAGCAAGGCAGTGGCAAAATAGGGCTGGCTGCCGTCATTGCCCAAAGATTGTACCGTTCCCCGTCAGAAGTCGGCTGCCCCTGATACCTTCGCCCGTACCAGGAAGCCACTCCCTTTTCATGAAAGGGCCTTAAATGAGTTAAAGGCACATACAGGTGCCCCATCACCGAATAGGGCTTGTTTGCATTTGCATCCAACGGTTCAGGTTTAGGCTTCGCATCAGGCAAGGTATCAAGATTTACCGGTGGGTTGGATAAAGGGCCATCATTCAAATAATACGCGCCTTCTTCTGGCTGACGTGTCGTTGAACAGCCAGCCAGGGCAGTCAGCACAAACAAAAGAAGAGCAAATCTGGCGCGCCCCCGTTGCATATTTGGCCTATGTCTGTACTAGCTTACGGTGGAGATTAATGCTCATCAGGATACCAAAGCCTAGCAAGAGTGTCACGATCGAAGTCCCTCCATAGCTGATAAGTGGCAACGGGATACCAACAACAGGCAGTATGCCGGATACCATGGCCATATTCACAAAGGCATATGTAAAAAAAGTCAACGTAAGTGAACCTGAAAGCAAACGCGTAAATAGAGTTGGCGCATTCATCGAAATAACCATGCAACGGGCAATCAATAAAGCAAACAACAGAACAAGCACCATAATTCCAGCAAATCCAAACTCTTCAGAAAAAACCGCAAAAATAAAATCTGTCGATCGTTCAGGAAGAAAATTCAGTTTTGCCTGGGTTCCATGAAGCCAGCCCTGACCAAACATCCCTCCAGATCCCATGGCAATCGTTGACTGAATAATATGATAACCCGCTCCAAGCCGATACTGTGCAGGATGCAGCAAGGTCAAGATACGTTGACGCTGGTAATCATGCATATGATGCCATATGACTGGTGACAGGGCTGCTATGGCCAGAAAGATCCCCCCTATGACCCGCCAGCCCAGGCCGGCAAGAAACAGGACAAAAAAACCTGAGGCGAGGATAATCAGTGCCGTTCCCAGATCGGGCTGTTTCAGAATGAATATCACTGGCACAATCAGAAAAAGGGATGCCACAGCAAAATCTCGAAGCCTCAATGCTTCCTGATGCTTATCCAAATACCACGCCAGCATCATGGGTACAGCAATTTTCATGAACTCGGAAGGCTGGATACTGGTCACACCCAAATTCAACCAGCGACGAGCACCTAATCTGACTTCTCCATGAATAGCAACGGCGATCAGCAATACCAGTCCCAGAATATATATAGGCAAGGCAAAACGGGAAAGCTGCTGGGGAGGAATAAGCGAGAAAACCCACATTACAACAAACGCAACGAGAATATTCACTACCTGATAAAGCACCCGCCCAATACTCTGATCGCTTGCGCTATACAAAATCACCAGCCCAATGCCCAGCAATGAAAAAACAAGCAGAAGCAGATAGGCATCCATATGCCGGAAAAACCGGACGAATAGTTTATATATCACGTTCATTACTGATTCGCCTTAGCCGGGAGAACCTTATTATCTAAAGGTTCCATACCAGGAGGAGTTTTATGCAAGATATAATAATCCAGAACCGCCTTGGCTATTGGTCCGGCCGTTACACCTCCTTCTCCACCATTTTCCACTACCACCGCTACTGCAATCTGCGGATTGTCTGCTGGGGCATAAGCAATAAAAACAGCATTATCCCGTTTCTCTCCAGCATCCGGACCGTTATTTAACCCAATGACCTGGGCCGTTCCCGTTTTAGCAGCAATCAGATAAGGGCTTTTATACCCTATCCCCGCAGCAGTTCCCCCCGGTTGCGTCACGGTAATCATATCCTTACGGACCCGATCCAGATCAGCCTGGCTTGCATTAACTTTTCCTGCAACAACCGGGTCAATCATTTGTGTTGCCCCCGTTTCGGGGTTCTGGATTGACTTGACAACATGGGGTTTCATGATAACACCATTATTGGCCAGGGTTGCTACCGCACTGGCCAGTTGCAAAGGAGTAACCAGCACATATCCTTGCCCAATTCCGGCTATGACAGTTTCGCCAGGGTACCAGGGTTGATGGTACCGCTTACGTTTCCAGGCTTCAGTTGGAATAAGGCCACTGGATTCACCAGGCATGTCAATACCCGTTTTGTGCCCAAAACCAAACTGTTCAACATAATGGGCCATTCGATCAATACCCAGTGCATAAGCCAACCCGTAAAAAAATGTATCATCCGAGACTGTAATGGAGCGATCCAGGCCTATCGTACCAAATCCCCCTTTTTTCCAGTTATGAAACAGATGGGAATGACCAGGAATCTTATAATATCCCGGATCAAAAATTGTCTTATTGGCCGCGCTCGGGTCCAGTGTAAGCCCAGCCAAAGCAACAAAAGGTTTAAAGGTAGATCCGGGAGGGTATTCGCTATGAATGGCCCGATTAATTAGTGGATGCATCGGAGAATCATTAAGCTGCTTCCAGTCCGCCGTATCTATCCCATCCACAAACAAATTAGGATCAAAACCTGGTTTACTCAACATCGCTAAAACTGCCCCGGTCTGGGGCCGAATAGCGACCAAGGCTCCCCGATGATCTCCAAAAGCAAAGTTGGCAACCTGCTGAAGCCTGTTATTAATGGTAAGAAAAACATTATCGCCTGAAACAGGTAGCGTGCGCCCCAGATCCGCAACGGCATGACCCCCTGCATCCGTCTCAATCTGTTCTACGCCGGGCACACCATGCAGGACTTTTTCATAGCTGAGCTCAACCCCGGTTTTTCCAATATGTTCAGATCCCCGATAATCATCAAGCTGTCCTGCTTTTTCTAACGCATTGAGTTCAACATCATTAATTCGCCCTACATATCCAACCACATGGGAATACAGGTTGGAAAAAGGATAAAACCGATATAGCCTTGCATGAATTTTTACACCCGGAAACTTATACTGATTAACTGCGAAACGGGCTACCTCATCTTCTGATAGCCTCGCCCGAATAGGCAGGCTTTGAAAACGTCTTGACTCGACCCTGAGCCGATCAAAACGACGAATATCACTCGAACTAATCTTCACGACATGAGAAAGCCTGGAAATAATCCCCTTTAGGTTTTTAACCTTGCTTGGCGTAATTTCAAGAGAATACCCTGGAAGATTTTCAGCAAGAACAACCCCTTTGCGATCCAGAATTAAACCACGATTCGGTACAATAGGCACTCGCGAAACCCGGTTGTTTTCTGCGAGCGTCTGATAGAACTGATACTGATATATCTGGAGCCACGCAAAACGGGCTACCAGAACCACTAATAGAACAACCATGCCGGCTATCGCAATAGCCAGACGTGTCTTGAACCTTTTTAGTTCAACTATATGGTTTTTGAGTGCGGATCGTGTCTTTTGCACCCTTTAATATTCCGTCTTCCGATGGGCCAGCCAGGCATAACCCAGAACCATAAAAGGCCACAGTACCGCGCCAAACAGGCTGGCATAAAAATAGGATAATCCGACCACACGCGCTCCATTTGTCTGATGAACCAGCAACAAGGCAAGCTGCATCACAAACAGCAAAACAATCACATGAAGAGATTGGCGAAATGGATCAAACCGCAGAATTCTCTGCCGTATAAGCTGTGCCACAAAAATCTCAGTCACATAGGCAAGCGCGTATTGCCCCAGATAGGCTCCGTGGGCAACATCCATAAACAGGCCCGCAATAAACGCGACACTCATTCCGATCCTGCTGGGCTGATAAATCGCCCAGAACAAAAGAACCAAGGCCAGAAAATCCGGAGTAACACTCAAACCAATCCGCCACCAGGGGGCTAAATTGAGCAAGACAGCAATGAGCAGGGAAACTGCAATATGGTACATGGGGGCAGGTCGAGCCATTTCAGGCTTTTCATCCCGATTAAGAATGCCCAGCATCGTGCCCCCCTTGGGTTTTTACTGGCTGATTCCGCCGTCCGGTCGGAAGCTGTACCGGTGGTGGCCCGGTCAGGACGAAAACCTGACGATTTCGATCGGTTCCTGCGCTAGGAACACAATCAACTGTCGAAAAAGGAAGCGCCGGATTATGATCAATCTTCTTTATTGTTCCCACTGGCAGTCCGGCCGGATAAACGCCGTCGATACCTGATGTCACCAACTCATCTCCAACCTTGATATCCGCATCAGAATTAGTATAGGGTAAACTTAACTGATTCTCATCGCCTGTTCCAAACACAATAGCCCGCAAACCATTACGCAGTACCTGAACAGGTACCGCCTCATCCTTGTCTGTAATCAGGCTCACTTCGGATGAAACAGGATATACCTGGGTTACCTGGCCTAGAACCCCCACAGCATCCACAACAATATTGCCTGCATGAACACCTTCTTGTGAGCCTTTATCAATCAGGATCTTTCGTGAAAATGGATCTGTTCCGGTAAAAATGATATCTGCCACGCTGACGTGCGGAAGGTAGCGGCTTCGAATACCCAGAAGTTGTCGAAGATGGGCATCTTCTTTCGCCAAGGCAGCATAATCCAGAAGCTCCACCCGAAGTTGGCGGACCTGCCGTTGAAGATCCAGATTCTGCTGTTGCAAACCCACATAAGAAACACTTAAACCACCAACAGTCCGGGCTGTATCAATTGGAAACGCTGCGACACGCTCCAATGGGTAGAGCACCAAAGCCATAGCCTTGCGCACACCATTCAATGCTGAAAAGCGAGCATCTGCAGCAATCAACGCTATAGCCAGAATAGCGAAAAAAAGAAAGCGGGCAAACAAGCTCGGCCCGCGTTTAAAAAAATCTGGTGATGTTGCTCCCATTCAGATGGATATTCCTAACCAGTAATAATTAATCTGTCTTACAAAAATCAATCATTTGTAAAAACATTCCCGAGCTTATCCATTTCCTCTAGGGCCCGACCCGATCCTCTCACGACACAAGTCAGGGGATCTTCTGCAACAAAAACAGGTAACTGGGTTTCTTCCATAAGCAGTCGATCCAAATCACGCAATAAGGCGCCTCCACCAGTCAGGACCATCCCTTTCTCAACAATATCTGCACCCAGTTCGGGCGGGGTCTGTTCTAACGCTGACTTAACTGCACTGACAATCTGGTTAAGTGGATCAGTCAGCGCCTCAAGAATTTCATTGCTTGAAATCGTAAAGCTACGAGGAATTCCTTCAGCCAGATTGCGCCCCTTGACTTCGAGCTCGCGAACCTCGGATCCCGGAAAAGCAGAACCAATCTGGTGCTTAATCAATTCAGCAGTTGATTCTCCAACCAGCATCCCATAATTGCGACGGATATAATTAATAATTGCTTCATCAAATTTATCTCCGCCTACCCTGACAGACTGGGCATAAACAATTCCTCCCAATGAAATGACGCCCACCTCTGTCGTTCCGCCACCAATATCAACCACCATTGATCCGGTTGCATCAGCTACAGGCATATCTGCACCAATCGCTGCAGCCATCGGTTCCTCAATAAGATAAACCTGCCGTGCCCCTGCACCCAGCGCAGATTCCCGAATAGCGCGGCGTTCTACCTGGGTTGACCCTCTGGGCACACAAATAATGATACGCGGGGAAGGAGAAAACATTCTCGACTCGTGTATCTTTTTAATAAAATACTTCAACATCTGTTCAGTAATGGTGAAATCAGCTATAACCCCATCTTTCATGGGCCGAATAGCTGTAATATTACCCGGGGTGCGCCCCAGCATCTGCTTGGCTTCAAGCCCTACGGCCTGAATGATTTTCTTGCCGCTAGGGCCACCTTCCTGGCGTATGGCAACAACAGAAGGTTCATCTAGCACCACCCCCTTGCCACGCACGTAAATTAAAGTATTGGCCGTTCCTAAATCAATGGCCAGATCAGTAGAAAAATATCCTCGAAGAAATCCAAACATGTGTATACATCCGAAAATTGGTCAGGGGCGCGATAAAATAGCCGAATTATGATAACCTGTTATGCTTGTGCATTTAAAGTACCAAAGGCTCATATCATGTCACTCACATCGGACGATGTCTACAAGATTGCGCATCTTGCTCGAATAGAAGTAAACAACTCAACTGATGAGGCCGGTAAAACTGAGGTCTCTGTCTGGCTTGACCAGCTTAACAGTATCCTGGGCCTCATTGAGCAAATGCAGGTCACCGAAACAGAAAATCTGGATCCCATGGCGCACGCACTCGATTCCGTACTTCGTTTACGAGAGGACGAAGTAACAGAAAGTGATCATCTTGATGCATTTCAGGCCATTGCCCCTGAAGTTGAAGCAGGCCTTTATCTGGTCCCCAAAGTCATTGAATGAGGCAACTTCAGTTAACTGGCCCGCAATCCCGGGCACCCGGCACATTTGCCCTAAACCAACACGAACTCAATTAATATGCTTACATATAGCCTGACAGAATTATCCGGTTTACTCAAATCCAGAAAAATATCCAGCGTGGAACTAACCCAGTCTTATCTGGATCGCATCCATCAGCTTAATCCTGCCATCAATGCCTATATCAGCACCAATCCCGAAATCAGCCTCAATCAGGCAAAACAAGCTGACAGCCGCATCGCCCATGGCATGAGCGAACCTCTCACAGGTATCCCGGTTGCGCAAAAAGACATATTCTGCGCTGAGGGCTGGACAACGACCTGTGGCTCAAAAATGCTGTCCAATTTCATTTCGCCCTATGATGCTCATATCATTGAAAAATTCAACCAGACAGGGGCAGTTCTGCTGGGCCGAACCAACATGGATGAATTTGCAATGGGCTCCTCAAATGAAACATCCTATTTCGGGGTCGTGCATAACCCCTGGGATCTCGAAGCAGTTCCAGGTGGCTCCTCAGGCGGTTCTGCTGCTGCCGTTGCTGCAGGCATGGCTCCTGCTGCAACAGGAACCGATACGGGGGGTTCTATTCGCCAGCCCGCCGCCCTGTGTGGAATTACCGGTATCAAACCTACCTACGGGCTAGTCTCCCGCTTTGGGATGATTGCCTATGCCTCCAGCCTAGATCAGGCGGGTCCAATGGCCCGGACAGCCGAGGACTGTGCCTTGCTGCTGAATATAATGGCAGGCTTTGATCCTCGTGACTCAACAAGCGTAAATCGACAGAAAGAAGACTACACCGCAGACCTTAACCGACCTCTGACGGGTTTGAAAGTAGGACTGCCAAAAGAATATTTCACTGACGGGCTTAATCCGGAAATCGCTAAATGCATTGAGATGTCCTGCGATATCCTGCGCAAGGAAGGCGCCATTTTACATGAGATTTCCTTACCAAACAGTCCCATTGCCATACCAGCCTACTACGTGCTCGCCTCAGCAGAAGCCTCAAGCAATCTGGAACGTTATGACGGGGTACGCTATGGTTACCGCAGCCCATCCTATCACGACCTTACCGACATGTATAAAAAGACCCGGGCTGAAGGATTCGGCGCAGAAGTCAAACGACGCATCATGATTGGCACTTACGTTTTATCTGCGGGCTACTATGATGCCTATTACATTAAGGCCCAAAAGCTACGCAGACTCATTGCAAATGATTTTTCCAATGCCTTTAAAGAGATCGATGTAATCCTGGGACCCACCAGTCCCCAACCTGCATTTAACATTGGAGAGCGGAACAATGACCCAGTCTCTATGTACCTTTCGGATATCTATACTATAGCTGTCAACCTTGCTGGATTACCAGGGCTATCCTTACCCGCAGGATTTTCAGGGCAGGGGCGGCCCATCGGGATACAACTCATTGGAAATTATTTTAACGAAGCGCGCCTGCTGAATATAGCTCATCGTTATCAGCAGGTTACAGATTGGCATACACGCAGGCCTGCTTTGTAATCTTTACCGTCTACGTACAGGATAAGCACCATGGAATGGGAAGTCGTTATTGGTCTGGAAGTTCATGCACAATTAGCAACCCGCTCAAAAATATTTTCTGGGGCTGCAACCGCTTATGGCGCAGCACCCAACACCCAGGCATGTGCCATAGATATTGCCCTGCCCGGTGTTCTTCCAGTCTTAAATCGCGAAGCTGTGCAGTACGCCTTACGGTTTGGTCTGGCCATCGGGGCAAAAATCAACCCAAAGAGTATTTTTGCCCGAAAGAACTATTTTTATCCTGACTTGCCCAAGGGTTACCAGATTAGTCAATATGAGCTTCCAATCGTTGCTGAAGGGAAGCTTATCATTGACACCTCTCAGGGTGAGAAAACCATACGGATTACCCGGGCACATCTTGAAGAAGATGCGGGCAAGTCTCTTCATGAGGATTTTCATGGAAAAACCGGTATCGATCTTAATCGGGCAGGCACTCCCTTGCTGGAAATCGTCTCTGAACCTGACATGCGTTCTGCGGAAGAGGCTGTTGCTTATGCCAAAACCCTGCATACCCTGGTTCGATATCTGGAAATTTGTGATGGCAACATGCAGGAAGGATCCTTTCGATGCGATGCCAATGTTTCAGTTCGGCCCAAAGGGCAAGCGGAATATGGTACCCGCTGTGAAATAAAAAACCTTAATTCCTTTCGTTTTCTGGAAAGGGCTATCGAATTTGAAACATCAAGACAGATAGACCTCATTGAGTCCGGAAATAAAATCATTCAGGAAACCAGGCTTTATGATTCTGAGCGGGATGAAACCCGTTCCATGCGATCCAAGGAAGAGGCCAATGATTATCGTTATTTCCCTGATCCGGATTTGCTGCCACTCGTCATTGACCCATCCTGGATAGATAAAATCCACCAATCATTGCCTGAACTGCCATATGCCAAACGCAAACGCTATGTTGAGAAGCTAGGCCTGACCATTTATGATGCCTCCGTATTAACCACTTCAAAAGCACTGGCCAACTGGTTCGAGGCCACTCTGAACGCACTTGAGGACCAGATGAAGGATCCCAAACTCTGTGCCAACTGGATCATGGGTGAGGTATCCGGTCGTCTCAACCGGGATAGCAAAGATATTTCAGAATGCCCCATCCAGCCAGAATCTCTGGCGCAGCTTCTAAAACGAATCAAGGACGGAACAATCTCCGGAAACACTGCGAAGGAAATATTCGATACAATGTGGTCAGGAGAAGAAGAGCCTGACGCAATCATTGAGAAAAAAGGCCTAAAACAAATTTCAGACAATCAAGCGCTTGAAACCATTATTGAACAGATCCTGGCCGGAAACGATGAACAAATCGCCCAATACCGTGCCGGGAAGGATCGCGTTCTTAGCTTCTTTGTCGGGCAAGTCATGAAAGCGACCCAGGGTCGCGCCAATCCAGCACAGGTTAACGAGATCCTACGAAAGAAAATGGCCCCTTAAACCAGGAAAAAACCAACAGCCAGAAAAAAGAAACCGGCAATTAAGATGCCGACAGCTATTTTAAGTTTCCTGTTTTGCTGTCTTAATAACTGAATCAAAGATTCCTGCGGTACGGTTTTAGCTGACAAGCTATCATAAACAAGCCTGGGTAACTGGGGGAAAAGGGTTCCCCAAAGAGGGGCTTCCTTTTTAATCATTCGCCAAAGCCCTCGCAAGCCTACTTGTTCGCTCATCCACCGTTCCAGGATTGGCTTCGCTGTTATCCAAAGATCCAGATCGGGGTCCAGTTGGCGCCCAAGCCCCTCAATATTCAGCAGAGTCTTCTGAAGCAGGACCAGTTGCGGCTGAATTTCAATATTAAATCGACGTGAAGTCTGAAAAAGACGCAATAATACCCTTCCAAAAGAAATTTCCTTCAATGGTCGATCAAAAACGGGTTCACATACTGCCCGAATAGCCGTCTCAAACTGATCCACAGGTGTGCCAGGTGGAGCCCACCCTGCTTCAATATGAGTCATCGCCACCTGCCGATAGTCCCGCTTGAAAAACGCCAGGAAATTTCGGGCAAGATAATCCCGATCAGCATCGGTCAGGCTTCCCATAATGCCAAAATCTAACGCAACATACTGCTGCTTGTCATTAACAAGAATATTCCCTGGATGCATATCGGCATGAAAGAATCCATCTCGAAAAACCTGGGTAAAGAAAATCTCTACCCCATGACGAGACAGCCTTTTTAAGTCCATGCCTGCAGCTTGCAGTTCATCAATCCGGTTGATTGGGATACCCTGCATACGCTGCATCACCATCACTTCTGATTGACAAAAATCCCAATATACTTCCGGAATAGCGAGCAAACTGGAATTTGCAAAATTTCGCCTTAACTGACTTGCATTAGCTGCCTCCAGCATCAAGTCGAGCTCGTTATTCAAATGACGGGCAAATTCAGCAACCACTTCCCTGGGTTTAAGCCGCCGGCCATCAGGAAAAAACCACTGCACTAATCGTGCAAATCCGTCCATCAGCCTTACATCCTGGATAATTATTTTTCTGATGCCAGGCCGTAAAACCTTGACAGCCACTTCTTTACCATCATGCAGCACGGCAAAATGAACTTGTGCCACCGAAGCGCTGGCTACAGGACATTCATCAAAAGAGTGAAAAATATTTCCTAGCGGGCAAGAAAAGGAACGCTCAATAATCGAAACAGCCAGATGCGACTCAAAAGGCTGAACCTTGTCCTGAAGCAAGGAGAGCTCCGTTGCCACATCAGCGGGCAACAAATCCTGCCGGGTTGACAGAACCTGTCCGAATTTTACAAATATGGGGCCCAGCCGTTCAAGCGCTAAACGCAATCTTTCGGCTCGAGGGCGGGAAAACTTGCGTAACCTGAAAATCCGATCAAATTGCCCTAAACGACCAGGAAGAGTCACGAATTCCTCAAGACCATAATACAGGGCTACCCAAACAATTTTCAAAAAGCGGAAAAGCTGCATTATCACGTAGTCCCGACATCGCCATAACTGCGTTGATACAGCTTCTCCAGGCGCTTTTCAAGACGAGCCAGCCTGTCCCTGAAAACATCAACCTCTTTTATGAATGCTGCTACCTCACGGCTACTGGGCAACACTTGACGCTCGATCACATAGCTTGCAACCAACCCTAGGCTACGCCTGACAGTTTCTTTCTGCCATCTGACAAATCCCTGGGCTGCCTTAATAAATTCAGCAGCAAAAATTGGACCAAATATATTTGACAGAGCTTCTTCTGCCTGCCAGTCCAGCTCTTCAAAAAGCCCACTAAAAGCATAAGCCAGCGTATCACTGCCCGAAACCAGAAATGCCTGAGCTGGAGTTGTCACCCCAGCATGGGCAAGCATGGCATTAAAGGGATGAACAACAATAACCGTGGAAGCCAGGGCAGGATCTGCGGCCACAAGTCTGCCATCAGGTTCGATATGAAAGGCTAAACGCACTGGCCGAACTTCTACTGAAAATACAGAGGGTGAATGCAACGCTAATGCCCTAGCCACGCCTGGCTGATTTTCAAGCAAGCGATTACACAACGAAGCAAACAACCTGGATATCACTGTAGGATGATTCATCAGATCATTCGCCAGCCATAATGCACAGCAACTGCGCCCAATGCAAGATTAAAATAGCCGGCCCTTGAAAAACCGGCATCGGTAATCATCTGTTTCAACGCTTCCTGATCCGGATGCATACGGATGGACTCAGCCAGATAACGATAACTCTCCGCATCCTTAACCAGCCATTGACCCATCCGGGGAATAACCTTAAAAGAGTAAAGATCATACAATCGGGAAAGGGATTTAGCGATATGCGAAAACTCCAGAACAATTAGCTTACCCCCCATTCTCAACACCCTGTGCATTTCATCCAGGGCCTGATTTTTATGGGTCATGTTACGCAAACCAAAAGCCACACTCACACAATCAAAATACCGATCAGGAAAAGGCAACTTTTCTCCATCACAGCGTACGATAAACGGAACCCTGCCATCATTAATGAGTCGGTCACGACCCACCTTTAACATGGATTCATTAATGTCTGTCAAAACAACCTGGCCCTGGCCTTGCATCCTATCCATAAACAAGCGGGCAAGATCACCACTCCCTCCAGCAATATCAAGCACTTTATGCCCGGGCCGAACACCACTTTGCTCAACAGCAAAACGCTTCCACAGCCGATGCATTCCGGCTGACATAACATCATTCATCAGGTCGTACCGGTTAGCGACCGAATCAAATACAGCAGCGACACGATGGGCCTTATCCTCTTCGTCTACCGTTTCAAAACCAAAATGTGTCTGGCTCAATGGGAATGCCCTCCAGTTGGATGCAAGGTAAAAACCGAATGCCCCCCTTCCCGACTTGCACCAGCGGCTTCCAGACGGTGAAGATAAGCCTGCCATAATTCATTCTGCCGGATTCCCAGCCCGTATAGATAATCCCAGGAATAAAGCCCCGAATCATGGCCATCGGTAAATACCAAACGTACCGCATATTGTCCTACCGGTTCAATCCGTTCAATATTGACATTTTTCTTGCCTGTTTGCAGCACTTCCTGGCCCTGCCCATGGCCCCGGACCTCTGCAGAAGGAGAGTATACCCTAAGAAATTCACAAGAAAGACTAAATGCTTTCCCGTCATCGAACTCCAGCTCAAGCAGCCTGGACTTTCTTTTTAAACGAATCTCTATAGGCCGTGGCGAAGGCTGATTCTGTCCTGTCATCAAAAAATCCCGTTTGCTTGTCCAATCCAAGGATCATAACGCATGCCAGCCTAAACTGGAAAATCTTCTTAAGATTTGGTGATCTAACCCATAAAACCTATAATGGCGTTTCAGGCAACCAAGGAGCCTTTGGGCATGCAGATCAGGCAGTCTTTCTGGTGGCGGACAGTTATCCAGCTCGCTCCTTTACTCATCATTTTTATCGCCCTTGCCATGACCCTGGGCCTACTGTATGGTCTTATCGGGCTAGTATTTGCCTTGTTGTTTCTCCAGCTACGTCATTTTTACCATCTCTATACCTTAAACCGGTGGCTTTTAACGCCCGGTGCCCAATCAGTCCCCCAAGGCCGGGGAATCTGGGAAGACTTATTCAACGCGCTTTATTCCCTGTTTAAACGCCAGCTGCAAAGCCGTGAACAACTCAACCTGATGCTAGAGCGATTCCGGGATGCCGCAAAAGCCATGCCAGATGGTGTCGTCATTCTCAATGAAAACGATCTTATTGAATGGTGCAACCCGGTTGCGGAACAACATCTGGGGCTCGATAATCAACAAGATACGGGACACCCCATCAACTATCTGGTTCGACAGGCCCAGTTTAATGACTACCTTACCCGTCAGCTTTATCATGAACCCCTATCCCTTAAATCCATCCGAAACCCTGATGTTTTCCTATCCATTCAACTTATTCCTTTCGGAGACAAACAGAAATTACTCATTAGCCGGGATGTAAGCCAGCTTGAACGTGTTGAAGTCATGCGCCGTGATTTTGTAGCCAATGTCTCACACGAACTTCGAACTCCCCTCACGGTTATCAATGGGTTTCTTGAAACCTTTATGGACATGGATTACAGCAATAAGGCAGAAGTACAGCACTATATTTCTCTCATGCATGAACAAGCACAAAGAATGAAGCGTCTTGTAGAGGCTTTATTGACCCTTTCCCGCCTTGAAAGCGGCCAAACCCTCATTTTAAAGGAACGGGTTCCAAGCCTACACCTGATGCACCTGTTATATGATGAAGCCTTATCACTCAGTGCCGGCCGACACAAAATCCATCTCCAGATTCAATCAAACACAGACGCATGGGGCAATGAAGATGAACTACATAGCGCTTTTAGCAATCTCATTACCAATGCTGTCCGCTATACCCCTGAAGGAGGGGACATAACTCTTATCTGGGAAAGCAGTCCAACAGAAAGCATGTTTCGGGTCCAGGACACCGGGATTGGCGTGTCCCCTGAACACATTAATCGACTCACTGAACGTTTCTATCGCGTTGATAAAAGCCGTTCAAGGGAAACAGGTGGTACAGGACTTGGTTTAAGTATTGTCAAACACGTCATGACTCGACATCAAGGACGGCTGGAAATTACCAGCACGAAAGATTTAGGCTCGACTTTTAGCGCCATTATTCCACTCTGCCCTTTGGAAGAATCTGTCCTAAAGCCTCCTTTAATTTCTGAAGATCCACCTGGGGCAAAACCTCTGCCTCTCGTTGGGGCATCCCCCATATTGGTTGCGGAAAATGCCGATCTCCAAGAAAACGCGGAATAACATGCCAGTGCAAATGCGGAGTCATATTACCCAGACTCGCCAGATTAACCTTGTCTGGATGAAACAATCGCCGCAACGCTGATTCAACACCAAATACGACTTCCATAATTGTCAATCCCTGCTCCACTGACAAATCAGTCATTTCAGCTATATGCTCATCCCAAATCACCCTACAATATCCAGGATAGTCAAGATCATCAATCAAAACAACTCGAAGGTGTTCATGAGCCCACAACACAACCCCTCCCGGCCCAGAACATAACTCACACTCCATGATTTCTCCTTGTGACATCCTCCCCGGCCTGAATGGCAGGGCTTGCCGAACACCACCGCGCCATAACAGCTACAGCCATTATGACGGTTTGTTTAAGCAATGATACAATAGACTTAACCGAACCTCATAAAGATCCCTTGTCCCACATACTGTCATCATGAATTCATCCTTTAAACCAAGAACCCTCTTTTTACGAACCCTCGGCGTCCTGATTGTACTGATTGTTATTGTGGGCATTTGGTACAGCTTAAAAGAAAAACCTTCTGCTCCCAACCTGTCCTTTACCACCATCCAGGGGGAAACCCTCACCCTTTCACAGCTAAGGGGTAAAGCCGTACTTATCAATTTCTGGGCCACAAGCTGCCCGGGTTGTGTTAAAGAAATGCCTGAAATTGAACAAACCTATAAACAATGGCACAAAAAAGGTTTCGTTGTTCTGGCCATTGCCATGTCATACGACTCCTTAAACTACATTCGTCCGTTTCAAAAAAAAGAAGGGCTGACTTTTCCTATTGTGTATGACAAGGAAGGTAAGCTCGCACATGCTTTCAAGAATGTGGAGCTCACCCCAACTGATTTTTATATCGATCCAAGAGGGCATATCATTCAGGAAACAGTTGGAGCGACAAATTTCAAAAAACTCAATGCCTGGCTCAGCCAGACCCTGGTTCAAGGATAAACATGCGCTGGATTCTGGCTTTTCATATCATTTTCATGGTGACCTGGTTTGCAGGGCTGTTTTATCTGCCGCGATTGTTTGTGTACCATGCCATGAGCGAGGACACAATCAGCCACGATCGATTCTGTACCATGGAACGAAAACTTTATTTCGGCATCATGGCCCCAGGAATGATCCTCACTATCCTGTTTGGGTTATGGCTCATGCTAGGCTATGGATTCCATGGGGCCTGGTTAAACATCAAATTAAGCCTGGTCGCGGTTCTGGTCGCCTATCATCTTTACTGTGGTAAGTTGATGCAGGATTTTCATTCCGGGAAAAATCAGCACAGCCACATTTTTTTCCGATGGTTCAACGAATTCCCCGTTATTCTTCTTATTGCCATCGTACTTCTTGCCGTATTGAAACCATCCTGATGCAACAGCATACTTTTTTTGCCTCCTGCCCACGCGGGCTAGAATCTTTCCTGGCTTCAGAAATTAAGACATTAGGCGGCATAACCATCAAGCTATCCGGTGGGGGCGTTGGTTTTTCCGGGCCATGGGACTTAATCCCTACCATAAATTTTGAATCCAGGCTGGCATCCAGGGTACTCTGGAAAATTACCGAAGGATTCTACAGGAATGAAAAAGATATATATAAACTGGCCCAGAGTGTACGGTGGTGCGATTATTTCGATGCCCGGCATTCTTTACTTGTTAAAGTGGAGTCACGCCACTCCCCCTTAAAGAGTATCGACTTTGCTACCTTGCTCATTAAAGATGGAATATGCGACCGATTCCGCCAGGACACCCATATTCGCCCGGATATTATCAAGGACAATCCAGATGTAAGAGTGCACGCTTTTCTGGATAAAAACCAGGCCATCCTGTATCTGGATACCAGTGGACAGCCCCTATTCCACAGAAGAATCAAACCTTATTCAGGAGAAGCCCCCCTGCGAGAAAACCTGGCTGCAGGCCTTCTTGCTATATCAGGATGGACCGAAAGAACAAGCTTATACGACCCCATGTGCGGAAGCGGCACAATCCTTATCGAAGCAATGATGCAGGCCCTCAACATCCCGCCTGGCTTCCAGCGCCATTTTGCCTTTGAACATCTGCATGCTTTCGAAGCTACGCATTGGCAGAAGAAACGGGAGTCACGCCTTTCTCTTTGCAATAAGGCCGACACCTTAAATATTTTCGGATCCGACCTTTCTGGCGATGCAGTAGAACTGAGCCGCCAAAATCTCAAAGCTGCCGGATTTGAGAAATATATTCATCTAAAACAGGTTAATTTTATTGAATCCAGCCCTCCATCTACCCCAGGCATTCTGATTGCTAACCTGCCTTACGGTTATCGAATGAGTCTTGATTCCTTTACCGAGATGTCTTATCCCAAACTAGGAAATGTGCTCAAGCAAAAATTTACAGGATGGGATGCATTCCTACTCACTGCGGACTATACAAATCTAACCAGAAATATACGTTTATCAGCCTCAAAGCGTACCCCGCTATTCAATGGATCCATCGAATGCAGGTTACTCGAATATAAAATTCTGGCTGGAAGCAATAGGAAATAGCTCTCTTTATAATATTTCGAACTGGCTTGCTGGTCCTTGGTCTGGCCTGGCTCCATTCTTGCTGTTTAACTTAATATTTAATCGCAGGTCATTCAAGGAATCGGCGTTTCGAAGGGCGTCTTCATAACTAATCAGATTCGATTCAAAAAGATCAAAAAGGGCTTGATCGAAAGTCTGCATGCCTAATTCACGTGAGCTTGCCATAACCTGCTTAATGGCCTGCACTTCCCCTTTAAAAATCAGGTCTGAAATCAAGGGGGAATTCAACATGATTTCTATCGCAGCCACCCGGCCAGAAGCTGTTTTTTTCATAATCAGGCGTTGAGAAATAACCGCCTTAAGGTTAAGTGACAAATCCATAAGAAGTTGGGCTCTCCTGTCTTCCGGGAAAAAATTAATGATGCGATCTAGTGCCTGGTTTGCTGAGTTCGCATGCAAGGTGGCCAGACACAAATGCCCCGTCTCAGCAAAACTAATCGCATAATCCATTGTTTCCCGATCACGAATCTCACCCACCAGGATAACATCTGGAGCCTGACGAAGTGTATTCTTTAAAGCTGATGACCAGGACTCTGTATCCACACCAATCTCCCGCTGGGTCACTATGCAGTTTTTATGCGCATGAACAAATTCCACAGGATCTTCGATAGTAATAATATGGCCAAAACTATTTTCGTTCCGGTGTCCAATCATGGCAGCAAGAGAAGTTGACTTACCTGACCCGGTCCCACCTACAACGATGACCAAGCCCCGTTTGGTCATCACCACTTCCTTCAAAATTTCTGGTAAGCCCAAATCCTCGATTCTAGGAATCGTTGTTGTAATCGTTCGAATGACCATCCCTGTTCGACCCTGCTGTACAAATACGTTCACTCTAAAACGACCAATCTGGTTAGGGCTTATCGCAAAATTAGCTTCAAACGTTTCAGCAAAGGCTGTAGCCTGCTGACGATTCATCAACGCATGAGCCAAATCTGAAGCTTGCACTGCGGTCAATGAAGGGCCTCCCAAGGGGAGGATTTTTCCGTCCACCTTAATTGCTACCGGAAAACCGGCCGTAACAAACAAATCCGATGCCTTATGCTCAAGCATTTTTTGCAAGAAACCATGCATGATATTCAACGCTTCATCCTGCTGCATCGTTATTCATCCCTCAATTAAGTGGAAACATGTCCTTGTTGGTAGCGACGTTCCTAGCCTCAGACACTGCAATCCGGTTCTGGCGCAGCAAAGTAGTCAAGCATTGATCCAAAGTCTGCATCCCAAAATTCTGCCCGGTCTGAATAGCAGAAAACATCTGGGCTACTTTCCCCTCACGTATCAGATTCCTGATTGCTGGCGTACCAATCATGATCTCATGGGCTGCAAGGCGGCCATTGCCTTCCTTGTTTTTAATCAAGGCCTGGGAAATAACCGCCCGCAAAGACTCTGAAAGCATTGAACGTACCATTTCTTTTTCAGCTGCAGGGAAAACATCGATGATTCGGTCTATGGTCTTAGCTGCTGAGGCTGTATGCAGTGTACCAAAAACCAGATGCCCCGTTTCAGCTGCTGTCAATGCCAGCCGGATGGTTTCAAGATCTCGCATTTCACCTACCAAAATAACATCTGGATCTTCACGTAATGCTGATCGAAGGGCATTTGAAAAGCTGATGCTATGTGCTCCTATCTCACGCTGATTAATAAGCGATCGCTTACTATCATGAACAAACTCGATTGGATCTTCAACGGTAAGAATATGCGAGTACTGGGTCTCATTAATCTCATTTATCATGGCGGCCAATGTCGTTGATTTCCCTGAACCGGTTGGACCGGTCACAAGAACAATCCCACGCGGCTGCTGGGTAATTGACTTAAAAATTTCAGGGGCTGAAAGCTCTTCCAGAGACAGCACCTTGGAAGGAATTGAACGAAAGACTGCACCAGCCCCTCGATTCTGTACAAAAACATTAACACGAAAACGAGCCAGATTTGGAATTTCAAACGAAAAATCAACCTCCTTATACTCCTCATAAACCTTTCTATGCTGATCGGTCATAATGTCATAGACCATATCGTGCACAAGCTGATGATCCAGCGTATCCTGACTAATTCGACGAATATCGCCATTGACACGAATCAAAGGAGGCATCCCTGCTGAAAGATGCAAATCTGATGCCTTATGCTTAACTGTAAAGGCCAGCAAATCGGAAATTTCCATTATAATCCTCGCTGGGGTTAACGATATTTCTCGCAGATTATGAACACACTGGCAACACAATGGCAAGCTGTTAAATCACGGATCCTCGAGGCCGAGACAAATGCTTCAAGGCCTGAAGGATCCGTTAAGCTTCTCGTCGCAAGCAAGACCCAGTCCCCTGCGAAAATAAGATCCCTTTATGCCCTTGGGCAAAAAGCCTTCGGTGAAAATTATGTTCAAGAAGCCATTCCTAAAATTCAAGCCTTGTCTGATCTGGACATAGAGTGGCATTTCATTGGCCCTATTCAGGGCAATAAAACAACATTAATTGCCCGTCATTTTTCATGGGTTCACGGGCTTTGTCGTTTGAACATAGCAGAAAGACTTAACAACATGGCAAGCCAGGGCTGTCCCCTTAATGTGCTCATTCAGGTCAACCCCGACTTAGAACCCAGCAAACAGGGCCTGCCCCCTGAAGAAACCCTGGCTTTTGCCCAAGCCATATCGACCTTGCCCAATCTGGCATTACGGGGACTTATGGCTATCCCGCGTGAGCCAGAACCAGGAAAAACACCTGATTTTAGTATCATTGAAAGCCTCTACCAAACACTTGCCAGAAAAGGATTTAAATTTGATACTCTTTCTTTGGGCATGTCTAACGATCTGGAAGCCGCGATCAAGGCAGGATCAACCTGTGTAAGGATTGGTACAGCCCTATTTGGCCCCAGACCCAGCAACAAAAATAAGGGTACAGTATGATATTAAGTGTAATTGGTGGTGGAAATATGGCTCGAGCCCTGATCGGGGGATTAATCGACACAGGCTGGCCTGCAGAACACATTCTAGTCACAACCCGCTCCCCTGAAAGTCGAGCCAAGCTGCTTCGCGATCTTGGAATCCGAGAATTAAGCAGCCTATCTGAAATCCATCGATCAGACCTTATCCTGCTTGCCGTCAAACCCCAACAATTATTTGATGTGGCCAAAGAAATTCAACCCTATCTATCCGGCCAACTCATCCTGTCAGTCGCAGCCGGGATCAGCACGTCGCTTCTTCGGAAATGGCTTAATGGGTATAGCCGAATCATACGCGCCATGCCCAATACACCTGCACGAATTCATGCCGGAATGAGCGGCCTTTTTGCCACCCCTGAAACCAGTGAATCAGATCGAATCCTTGCGCAGAACATCTTTACGGCAATCGGACGAATCGTTTGGCTGGAAAAGGAAGATGACATGAATGCACTTACTGCCCTTTCAGGCAGCGGCCCCGCCTATGTATTTTATATGATGGAGGCCTTGATTGAAGCCGGAATAGCTGAAGGCCTAACCACTGAGATATCAACTGCCTTAACACTCGCCACTTTCGATGGGGCTTCCAGGCTTGCCATGGCCAGCCAGGAAGAAGTAAACGAACTACGTACTAAAGTTACCTCAAAAGGTGGCACAACCGAAAAAGCACTTGAAATCATGATAAGGGCAAATATAAAACATATCTTGCATCAGGCCGTATCGGCGGCGGCCCATCGATCAAGAGAGATAGGGAACGAGTTGGCGCTAATGCAAAAAAACAACTAAACTCAACCTCCTGTTACCCAGAAAAAAGGACAAACCCGCATGTTAAACCAGGCTGCAAGTTTTTTAATACAAACGATCTGCAACCTGGCTATCCTCGCTTTTATGATCCGTTTTTACATGAATCTGACGGCAACCTCATTCAGGCATCCTTTTGCCCACTTCATTACTTCTATCACAGATTTCGCCGTACGGCCCCTACGTCGTTCCTTGCCCAGTTTTAAAAGGATAGATCTGGCTTCACTTCTGCCTGCCTTTTTTCTATCTTTATTGCTTGAAAGCCTTAATGCTTTGCTTAATGGATTATCGGGTCTTGGACTTGTTCATGCCTGGGCCGGCATTCTTCTGCTTTCAAGCGTAAATTTAATTGAAATACTTCTTCATATTCTAATGGGTGTCGTCATCATCCAGGCCATCCTAAGCTGGGTAGCCCCATACAATTCAGCCCAGCCAATGTTGGACAGTCTTTCCTGGCCTGTCATGCGCTATGCGCGCCGTATTCTTCCCCCAATTGGCGGAGTGGATCTTTCTCCTCTTCTCATACTAATCATGTGCCAACTCATTCTCATCGTGCCCATATCATCGCTAGTCGGAATGGCCTATCGACTCATGTACTAAAGCAAAACAACATCAAACTGTTCCTGATGATATTGGGACTCGACAAGAAGTGAAATAGGCCGACCAATAAAATCCTCGAGTTGAACAAGGCTTTGTGATTCCTCGTCCAGAAACAGATCAATTACTGACTGAGAAGCAAGAATGCGAAACTCACGCGCACTGAACTGACGGGCTTCACGCAATATTTCCCGCAATATTTCATGACAGACCGTTTGTGCCGTCTTTATTTCTCCCCGGCCCTGACATACAGGACAGCTTTCACAAAGAATATGGGCCAAAGATTCACGGGTCCGTTTTCGGGTCATTTCTACCAACCCCAATGTAGTAAACCCGCTCACCGTCATTTTAGTTCTATCCGGTAGCAAAGCTTTCTTAAATTCCTGCATGACCTGAATACGGTGTTCATCGCTATCCATGTCAATAAAATCTATGATGATAATGCCGCCCAGATTTCTTAGCCTCAACTGTCTGGCAATAGCTTGCGCGGCCTCAAGGTTGGTTTTAAAAATGGTATCATCAAAATTCCTGCCCCCTACAAACCCACCCGTATTGACATCAATCGTGGTCAGCGCTTCAGTTTGATCCAAAATCAAATATCCTCCCGATTTCAGATCAACCCGACGAGCCAATGCCCGCTCAATTTCAGCCTCAATATCGTACAGGTCAAACAAGGGACGATCACCCATATAATGATCAATCATCCCTGCTGATTCCTGATTATAGGCCAATGCAAAAACCTGCATTCTTAAATAAGTTTCTCGCGAATCCACCAGCACCCGAGTATTTCGCTCACTGATAAGATCCCTAAGCACCCGTTCCGGCAAACTAATGTCCTGATGAAGGAGTGTCTGCTCAGAAGCTGTTTTTGAAGCTGCGAGAATATCGGCCCACAATTTGGAAAGATACCCCACGTCAGCCTCTAGTTCCTGTCCCGTAGCAGTTTCAGCATTGGTCCGAATAATAAACCCGCCCCCACCAGAATGAATCTGTTGAAGCTTTTCTCGCAGCTGTTCCCTCTCCGTTTCATCTTCGATTCGCTGGGATATTCCAATATGGTTTTCTTGTGGCAGATAAACCAAAAAACGTCCTGCCAATCCAATCTGGGTAGACAAACGGGCCCCCTTGGTTCCTATCGGATCCTTGATAATCTGGACAAGGAGAGACTGACCCTCGTGGATCAGCTGTTCAATTGGCCGATGTTCGATTTGCCTATCATGCCATATATCTGCAACATGCAAGAATGCCGCTTTTTCGAGGCCAATTTCAACAAAAGCTGACTGCATTCCTGGCAAAACCCGACAAACCTTTCCCAAATAAATATTACCCACTCTTCCCCTGGCACTTTGTCTTTCAATGTGCAGCTCCTGCAAGATCCCCTGACTAAGCATGGCAACACGGGTTTCCTGCGGGGTGACATTAATCAGGATTTCATCAATGATCATATTGGCAATAGCCCAAATTCCCTAAACAAGCAGGCAGTTTCGAAAAGTGGCAAACCAACCACTCCTGTATAACTTCCACTCAAATGACTAACATAGCTGGCAGCAAACCCCTGTAAACCATAACCACCTGCTTTATCCAAGGATTCACCTCGTGCAACATACCTTTCAATCTCCTGAATGCTTAAAACACAGAACGTCACCTCATTGCAGCTTAATATCGACCGAATAGAACCTTCTGAAGCAAACGTGACCTGGGTCAACACCGCATGAGTTCGTCCGGAAAGCATGGCAAGCATATTTCGTGCATCCTGCTTAGTCGCAGGCTTCCCTATTATTTGATTATCCAAAACGACAATTGTATCTGCAGCCAGAACTGGTTTAGACGGGAGCTGCAGACGTTTTATCTGGGTTAGCCCTGCCCATGCTTTCTGTTCAGATATCCGCGCTACATAATCCCGGGGGGATTCACCATCAATCCTGCATTCATTGATATCAGGGGTCAAGGTATCAAAAGCTACCCCCAAAGTTTCAGCCAGCATACGTCTCCTAGGGGAAGCAGACGCTAAATAATAAAAGATGTGCTCACTCACGATGATAAGGGTGTTTTTTCAATAAACTCATTGCACGATAAAGCTGCTCTGCCAAAACCACCCGAACCAGAGCGTGAGGCAATGTCAAATCAGACAACCGCCATATTTTTTTAGCTTTTTCCTTAACGGACGCATCCAAACCATCTGCTCCGCCAATTACAAAAACCACTTCCTGGCCTTCTCGCAAAAACCCTTCCAGAGCCTGAGCCAGCTGATGGGTTGTAATCCGTTCGCCTCTTTCATCCAGTACCAACAGGTAATCCCGCGGCGAAGTTACTGATAAAATCCGCTTCCCTTCCATTGCAACAACCTGTTGAGTCGTTCTGGATGGAGACCTTTTTTCTGCACGCACCGGAACCACAACTGTCAAGGCTTCAGGAGGCATTCGACGAATATATTCATTGACTCCTGTCTCGACCCAGTCGGGCAGTTTCTGGCCCACCGCAACAATTTTAAAACTCATGATCTAGGAGCCAGTAACCGCAATCCTATTACCATAACCAACATAAGGGGTTCCTCCCCACAAGGATTCAATATTATAGTACTGACGAATGGCAGGCTGCATAACATGCACAATAATATCTCCCAGATCAATCAACACCCACTCACCTGTCTGCTCACCCTCAACACCCAGAACAGTTCCACCCGAGGCCTTTATTGTCTCCTGAACACTATGGCTCAATGCCCGGGTTTGCCGATTCGAATCTCCACAGGCAAAAACCAGGGTTTCAGCCATACTCGTCAACCCTGACACATCCAAAGCAATGATATCCCTCCCTTTTATAGCTTCAAGCGCCTCTACAACCAACTCTGTCTTACTGTGTACATCCATCAAAGAAAATCTCCATAAAGACGTTGTTCCTCAATATACTTCCTGACTTCTTCTGGCAAAAGATATTGCACGCTCCTGCCCAGAGCAAGCAAATGACGAATCCGGCTAGAAGAGATATCAAGAGGGGGAATGGACAAACTCATCATTTTGCCATATGGACACGCCAACAGGCTGGGTCTATTGGCTACAGCCCTTTTTTTCCATTCACGCCGTATCAATACAGGCCAGTTCTCATCATAGCCCGGTCTTGTGGCTATAATGACATGCACAAAATCAAATAATTCCTGCCATCTTCTCCAGAACAAAAACCCGGAAAAGGCATCTTGCCCAATCACAAGGCATAACGGAACATCCCAACCTACCTCAATACGGACCTGTTCAACGGTATCAATTGTATAGCTGCTACCCGAACGCCTGATTTCTGTTGAATCAGGCACAAGCATCTGGCTTCCTAAACAGGCCCGTTTCAGCATTTCAAACCGCTGCAGGGCTGTAGCCTTTGTCTGACGATGAGGAGGGAGAGATGAAACAAGCATTCTGACCTCTTTTGCCTGAAGCTCCTCACCTGATTCAACAGCCAAACGTAAATGACCGTAATGCACAGGGTCAAATGTGCCCCCTAACAAAACTATTGGACGATTATCCTCGGATATGGCCATCTCCAATCACAATATATTTTTGTGAAGTCAATCCTTCAAGTCCAACTGGTCCACGAGCATGAATTTTATCCGTTGAAATCCCAATTTCAGCCCCTAGGCCATATTCAAACCCATCTGCAAAACGGGTTGATGCATTAACCATAACCGAACTTGAATCCACCTCTGTCAAGAATCTCTGCGCATGACCAAAATGATCAGTAACAATAGCATCTGTATGATGCGAACCAAATGCATTGATATGGTCAATGGCTTCATCCAGGCTATCAACCACCTTTATCGACAGTATAGGGGCCAGATACTCTGTAACCCAGTCTTCCTGAGATGCCTGAGTCATGGCAGGAACAAGGGAACAGGCCCGTTTGTCCCCCCTAAGCTCAACCTGTTTCGCCAGGTAGATAGGTGCCAGTTTTTTTAGCACATCACCTGCAACTGATGTATGAACCAATAACGATTCCATGGTATTACAAGTACCATAACGCTGTGTCTTGGCGTTATCCGCAATCTGAACCGCTTTGTCAATATCAGCAAAAGCATCAATATAAACATGGCAAACACCATGTAAATGTTTAATGACCGGTATGGCAGACTCACGCGAAATCATTTCAATCAACCCCTTTCCCCCACGAGGAACGATCACATCCACAAACTCGGTCATTTTAACCAGATGGCTTACAACCTCGCGATCAACGACATCTATGACCTGCACTGCATCCTCAGGCAAACCAGCACGCTTTAAACCTTCTTTAACACATGCAGCAATAGCCTGGTTAGAATGAATCGCCTCCGACCCTCCACGCAAAATGGCACTATTGCCTGCTTTAAGACATAACCCGGCAGCATCAGCTGTCACATTTGGACGAGACTCATAAATAATCCCTATAACACCCAACGGAACTCGCATACGACCCACCTGAATCCCTGTAGGCCGATAATGCAGTCCATCGATCTCCCCAATCGGATCAGGCAAATCAGCAATCTGCTCCAGTCCTTCAATCATCCCTTTTATGTTAATCGGGGTAAGGCTTAACCGATCAATTAATGCTTCTTCCAGATTATCCTGCCTTGCTCTAGCCACATCTCGTGCGTTTGCGGCAAGAAGAACATCTTCATTTTTGGCAATTTCTGAAGCCATAAACCGAAGTGCATCATCCTTCTTGGCCGTAGAAGTACGGGCCAGAAATCGTGATGCTTCACGTGCGCGACGCCCAATTTTCTGAACGTACTGCTGTAGTTCACCCATGATTCAATTCCTTCATCTTATGCCGAACTCTTTCAGGCTGGCTTACATCAGAATAAAAAAGGAACACTGGCCATTAAATGGCTGCCCTTTTACTATTAGCGTGTTTTCCATCACACAACAAAAAACATACCTGGGCCAGATCCTGCCAAACCTGCTTTATTCCCACACCCTTAATCTGTCGATCCAGGCTGGCGAAACAATGAAGTGCCTGGGATAAAGCATAAGGACTAATCCTGAGCGTAGCCCGTTCAACAAGTAAAGCCCTTGAAGACCAGACTTTTAAACCCTGGAGGGCAGATTTCATGGGCACTCCTTTTCTAAGCTGACGAATCAGGCTCATAAGGATTCGAACCTCTCTGGCCAAGGCCCATAGCACTACAGCCGGTTCACACCCTTCCTGTTCCAGGCCGTCCAGAATACGAACTGTTCTTAGCCTATCTCCGCCCAGAACTGACTCCACCAGATCAAATGGCGCATATCGTGCTGTTGATAGAACAGATTGCCTGATTTTTTCGTACTCCAGCCTACCTGAAGGGTATAAAAGACCAAATTTTTGAATTTCCTGCCAGGCAGCCAGCAGATTACCTTCAGTCATATCAGCCAAAAACATTAACGTAGCTCGATCTGCCTGCTGTTTCTGGGCTGATAACCTATCGCTTATCCAGTTAGGTAACTGCAAATGCGTAACCGCATTAACCTGGATGCACGCTCCTGACCCTTCAAGTTTTGTAAACCATTTTGATTGTTGTGTGGCCTTGTCCAGATGGGGCAAGAGCACCAACAACAACACATCCTGTGGTGGATTTTCGGCCCACTCCAGCAAGGCCTTGGCTCCAGGCAAACCAGGTTTTCCACTGGGCAGGTTTAATTCAACCAACTGTTTTGCCCCAAAAAGGGATAAATGACTGCCGGCTTCCTCAAGACGGTTCCAATCAAATCCCGCATCAACATCAAGTATAACCCGCTCTGTATACCCCTTTGATATCGCATGACGGCGAATCAAGTCTCGCGTTTCAAGGACAACAAGGATTTCATCTCCAAAAACCAGAAAAATCGGCACCTGTTGGTTTTGAAGCACCTGTACCAGATGCTCAAGTCTAATGCGCATCTGAATCCACCTTATTTTACCCGCGGGAACAACACGCCAATCCGGTACACGATCATTTGTGCCGCCGACTTTCGCATATCTGCATATAACAGGTCAATATTATTTGCCGTCGCCAGGACGGCTGCATCGTTATAAATAAAATCCCTATGAAATACAAGTGTTTGCTGATTAATTATAACCTTTCCAGTATGCGGATCATACATTCGGAAAGTAGGTTGATAAAAAAGCCCATACTCAGCCACACGACCACTTGAATTCAAGGACAAAATCCGTTGTTCTGATGTTGCATGAATCTCTAGGATTGCCTGCGCAATAGAGGGGTTACCCACAACCTGAGCTGTCGTATCAATACGGAGTTCCTGAGCTACAGCCTGCTGCAACCGAGGGGGAGCATCAACATAAACCCTTTCTCCCCCCAGGTCTGCAGTTTTCTGTAAACGGAACCCACAGCCAGACAACAATAATAAAACAAGAAGATACCCAATCTTTTTCATTCGTTCTCCAGAACGATATTAACCAGACGATGGGGGACAAACACAACCTTTCGAATTTTTTTACCTGCCAAAAACCGCTCTACCTGACTATCACTTTCAGCTCGAGATTCAACCCATTCGCGTGTTGCATTGACTGGGATTGTAATACGCCCACGTAAGCGGCCATTAACCTGGATAACTATCTCCTCCTCTTCTTTTTTTAGCGCTTCTTCATCAACCAGACACCATTGCGCGTCAAGAAGGCTTTCATTGGGTCGAAGCGCTCCATATAAGACATAGCAAATATGGGGCACGATAGGGGATAGTAAAATCACCATGTTTTCCAGAAGTTCACGCTGGATTTTTCGTGCTGTCAGATGCACCTCCTGGATTTTTAAAAAACTATTCATTAGTTCCATAATGGATGCAATAGCTGTATTAAAGGTCTGGCGTCGTCCATAATCATCTGTAACCTTAACTATCGTTTCATGTAACTGGCGTCTTAGTGCAATCAGCTCAACACTCATCTGCCCAACTTCCTGTGTCTCAGGTAGTGCCATAAAATCATACACTGTTTTCCATAAACGCCTCAGAAAACGAAATGCCCCCTCAACGCCCGCATCTGACCACTCAAGCGATTGATCCGGCGGAGAGGCAAACATCATAAAAAGACGTGCCGTATCAGCCCCATACTGTTTAATCAACTGATCCGGATCAACCGTATTTCCCTTGGATTTGGACATTTTACTTCCGTCCTTAAGGACCATACCCTGAGTCAATAGATTAACAAAAGGCTCATTATTCGTAATAAGACCGGCATCCCGCATTAATTTGTTAAAGAATCTGGCATAAAGTAAATGCAAAATTGCGTGCTCAATTCCCCCGACATACTGGTCAACCGGAAGCCAGTACCGGGCACGATCATCAACCATAGCCTGACTTGAATCAGGACTTGCATACCGGGCATAATACCAAGATGATTCTACAAAAGTGTCCATGGTGTCGGTTTCCCGATGGGCTTCAGATCCACAACGGGGGCATGTAGTTTCAACAAACGCTGACATATAAGCAAGGGGGTTACCTGCTCCGGTCACAGTTACCGCTTCAGGCAGGATTACGGGCAAATCCCTCTCAGGAACAGGAACATCGCCACACAAGGAGCAATGAATAATAGGGATAGGACAACCCCAATATCGCTGTCTGGATATCCCCCAATCACGCAAACGATACTGCACCCGACTTAGCCCAAGCCCGACCTCTTCCAGGGCGCTCGCTATCCGAATAATCGCTTCTTTAGAAGATAGCCCTGTAAACACTCCTGAATCAATCAATACCCCATAATCTGTCGTCGCCTTGTCACAAGACGACATGATCCGCTCTGATCCGGAACAGATAACAGGTTTAATCGGCAATCCGTATTCTTTTGCAAACTCAAAATCCCGTTCATCATGGGCAGGTACTGCCATAACAGCCCCTTCACCATATCCCATCAGAACATAATTGGCCACCCAGACAGGTAAGGCTTCACCAGTCAGCGGGTGTCGCACATAATCCCCCGTAGACATTCCTTTCTTCTCAAGGTTCGAAACAAATGCCTCAGATACCCCCCCTTGACGACAAGACTGGATAAACCGAGCCAACACCGGATTGTTTCGTGCCGCCTTTTCTGCCAAAGGGTGTTCAGCTGCTACAGCCACATAAGTAACGCCCATCAAGGTATCAGCCCGTGTCGTAAATACCTTCAGCACTCCATCTTCAGAAAGTAGCGGAAAATGGACTTCAACCCCCACGCTCCGCCCAATCCAGTTTCTTTGCATGGTTTTAACCTGCTCAGGCCAACCAGGCAAATGATCAAGCTCTTCCAACAGTTCTTCTGCATAATCAGTTATCCGCATGAAATACATCGGTATTTCACGCTTTTCAACAGGTACTCCAGAGCGCCAGCCACAGCCATCAATAACCTGTTCGTTGGCCAATACCGTCTGATCTACCGGATCCCAGTTCACCTGCGCCGTTTTCTTATAAACCAACCCCTTTTCAAACAATTGAATAAAAAGCCATTGTTCCCAACGATAATAATCCGGCTTACAGGTCGCGATTTCCCTTTCCCAATCTATGGCAAGGCCCAGGCTTTTAAGCTGCCCACGCATAAAATCAATATTATTGTAAGTCCAGTCTGCAGGTGGCGTGCCATGTTTAATCGCGGCATTCTCTGCAGGAAGCCCGAACGCATCCCAGCCCATAGGCTGAAGCACATTACGTCCATTTAAACGATGAAAACGCGCTAATACATCACCAATGGTATAATTACGAACATGCCCCATATGCAATTTACCAGAAGGGTAGGGGAACATTGACAGGCAATAGTACTTCGGACGATCAGAAGATTCATCCACGATAAAAGCACGACGTGATTCCCAGTCCTGCTGGGCCTTACTTTCAACTTCAGAGGGCATATATTGCGCTTGCATAGATATCTTTCCTGGCCGCAAAATGTCAAAATGAGCATATTATCAGAAAATTTATTCTAATCGCGGCATTGACCGTCTTGAATGGATACTTTTGCTTGTTCACAAGCTCACTTAAATAAACCTGTTTTAATTTATGCGCGATACCCTTACTTCCAACCTGAATCCCGAACAACTGCAAGCTGTAACCCTGAGCCACGAATCAGCCCTTATCCTTGCAGGCGCGGGCTCCGGAAAAACACGGGTATTAACTTCCCGCATCGTCTGGCTACTTCAAACTGCGCACGCTTCATCCCAAGAAATTCTGGCCGTCACCTTTACCAACAAGGCAGCAAAAGAAATGCTGGCCCGTCTCAGTGCCAGTGTCCCGCTCCATCACGCCATGTGGGTGGGGACCTTTCACGGCCTGTGCAACCGCTTTCTTCGCCTGCATCATACAGAAGCCAAATTACCAGCAAATTTCCAGATTCTTGACATAGGAGATCAATTAAGCCTCATCAAGCGACTATCCAAAACACTCAAAATAAATGACGAAAAAACACCTCCGAGAAAAATCCAGCACTATATCAATTCCCGAAAAGATTCAGGCCTAAGATCCGGTGCAATATCTCCTTCTACCCCTGATGAAAAAATTCTTCTGGACTGCTATGCCGCCTATGAAATTCAATGTATTAAAGAGGGCATTGCCGATTTTGCAGAGCTATTATTACGTACAATTGAAGTTTTAAAATCAAATTACGGCTTGCGGACACATTATCAAGAACGGTTTCGATATATCCTTGTTGATGAATTTCAAGATACCAGCCTTCTTCAGTATGAGTGGCTTAAACTTTTATCCGGGAAAACAAACGCTATATTTGCCGTAGGAGATGATGACCAGTCAATTTATGGGTTTCGCGGCGCTAACGCGGACAACCTTCGACTATTCGAAAAAGAATTTAAGCTCAAACATATCATACGCCTCGAACAAAACTACCGCTCCCAAGGCAATATCCTTGATGCTGCCAACGGGTTAATCAGCTACAACAAGAACAGGCTGGGAAAAAACCTTTGGACACAAAAAGGGGCTGGAGAGCCCATCAAGCTGCATGCTGCCCAAAATGATATTGAAGAAGCACAGCATATTGTTAATCAGGTCAGGAATCTTAAACGCCAGGGGCTATCCTTCTCAGAAATGGCTCTACTCTACCGGGCGAATGCCCAATCCAGAATACTGGAACATACCCTTTTCAATGCAAATGTTCCCTACCGTGTTTACGGAGGATTACGATTTTTTGAACGTGCTGAAATCAAGCATGCCTTAGCATATCTTCGATTATCTGCAGGAATCTTTGATGATAATGCAGTCCTTCGGGTCATTAATTTCCCAACACGGGGAATTGGCGCAAAAACTATAGAAATGCTGCAAGATGCAGCCCAGATCCATAACTATCCCCTAATGGAAGCCATACGTAAAAATCTAGTCGCCGGAAAAGCAGGGCAGGCACTTAACCACTTTTCTGAACTTATTGACCGATTACAACTTAAAATCTCTGGCCTGGTTTTATCTGAAGCAATCGAACGCGTAATTGCAGAAAGTTCACTTTATAGTTTTTACGAAAACGAAAGGGAAGGCCAGGACCAACTTGACAATCTCAATGAATTAATCAATGCTGCGTCTCTCTTTCAAACCGAATCAGACACCCCCACCATCCATTCTTTTCTTGCCCATGCTTCCTTGGAAGCTGGAGACTATCAAACCTCATCCACTCATTCCGATAGTGTTCAACTGATGACTATTCATGCTGCAAAAGGACTTGAGTTTGACACCGTATTTGTTTCAGGACTCGAAGAGGGACTCTTTCCACATGATCATAGCCTTCATGAAAAAACCGCCCTGGAAGAAGAACGTCGCCTGATGTATGTCGCCATGACGCGGGCAAGACAACGACTTTATTTGTCCTACGCTCAAAACCGGATGCTTAATAACCAACGCAGGTACGGTATCCGTTCCCGGTTTTTAGATGAGATCCCGGAAGCGTTAATTCAGCTAACCTCTGTACATCAATCATTACAACACAGCGGTACCAGAATAGCTGAATCTGCGGTCTTTCCTTCAACGAACAAGGAATGGGCGATTGGTCAAAATGTGATTCACCCGGTTTTTGGTGCAGGAGAAATCATGAACGTAGAGGGCCAAGGAGAAACAACCCGCGTCTTGGTTGGCTTCAAAAACCGTGGGGCAAAATGGCTCGCCGTAGCTTATGCAAAACTAACCAGGATTTAACCGATTCCTCTTGTTGGTTCAACACCCATCTTAAATAATCTGACATAACCCACATAGGTGGAAAGAAACATTAAAGGTAAAACAATGAATATTGCAAATCCAGCGCTTAAAATAATCAACACGCCTCCCAATGTCACAAAAAACCCATATACGACTAGTGCGGCCGGATTTCGAAAGCATGCCAGAAAGCTAACCTTAAGAGCGGAAAAAACATCAACTTCATGAAACATTATAAGCGCAGGCGCAAAAAGTGTTGCCATTGAAACAGGCAACAGGACAGCGAGCTCAACCAGGGCAGCAACAATTATTCCATTGGAATGGGAGATAAGAAACTGGTATTGTGCCGTTCCAGGTTTAATTGCTACCGGATAGATACCCGTTGGCAATAATCCGCTCATTTGCAAATAACCTGACAAACTGATTATACAAACCAGATATAATCCCCCCAGAGTAACCAACTTTGCTCCCCGACGGTCAAAACCCGAAAAAAGCACCTTGGGTGTCAAGGGCTGATTATGAACAGCCTGCCTTGCCCCTTCCATAAATCCCCCGGTAAAAACGGGAAACAACAATGGAAGCAAAAGACTCCCAAAAATCCCCAATTGAGCAACAATAAGGCTTATCCCCATCAAAATAAAAGAAAATAGCAACCATTCCAGCGCCTTGGCCCGAAAAAGGATAAACGACTGTACCACCCAGTTCCACCCTTCTATCCAGGACACACGAGTAAGCACTTTAATTTGCATTTTCACCATGCTGTTAAACCCACCAATCATATAAACAGCCGGCATGAGCAATATAATGCCTCAGCAGGCCTTCAAATTGCCCGGGATCTTTAGCGTGCGTTAAATCACCCGATCTTGGAAAATGAAAATCAAGCAAACGGGATAACCAAAACCGAAGCGCACCTGCACGCAACATACCTACCCATACACCATGCTCTTCATCACTTAAGGGACGAACCCGATCATAGGCCATTAAAACTGCTTTAACCCGAACTTCGTCCATCCTCCCATTTAAAGTACACCAGTCATTTACCGCAATAGCCAGGTCATAAAGCAAACAATCCTGACAAGCAAAATAAAAATCTATCATTCCTCCTAGCTTGTTTTTTTCAAAAAGCACGTTATCACGGAACAAATCAGCATGAATAAATCCCCGCGGAATCCCCACATCGGCCAAACTAGATTGATAGGCAAGCTCCTGGCGAAGTAAATCAGCTCGTTCATCATCAAGAATGGGCAAAATACGCAGGGATTCACGATTCCACCAATGAGGTCCCCTAGGGTTATCCATCTTTCCTTGAAAACCTCTTCCTGCAATATGCAGCTTCGCTAACGCTTCACCCACCTGGGCACAGTGCTCCGGTGTTGGTGTCATGACTGAGCGCCCTGGAAGGCAAATCGACAAACATGCAGGTTTACCCTTGAAAATACCCAAATAGCTCCCTCCCCGACGAGGAACAGGCCCTGGGCAAGGTAGACCTTTACCAGAAAGAAAAGCAACAAAATCAAGATAAAAAGATAATTCTTGGCAAGACAATTTTTCAAAAATTGTCAGAACAAACTTTCCCCGTTCTGTCGTTAGAAAATAATTGGTGTTTTCAATACCAGATGCGATACCCTCAAGATCTAGCGGAACACCAATATCATAATCAGCTAGCCATTGAGTCGTTTCAGGCAAAGTTACGGTCGTATATACAGACATATTGTCAAAACCATGATTTATTCTTCGGGATAAGGTGGCGCCCCCACATTATCCATTACACTGAGGCAATTTCCTAGGACTGCTTGAACCCTCTAAAATAACTCCCTGTGATGATTATCATAGTACCGGCTGATACTCAATGTTCGGTCTAAATGAAAGTATTTAACCAAACCATAATTAACTTTAGTAAATAAATACCGGGATCGAACAAGCATGATAATAAACAATCTTATATATTCATCAGGATAATTATCCTCCCTTATGTTAGGGCAAGCCATAACTCCCTTTACACATACGGCACGTTTTGCATTAAAACAACCCTGCCCTGTAGGGGGTGTCATTTACAAATTAAGCTGGATTTCCCGTTCAGCCGCGCTAGGCTCAAAACCACGCGTCTCATAATGATGGAAAATCGCGGCTACAACCTCTTTAGGCTCATCTATAATCTGGATAAGATCCAAATCGGCAGCATCAATCATCCCTTCTCTAACCAGCGTATTACGAAACCATTGCACCAAATCCTTCCAAAACAGGCTGTTGACTAAAATAATAGGGATCTTTCGGCTTTTTCCTGTCTGTACCAGAGTCAACGCTTCCATAAGTTCATCCATGGTGCCAAATCCTCCTGGCATTACAACATAAGCCGAAGCGAACTTAACAAACATGACCTTTCGGGCAAAAAAATGTCTAAATGTCTGACTAATGTCCTGATATCGATTATTATTCTGTTCATGGGGTAACTGGATATTCAATCCAACTGAAGGGGATTTACCATAAAATGCACCCTTGTTCGCTGCCTCCATGATTCCCGGGCCTCCACCTGACAAAACAGCAAAACCGGCATCAGACAACTGACGCGCGATTTCCTCGGTGAGCCGGTAATATGGATGATCTTCTGCGGTTCGGGCGCTACCAAAGATACTTACTGCGGGGCTTATTCGATTCAATCTCTCGGTGGATTCGACGAACTCTGACATAATTTCAAAAACCCGCCAGGATTCCCGGGCATTATAAGGCTGTTTATGCATATTGATACCATTTGTTTTGGGAAGCTTGTTAGACGCACTCATTTAAGGCTCACCTAATGAAAAATTTATTGTTGATAGACGGAACATCCTATTTATATCGGGCCTACCACGCTTTACCGGATCTGCGTAGCCCTGATGGGAAACCTACGGGGGCACTTTACGGCGTCCTAAACATGTTACGACGGATTCATAATGATTATACCGTTGATTACAGCGCCTGTGTTTTCGATGCAAAAGGCCCCACATTCAGACACGAATGGTATCCCCAATATAAAGCCACTCGACCCCCAATGCCAGAAGATTTACGTGTTCAGATCCCTCCCCTTTATGAAGCGATTCAAGCTATGGGTTGGCCCTTTCTAGTAATTGATGGTGTTGAAGCTGATGATGTAATCGGCACACTTGCCCGACAAGCCCATGAACTTGGTATTCAAACCCTGATTTCTACGGGCGATAAAGATCTAACACAACTTGTCCGACAGGATACAACCGTAATTAATACCATGACTGGAGAAAAACTGGATGAAACCGGAGTTGAGAAAAAGTTTGGCGTCCCACCCTCCAAGATTATTGATTTTCTGACCCTGACAGGAGACAAAATAGACAATATCCCCGGAGTGGATAAATGCGGGCCGAAAACTGCCATCAAATGGCTAAATCAATATGAAACCCTTGAAAACATTACTCGGCAAGCCGATAACATTCAAGGACAAATTGGGGAAAACTTACGCCTCGCCCTTAAATGGCTCCCCCTGTCCAAAAAACTTGTCACTATAAAATGTGATCTGGATCTCGGGGTTTCACCTGACCAGCTCACCTATCAGGAACCGGACAGGACCACACTGGATAAATTGTTTCAGCAAGCAGGGTTCAAATCGTGGATAATCCCGCAGGTTTCCCCTGAATCAAGCCCTGAAATCTCCTTGGCAAATCGCCCACACAGACACTATGAAACCATCACCTCCATCACCCGTTTGATTGAGTGGATAAAACTCATCGAGGAAAAAAAATATTTCTGTGTCGATACAGAAACTAACAGCCTCAGGCCAATGGATGCAAAAATTGTTGGTTTTTCCCTCTCCGTGATCCCACATCAAGCCGCTTATGTCCCCTTGGCCCATATCCCGCGTGACCCAAATACACAATTATCTGTCAAAGAGGCTTTAGACTTGCTTAAACCGGTTCTCGAAAATCCGAACATCGGCAAAATCGGTCAAAACCTGAAATATGATCGCCACGTCTTTATGAACTATGGGATCAAACCGGAAGGAATCGTGCATGATACGATGCTACAGTCTTATGTTCTAGAACCACATCACACCCATAACATGGATGATTTATCAAGACGACACCTTCATGAAAAAACTATTACCTATGAAGAAGTAGCAGGAAAAGGTGCAAAACAGATTGGCTTTGAAGAAGTTCCTATTGAAATAGCCACATCTTATGCCGCTGAAGATGCGGATATCACCTTAAGGCTTCATGAACATTTATGGCCCCGGATACAAGAAGAGACAGGATTAAAAAATATTTATACTAACCTCGAAATACCCCTTATTCCAATCCTGGGAGACATGGAACGCCACGGGGTATTAATTGATGTCCGGTTTCTTAATGAACAAAGCCATCATCTCGGGCTGCGGATGTTAGAACTTGAAGAAGAAGCATATCAGGCTGCTGGCGGCAAATTTAACCTTAACTCACCCAAACAGGTTGCTGAGGTTCTTTTTCAGAAACTAGGGCTGCCAGTTAAGCGAAAAACACCTTCTGGCAGTCCTTCCACAGACGAATCCGTATTAGAAATTTTAGCGCTTGATTACCCCTTGCCCAAAACCCTGCTGGAATACCGAACGTTATCAAAACTTAAATTGACCTATACAGACAAGCTTCCCCGCATGATCGACCCACAAACAAGCCGCATTCATACAAACTACAGTCAATCCGTAGCGATAACCGGACGTTTGGCCAGCTCTGAACCAAACCTGCAGAATATTCCCATTCGAACAACTGAAGGCCGCCGAATCAGGGAAGCCTTCATTGCACCACCTAATCATGTACTTGTTGCAGCAGATTATTCGCAAATTGAATTACGTATCATGGCACATTTATCCCAGGATACCTCGCTGATATACGCTTTTCATCATGGGATGGACATTCACCTGGCCACCGCAGCAGAAATTTTTAATCGCCCTCAAGAGCAAATCAGCACAGCCGAGCGACGGGCAGCAAAAGCCATTAACTTTGGACTGATTTATGGCATGTCCTCATTTGGTCTGGCCAATCAGCTTTCTATTGATCGATCTGCGGCACAGTCCTACATTGATCGCTATTTCTCCCGCTATCCGGGTGTTGCAGATTATATGCAAAAAACGCGGGAAATGGCTAAACAGAAGGGCTTCGTAGAAACCCTTCTGGGTAGAAAACTCTGGCTACCCGAAATCAAATCCAGCTCCTCAATGCGTCGACAGGCTGCTGAACGAGCTGCCATTAACGCACCCATGCAGGGCACAGCAGCCGATATCATTAAACTCGCCATGATCGAAGTTGACAAATGGATACGTCTGAATCACCTTCAAACCCGGCTTATCATGCAGGTCCATGATGAATTAGTACTTGAGTCTCCTGAACATGAAACGATCATGGTATGTGAAACCCTGCCTCGGCTGATGTGCGATGTTGTTACACTTGCCATCCCCCTAGAGGTAACCATTGGAAAAGGGCAAAGCTGGGAAACAGCTCACTAAACAGCTTATCTCTTTCTGAACTTTAAGAATTCGTTTAGAATTAAAGCCGACACAGATTATTGAGGCCTCATGCGCATTGGTTCTTTAACCCTCCCCAACCTCTTGGTTGTTGCCCCCATGGCAGGTGTTACTGACCGGCCCTTTAGACAATTATGCAAAAAATTTGGGGCAGGGCTTGCCATATCGGAAATGGTATCAGACAACCCTCAATTGTGGGGGACACGAAAAAGCCAGCTCCGATGCAACCATATAGGTGAATCAGATCCTGTTTCTGTCCAAATTGTCGGAACCGACCCTATGATGATGGCCAAAGCAGCCCGATATAATGTTGACAAAGGGGCTCAACTGATTGACATCAATATGGGGTGCCCTGCCAAAAAGGTATGCAACGTCATGGCAGGTTCTGCATTGATGAAAGACGAATCGCTTGTTGCCCGTATTCTCGAATCTGTTGTAAAAGCTGTTAGCGTACCGGTCACACTTAAAACAAGAACAGGATGGGATCCTGAACATCGAAATGTTTTGAATATTGCAAAAATTGCTGAATCTGCAGGTATTGCCGCACTAACGATTCATGGCCGGACACGCGCCTGCGGGTTCAATGGCCAAGCGGAATATGACACGATAAGGACAGTAAAGATCCATGTTAAAATTCCTGTTATTGCCAATGGGGATATCCGTACGCCTGCCCAGGCCAGACGTGTATTAAATACCACACGGGCTGACGGGATTATGATAGGGCGTTCTGCACAAGGGCGGCCCTGGCTGTTTCGTGAAATCTTACACTACCTGGAAACAGGGGAGATGCTCGCACCAATCAGTCTTATAGAAGTTCGAGATATTATGTTAGAACATCTTGAAGAAATATACTCCTTTTATGGGATATCCATGGGAGCAAGAATTGCCAGAAAACATCTTAACTGGTATACGTTCGAATTAGCAGAAAGTAGCGACTTTCGTAAACGGGTTAATCAGATCGAATCTGGCCCGGAACAAAAAATCGTCGTGGAAGAATATTTCAGCCGATTGATAAACCAACAAAAAAACACATTGATTTCAAATACAAAAAACCTAGCGGCTTAGCCATATGATTGAAAATGATATAACACTTTGCTTACGAAGAATGATGCAACAATATTTCGATGATCTTGATGGTGAAAAACCCTCCGGGCTCTACGAAATGGTCCTGACCAATATTGAAAAACCCCTGCTGGAAGTAGTACTGCATCAGGCAGAAGGTAATCAAAGCGTAGCCGCAGAATACCTGGGAATCAACAGGCATACGCTTAGCAAAAAAATGAAGCTATATGGCCTAAAATAACCTTATTTTCCCTAAATCCTAAAGTATATTAATCCGTGACCCATTATGCCCTTCTTAGCGTTTCTGACAAAACTGGAATCATTGATATTGCCCGTATACTTATCAAGTACGGTTACTCATTATTATCAACTGGCGGAACATACCACCTGCTCAATAAGGCCGGAATCCAGGCCATAGATGTTAGTGATTATACCGGTACCCCTGAAATGCTGGATGGCCGGGTCAAAACACTCCACCCTAAAATCCATGGTGGGCTTTTGGCTCAAATACAAAATGATGATCATCTTTCCATCATGGCAACCCATCAAATCGAACCCATCGATATTGCTATTATCAATCTCTACCCATTCATTCAGACTATCTCAAAAGAACAGGCTACATTTAATGAGGCCATAGAAAATATTGATATTGGCGGGCCAGCCCTTATCCGGGCCTCAGCAAAAAATCATTCACGGGTAACTATCATTGTCGATCCGCAGGATTATAAAGATCTATCAAAAGAGCTGGATACCTGGCAAGGGCAAACCAGTCACGATTTCAGGTTCAGGATGGCTAAAAAGGCCTTTTCCCACACCGCAGCTTACGATGGGGCCATCAGCAATTATTTGACTTCACTGGGCCCCAACAATCAGCGAACTCCTTTTCCTGAAACCCTTAATATACAAATTGAGCTTGAACAAACCCTTCGTTATGGTGAAAACCCCCATCAAATAGCAGCATATTACCGTGACAAACAAACGCTAAAATGGCGGCAGATTCAAGGAAAACCTCTTTCCTTCAACAATATTTCAGACGCAGACACGGCCTGGAAAAGCGCCAGTCATTTCAGTGAGGCGGCCTGTATCATTGTTAAGCATGCCACTCCCTGTGGAGCAGCCTACTCAACAAGTCTGGCAAAAGCATACCAGAAAGCCTACTCCTGCGATCCTTCTTCAGCTTTTGGTGGCATTATTGCCTTCAATCAGGAGCTAGACCAAAAAACTGCTCAGCTGGTTTCAAACCAATTTGCTGAAATTATAATTGCTCCTGGCTACAGTCCAGAAGCTTTATCTATTCTTGCATTAAAAAACTCGCTTCGTCTTATCCAACCGGAAAAAACACAACTTCAAGAAGGGATGGATATGCGACGGCTTAACTTAGGCTGGCTCATTCAGACTTATGACAACAAAATGTCAACTATGGCTGATTTATCAGTGGTTACACAACTAGCGCCTGCAGAAAATCAAATGCTGGATCTTCTGTTTGCATGGAACATTGTGCAAGAAGTAAAATCGAATGCAATTGTTATTGCCCATGACCATCAGACGATTGGTATAGGCGGGGGACAGGTAAGCCGTGTGGATAGCGTACAGGTAGCAATATCAAAAGCCAGACAAAACGGATTTTCTTTGTCTGGAGCAGTACTTGCCTCAGACGCTTTCTTTCCTTTCGAGGATGGACTTGAAGCTGCAGCAGCTGCCGGAATAAGATCCATTATCCAGCCTGGCGGTTCAGTACGCGATCAGACCATTATTTCTACTGCAAATACACTTGGTTTGACGATGATTTTTACAGGTACCCGTCATTTTCGCCACTAACGGAATACGTTATCAATTTATTATTAAGGATCATGTTTCCTTCTGGACAAATAAAGAATGGAAACGATATATGTCAACCCCATGAAAATCTTAATTATAGGCAACGGTGGTCGAGAGCATGCGCTGGCATGGAAAATCTCCCAATCTACTAAATGTAGTCAAATATTTGTTGCCCCAGGAAATGCCGGGACACAATTAGATAAAAATCTGACCAATATAAACCTTACTCATCTGGATGCATGGCTTGCTTTCGCTTTAAAAGAACAGATTGACCTAACCATTGTCGGACCAGAGGCTCCTTTGGCTGAAGGGGTAGTCGATGCTTTTCAGGCGGCCGGATTAAAAATTTTTGGGCCTACAAAAGCAGCCACCCAACTGGAAAGCTCTAAAATATTCGCCAAACATTTTATGCGGCGCCATCACATTCCTACTGCTACTTTTGCTGAATTTGATAATAAAATAGCAGCTCATGAATATGTTAACCAACAGAATGCCCCTATCGTAATAAAAGCAGACAAGCTAGCAGGTGGTAAGGGTGTTATCGTGGCTCAAAATATAAATGATGCACACGAGGCCATTGAAAACTTACTAGAGCCTGATAGCAGTATTCTCATAGAAGAATTTATCGAAGGAGAAGAGGCCAGCTTTATCGTACTATCTGATGGAAAAAACATCTTGCCTCTTGCCACAAGCAAGGACCATAAGCGTCTTCTTGATGAAGATAAGGGACCCAATACAGGTGGAATGGGGGCTTATTCTCCTGCCGCTATTGTAACCCCGGAAGTTCATGCACGAATTATGCGCGAAATCATTAACCCAACCATTTCCGGCATGGACAAAGAAAACATTCCCTTTACCGGGTTTCTTTATGCCGGAGTTATGATAGATAAAAAAGGAAATCCTAAGACCCTTGAATTCAACTGTCGCTTAGGCGATCCTGAAACACAGCCCTTGCTTGTACGCCTTAAATCAGATTTGCTCGAACTGATTGAGTCAGCAATTGATAAAACACTCCATCAAGCTGAAACAGTCTGGGATAGACGGCCGGCTGTAGGCGTGGTTCTTGCGTCAAAAGGCTATCCAAATCAACCTGAAACAGGGTTCCAGATTACCCAGTTACCTGACCTAGAGGAAGGGGTACAAATATTCCATGCCGGGACAACCTGCCAAAACGGACAAATCCTGACCAGTGGTGGGCGTGTTCTTTGTGTAACAGCCATAGGCGATACACTTAAACTTGCCAGACAACGGGCCTATGAAGTTGCGGAAAAGATTTCGTTTTCCGGCAAACAAATGAGACATGACATTGCACTTAAATCCAATTCAAATAAAATATCATGAGCCTATCAAAAATACGCTCGAACCATGCCCCTATTGCAAGACTTCAAAAAAAAATCAGGGCAACGCTCAAAAATGGGGGGCTAATAGCTTATCCCACTTCTTCCTGCTTTGGTCTTGGCTGTGATCCATCCAATCATCGGGCCCTGAAAAAACTGCTTGCCTTAAAAAAACGCCCTCACCATAAAGGGTTTATTATTATCGGCCATAACTTTAATCAATTAAAAAAATACATACGGCCTCTAAATACCCAAGAATTAGAACCAGCATTAAAATCCTGGCCGGGGCCCCATACCTGGCTTATGCCCGCCTCAAAAAAAACCATTCCTCTTCTTCATGGAAATCACCATACTCTAGCTGTCAGGGTTGATGGGCATTCTCCCACACGATTTCTTTTAACACTCATCAACCAGCCTTTGGTTTCTACCAGCGCCAATCTCAGTGGGAAACGGGCCTACAAACAAACCCGGGACTGCCTGCGTCAATTTGGAAAAAATGTTCTTGTTATTCCTGGCAGGACAGGAAAAAGCAAAACTCCCTCCAGCATCCATGATCTAGCTTCCGGACGTAAAATCCGTTAATGTTTTAATATGAATACCGGTGAATCTTACCCTGCCTTGCTTACTCAGGTTAAAACCTGTTTTACTCAACTGCAAAACAGGATCATCAGCCACCTTGAAGAAATTGATGGGGCTTCTTTTAAACATGATGCATGGCATCGACCCCAAGGAGGAGGAGGGATAAGCTGTATCCTAGAAAATGGCTCTGTATTTGAGCGGGCAGGTGTAAATTTTTCTCACGTTTTCGGGGAACAACTGCCCCCTTCATCTACTGTTAAACGACCGGATCTAGCAGGTTGCCCCTTTGATGCAACAGGATTGTCTCTTGTAATTCACCCCCGGAATCCTTATGTTCCGACCGTACATTTTAATAGTCGTTTTTTTCTTGCGAAAAACAATAAAAACAAAGTGGTTTGGTGGTTTGGTGGCGGGATGGATCTCACCCCTTACTATGGTTTTGAAGAAGACTGTATCCATTTTCATAATACATGCAAGGATGCCCTATTTCCTTTTGGTGAAGAACTCTATATCCCATTTAAAAATTGGTGTGATGCCTATTTTTTCATTAAACATCGCAATGAACCCAGAGGTATAGGAGGCATATTCTTTGATGATTTCAATCAATATGATTTCGAAACGACCTTTTCCTTGATCCAGCGTTTGGGAAAACATTTTCTATTTGCCTATTTACCCATTGTTCATAAAAGAATGGGGCTGCCCTACGGAGACCGGGAGCGAGCTTTTCAAAAAATTCGTCGGGGGCGTTATATTGAATTTAATCTGGTTTATGATAGAGGCACCCTTTTTGGGCTCGAATCCGGGGGAAGAGTCGAATCCATTCTCGTTTCAATGCCACCAGAGGTTTCATTTCAATACGACTGGCGACCCGAGCCAGAAAGCGCAGAAGAAAAATTAACAACTTATTTCCTTACGGGCCGTAACTGGATTTAACTCGTTCTTTATTAAATAAAAACAACAATAGCGACTAATCTGTTACAGCACCTATGCTTGCACTTGAAACAAGCTGGGCATATTTAGATAAAACGCCTCTGGTATAACGGGGTTGAGGCGGCTTCCAGGCTTTCCGGCGTGCTTCAATTTCACTCTCGGCAACGTTAAGCTGAAGCAATTTTTGATGTGCATCAATAGTGATTGAATCCCCCTCTTGTACAAGACCAATCAATCCACCAACTGCTGCCTCAGGAGCAACATGCCCTACCACCATACCGTAGGTCCCTCCAGAAAACCGCCCATCAGTAATAAGCCCCACAGACTCTCCTAGCCCTTCTCCTATCAACGCAGAAGTTGGCGAAAGCATTTCTCTCATTCCTGGCCCCCCTTTTGGACCTTCATTACGGATGACAAGTACATCACCTGCATGAATATGACGTGCCAAGATGGCTTCCATACAAGCCTCTTCTGATTCAAACACTCGGGCAGGGCCTGTAATTTTAGGATTTTTAAGTCCGGTTATTTTTGCCACAGCTCCCTCCGTAGCCAGATTTCCTTTTAATATGGCTAAATGTCCGCTTTTATACAGTGGATTATCCCATTGACGAATTACATCTTGCGATAGGCTGGGTTCATTTGGAACATTTAATAAATTTTCGGATACTGTTTTTCCTGTAATAGTCAAACAGTCTCCATGTAAAAGTCCATGATTCAATAACATTTTCATCACCAAGGGAATTCCTCCCGCTTGATGTAAATCTGTTGCTACATATCGTCCTGAAGGTTTTAAGTCACAGATGACTGGTACACGATTTCTGATTTCTTCAAAATCATCAATAGTTAGAGGAACATCTGCTGCATGGGCAATAGCCAGTAAATGTAATACGGCATTGGTAGATCCCCCTATTGCCATTACAACAGCAATCGCATTTTCAAATGCTTTTCTGGTCATGATCTGTCTGGGAAGCAGCTTTTTATCAACAGCTTGCAAAAGAATTTTTCCACTTTCTGCAGTATTATCTGCTTTTTCCTTATCTTCTGCCGCCATAGTTGAAGAATACGGCAGACTCATGCCCAGAGCCTCGATTGCAGAAGACATGGTGTTGGCTGTATACATTCCTCCACATGAGCCTGCGCCTGGACAGGCATGTTTTTCAACTTCTAAAAGTTCCTGTTTATCTATTTTCTGGGCCGTATATTCTCCTACTGCTTCAAATACGCTTACTATAGTTAAGTCACGGCCATTATAATGTCCGGGTTTTATCGTTCCACCATATACAAAAATTGCCGGTACATTTAAACGGGCAATTGCTATCATGCATCCGGGCATGTTCTTATCACACCCTCCAATGGCTAACACTCCATCCATACTTTGACCATTAACAACTGTTTCTATTGAATCAGCTATTACTTCTCGAGAGACCAGGGAATATTTCATTCCCTCTGTTCCCATTGAAATGCCATCAGAAATTGTAATCGTACCAAAGACCTGAGGCATTCCATTTGCAATCTGTATTGCTTTAATGGCTCGTTCTGCTAATAAATTAATTCCCATATTACAAGGTGTAATTGTGCTATAGCTATTAGCTATCCCAATGATTGGTTTATCAAAATCCTGTTCTTTAAATCCCGTTGCCCGTAACATGGCGCGGTTAGGCGCGCGCTGTATTCCTTTGGTAACTATCTGGCTTCTTTGATTCCGGGACATGCTTTCCATCTCCTAAATTACTTGCCACAGTGAACTTTTTTTCATTTATAGCATTCAAATGATTTTACCAGATTTGGATTTTTCTTGATGTGTAATATCAAAACCTGTTTCTCAACAGGTTGCTTTTCTATAAAAAAGCGTTAGCATGTAGCAAGATTAAAATCATGAAATAAAAATGGAATCTTTATTTAATTATCAAATCACTATTCAAAAGTTTATGAATAATTTTTTTATCCTGAATTTCTTTTATCTTTAGGATTTATTTTAATGTTAGTACATCCGCATATTAATCCCGTAGCATTTTCAATTGGTCCTCTAGAAGTACATTGGTATGGTCTTATGTACCTTGCTGGTTTTTTGATGGCTTTATATCTAGGACGATATCGTATACGTACTCGTCCGGAAACAGGCTGGCAATATTCAGATATGGATGATTTGCTATTTTATGGTGTTCTGGGTGTTGTATTAGGTGGCCGTTTAGGGTATGTCTTATTTTACCAGCCGGATTTTTATTTTGCACATCCTTGGCAGATCCTCCATGTCTGGCAGGGAGGTATGTCGTTTCATGGAGGGCTTTTAGGTGTTTTATTAGCCATGGCCATTTATGCAAAAAAACACCATCGAAAATGGCTGGACATTATGGATTTTATAGCTCCACTTGTTCCTCTTGGCCTAGGTGCAGGAAGACTTGGAAATTTTATAAATGGGGAACTACCTGGCCGGGTATCTCACCTTCCCTGGGCCATGGTTTTTCCTAGTACAGATAACTTACCAAGACAGCCTTCCCAGCTTTATGAATTTGCTCTCGAAGGGATTGTTCTTTTCTTTATTCTGTGGATTTATTCTAAAAAGCCCAGAGAAGCCGGAAAAGTTTCTGCACTTTTTTTAATTGGATATGGAACAGCACGATTTCTAGTTGAATTTACCCGTGCTCCTGATCCCTTTTTAGGTTATTTAGCATTAGGTCTTACCATGGGGCAATGGTTAAGTTTACCTATGATTATTATAGGTATTATTATGTTTATAGTAATAAATAAAAAATCCAGGCATAAATCGCAACAGAAAAAAAACAATATTTGAAATCTAGTATGACTAATTATTAACTAAAGCCCCAATCATGGGGCTTTTTATATTTATAAGTATTTAAATATAAGAATAATAATATCTAATAAAGATGTCTTATTTTCTGGATTAAATAGGCTATGGCTTTATTATTATGAAGTTAGGGCGTTATAAACAGGGTCTTTATCTTGTGCATAAATAGTGCATGAAAAAGGGACAAAAAAACAAGCCACAGAATTTGTGGGGGTTATTCACAAAGTGTTTCATCCTTAGAAACAGGTTATCCACATTTAATTTTCGTGTTTTATTAAATGAAAATTAATTTTGATTAATACGGCAAATTTTTTCATTGCCGGCAATTTTTGCCGGCAATGAAAAACAAAAAGAAATAATAAAATACATTATATTCATCTAGATAAGACAAAATAAGATCTGGTACGATTTCTGCTTATTTTACACCAGGTAAAATAAAGTAGAAAAAACCATGCTAACAGATCCTGTCATGCAATTTTATAATACAGCATTAAATGTCCGTTCTTTTCGTCAGGAAATATTGGCATCTGATATTGCTAATGCTGATACCCCCTATTTTCAGGCAAAAGATGTCAACTTTAGAACTGCTTTTCATAATGCATTAAATCATGTCACTGGAGCTTTATCACTTAAAAAAAATTCTGAAAATCAATTTTCCGATCAGGCAGAAATAAACAGATACCCAGGTACATTTGTTATTCCAGCAACTTCAACCAGGTTAGATGGAAATACCGTAAATATGAATCAGGTTCGAGCAGAATTTACAGGCAATGCTTTAAAGTACGAAGCAACACTGACTTTTATGACACAAGAAATAAAAACAATGCAGCAAGCCATTACAGGATAATTTATGTCTTTGTTTTCAGTATTTAATATTGCCAATTCTGCCCTATCTGCAGAATCAGTTCGATTGAATGTTGTGGCCAGTAATTTAGCTAATGACGATAGTATCAATCCGATTACCCGCCAGCCATATCGTGCCAAGGAGGTGGAATTTAGGGTTGATCCTTTAAATGGCTCTGCTGGAGAAGGAGTCAGGGTCGCTGGAATTATAGAAGATCAATCCCCCCCGAAAATGGTTTATGAACCAAACAACCCTTATGCCAATGCAAAAGGATTTGTAGCTAAACCTAACATTAATCCTATTAATGAAATGATTGATATGATATCTGCATCAAGAGCTTACAGCACGAATGTGGATATTATGAATACTGCAAAACAGCTTTTGGTTAAAACATTGACATTAGGTCAATAAAAAGGAAATCCGCCATGACTATTTCAGCGACAAGCAATTCAGCTTCAACAAATTCAGCTTCAACAAATTCTTTACTTTCAGGAACATCTGCACAAGATATTCAAAACCAGTTTATTACGCTTCTGGTTTCCCAGTTGCAAAATCAAGATCCATTAAATCCCATGAACAACTCCCAGATTACTTCTCAGTTGGCCCAGATTTCAACAGTTAGCGGGATTCAGTCCCTGGATTCTTCTGTATCTGGCCTTATTTCAACGATGAATGCCAATCAATCCCTTCAGGCTACGGGATTAATTGGAAAAACGGTTCTTGTTCCAAATAATCAAATTGCTTTGTTAAATGGACAGGCTTCCGGGGCTGTTAATTTATCGTCAGCTACTAATCAATTGGTGGTTAACATTACCGACGCTTCAGGAAATGTTATCCAAAGTATTAATTTGGGGGGGCAGGCGGCAGGAACAGTCCCGTTTTCCTGGAATGGAACGCGTGCTTCAGGACAAACACTTCCGGATGGATTGTATTCAGTAACTGCATCAGTTCTTCAAAATGGAAAACAGACAACTGTTCCAGTTTTAGCAAGTGGGACCATAGGGAGTGTCTCAATTAATAATGGAACATTAGGAATTAATGTAAATGGGCTGGGTAGTTTTTCTGCCAGTAATATTCAGCAAATTATGTAGCAAGGGGGAAGTATGAGTTTCCAGCAAGCGTTGAGTGGTTTGAATGCCGCAGCTCAAAATCTTGATGTAATTGGTAATAATGTATCTAATGCCAATACAGTCGGGTTTAAAAGTGGGACAGCAGAGTTTTCAGATGTATATGCCAATGCCTTGAATGGTACAGGAGGAAGCCAGGTTGGAATAGGCACGTCCATTTCCGGAATATCACAACAATTTACACAAGGGTCCATTACCTCTACCAGCAATCCCTTGGATTTGGCCATAAGTGGTGGGGGGTTTTTTAGAATGAGCGCTCCTGACAATACGATTACTTACTCTAGAAACGGACAGTTTTCTATTAATAACACTAATAATATTATCAGTTCAGATGGTTTAATGTTAACGGGATATCCTGCTGATTCCAGTGGAAATATCATTAAATCTGCCCCTACTGTCTTGCAGTTGTCTAGAAATTCTCTTGCACCTATTACAACTTCAACTGTTTCAGTCAGCTCTAATCTGGATGCAAACACACCTGACTTGGTTCCAGCCAACTTTAATTTAAATGACCCTTCTACTTATACCAGCTCAACCTCAACCAATATTTATGACAGTTTGGGTAATTCCCATGTTTTATCTCTTTATTGGATGAAAACGCAAACCAGCAGTAATAAATGGGATGTGTTTGGCGCAATAGATGGTACAGCTTTAACGGGTAACCCCATTGAAACAATGACGTTCAACACCAATGGTTCAATGGATGCTACGACACAGGCCGCACAACCCGTTACGATTACAGCAAGTGTTGGCGGAAGCGCAGCACCACTTAGTTTTACTCTTGATCAAACAGGAACGACCCAGTTTGGAAGCAGTTTTAATGTTAATAGTATAGCGCAGAACGGTTCTTCTTCCGGCCAGTTGACCGGTTTTAATATTGGCAGTAACGGAGATATTTTAGGTAATTACACGAATGGTAAGACTTTAACACTGGGTCAGGTGGCCCTTGCAGATTTTGTGGATCAACAGGCTTTGCAGCCTAACGGGAACAACCAGTTTTCAGAAACATCTGATTCTGGGCCTCCTTTGGTTGGAACACCTGGAACCGGTACTCTCGGTGTTCTTCAGTCTTCTGCGGTGGAACAATCGAATGTTGATTTGACCACTGAGCTTGTCAATATGATTACAGCCCAGCGTGTGTATCAAGCCAATGCCCAAAGCATTAAAACAGAGGATGCTATTTTGCAAACCATAACCAGTCTTCAATAAGGTATTTAATTTATGGGATTACTTTATGTGGTTATGTCAGGGGCAAATCATGTTGAGCTTGCCCAGGAAATGGTTGCTAACAATCTTGCCAATGTTAATACAACAGGGTTTAGGGCTGATCAGGAGGTTTTTAGTTCCTATATGCCTCCTGGAGGCGGACATTCGGCCAGTGCTTATGTTGTTAATAGTTCAACAGCTTCCAACCTGTCTAGCGGAACAATTAGTTATACCGGAAATCCTCTGGATATAGCTGTTACTGGGCCCGGGTTCTTTGTGGTTAAGGATCAGGCTGGAAAGGAAGCCTATACCCGTGACGGGAACCTGATGATTGGGAAGGGAGGTATTTTAGAAACGAAAGAGGGTAATGAAGTCGTCTCTGATACCGGCACTCCCATTACTATCCCTCCTGCCACAAAAATCACCATAGCTTCTGATGGAACTGTTTCTGGTGTTCCGACACCGTTTGGCCAAACACTTAATTCAGTAAATGAGCTGGGAAGAATCAGGCTGGTTAATCCCAGGGCGAGTCAAATATCAAAGGGGGCAAACGGCCTGTTCTATACAAAGAACGGAAAGCGGCTAGTGGTTGATGATAACGTCAAAATCAAGGGCGGTGCCTTAGAGGGGAGCAATGTCAATCTGGTGGATGAAATGACTCAAATGATCAGTCTGTCCAGACAATTTGATATGGATATGCAATTAATTAAAACAACGCAGAATAACGGGACTTCAGCGGATCAAATTTTGGTGTTAGCTTGATTAGAAGGGGAAATTAAATGTTTGGAGCGCTTGCAATTGCCAAAACAGGTCTTGAAGCACAACAGACCCAGCTTGACGTGATTACCAATAATCTTGCGAATGTCAGTACAAATGGTTACAAGGAATCAAGGGCGGTTTTTCAGGATTTGCTATATCAAAATGTAAGGCAGGCAGGCGCACAATCTTCCCAGCAAACACAGTTACCAAGCGGGTTACAGTTGGGAACAGGGGTGCAGACCGTTGCAACGGAAAAAATTTTTACTCAGGGCAATCTTCAAAAAACAGGAAACCAGTTGGATGTGGCTATTGATGGGCAGGGGTTTTTTCAGGTGCTAATGCCCGATGGGTCAACCGCTTATTCAAGAGATGGAAGTTTTCAGCTCGATAATCAAGGAGAGGTCGTAACCTCAAGTGGTTATGTGGTGCAGCCTGCGATTACCGTCCCTCCCAACTCGTCGAACCTAACGATAGGTAGTGATGGGACAGTAACTGTTACTGAACCAGGATCGGTGTCACCGGTTCAGGTTGGATCCATTCAATTGGCTAATTTTATCAATCCGGCGGGATTGCAGGCTATTGGCCAGAATCTGTTTTTGGAAACGGCTGCCAGTGGTTCTCCTACAACCAATTCTCCTGGGAGTAATGGAATGGGTTCGCTGGATCAGGGTTATGTTGAAAATTCAAACGTGAACGTTGTGGAGGAGTTGGTGAATATGATTCAAGCACAACGCTCCTATGAAATGAATTCCAAGGCTATCAGCACGGCTGATCAGATGTTACAGAACTTAAGCCAGATTTAGGGATGTGCATGAAAAAAATCGCCTATTTTCTTTTTCTGTGTTTAGGAGGGTGTGGAGTTTTGCCGCAAACGTCAATTATGAAGCAACCCTTGACAGCTGTTGCCTCTCCTCCACCGTCACCTGATACAAGCGGTGCGATATATCAGGCAGGAGACAAGATGTTTTTTGATGATCGCCGAGCCCATAATGTTGGGGATACCCTGTTAATCCAGATTAATGAAAACATGGCCGCCAGCAAAAATTCGAATTCATCTGCTAGCCGGGTTGGAAAAAGTAGTTTTTCGGTTCCGTTGGTAAATGGGCTACCAGGAAAAACTTTTCAGGGAGCAGGGCTTTCTACTAGTTCAGATAGCGAGTTTACTGGAAAAGGCGCATCGGCCAGTAATAACAGTATTGTCGGAACAATCGCAGTGACCGTCACCCAGGTTTTACCTAACGGAAATTTAAAAGTGGGGGGAAGCAAGGAGCTTCATATGAACCAGGGAATTGAAAATATCCGGTTTAGCGGGGTAGTCAACCCAGACAATATTACGGCCAATGATACGGTTGAATCTTATCAGGTGGCGGATGCCCGGATTGAATATATTGGTACGGGCTATATTAACCAGGCACAAACCATGGGTTGGTTGCAGCGGTTTTTTCTGTCTGTTTTGCCTTATTAGGAACAGCATGTTCAAGAAATTGTTATTTATTGGTCTTGTTTTGTTTTGTTCCCGGCCTGCTTGGGCAACACGTATCATGGATATTGCCAGTCTGTCAGGCGTGCGTAGTAACCAGTTAATCGGATACAGCCTTGTTGTCGGGTTGGATGGAACAGGAGATCAGACCACCCAGACCCCTTTTACGGTTCAAAGTTTGTTAAACATGATGGGCAAGCTGGGTGTGTCTTTGCCAGCTGGAACCAACATGCAGCTAAAAAATGTGGCGGCAGTGATGGTTACAGCTAATTTACCCGCCTTTGCCCAACCCGGCCAAAGGATTGATGTAACTGTTTCTTCGATTGGGAATGCCAGTTCTTTAGTGGGGGGAACATTACTGATGACCCCCCTTAAGGGAGCGGATGGCCAGATTTATGCGATGGCCCAGGGTAATATGGTCGTTGCCGGAATTGGGGCTAAAAGTGGAGGATCAAGTACAGTCGTTAACCATCTGGCAGCAGGACGGATTCCAAATGGAGCAACGGTTGAAAAAACCGTTCCAACAGAATTTGTAAAAAATGGGTTTATCCAGATAGAGTTAAACGAGGATAGCTTTATTACTGCCAATCGTGTCAGTGATGCAATTAATGCTTTTTATCCTTTGACTCAGCCAGCCCAGGCAATTAATGGACGTGTCATTGAGGTTCGTGCGCCTGTTAATCCAGAACAACGTGTCAATTTCCTTGCTCAGATAGACAATATTCCTGTTGATCCGGATGAAGGCCCTGCCCGCATTGTGCTTGATGCCAGAACGGGCTCTATCGTTATGACCCGTAGCGTTTCTATTGATAAATGTGCAATTGCGCATGGCAATTTGACCGTGACCATAAAAAGCACACCAGCCGTTAGTCAGCCGAACCCGTTTGGGCGTGGGCAGACGGTGGTAGTACAACAAAGCCAAATCAGTATTAAACAGCAGAAAAGAAAACTGATAACACTTAAATCTGGAGCAGAGCTAGATGATGTGGTTCGTGCCTTGAATGCCCTGGGGGCTACGCCGCAGGATTTATTGGCCATTCTCCAGGCGATGAAAGCAGCGGGAGCCCTTCATGCTGAGCTGGAGGTGATTTGATGTTACCTACTGTGCCTACCGGTATTTATTGGGATACCCGCAATCTGGCCAACCTTAAAAATGCTGCAAAGCAGGATCCGGTTCAGGTTGCCGGGAAAGTGGCCCAACAGTTTGAAGCGCTTTTTTTAGCTAATTTACTTAAGCAGATGCGTTCTGCCAAGTTGGCCTCTTCCCCCTTTGATTCTCAGGCAGACAAGATGTATGGGCAAATGCTGGATAATCAGTTGGCACAGACTCTGGCAGAAAATGGAGGTTTAGGGTTGGCGAAAATGTTGCAGTCTCAGTTAATTCGCCAGCAGATTGATATGAGCCCCCTCAAGAAAACTGAAAGTGTGTCGATATCCCCTGAAGGTGGAGAATAAGCTATGTCAGATATTTTTAACATAGGCCTTGGGGCCTTGAATGCTGCCGAGGTTGGCATTACGACAACGGGGCAGAATATTGCCAATGCCTCTACGCCAGGGTATAGCCGTCAGGAAGTCCTGCAAAGTGCGGCACAGCCACAGACGGCTTCATATGGATTTCTTGGAAGCGGGGTCCAGATTGATTCAATTCAGCGTGTTTATAGCCAGTTTCTGGTTGATCAGTCGATGTCAGCGCAAGCCCAGTCAGCCAGTTATAATACGTATTATGCTCAGGCACAGCCTGTTGATCAGATGTTGTCTGATCAGACTTCAGGTCTTCAACCGGCAATTCAAGGGTTTTTTTCAAGCCTACAGAGTGTTGCAAACAATCCCCAGTCCGTTCCTTCCAGACAGGCTTTTCTAAGTAGCGCGCAGTCTCTTGTTACGCAAATTAATGGCACTGCTTCAACCTTATCAAGCATCCGTAACGGGATTAACAGTTCCATTACCAGCACTGTTCAAACAATTAACAGTCTTGCAAGCCAGGTGGCAAGTCTTAATCAACAGATTCTCCAGTTGCAAAGCGCAGCAAATAATAACCCACCTAACGATCTGCTGGATCAGCGACAACAACTTATTAATCAGATTAATCAGCAAATAGGGGTCAAAACTGTAACTGAAAGCAATGGTAATGTTGATTTATATGTTGGTAGTGGGCAGTCACTGGTAATCGGAAATCAAGCCATGACACTCAGTGCTTCGCCGGATCCGGAAAACCCATCTAATACCGATATCGCCTATGTTCTTAAAGGCACATCAGGTATTTTGCCATCTTCAACCCTAACAGGGGGTAATTTGGGCGGAATGTTACAGTTCAGGAACCAAACACTGGATGCTGCCCAGAATGGGATAGGACAATTAGCGGTTGTCCTGTCCCAAACCATGAATCAGCAGAATCAGCTGGGGATGGATTTGAATGGCAGTCTGGGTGGAAACTTGTTTACACCCCCTGCCTCCCCACAGGTACTGGCTAATGCCTCAAATACCACACCGGCCTCGGCCCTGACAGTCAGCATTTCTAACGCATCCAAATTGCAGGCCAGTGATTATAGATTAGCCTATGACGGGACCAATTATACAATCACAAGATTGTCTGACAATGTCAGTACAACCTATCCAAATACCACTACTTTTCCGATTAGTCTGGATGGAATGAGCATTACTGTTAATACGGCACCTAATCCAGGCGAAAGCTTCCTGATAAGGCCCGTAGCCAATGGGGCAAGCAACATGTCGCTTGCTATTACTGATCCGGCCCGGGTTGCTGCTGCAAATCCAGTGGCAAGTTCAGCTGGCAACAGCAATATCGGTAATGCGACGATTAGTCCGGTTAGCATTTCTTCACAAGCGGCCTTAAGTGAAGTTTCCCCACCTGTAGTGTTTACTTATGATGCTACCACCAATTCGCTGGTGGATAATCAGACCCCGTCTACAAGTATCCCTTATGTATCCGGGCAACCCATAACATATAAGGGAAACATGACTTTTACAGTAACCGGGCAACCCCAGAATGGTGATACCTTTACTTTGCAATCGAACGCGGGGGCTACCGGGGATAATACAAACGCTTTGGTTATGGCTGGCATGGAAACCCAGAATCTGGTTCAAGGTACGACTACATTTGAGGGATCCTTCGGCCAACTGGTCAGTAAGGTTGGCACAAATACCAGTTCAGCTAACGTGAATGGGCAGGCGCAAAAGGCGCTTTATCAGCAAATCCAGAATTCTCAGCAAAGTGTTTCTGGTGTTAATCTGGATGAGGAAGCGGCTAATTTGCTCAAGTATCAGCAGAATTATCAGGCGGCAGGAAAACTGTTATCCATTTCCAGCCAGTTATTTCAGTCGCTGCTCCAAATCTAGATGAGGTGAACGATGAGAATCGCAACCAGCACAATTTTTGAAAACGGGTTAATCGGGATCCAAAACGATACGGTTGCGTTAAATAAAACCCAGATGGAGCTTTCAAGCGGCAAAAGTATTAATGAAGCGGCAGATAATCCAGTTGCCGCCGCCCAGATTGTAACCACCAACCAGGAAATTGGATTAACAAGCCAGTACAGCAGTAATATTTCGTCGGCTCAAAACCTGCTTAATCTTCAAAGCAGTGCTTTATCCAGTGTCACCAACCTGTTACAAAGCGTTCAGTCATTAAGTGTTCAGGCGGCCAACCCATCTTTGGGCCAGTCGGGCCGCCAAGCCCTGATTGCGCAGCTTAAGGAGCAGTTTTCTGCTCTGGTCGGGCTGGCTAATAGCGGAGACGGGCAAGGGGGGTATCTCTTTTCTGGAAACAAGGTTAATACAATCCCTTATGCCCTGAATGCGTCTGGAAGTGTAACTTATCAAGGGGATAGCGGGCAGCGCTTGATTCAGGTCAGCCCTGGCCGCCAGATTGCTGCCAATGATCCTGGTAATTTGATTTTTGATAAGGTTCGAAATGGAAATGGCACATTTGTTGTTCAGGCAGCATCAGGCAATACAGGTTCGGGTGTGATCAGTTCAGGGAGCGTGACAGATTACACGGATCCGAATCTGCTGAATCCCTTGACTGTCAAGTTTCTTTCTCCAACGACCTATAATGTGATTGATCAGTCAGGAAACATAATTCTTGCCAATCAGAATTATGTTTCAGGCGGAACGGTTACAGCACAAGGCAAGTCATTTAGTATTAGTGGCAGCCCTGCCGCGAATGACACCTTTACGGTTACACCTGCAACAAATCAAAGTGTTTTCGATACGATTAACCAGCTTGTTACCCAGTTAACCCAGTATGTTTCCACTCCTTCAGGAGAAGCACAGTTTAATGGCAATCTGGCGGTGATCCAGCAGGATCTGTCCAACAGCCTGTCCCAGGTATCTCAACAGCAGGCTACAGTCGGGTCAAGACTTAAGGAGCTAGAGACACAAAGTTCGATAAACAGTTCGCTGTCGACCCAATACCAGACTGTTTTATCCCAGAATCAAAATGTTGATTTTGCGGCTGCTGCAAGCACGCTGACCCAACAACAACTTACGTTACAAGCCGCTGAGCAGTCTTTTGTCAAGATACAGAGTTTGTCCTTGTTCAATTTTCTCCAGTAAATCGTGTTTGGTATTTGTTCCTAAGATATCGGTTTTAAGAGGATTTAATCAGGAAATCAGGTTCTGAAATTAAAGATTTCTTTTCTTTTGCCGTTATTTAACTTGACGGCGGTTTGAGTGTAGTGGTCACAACAGAACCAAAGTCGGTGGCATGATGCTACAAAACTCAAACAACGAAGGAGAAGAGGAATGTCTTCATTTATTAATACAAATATTAATTCGCTGATTGCCCAGCAGAATCTGAATAACACTCAGAATTCGCTGTCGACGGCGTTACAACGCCTGTCTTCCGGCCTAAGAATTAACAGCGCGGCAGATGATGCTGCCGGATTGGCTATTTCCAATGGTCTGACGGCTCAGATTAATGGCCTTATGCAAGCGGGACAAAATGCCAATAACGCTATTTCCGTGACGCAGACTGCCGAAGGTGCGGTGAGCTCCATTACCAATGACTTGCAGCAGATTCGTCAGCTGGCTGTTGAATCCGCAAATAGTTCAAATTCCAGTCTTAACCGTTCCCAACTGCAGGGTCAGGTTTCACAGCTTCTGGCTGAAATCCAACGTGTAGCAACAACGACCCAGTTTAACGGGGTGAACCTGCTGGATGGAACGTTCCAGAATCAGCAGTTTCAGGTAGGTGCTAACGCAGGTGAAACGATCGGTATCAGTATTGCCAGTGCCCAGACTTCTGCCTTGGGTGGAGGGTCGTCTGCATCGGTATCTTCGCGTGGAACGACATCAGGCGCTGCCCTGGCTTCAGGGGATCTTATTATCAATGGCGTAATTGTTGGTGCATCCCAGGCTTCTTCAGATAGCGCCTCTTATAGCAATGCTGCGGATAGTGCGATTGCAAAAGCTGCAGCGATTAATGCTGTATCAAGCCAGACTGGTGTTACAGCAGCAGCTGAGGCTAATACTTACGCCGGTACATCCATGGCAGCGGGTACTTTGGGAACAACAGGTACTATTACCATTAATGGTGTAGCGATCACGGTTGCCCTGGGTTCTAACAATTCATCCACCCGGGCTTCAGTGGTAGCGGCGATTAATGCTGCATCCGGGCAAACCGGTGTTACAGCAGCCGATACCGGATCAGATACAACCGGTGTGACGCTGACTGCAGCAGATGGCCGCAATATTACCGTGGCTTATAGTGGCGTGACTTCTGCCCAGACCGGGGTGGGTGCTGCTGCAACCCATTATGGTGCGTATACACTAACTTCATCCAGTGCGATTACCCTGACCTCCTCTACAGGCAATAATGTAAATGCAGGGTTGACTCTGGGAACTTATCAGCCTAATACAGCTTATGTTTCTTCTGCTGCGGGAACGGCCAATGCTTTAGCTTCTGGTGATGTGTTGATAAACGGCATTAGTGTAGGCGCTTCTTTGGCAACCAGTGATACGGCTTCTTATGCTAATGCTGCGGATAGTGCGATTGCAAAAGCTGCAGCCGTGAATGCGGTCTCATCCCAAACTGGAGTGACAGCAACAGTTAATGCCAATACCCTTGCCGGTGGAACAACGACTGCAGCATCAGCAACCCATACAGGCACGATAGTAATTAATGGTGTGGCAACCGCCCAGGTTTCGGTGGTAGCAGGAGAAACGACGGCAGAGCAGCGCGCTGCGGTTGTGTCAGCCATCAATGCCATTTCTGGACAAACCGGGGTTACTGCGACCGATACGCAATCGAATACCACTGGAGTAACGCTGACTGCAGCGGATGGCCGTAATATTACTATCAAGAATGGCACCGGTAGCACACTAACGGCGGCTGATGTTGGATTGTCGGGATTAACCAGTTCTAATGTAACGACAGAAGGAAGTTTTACCCTGTCTTCGGCTGGTAAAATCCAGATTACGGCTGGAACCAATAATGCATCAACGGATTTTGGGGTTGATGCAGGAACGTATGGTTCATCCCGTAGTGGTCAGGCAATCAGCAGTCTGGATATTTCTACTGCTTCTGGGGCAAATGCGGCCATCGTGGCGGTTGATAATGCCTTGTCTAGCATTAATAGCCTTAATGCCCAGTTGGGTGCTTTCCAGAACCGGTTTACGGCAGCAATTAGCGATTTGCAATCGACGCAGACTAATTTGACCTCTGCAAGAAGCCAGATTATGGATGCCAACTTTGCGGTTGAAACAGCTAATTTGTCCCGAGCCCAGATTCTGCAACAGGCAGGAACTGCCATGCTGGCCCAGGCAAATGCTTTACCACAATCAGTACTTAAGCTGTTACAGTAATAGCTGTAGTCACTCCCTGCCCAGGCTTTACAGGCTTGGGCAGGTTTTAATGGGGAACAGTCATGACGACAATTAGTTCAGTGAATTCAGCTATTCAACCGGTTGTGTCCGGGGAAGAGTTGGTAAAGATAGCCCCAGTATCAAATTCTCCCGGATCGGTCCAGAACTCTGAACCCGGCCTGGCGCAAAACCCTTCTAAGGCGGTAATCCCGGCTCAACCCGGAGCGAACGCCCAGCAACTTAGAAACCTGACAGCGGAAGTCAACCAGCTTATTAGCAAGTTTGCTAATGCTGGCGCTGTTGAACTTGCTGTTAATACATCTGATGCACAAAATCCGACCATTCAGGTTCTGAGCTCTACCCGACAGGTTTTGCGGGTTGTTCCGGCTGAAGAAATGATGCAGATTGTTCAGGCACTTAACGTGCTGCAGGGTGTGTTAATCTATGTTAAGGCCTAGTTAAGGAGCAATTATGACTGTGTCAACATTAGCAACGCCATCTGCAACCAGTACGGTTATTCCCCCGATTTCGTCTCCCGGGATAGGTTCAAACCTGAATGTAAACTCCATTATTACGCAGTTAATGGCAGTTGCATCCCAACCCCTTAATCAACTTAATGCCCAGGAAGCAAGCTATCAAGCGGAATTGTCTGCGTTTGGCACTGTAAGTAATGCATTGTCGACATTTCAGTCAGCCATGAATAGCTTAAGTACGGTAAGCCAGTTTCAGCAGATGCAGGTGAATTCAAGTGATACATCTGTTCTTTCGGCAACAGCGGGAAGTGGGGCGGTTGCTGGTAACTATAACCTGTCTGTTTCTCAGCTTGCCGCATCACAGAAACTTGTTTCAGCAGGCCAGGCCAGCGAGACCGCCCCAATAGGAAGTGGTTCGACAACGACTTTGAACTTTGATTTTGGTACGATAAGCGGCGGTAGTTTTACACCATATACAGGCAGCTCTGGTACAGGAGTGTATTCGGGCGCCACCTTTACAAGTAACGGGAATGGAACAAAAACCATTACGATCAGCAATAACAATAGTCTCGATGGTATTGCCCAGGCAATCAATAATGCCAATATTGGGGTAACAGCCAGTGTCATTAATGATGGGAGTAGCACCAATCCCTATCATTTGGTTTTGACGTCAAATAATATGGGTGCTGCTAACAGTATGAGTATCAGTGTAAGCGGAGACTCCACCATTTCTTCGCTTCTGACGCAAAATCCCGCAGGAACACAGGATATGTCAGAGGCAATAACAGCCGCCAATTCCAAGTTCTCCCTGGATGGGCTTGCTATTTCGCGATCAACCAATACTGTTACGGATGCAATTAATGGCTTGACCCTGAATCTTGGAGCAACGGGGTCGACTAATCTGAGTGTGGCCAATGATCCGGGTTCTGTGACCAACAGCGTGAATTCTTTTGTAAGCGCCTATAATACATTGAATACGGCGTTACAAGGTCTTGATAGTTATAACTCTACTACCAACACGGCAGGTCAGTTGCTTGGTGATCCGACCATTAATCAGATTGTAGGTGAGATTAATACGACACTTAACAGCAGTGTGGCTGGCTTAAGTTCCGGGATGAGCAACCTGGCGGATATCGGGATAAGTTTTCAGAAAGATGGTTCGCTGGCAGTAGATCAAACCACCTTAAACAATGCAATTAGCAGTAATTTTAGTGGTATAGCCTCTTTGTTTACTCAAACGGGAAGTGCAACTGATCCCCTGGTCCAGTACGTTTCCGGATCAAGCAGCACTCAACCTGGCAGTTATTCAGTCAATGTAAGCCAATTGGCAACGCAAGGATCAGCAACCGGGAGCGCTGCTGCGAACCTGACAATTACCCAGGGAAGTAATGATACCCTGGATTTGAGCGTGAATGGCACCAGTGCAACGGTTACTGTTCCTGCTGGAACTTATTCAAGTTCTGCTGCACTGGCTGCGGCGGTACAGTCAGCAATTAATGGGAATTCGGCCATTGCCGGGGCAGGGATAAAAGTTAATGTCACCCAGAATTCTGGCGTGTTGGATATTATATCCAATACCTATGGATCCACTTCTTCCGTAAACGTTTCAGGCGGAGATGGTGAGACAGGATTAATGGGAACACCGACTTCCATGGCTGGGGTTGATGTGCAAGGAACAATAAATGGAGTTGCGGGGACAGGAAGTGGCCAGTATTTGAGTGCCGCTTCAACAGGGCCGGCTGCCGGCCTATCCGTTCAGGTTTTAGGAGGAACAACGGGCAGTCGTGGAACGGTTAATTATTCAACTGGTTTTGCTTACCAGTTAAGCCAGATGGTACAGCAGATGACGGATCCTCTTAATGGCCTTGTGGCGAATGCGACAAACGGGATCAATAGCAGTATAGCCAACATTGAGGCACAAAAAAGTTTTCAGAATCAGCAGTTATCACAATTGCAGCAGCAGTATCAACAGCAGTTTACGGCATTGGATGTGCTAGTAGGGCAGCTAACTTCCACCAGTACGTTTTTAACCAGCCAGTTAAGTTCAATAACAAGCATGCCTAATTATTTGAGCAATTCGACGTCCAGCGGTGGTTAATTAATTTGACAAGATATTTTGATCATCTAAAGGTTTAACAAGGATAATTTATGAATGCCATGCTGAAACAAAGTGCTATAAAAGCCTATGAAAAAATTGATGTGGAGACAGGTGTGGAAGCAGCCAATTCGCATAAACTGATTATCATGCTACTTGATGGCGCTCTTGTTTCAATAGGGTCGGCTAAACTGGCCATGATGTCTGGTAACACCCCAGAAAAGGGCCAGTTGATTTCCAAGGCCATAGGCATTATTGAAGGGGGGTTAAGGGCAAGCCTGGATGAGACCAAGGGCGGAGAAATTGCCACTAACCTCGGGGCACTTTATGATTATATGTGTCGCCAACTCGTTCTTGCTAACTTACGAAACCTGCCAGGCAAGCTTGAGGAGGTATCGGGGCTTCTTAATGAGATTCGAAGTGCCTGGCTAAGCATCAAACCTGAAGAGCCTCAAAAACTTCCGGAAGTATTGGCCGGAAGGGTTGCTATGTCATATGGAAAAGTTTGATCCAGATAATCAAATTAGGGCTATTCATGATTTGACCATGAAAATGCTTGATTCTGCCCAAAAAGGGAACTGGGATATTCTTGCTTCTTTTCAATATCAACGGGATCCTCTGATGCAGTCCTGGATGAATATTTCCCCGGACCTGGTGCGGACCCTGTCTGAAGAAGGACGTGTTCATCTTGCTGAAATAGTGCAGGCCGAACAGCAGTTGATTGATCTGGTTAAAAACCAGATGGAGTTTTTGTCTGACAATATTCGTGGCGTAGCCTTGGAATATAAAGTGAGACAGGCTTATACCAAGGGGAGTTGACTTCAGGAGATCACAATTGCATGATGCCCTCTTAGGAGGGTGCAGCATGCAGATGAATGATTGGGTATGGGTTGTGACAACTGTTGTTGGTACCTGGATAGTCGTTGTAGCCGTCATTTTATTTGTGTTTCGAATAGCCAGTAAAGATAAATCAAGTGCGTTGGATTTGATGCTACAAGAACAGGTGCGCGTCCTTCGCGAAGATGTCGATTTGTTGCGTCAGAAGCTTGATAATCAGTCGTTTCAACCCCTACAGGTTGTTGAGACACCTTATAATGAAGCATTAATCTTGCGCGCCAAGGCCAGCCAGCCCAGATCCTGTCAGCGAAATGCGGTATTTCTAGGGCTGAGGCGGAGTTAATTGTCGCCCTGCATTCAAAAAGGGAAGCATCGGAGTAGAGCAAGATGGTCCAGGATAACTTGGTAAATCAGCTCAGTTTGATGTTTAAACTGGTTGAACCACCTTTACTCAATATTGCTGAAACCGTATCAAATTTACCCCCGTGGCAGCCCGGGCAAAAGCTGCCCGCAGTCGTTGTCGCAAGCCTGCCGACAGGTCGATTTCAGGTTCAGGTCCAAAATCAGTTGCTGGACATGAACCTGCCAAAGAATACACAACCTGGAATGTCTTTTAATTTGGTATTTGTCGGCAGTCAGCCCCGTCCAACGTTCTTACTGCAACTTCCTGGCACTTATTTTGAGAATACTGCTCCGGCAACCTCATCGGCCAGGCAGAATGTTAAGGAACAGCCTGCTCAGTCCACCCAGGTTTTTCAGGTGGATAGGCAAAACATGCCCCCACAATCAGCCGACACCACAAAGCCAGCTTCTGAACACCCGGGTCAATCGGTTTCCCTGAATTTGGCTGGTGCTGTTAGGGGCAGTTCTGCTGTAATTGGAGCCCCCCTCACCCCATCTTCTTCTCCTACAACCAGTATTAGTGAAAAGGCCAGGGCTCTTGTTTCACTTTTAAAAGAGTTGCAAGATGCCCCGGTTCCAAAGGCCAGGCCGGCTTCCCCACTGGTTGAAGCGCCAACTCTGCAAGGTGCGCATATAGCCGAAGCCCTGCGTCATAACATAGAAAAAAGCGGATTGTTTTACGAGTCTCATTTGGTGCGGTGGGTTCAAGGCAAGCTAAACCTGCAAAGTCTCGCTCAAGAGCCTCAAAACCAGTTAAACGTTAATCCAGGTTCTGAAAAAATGCCGGCGCTACCTACAGGCCAATTATCTGGTTTAAATACACCGAATTTGTCATATGTTCAGTCACAGATAGGGTTGTTAAATACAGGTGTGATGATTTATCAAGGAGAACTTTGGCCCCGCCTACCCGTTGAACTTCATATTTATGGGCAGTCTCCTACCCTGGATCAGGAACAGCAGCCCTGGCAAACATTGATACATATTACCCTTCCTCGTATTGGGAAAGTCAGCGCCTGGCTTCTTTATGCTGCAGGTGGGGTGAGTATTCATTGTGAGACTGCTGATATGGCGAGCAAGGAGGAATTAATGGCCTCAAAAGGATTATTGTCACAACAGATGGAATCTGCGGGTTTGCATCTGACCAAGCTGACTGTGAGAAGAATTGATGAGTAATACTGATGTCAAGCTGCTGCCATCAGCTGTAGCTATAGCTTATCAGGAAGATGATTCTGCGCCGCGGGTCGTGGCCAAGGGGCGAGGCTTATTGGCTGAAATGATTATTGAAAAAGCAAAAGCTGCAGGCGTATATGTGCATGAATCTCCAGCTCTGGTCTCATTGCTGATGCAAATTGATCTGGATGAGCATATTCCTCCGGAGCTTTATCGTGCTGTGGCGGAGTTATTGGCCTGGCTTTACCGGCTTGAGGAAGCAGACGTTAAACTTGAAGGGCGAGCTTGAGTAGTAGTTTCTGGAATGTCTTGAACAGGGTTAGCCTATCATTCTTGTAGGCGATGAGACGGTTCTGGTCCGGATGGATTAAGTCGCCTTGTTGTGCCGTGATATGAAATATATCCTCTATAAGCGCCTGACAGGTTTTATTTTGGTCTGTTTCGAAAGTAAGCGTCTCTGCCGAATGAAGAGCACACAGGAAGGTTGACATGGATAGAGCCTTGACTTTTTTGTGGGACTGAATTTTTGAAATGGCATCTTCTTCATCCCAGATTTCGTCTCCTGCTTGCAATTCAAGAGGATTTTGAGCGGTCTGGAGCGCAAAGATTTTAAGGAGCCAGTCTCCGAAAAAAATTGCCTTGGGCGTACCCTTTGCCTGTTTCATGTCAGACGAAGTCCGTGTAAACCAGAAATCCAGATGGACTAATATTCTGTTTAGCAGAAGCTCATCCAGATTTTCTTCCAAACCGAATAAGCCAATTTTTTGAGGGATACTGTCCAGTAACGTGAAAAGCTGATCTGTAAAAACTTCAGGACGGAAACTGGTGCCTACTCCAAGGATAACCAGATCAAATGGTCCTTGATCAGTAAGTTTCCATGGGTTGAGCTGTCCAAGTGACAGATGGAACTGTTCCGGTACGGCAGATTGTAATAGTGTCAGGCCAATCTGGGTCTCTAGATGTTCCGTGTTTTCACATAAAATCAAGATATTACGAGAAGGTGGTGATTGCAGGAAATGGAGCAGGTCCTGAATAGGTTCAACCCAATTCCCAGGCCTGGTTTGGCGAAATAACCTGATACTGGGGTACCAGGGTGTATCGTTTCGATTAAGTAGCCAGCGCCAATCTGTCCCGATTGCTGGCAAGAGGACATATGTGCTGACCCCGAGCGCGCCTGATAGATGTGCTATCCCGGAATCAATCGTAATCACGCTATCCAGACACATGATGAATGCTGCGGTATCCAGAAGGGTTTCGAGATAAGGCGCAAGATCGATAATGTTCAGGTTTTTGAGTTCGGGGTAAGCCTGAGGGCCAGGGCCATTTTTTTGTAGACTAAAAAATACTGTTTCTTTCAGGTTGGCCAGAGGCAGAAATTGCCCTGGGTGCATACTTCGGTTTAGGTCGTTGGAGTGGCGGGGATTTCCAGCCCAGATTAAGCCTATTTTTCTTGTCGCATTTGGTGCGTGTTTATGGATTTTTTGGCTGGCATCTCTTATTTTTTCGTCACTGATTCTAATATAAGGGCTTGAATCAGGATTGAGGAGATCGATATCAAGCCTAAGAGCCAGACTTAATAAGGGTAGCCAGAAATCAGCTTTGAAATTAGAAGCCTGTGTTTTTTTGTCTATGAGTTGAACAGGAAGGTTTAGGCAGGCTAGCAAGGGCGTCAGAATCGGCTCGCACGCTATGGCTACTGTTGCGCCCATAGCTAACAGTTTGGGTAAAAAACGGATGAATTGTATCGTATCACCAATACCTTGTTCGCAGACTATTAACAAGGTTTTGTTTAGCAGGGCCTCTCCTTGCCATTCTGGTTGTGACATGGCAGGCATGTCTTCTTTCCAGACAGGTGTTTTGCGTCTCCATTCGTATTCAGGCCAGCCTTTTTTGAATTGACCGCTAATTAATAAGAATGCGCTGTAATTGAAGTGTGCTGTTTCATATCCCGGATTGTTTGCGATTACTTCCTCAAGTAGGGGAATAGCGCAATCCAACCGGTTCATTCTGCCATATACACAAGCCAGGCCGGTTTGAATAAAAGAAGATGTCGGATCAAGGCGCTGGCCTTCAAGATAAGCTTTTTCTGCTTTATCAAGGCAGCTTGTTTCGTTAAATGCCGCACCTAGATTATTCCATACACGTGGGTCGCAGGGCTGAAGCTGGCGACAGGTTTCGAAAAGTTCTATAGCCGTATCCGGATGTCTTAATGCAAGTTCACAGTTGCCCAATGCCATTAGGGTTTCAAAGTGGTCTGATCTTAATTGGAGCGAACATCGATAATAGGTTGCAGCAGAATCAAAATCTCGAAGTTTTTCAAAAAGGACACCCATATTGAACTGATGCTCAGCAGTTTGAGGTAAAAAAGGAACCAGATTAAGTGCGAGTTGTCTTGCTTTTGGATTTTCACGTTCAACGGCTACAATTGCCAGGATATAACTTGCATCGAACTGGTGGGGGTGGCGCTGGAGAATTTGCCCTGCCAAGGATTCAGCTTGATAGATATCCCCGGCTTCGTAAGCCAGGCCTGCTTGAATCAGGATTTTTTGTTCACGAGCGCTAAGACTAGATTGAGGGCGTTTAGCCATGTGATGAATGAGCCGGGGTGCCGATTTCTTTTGGAGTCAGTTTAAATGCGCCATTAACATGGAGCCCTGCTCCTTCTGACTTGGCTGCATCTGCCGCAGCTTTCGTCATGATGAGAATCGAAATACGTCGGTTCATGGGGTCAAGTGGATTCTTGGGGTCAAACGGAACCGCATCAGCCGTTCCGATGATTCGAAGGACCTTGCTGGGTTTGAGCCCTTGTGAAACCATGATTTGTCTGCATGCATTAGCCCGATCAGTTGAGAGCTCCCAGTTTGAGTATCCTTTTTCTCCACCGGCATAAGGCGCGCTATCAGTATGCCCAGTAATAGCAATTTGATTATTAACCTGATTGATGAGCTGAGTGATTTGAGCCAAAATTTTAATAGTATAGGGTTTCAGGTTGACTGAACCCAGATCAAACATGGGCCTGTTCTTTTTATCCACTATCTGGATACGAAGGCCTTGAGGGGTAAAGTCCATTAGGATTTGATCGCGATATTTTTTTAAATCAGGGTTTGAATTAATGGCCTGTTCAAGTTTTTGCTTGAGGTGGATGAATTTGAGTTTTTCATGCTGCCCCACTATTGCTTTGGCTTGATTAAGGCTGAATACGCTTTTTCTTATTTTCTGGTTACTTTTATCAACCTGTCCTGTTGAGCGTGTCAGATCTGTGCCTCCTCCTTTAATGACGGAGGAGCTGTCTCCACTCCCGTCCCCCCCGGACAGGGCGACTTTAAGGGGCGTTCTGAAGTAATCTGCTATTCCTTCAAGCTGTCCTTTTGTTGTAGAACCTAGAAGCCACATCAGGAGGAAAAAAGCCATCATGGCTGTCATCATGTCGGCCAGGGCAATTTTCCAGGCGCCGCCATGAAAGGCGGCTGCCTGTTTGCGTGAGCGTTTAATAACGATTAGATTCTGTTGTTTGCTTTCTGCCATGATAGCTTTTAACGTCCCTTGCTGCGTTGTACATGTTCTTCAAGTTCGCTAAAGGATGGTCTTTCAGTTGAAAATAAGACTTTCCGGCCAAATTCAACAGCTATCTGTGGTGCATAGCCGTTCAGGCTGGCTAGAAGGGTAACTTTAATACATTGGAAAAATTTAGTTGACTCATGCACTTTATATTCAATTGCGCTGGATAATGGAGAAACGAATCCATAGGCCAGCAGGATCCCAAGGAAAGTACCTACCAATGCATGTGCGATGAGATTGCCAAGTTCAGCTGGAGGGAGCCCTACTGATTCCATCGTGTGAACTACTCCCATAACAGCTGCGACAATACCAAAAGCTGGAAGGCCGTCTCCAATTTTTGCAATAGCATGAACGGGCACCTCACCTTCATGATGATGGGTTTCGATTTCATTATCCATGAGGTTCTCAATTTCAAAGGCATTGAGTTTGATGCTGACCATCATCCGCAAGTAATCCGTGATAAAGGTAACGGCATGGTGATCATTAAGAATAAGGGGATATTTTGCAAAAATGGCAGATTCATTGGGGGCATCAACATCCTGCTCAATGGCCATGAGCCCTTCCTTCTTTATTTTGTTGAGTATCTCATATAGCAGGGCCAGTAACTCCATATAAACGGTTTTGGTATAGTGGGAGCTTTTGAAAATGGTTGGAATAGCACTTAGGGTGGAACGGATGGTTTTACTGTTATTGCCAATGACGAATGCACCAGATGCGGCTCCTGCAATCATCAATAGCTCAATGGGTTGCAACAATGCTGCAAGGTGGCCCCCTCCGAGTGCGAATCCACCAAAAACTGCACCGATAACAATAAGTGCGCCAATCAATACCAGCATGTAATAAATCCTTTAAGTGTACGGTGTTTGGAGAATTTACTGGCGGCAAATATACCCCTTGTTCAGGCGGCTCTGCTGACCAGTGTTTCCATGTCTAGCACCAATACTATGTTACCGTCACCGGATAAGGTTGCTCCGGCAACACCTTCAGGTTTAATGTCAAGTAAGGGTTTGATGACGACATCGTCTTGCCCGATAAAACGATCAATGGTTAGGATAAACGAAGTTTCTGCTGAATGCATGAGCACGCCGAAAGAGGGATTCTCGGAATCCGGCCAATGAATAAAACTGGCTAGTGATCGAACAGGGAGAACTTCATTTCTTAAAACCATGGTTGAGCGTCCGGAGACCTCTTGGATTTGATCAGCCTGAATGGGAAGAATTTCTCGAACCATAGATAGGGGAACCGCAAACGATTGCCCGCTTACCTCTACAATTAATACAGGTAAAATAGCCAAGGTCAGAGGAAGGGAAATAAGAAAGTTTGTTCCCTGGTTGATGGTAGAGCGAACATCAATGCGACCGTTTAATTTCTGAATGTTGGTTTTGACTACATCTAGCCCGACTCCTCGGCCTGAGATATCCGATATTTCTTGTTTTGTGGAAAACCCAGGCATAAAAATCAGGTTGCAGGCTTGTTTGTCATCCAGGGATTTGGCCGTGACTATGTCAATGATTCCCTTTTTAACGGCAACATTTCGAATGGTCTCAGGGTTCATGCCACGACCGTCATCATTAATCTCGATCAGGATGTGATCCCCGGATTGCATGGCACTTAAACGGATGATACCGCATGCCGGCTTGCCCTGTGCTAGCCTTTCGTCAGGGGAGTCCACCCCATGATCCAGGGCATTTCTAATTAAATGAACCAAAGGATCATTCAGATCCTCTATCATTGTTTTATCTATCTCTGTTTCTTCGCCTTCAATAATTAATTCGATTTCCTTGCCAAGTTGGCGTGCCAGATCCCTGACCATTCTAGGAAATTTCTGAAATAACCGGCCAATAGGTTGCATCCGGGTTTTCATCACCGCATTTTGCAGGTTGCCTACAAGTAGATCGAGTTGGCTTACCGCTTCATCAAGGGCATGCAGCGTTTCTGCATCATGTGCACCATTAAGGATGCCTGTGCGTAAGCAGGTTAGGCGGTTTTTGGTTAATCCGATTTCTCCTGCCAGGTTAAGGACCATATCAAGACGATTGATGTCGACTCGAATGCTGGCTTCCCGGGTGGTTGATGTTGGTGCATGGGTTTGGCTGGGTGCTGTTTTAGGGCTGATAGCTTCAGTAGGCATTTCAGTTTTTTTGTTGTTTAGACTGGTTGGTTGGTGAGGGACTGACGGGTCAGACGATTGGGTTTTAGGTTCCGATGTGGCCATGATGGCTTGATAAAGAAGGCTCCAGTCAGGATTGTTAGCGTTTTCATTTTTTTCAGAGGGCATACCAGGAGTTGCTTCACCCTGTATTTGCAAGGCAGGCTGAACCGAGAGAGCGTCATCGAGAGCGGACAGCACAGCGCCATCAGCGTCAGGAGGCATTTGGTTCTGGTTAAGAAAGTTAAACATGTAGCGAACCGCACCTGTTGCGGCCATGATATGATCCATCAGTTCGGGTGTTAGGGCCAAGGCCTCATTGCGTAGTTTATCGAACAGGTTTTCTGTCCGGTGGCATAATGAGACCAAAGGAGTGATGTTTAAAAATCCAGCGCCACCCTTTATTGTGTGAAAGCTTCTAAAGATATCGTTAAGCAGCCCTCTATCATGGGGGGTTCTTTCAAGCTCAACGAGCTTGTTATCCAAGTCAGATAGCAGTTCTCCTGCCTCAGTTAAAAAATCCCCCAATAAATCAGTCATGGCTCCAAATGGACTACTCATGATATTTTTCCTCAGAAACCCAAACTTTCCAGAAGCTCATCCACCTGGCCCTGATTGTGGAGAACATCGTTCGATGATGACATGGCAGGCCCGTTAAGCAGGGTTTTGTCGTGTTTTTCCCTTTTTTCAAGTGGAGTACTGGCTACCAGGATATTGAGAAGCTCCGCTTCTAGATCCTGTGCCAGCTCTGTTACTTTTTTAATGACTTGTCCGGTTAAATCCTGAAAATCCTGCGCCATCATGATTTCCATTAATTGAGCATTGGTGGCCGCACATTTTTCGGGGACTTCGTTTAGAAACGATCGGGTTTTTTCTGCAAGGGTTTTGAACCCATCTATACCCAGTTGATTAGAGAAAAGAGCATCCCATTGCCCCCCAAGCTCTTTGGCCTGAAGAGCCAGGCTGTCTTGTTTTGGCCTGGCATTTTCAATGGCTGTCAATGTACGGGTAGCTGCTTTTTCTGTCATGGCAGCAATATAGCTTAACCTCTCTCGTGCATCAGGGATGGACTCTGCCGCTCGTTCAAGTGCTTTGTCATACCCAAGGCTTCTTAAGGTATCATGCAGTTTGCGTGTCATGTGACCGATTTGGGTATGTAGGTCTTCAGCCTCCTGATGCTGCCCTTGGGGTAGTTGATCTGATGGCACTGTTGGCTCTTCCATCCCCTTGGCTACGAGATCAAACAAGTCCTGAAGTTCGTCTGAATCACCTGTTATAGTTTGCTGATCACTCATGAATCAGACCCCTTTGTTCATGGTTTCAAAAATTTTGTTTAATTTTGCTTCAAGGGTTGCTGCAGTAAAGGGTTTAACGATATACCCGGAAGCACCTGCCTGTGCCGCTTGTATGATATTTTCTTTCTTGGCCTCGGCAGTGACCATTAACACAGGAAGATGCTTGAGCTCTGCGGTAGATCGGATTGCCTTAAGCAGATCAAGACCGGTCATGTTTGGCATATTCCAATCACTAATGACAAAATCAAAGTCACCATTTTGAAGTTTGAGCAGACCAGCGTTTCCATCCTCTGCTTCATCTGCATTGGTAAACCCCAATTCTTTAAGTAGATTGCGAATAATACGTCGCATGGTGGAAAAGTCATCCACTATTAGGAACCGTAGATTTTTTTTATCAGGCATTGCATATCCTCGGTACAATTTTAAAAAAAACACTATACGATAACTGTAGCAATTGGGACATCATCCTTATAAAAAAGGCCGGATTGTTTCTGCAAGGACTCCTGCATCAAATTTGGCCACATAGGCATCGACCCCGGCTTGTTTTCCCATGTCCTTGTTAGCTTCAGATGATAGGGAAGAATGCATGATGACAGGAATACCCTCAAATCGATAATCATTCTTAATATGGCCGGTTAGAACGTAACCGTCCATCTCCGGCATTTCAGCATCAGTCAGAATGAGTTTAATTTGCTCCCTTAAGGGCGTTCCTGTTGCCTGGGCCCGAGCTGCAAACTCTTTAAGCTTCTCCCAGGCTTCTCGCCCTGTGGAGGCAATTTGAAACCGGATTTTCATTTTATCCAGCACAGAAGCAATTTCTTTTCGAGCTACGGCGGAATCATCCGCAACAAAGATGATTTCTTCTGCTTTCATGTCAACGGGCAAAAGATCAGGAATCTCTGGCTCTCCCATTGCCTGGGCTAGAATTTGTTCGACATGAAGTAAGGAAACAAGCCTGCCATCAGCCAAGGTAATTACCGCTGTAATCATCGCAGAATTGTCAAATAACATTCCTTCCGGCGGCCGCACCTCCTCCCAGTCTACTCGAACGATTCGGTCAACTTCATGAACCAGGAAAGCCAATGTTCGTTTGTTGTATTCGGCCACAATCATGTACGATGGGAGTTGATTGGAACGTTTCTTCTGCCTGACAAAGTAATCAAGAGAAATAACCGGGATGATATTACCTCTAAGACTGATGACGCCTTCGACACCAGTTGGCATGTTGGGTGTTTTGGTGATATGAGGCGTACGTGATACCTCTCTTATCTTAAAGACATTGATCCCGAAAGTTTCCTGTCCCCCGAGAGAGAACAAGAGGATTTCCATTTTATTTGAGCCGGCAAGTCGAGTTTTAGCTTCAACCACTTCCAGTAATTCACTTTTGTGGGATTTCATGATTGCCCCTTGCCTAAAAGTAATGCAGCCAAGGTGTCGGCTAGAGCATGTGGCTCAAATTTTGGAACATAGGCATCGACTCCTATGTTTTTTCCGAGTATCTGGTTGGAGACACTCGAGAGGGATGAATGCATGATGACAGGAAGGCCACTGAACCTGGGGTCGCTTTTGATAAGCTTGGTAAGAACATAGCCATCCATTTCCGGCATTTCTATATCAGTGAGAATGGCCTGGATATAGTTGGAGACGGGTTGCTGTAAGCGTTCAGCCTGCTGTGCAATCTTTTGTAGCTTTTCCCATCCGGCCTTTCCATTAGCTGCGCTAAGATGTCTTAGACCTAACGCGTCCAGAGTTTGCGTGATTTGTTTGCGCGCAACATGGCTGTCATCAACAAAGAATACACAATGATTCTCTAGATTGAGTGGCTTAATCCCGGTAAAAAGGGTTTCATCATCAAAGTGGCTTGTTTCAGAAAGAACTTTTTCTACGTCAAGTAACATGACCAGCCGACCATCTTCCAATTCGGTTACGGCAGTAACAAGGCCTCCAAGTCGGGTCCCGAGCATTTCAGGGGGTAAACGAATGGAGGACCACTCAAGGCGTAATATGGTGTCAACATTTTGTACTAAAAACCCCTGTGTATTTCCATTGTATTCAGTAACGATAAGAATTTCAGGCCGACTCTCCGGGCTCATACCCGCATATTGTGCCAGATCAATGACCGGGACCAGAAGCCCCCTTAATGAAACCATACCTACAACAGCTGGGGGCATTTCTGGGGCGCGGGTAATTTCTGGCGCGCGCATCACTTCCCTTACTTTAAAGACATTGATCCCGAAAGTTTCGGTTCTTCTGGAATGAGGATCGATTCCTAGATTAAATAGAAGGATTTCCAGCTTGTTGGCACCGGCAAGACGCGATCGTGCTTCGATATCCTTGAAAAGTTCGGACATTTTGGTTTTGTTCTCCTGATCTGGCCATTTTGTTGGCTTGTACGGGCCTCTGTAAACTTAATCGGCCATCCCCGGCAAAACTTTAACAGAAACCGGACTTTCTGGTGAGACTTCTTTGTCCCGTATAGCTGCAGACCCATTAGATCTAGGCTATGATGGTATTTATGGATAAAGAAATGATTGATAAGAAAGCACTTGAACAGGCGTTTACGCTCTTTAATCAGGTTTCTGCGGATCTAACCCGTTCTTATTCTGCGCTTTCTGTCCGTATTGAAGCACTTAAAGGCGAACTTGCCGAAGCCAATGTCGCACTGCGTAAAGAACTGGTGGAAAAGGAGGCTTTATCCAGAAGGCTTGCGTTGTTGTTGTCATCTTTGCCGGCAGGAGTTCTGGTCCTTGATCAGAGCGGAAAAGTGATAGAAGCTAATCCAGCGGCACGGACTGCCTTCAGGGATGTAGAAACGGGCGCCGAATGGACAAGGATTAGCCAAAACCTGCAAGCGACACAGACCCCCCATGAGTGGATTGATAATCAGGGGAGAAGATTTAGCTTAATGACTGCAGTCATGGACCCTACAGGGGAGCAGGTCATTCTGATTAATGATATTACCGAGGATTATGTTGCCAAGGAAAAGATTGAACGAAGCCAGCGCCTTTTAGCTATGGGTGAAATGGTTGCATCGCTTGCCCATCAGATTCGCACCCCCCTTTCGACCGCGATACTGTATACCGCCCATTTAGGTAAGGAAAAACTGGATTTTCTGGATAGGCAACGATTTGTCCAGCGATTACGGGATCGATTGCTTCATCTTGAGACCCTTGTTGGCAATATGCTGCTTTTTGTACGAGGCGAACAGCTTGAACAAAGTGTATTTCATGTTTCTGAACTTTTGGAGTCAGTAAAGCATGTTATTCTTCCTCATTTTGAAAACCAGAAAATAACTTTGACGATTCAACAAAATCAAGATGTTCTGGTGAAAGGCAATCTTCAGTCATTGGTTGGTGTTATGGTTAATTTGCTTGAAAATGCTTTAGCAGCATCCGCCCCGGGGAAAACGGTACGGTTGGCAGCTTTTTCTGGGGAAGAGGTTATCCTTAGCGTTGAAGATGAAGGTTATGGCATGTCGGAAGAAACACGAAGCCGGTTATTTGAACCGTTCTTTACTACACGCGCTAATGGAACAGGGCTAGGCCTGGCTATTGTCCAGCAGATCATAGGAAGTATGGGTGGGCATGTTAAGGTTTCAAGCCAGCTTGGGCAGGGCAGCAGTTTTTCAATACATTTGCCCAATATCAGGGAATAGGCAGCCTGATAGATTAAATAGATGGATTAATGATTATGTTACCTGTTCTGGTTGTTGAAGATGATGAGGCGCTTCGCGATGCAATAGTTGAAACATTCGTTTTAGCGGGTTATGAGGTGCTGACAGCCTCGGATGCGATGCAGGCAATGCGCATCATTCGTCAGCATCACCCGGGTCTTGTTTTGACCGATGTTCAGATGGAGAAAGTAAATGGCCATGAACTGCTGGCTCAAATTAAGGCTAGCTGGCCTGCTTTGCCGGTTATCTTGATGACGGCGTATGGCGTGATTGATCGTGCAGTTGAGGCAATGCGTTCTGGGGCAGCAAGCTATTTGGCCAAACCATTTGAACCTGAACGGCTTTTGTCAGAAGTGGCTCGGCATATGTTACCCCAGCAAAGTAATCCCGATAAAGCATACATGAGCCATGATCCGGGAGTAAAGAAAATTTATGATGTGGCTTTAAAAGTCGCTCCAACCGAGGTAACTTGTCTGATTACCGGAGAATCAGGCTGTGGCAAGGAGTTGCTGGCGCAGTTTTTGCACATGCATTCCCAAAGAAAACCTGATGGGTTTGTTGCCATCAATTGTGCGGCAATCCCGGATAATTTATTGGAGTCAACCCTTTTTGGTTATGAAAAGGGCGCATTTTCAGGGGCTTCGGCGGCTCATGCCGGGAAATTTGAACAGGCGCAAAAAGGAACATTGTTACTGGATGAGGTTTCTGAAATGGCTTTGCCCCTCCAGGCAAAATTGTTACGGGTCCTGCAAGAAAAAGAGGTGGAGCGTATTGGTTCGACCCATTCCATTCGTTTGGATGTGCGAATCATTGCCACGTCTAATCGGGATCTGTATAAAGAAGTTCAACAAGGACGGTTTCGTGAGGATTTGTTTTATCGTCTTAATGTCATACCTTTGGAGCTACCGCCTCTTAGGTCGAGATCATCTGATATTATCCCGTTGGCTGAATTTTTTTTGCGTCATCTTAAAGGCGGGGGTGCGCCATATAAGCTTAGTCCTGAAGCCAAGCAGCAATTGACGCAATATAACTGGCCGGGTAATATAAGAGAACTGGAAAATGTGATGCAAAGAGCCATGATCATGGCGCCTGCATCGGTAATTGAAAGCGAGCATCTTTTTTTGCCCCGTTTAGATGGAAGCCGGGCGCAGGAAACCTTGAATATGCGTTTGCTTGAACGTGATCATATTCTGGAAACCTTGCAAAAAGCGGAAGGCTCAAGAAAACGGGCAGCAGAATTGCTGGGCATGAGTGAGCGCACGTTGCGGCATAAATTAAGGCAATATCGTCTCCAGGAATTGGATGGTGCTGCGGCATCTGGGAGTGAAAATGGATATTCGGGGAATTGATCAGTTATTAAGCCAGTTGCAAACAGCGACTGGAACGAGTGCCGATGATAATTCCGGATCGGGTTTTTCTGACTTGCTCAAGAAATCAATTGATCAGGTTAACACGCAGCAACAGGATGCAACAAAGCTGGCTCAGGCGTTTTCTGCTGGTAGCGGGCAGGCCAGTCTAAATGAGGTCATGGCATCCTTGCAGCAGGCTAGTTTGTCCTTTCAGACGATGGTGCAGGTAAGGGATAAGCTGGTTACTGCTTATCAAGATATTATGAACATGCAGGTATAGTGTCTGACGGGTATAAAAATCTCGGGTTTTTTGATCCGGCATAAAAACAGGGCCATCTACTAAATTATGGCTACCCCCAAACAATCCTTCCTATCGCGTTTTCAGTCTTTCGGTCGATTGAGCAGCGGGCAAAAGCTTGCCGTTATTTTTGGCACAGCGGCTTTCTTTGCTTTTGTCTTTGTAGCCTGGATATATGTTAACAAACCACAATGGCGTGTCCTGTATAGCAACCTTAATAATCGGGATGGCGGTAATATTATCAATGCCCTGTCCCAGCTTAATGTACCTTATAAGATGGCCGAAGGTGGTAGCGCTATACTTGTGCCTTCCAATGACGTGTATAACACCCGTCTGAAACTTGCAAGTAAAGGATTGCCACGCGGTTCGGTGGTGGGATTTGAGCTTTTAGATAACCAGAAGCTTGGGACGAGTGACTTTATTGAACAGGTTGATTATCAGCGCGCCCTAGAAGGGGAACTGGATCGTACCATCTCATCTATATCTGCTGTATCAGCAGCAAGAGTACAACTGGCTATTCCCCGTCCTTCAGTATTCGTTTCGGAACAAGAGTCTCCTAGCGCATCTGTTTTGGTTAGCCTTTATCCTGGCCGAACTTTGGGCGCCGGCCAAGTTGCAGGGATTGAACGGTTAATTGCTGCATCCGTACCTCAACTTGAAGCAAAAAATGTAACGGTGGTTGACCAGAATGGAGAAGTGCTGAGTCAGCCACAAGGCACTTCCGACGGTGTAAATCTTAATGCTGATCAGCTTGATTACGTTGGACAGGTTGAGCAAGCATTGGCGAACCGTATCCAGGCGATTATTGCTCCAATTGTGGGTAGGAACAATGTACGTGCAGCTGTAACCGCTGATCTTGATTTTTCTAGAATGGAACAGACAGCAGAAACCTTTCAGCCTAATGGCACGCCTGGTACCGCTGCGATCCTGAGCCAGCAGAAAAAAGAGTCAACAAGTACCACCCCTGCTCCGGGAGGGGTGGTAGGTTCAGCGGCAAATCAACCCCCAGGCCAATCAGTTTCCACGGCTGCATCTTCTTCAGGCGGGACTACACCCTTGAATGGAACGGCAACAACAGCCGGAACTGTTAGCACCAATTCGTCCTTGATGCCGGTTCATAGTCGGAAATCTTCCACAACCAATTATGACGTGGATAAAACGATTCAGCACTCGGTTCAACCAGCCGGGAGCATCAAACGACTGAGCGTGGCTGTGGTAGTTAATTACAGACCTGTCGTCAATCGGGATGGAAGCACCAAGCTTGTTCCGCTTAATCAGTCTGAGATGGATGAAATCAATAAGCTGGTTAAAGGTGCCATGGGGTTTGATCCTAAGCGCGGTGACAGCTTGAATATCGTGAATACGGCCTTTAGTACTAAGCCTGTAGTAGCTTTGCCTCATACCCCCTTTTATAAGAATCCGGATAATATAGCCATTGCTGAAGAAGTGCTTAAGGATCTCCTTACGGCAGGTGTGGTCTTGATTGTTTTCTTGAGTTTGAGACGTATGCTATACGAAATGCTTGCTAAAGCACCGAAGCCAGTACCGCAGGCAGCTGCTCCTTCTTTTGAGGCGGCTGCCCCCAGGCAACGGGAAGGGTATGAACAGAATCTCCAGGCTGCCAAGGATCTAGCCCGACAGAATCCGTCAATTGTGGCTAATGTGGTCAAGGACTGGATGGAAAATGAATGAGTAAGGGCGGGTTACAGAAAAGCGCTATTCTGTTGCTGACTTTGGGTCAGGATGAAGCCAGCGAGGTCTTTAAGTTTCTCGGGCCAAAGGAAGTTCAGAAGCTTGGGGCAGCCATGGCTGAATTATCAAACCTGAGTCGTGAAAAAGTAGTTGAAGTGTTGAAAGATTTTAATGAGGAAGCGATAGAGCATACCAATTTTACTGAAGACAGTGATAAATATATTCGTCAGGTACTAACCAAGGCTTTGGGAGAGGATAAGGCACAAGGGCTGATTGATCGTATTTTCCGGGGAAATGATATCAGTGGAATCGAGGATTTAAAATGGATGGATGCTAAAACGGTTTCAGAATTGATTCAGAATGAGCATCCTCAAATTATCGCAACGATTCTTGTTCATCTGGAGAGGGATCAGGCTAGCGACATCCTGAATCAATTTACTGAGCGGCTCAGGAATGATGTTATGTTGCGTATTTCGACACTTGATGGAATTCAGCCTCAGGCCTTGAAAGAACTGAATGATGTGCTGGCAAAATTGCTTGCTGGTAGTAGCAAGATGAAAAAAAGCGCTGCTGGAGGGGTGCGTGTTGCTGCTGAGATCCTGAATTTCCTGGGTGGGCAGAATGAGGTAGGGGTGCTTTCTGGAATTCGGGATTATGATCCCGATCTGGCACAAAAAATCCAGGATGAGATGTTTGTGTTTGATAACCTGATTGATATTGATGATCGCGGAATTCAGCTATTGTTACGTGAGGTTCAATCCGAAGCCCTGATTGTGGCTTTAAAGGGCACTACGGATGCTTTACGTGAAAAAATTTTTCGTAATATGTCCCAGCGGGCTGCGGATATGCTTCGGGATGATTTGGAAGCCAAGGGACCGGTCAGGCTATCTGAAGTGGAAGCACAGCAGAAAGAGATTCTAAAAATAGTCCGGGGTCTTGCAGAAAAGGGAGAAATCATTTTAGGTGGCAAGGGAGACGATCAGTTTGTCTGAAAGTAAAATCATTCCGAAGGAAACCCTGTCTGCTTATGAGCGCTGGGAGATGGCAGCTATGGATGCCCCGGCTGCGGGGTCACCTGTTAGCCTGACGACAGCAAATGAAGTTGAGCATATTCAGGAATTGGCGCGCCAGGAAGGGTATGCCGCAGGAATGAATGAGGTGAATGAAAAAGCCAAACAACTCGGTTTGTTACTGGCTGAACTGAATGAGGCGAGAAGCAAATGGGTTGAAGAGATTGAAACAGATGTTTTTAATGTGGTCCTGGCTCTATGTAAGCAGTTTCTTCGATGCGCCTTATCGGCAAAACCGGAGTTGGTATGCGGGGTAATAAAGGAGGTGATGGGTTCATTACCCTGGCTGGAAATGCCCCCCCGTTTATTTTTACATCCGGAAGATGCCCGGCTAGTCCGTTCTGTTTTAGCGGAGGAAATTCGTGAAGGCAAGTGGCAGATACTTGAAGATGCTGCAATACGCAGGGGTGGACTCAGAATAGAAACAGTCCAGAATACCGTAGATGCCACAATTGAAGGTCGCTGGAAACAGCTGTTGGCAGCATTTGATGAGCCAGGCGCTTGGGAAGAGTGATTGATTGAGCCTGAAACACTATTTGAATGATTGTTTGCTTCAGATTGAACAAATGCCTCCTTGGGTGGTTTATGGCCGTTTGACCCGGGTAGTAGGACTGGTGATGGAGGCGATAGGGCTTCATTTGCCTATTGGCAGTAACTGTAAGGTGTTTTTACCTTGGGGTGGAACCGTTGAGGCAGAAGTGGTCGGGTTTGCGGGTGATCATCTTTATCTAATGCCTTCTGGTGAGGTACATGGATTAATGCCAGGAGCTTTAGTTGCGCCATCTGACAGCAATATGCCCTATCCGCTTAGGCCAGGAAGACGTTTTCGACCCAGAAGGCGTAATGTTGATCGGGTAAAACAGGTTCCTGTTGGGATGTCTTTGTTAGGCCGTGTGCTAGATGGGCATGGCCAGCCATTGGATGCTTTTGGTGCGATAGATTATACGAACCATGTCCCCCTGCAGAGCCGTCCCTACAATGCATTAATGCGTGCCCCGATTAATCAGGTATTGGATGTTGGTGTCCGGGCTATTAATGCTTTGCTGACCGTTGGCCGGGGGCAGAGAATGGGGCTTTTTGCTGGATCAGGTGTGGGCAAGAGTGTCTTGCTGGGAATGATGGCAAGGTATACAGATGCAGAAGTAATTGTGGTCGGATTAATTGGTGAGCGTGGCAGGGAGGTAAAAGAGTTTATTGAAAACATTCTCGGCCAGGATGGACTTCGAAGGGCTATTGTCGTTGCTGCCCCTGCGGATACACCACCTTTGCAACGATTGCATGGAGCGGCTTATGCTACTGCCATAGCCGAGTACTTTAGGGATTGTGGCAAACATGTTTTACTGATTATGGATTCGTTGACCCGTGTGGCAATGGCGCAAAGGGAAATTTCTTTGGCTATTGGCGAGCCTCCTGCTACTAAAGGATATCCCCCATCGGTTTTTGCCCGTTTGCCCCAGTTGGTTGAGCGCGCGGGGAACGGGCCACCTGGCGGGGGTTCAATTACCGCGTTTTATACTGTTCTGACAGAAGGAGACGATCCTCAGGATCCAATAGCAGATGCAGCTAGAGCCATTCTGGACGGACACATTGTTTTATCAAGAGAACTGGCTGATTCGGGGCACTATCCTGCGATTGATATCGAGGCATCTGTCAGTCGGGTATTTTCTGAGATTGCCCCAAATGAACAAATGGGTCAAGCAAGGCGGTTCAAACATCTTTATGCCCGGTATCGGCGAAGCAGTGACCTGATTAGTGTTGGAGCCTATAGTCCTGGCCATGACTCAGATCTTGATGAGGCGGTTGCAAGATATCCGGAACTTTCAAGGTTTCTTCAGCAGGATATGTATAAATGCGAAACTTATAGTTCAAGTGTTCATGCGTTACAGGCTTTATTTTCTTAATAACCTGAAATTTTATTAATACGAATCAACCATAACTAAAAACAGAAAAATATGCCCCAACACCAACAGCTGAGTTTTTTAATTGATCATGCCGAACTACTTGAACAGTATGCTGCAAAAGCCATGCAGGAAAAGAAAGGGTTATTTGAAGAAGCCCAAGGTAAGCTTATAGAGCTTCAGAAATACCAAGAGGAGTATCGTTCACGATTAGGCCAATCTGACAGAAATGGCCTAAGTGCAAAAGCGTGGCGTGATTTTTATCTTTTTTTGGAAAAACTGGAAGAGGCAATTCAGATGCAGATCCAGTTGGTTGAAAGATATAGGATATCCTATGATATAGCAGTTGGGGACTGGAATCATACCCGTCAAAAGCATCAATCCTACCTGCTTCTTCAGGAGCGTCAGAATCGTTCATTACAGCAAAAGCTGGCAAAGCGTGATCAAAAAGAATCAGATGAATATGCTTCCCGACATAAGCGTTAGCTTATTGGCATAATTCTTGCATTAACTTAAGTTGTTTATTCAGCGATGAGCGAACATGCCAGCGATGTCAGTTGCTAACTTGATTACGGTCTTACAGCCTGGGGGGCAAACGCAGCCTCGGGATTTGTCTTCTCAACTTGAGGCTGTCCTGTCTTATATAAAAGGGGCTCAAGGTAGTAAAACTCAAATCCCAGCCGATTTTAATCAGGTTTTGTCGCAGTTGATGGGGCCGGATTTAGAACAGAAAGATGCAGGGTTATCCTTGGATGGAAAAAAAGCAAAAGATCTCGAATCTTTAGTTCATTCTTTGATTAAGGGTGATTCTGCGCTGGATAGTACGGCTTTGGTAAGTAACCTGCAGGCTTTGTTGCAGCAGTTGCAGGTTTTGACCCAGCCTGCTATTGGCATTAGTCCTCAAGTTCAATCTCAGGTATCTGGACAGATTTTAAAATCAAATGATATTATTAATTATGATGTTACCAAGGTTCCTTTGAATGGATCATCCCAGAGCAGTCCCTCAGGGCTGAATAGCAGGCTAGGGCAATATGCTTTTGACGCAGCACCACCTGTGTCGAGTGCCCCTTTACATTTGACATCATTGGTTAACGCTAATCCGTTTAAAGGTGCTGATAAGGAAAATGGTTTGGGGGTTGTTTTTGAAAACCCGCCCCAAACAGATTCTTCGTTGTATCCAATAGGCTCTGCCCATTTATCAGCCTTGCCGGGTTTGTCGGCAAATCTTGCCGATTTTCGGCAATTTCTGCCGGAATTTAAGATAAAGCAGGAGACTTCCACGCCTTCCACCTTGCAAGGGGTTTTAGGGACAAACTTGTCTTCTTCGCCCACCCAGCAGGTTTCTGTTGCCTCTGTGCAACATGTAGGCGCTGCATTTGGTTCCCCGGTCTGGCCAGATGATTTCTCACAGAAAATTGTCTTGCTTGCGGGTCAGCAGACCCATGTGGCTAATCTGCATCTTAATCCGCCTGATCTTGGGCCTGTTCAGGTACATCTTAGTGTTCATCAAGGAGAGGTAAATGCCGTTTTTTTGAGTCATCAGGCAGGTGTCCGGGATGCCATAGTGGCCGCTATGCCTAGGCTGCGTGCCCAGATGGATGCTTCAGGCATGACTTTAGGCCAAGCACAAGTTTCAAGTGATAATTCAGGTCGCCAGTCTGGACAAAGTCAGCCCGGATATACCTTTTCGTATCACTCAGGTGCCGGTAGAATGGCGGACAATAATAGCCAGGGTTTTGCATTGGCATTTTCTGCTCTAGGGCTGGTTGATATGTTTGTATGATCCGTCTTTTATGGAAGAGAAGTTTGAAGTTGCGTAGTTTTTATCTCAATGGTAGGGTTATAAAAATAACAAATAACAGAGGTGGATATGGCGCAAAAGGAGGTAGTGGAAGATTCGGAAGAGCTTGAAGAATCTGCGCCATTGAATAAAAAGCCAAAGCGTTTTCTTAAACTTGTATTGCTCATTTTTCTGATTATAGCTGTTGCAGTGGGTGGGTGGTATGGATGGAAGATTTATTCTGCTAAGCATGACAAGGCTCATGCCGGGCAGTCCAGGCTTAGCCGGGTTCCGCCTGTATTTCTTAAGCTGGATATGTTTACAGTCAATTTAAGAGATACTGATGCAGATCGCTATCTCCAGATAGAAATTAACTTGCAGCTTGCTGATTCTAAAGTAGAAAATAAAATAAAAGCTATTATGCCTGAAGTGCGTAATACCCTGCTTTTATTGTTAAGCAGCCAGACCTCGGCCAATATTCGAACTGCTGAAGGCAAGCAAAAGCTTGCAACTGAAATTCGGGATAGTGTCAACAAGTTACTGGTGGGTACATCAGGAGCGAATGGGGTCAAAAATGTTTTGTTTAATTCGTTTATTGTACAGTAATGTCTGAAATTCTTTCCCAAGATGAAATTGATGCTCTGCTTAAGGGTGTTACCGGCGAGGCGGATGAGCCTTCGGGCGAAACAGGCGCAGTTGGTATCCAGGCCTATAATTTTGCCAAGCAGGAGCGGATCGTGCGCGGCCGTATGCCGACGCTTGAAATCATCAATGAACGTTTTGCACGGCAGTTTAGGATTGGGCTGTTTAATTTTATGCGCCGTAATGCCGAAATTAGCGTTGGCCCTGTAAAAGTAGTTAAGTACAGTGAATTTATTCGTAACCTGATCGTCCCGACGAACATGAATATTGTTCAGGTTAAGCCTCTGCGTGGCTCGGCCTTGTTTATTTTCGACCCGAATTTTGTTTTTTTGGTCGTTGATAATTTGTTTGGGGGGAATGGGCAATTTCATATGCGGGTTGAGGGGCGTGATTTTACCCCTACTGAACAGCGCATTATCCAGAATATGTTACGAGTGGCCTTTAATGAGATGGAACTTGCCTGGAAAGCGGTCTATCCGGTACAGTTCGAATATGTCCGTTCAGAAATGAATACGCAATTTGCAAATATTGCTTCACCTACAGAAGTGGTTGTGGTTACTACATTTAATATAGAACTTGGAAATGGGGGAGGAGATTTTCACGTTTGTCTGCCCTATGCTATGATTGAGCCGATTCGCACCCTCTTGATCAGTACAACGCAAGGCGATCGAATGGAGTCCGATGATCGCTGGCTAGGATTGTTGCGTTCCCAGGTTAGACTGGCAGAAGTTGAATTATGTGCTTCTTTAGGGCATGCTGAACTAACTCTGGCTGATGTTCTTGAAATGAAAGCAGGGGATTTGATTATGGTAGATATTCCCCGTTCGATTACTGCAACAGTTGATGATGTGCCGGTTCTGGAGTGCAGCTATGGGGTCAGAAATGGTCGGTATGCGCTCAAGGTTGAGAAAGTGATTGATCCGGCATTGCAGAAGCTGGGACAGGGAGAGCCGGGTGGCTGAACAAAACGAATCAATCACTGCAGATGATTGGGCTGCTGCCTTGAATGAGCAAGGAGGGGCTGAGACGAGCCCGTCTGTTTCGCCCAAGCCGAATCAAGCCAGTCCAGAACCTGTAGAGCCCGCTAATATTTTCTCTTCATTACAAGAGGCCGTGTCTACTGGTATAGGTGCGCATAGCCTTGAGATGGTGCTTGATATCCCCGTTACCTTGACAGTCGAAATGGGGAAAACGCGATTACCTATTCGTAACCTATTACAATTGGCGCAAGGATCTGTTGTTGAGTTGGATGGCCAGGCAGGCGAGCCGATGAATGTCTTGATAAACGGCCGTTTGATTGCCCAAGGGGAAGTGGTGGTAATAAATGATAAATTCGGGATTCGACTAACAGATATTATTGAGCCATCACAACGGATGAATAAATGAGGTTTTGGCGTCTGTGTTTTTTGGGGATGGCTTTATTATATGCAGGGCCGGTTTTTGCCTCTGAGCCCGTGTTTTCAGTGATGGGCAGTGTTATCCAGTCCTTGTTTGCGCTAGCAATTGTATTAGGTGCCATTGCCCTGACAGTCTGGATTTTGCGCCGTGTGGGCATAAAAGGGGTAGCAGATGGCACCATGAAAGTGGTGAGTGTTTTATCGCTTGGTGCAAGGGAACGGTTGGTGATAGTTGAAGTCAAGGGTTCCTGTTTGCTTCTAGGGGTGACGTCGCAGAATATTACATTGATTGATCGGCTAGGCCCCGTGCCTGAAAACCCTGCTGCTACTGTACAAAACAGGTTTCAGCATTTGATGAGACAAATAAAAAAGCGTACTGGCCTACCAACATGAAGCATTTTAAATATGCTATCCTGCTTGGGCTTTTTTTTACAATGCCGGTTTTTGCTGATGGGATTGTAAGCTGGACAGGTGTTCCAAGTCATGGGGGTATGACTTATACACTTAGTATCCAGACCCTGCTTTTTCTGACTTCCCTGACGTTTCTTCCTGCAATATTGTTGATGATGACGGCCTTTACAAGGATTATCATCGTTCTCTCATTGCTTAGACAGGCATTGGGTACATTGCAAACCCCTCCTAATCAAGTGTTAATCGGATTGGCTTTATTCCTGACTTTTTTCGTCATGTCTCCGGTGCTAAACAAAATGTACGTGACAGCATATCAGCCTTATTCTAGTCATCAGATAGGGTTGACAGAGGCTTTAGGCCGGGCAGAAAAACCACTTAAGACTTTTATGCTGCATCAAACCCGTGAGTCCGATATTGCCCTTTTTGTGCGGATTGCACATACAGGCCCAATTGCCAGGCCCGATGACACGCCAATGAGAATCCTGGTCCCTGCTTATGTGATTAGTGAACTAAAAACAGCGTTTCAAATCGGCTTTGTACTTTTTATCCCATTTCTTATTATTGATATGGTTGTTTCGAGTGTGCTCATGTCTTTGGGTATGATGATGCTCTCCCCTGTCATTATTTCCCTGCCCTTTAAAATCATGCTATTTGTTTTGGTGGATGGCTGGAGTCTTGTAATCGGATCCTTGATGAAGAGTTTTTACTGAGGTACACATGACGCCTGATACAGTTATACACCTTGCCCAGCAGACGGTTTACCTTATGTTGCTGGTGTCTGCTCCCTTGTTACTTGGAGCGTTGATTGTGGGGTTGATTGTAAGTATTTTCCAGGCGGCTACCCAGATTAATGAATCGACCCTGTCCTTTATTCCTAAGCTGGTTGCCTTATTCATTATTTGTGTGGCATTTGGTCCTTGGATGCTCGGGCAGCTAATTGATTTCACAAGAAATTTATTTATGAGTATCCCATCACTAATCGGTTGATATGGTTACTTTTAATGCCGCGCTTTTATTGAAGTCATGGATGGCTATAATGTGGCCCTTCTTAAGGATTTTGGCCATGCTGGCTGCAGATCCTGTCTTGGGGAATACTGCTATTCCTGTTCGGGTCAAGATCGGACTGGCAGGTTTTTTAAGTCTGTTGTTAGTGCCTATTCTTCCGGTTCCTCCTTTTGTTGATCCAGGCTCACCAGAAGGTTTATTGCTGATGGCCCAGCAAATCTTGATTGGCCTTGCCATGGGTTTGTCTGTAAGAATCGTATTTGTGGCATTAGAAATGGCGGGGGGACTGATAGGCCTGCAGATGGGGTTGGGCTTTGCGACTTTCTTTGATCCTCAGAATGGCACCCAGATCCCGGTTATAGCCCAATTTCTTGAGCTGATAGGTATCCTGCTTTTTCTCTCAGTTAATGGGCACTATCTGGTTTTGGAAGCTTTAAGTCAGAGTTTTACTGTATGGCCTATTGGGCCGTCCCATTTTTATTTTGGTGGCATCCAGGTATTGCTGAAATGGTCCTCGGTGATGTTTAGCATTGGGCTCAAAATTGCCATGCCTGCAATAGCAGCGTTGTTGGTGGCTAATATTGCCTTGGGTGTTATTAGTAAAGCGGCCCCTCAACTGAATCTATTTGCGATAGGTTTTCCTATTACGCTCGCTTTAGGTTTTGCGGTTCTAGGCTTGACTCTACCTTATCTGTATCCTTTGTTGCACCCTCTTTTTAAGGAAGTGGCGGGGATCATGATGGCTATTGCTCATATGACAACTGCTAAGGGTGGAGTCTGAAGGTGCCAATTGTTATCCGGATAGTTAGGTGGTCAGACAGGACGGGAGAAGGAAGTGTAAGTGCGTTCAGATACCTATTAGGATAAGGGGATACAAAGGAATATCGGGGATTACGGTCTTTGCAAGCCTGAAATAGATTAATTAATAGGTGGGGACAAATCCGAGCCTGTTAAAATCATCAGGATCCGTGGTTTAAGAGGTGCAGTTGCTTTGTGGTAGTGTTTATTTCTGCCAGAAGATTTTGTGGGGGCGAGCATGGCGGAGGATAGTGATTTAGAACGAACAGAACAGGCATCCCAGCGTCGTATTGAGCAGGCCAGAGAAAAAGGGCAGGTTGCGCGATCCCGTGAGCTGTCGACCATGATTATGTTGCTAGCTGCTGGTGGAGCTCTAGAAGAGCTATCCCCCGAATTACTGGATCATTTGGTTCGTCTTATGCAGATTTGCATGGGTTTTTCTCGTAGGATGGCTTTTGATCCCGTTTATTTGCTGAGCCATTTTCATTCATTTTTTAATGAAATGGCCTTGGCTTTGCTTCCACTTTTTATCTTAATGTTAATTGCTATATTGGCAGGTTCAATGGCTTTGTCGGGTTGGCTCTTTTCGTTTGAGTCATTTAAGCCTGATTTTTCAAGGTTGAATCCTCTCCAGGGGCTTAGTCGGTTGTTTTCTAAAAATAGCCTGGTAGAGTTATTTAAGGCGGTTATTAAGGCCACCTTGATTACAGGAGTAGCGGTTTGGGCTATTTGGCATAAATCAGGGGAAATTATCTCCTTGTTATATGAGTCTGTCCCGTCAGCCATAATGCACAGTGGACAGATACTTGGTTGGGCCTTTTTAGTTACGGCGTCAACCATGATTGTTATAGCTGGGGTTGATGTCCCCTTTCAGCTTTGGGAGCATGCAAATAAACTGAAAATGACAAAGGAGGAGTTACGGCAAGAGAGCAAGGAAACCGAAGGCGACCCACAGGTTAAGGCGCGTATCAGGCGGTTGCAGCGGGAAATGGCAAGAAGGCGTATGATGAGCAAGGTCCCTAAAGCCGATGTGGTGGTGGTGAATCCTACTCATTATGCGATTGCCTTGTTATATGATGAAAACCGCATGAAAGCGCCGCGGGTTGTTGCCCGTGGAAGATTGTTTCTGGCCCAGAAGATTCGTGATCTTGCCGAGTTGAATGGTGTTCCCATTTTAGAGGCGCCTGCTTTGGCAAGAGCCCTGTATCGCTATGTTGAGCTTGATTCAGAGATACCCTCACCCCTTTATGCTGCAGTTGCTGAAGTGATGGCTTGGGTCTTTCAGTTACGAAGATATCAGGGCGGTGGAGGCGAGACCCCCGTTCCGCCATTAGATTTGAATGTCCCACCCGGGATGGATCCAGGTATTATATGAGGTTTGATACATGAATAACGGGCTGCAACTGAGCAAGTTTGCGCCACCAATTATCATTATGCTGATTTTAGCAATGATGATATTGCCTCTCCCGCCGTTCGTTCTGGATATTTTATTTACCTTCAATATCTCCGTGGCCGTCATTGTATTAATGGTTAGCTTATATACCATGAAGCCACTTGATTTTTCAGTTTTCCCCACTGTGCTGCTGATAACAACGATGTTGAGATTGTCGCTAAATGTAGCGTCTACCCGTATTGTTCTGCTCAATGGGAATACCGGGCCTGCGGCGGCTGGTCATGTTATTGAAGCATTCGGGCATTTCCTGGTCCGGGGGAATTATACCGTTGGGCTGGTAGTATTTTTGATTCTGGTCATTATAAATTTTGTTGTAATTACCAAAGGTGCCGGCCGTATTGCCGAAGTGTCAGCCAGGTTTACCTTGGATGCGATGCCAGGTAAACAGATGGCGATCGATGCAGATCTTAATGCGGGGCTGATTGGGGAGAGTGAAGCGCGTTCCAGGCGAAGTGAAATTAGTCAGGAGGCTGATTTTTACGGGTCTATGGATGGCGCATCCAAATTTGTGCGTGGCGATGCTGTTGCCGGAATTATTATTGTGGCAATTAATATCATAGGTGGTTTGGCAGTAGGGGTAATCCAGCATGGCATGACTGTGGCACAGGCTTTTAATAATTATACTTTGCTTGCCATTGGTGATGGCCTGGTTGCCCAAATTCCAGCGCTGGTCATTTCGACAGCAGCTGGTCTAATGGTGAGTCGTGTTACGACCAATCAAGATATCGGCGAACAGTTACACCTTCAATTGTTTAGCCGCCCCAGAGTATTGGGGTTGGCTGGTGCCGTATTGGGGCTGTTAGGGATTATTCCCGGCATGCCTAACATGGTTTTTTTGATGTTTGCCGTAGCGTTGGGTTTTTCAGCATGGGTTACACACTCGAATAATGGGAAACAAGAGGCTCAGCCTGATGCTAAAATACCCGAGCCTGTTGATAGTGGTTCTGCATCAGTTGAAGTAAGCTGGAATGATGTTTCTCCCATTGATGTTGTCAGTCTGGAGGTAGGTTATCGCTTAATTGCTTTAGTGGATCAGGCCCAAGATGGGGAGCTTTTGCGGCGAATACGGGGAATTCGTAAGAAATTTGCACAAGAATTTGGATTCCTGGTTGCTCCTGTCCATATTCGGGACAATCTGGAGCTTAAACTTAACGCTTACCGGATTGCTTTAAAAGGGGTCGAGTTAGGAAGTGGCGAGATTCAGCCGGGGCAGTACCTTGCAATCAATCCTGGGCGTATCTTGGCCCCATTACCAGGCATAGCGACAACGGATCCCACGTTTGGTCTGCCTGCTCTTTGGATTGAATCATCATTGAGAGAGCAAGCGCAAAGTCTTGGTTATACTGTTGTTGATGCAAGCACAGTAGTTGCTACTCATTTATCACAGATTTTTCAGGTTAATGCAGCTGAATTGCTGGGGCGAGAAGAGGTGCAGCAATTGCTGGACCATACCGCAAAAACCTATCCTAAGCTGGTAGAAGATCTGGTGCCTAAGCTTTTACCGCTTAGTGTGCTGCAGAAGGTCTTGCAAAGGCTGTTGGAGGAACGCTTAAATATCAGGGATATTCGTACTATCCTTGAGACCCTGGCGGAGCATGCATCTAGAATTAGCGATCCCGAGGAGTTGACCGCAAAAGTTCGCGAAGCTATGGGCCGTTCAATTATCCAGCAAATTTTTGGGGGGGCCAGGGAGTTGCCCGTTATTGCTTTGGATGGTGGGTTGGAGAAACTACTGATGCAGATAGTTCAGAATGAGGTTTCGGCTCTGGAGCCGGGCCTAGCTGAAAATATAATGCGACAAACCCATACAGCTACAGAACAACTTGAACGCCAGGGTTTGATTCCTGCCTTGATTACCCCTCCTCCCCTGCGTCCATTCCTGGCGCGGTTTCTCAGGCGTGCTTTACCTCAATTGCATGTAATTTCCCATGGAGAGATACCCGATGCTAAAATAATTAAGGTGTCGGCTATTTTGGGGGGGAGTAGATGAAAGTCAAAAAATTCTGTGCGCCTACTTCCCGTGAGGCTTTGAGGCTTGTAAGAGAGAGCCTGGGTGGTGACGCGATTATTCTGTCCAATCGTCAGACCGCTGCTGGTATTGAGATTATGGCAGTAGCTGAACAGGAAGTTACGGCAGCAACAGATTCAGCTGAAGAATCTTCAACAGCGTTCCGCCCGAATCGGCCAGAGATGAATCGTATGGCTTATTCAGTAAATCCTCCCGCTTTTCAGCCTGAACAGCCGCTTTCCCCTCCCCAGAATCATTATGACTCATCTGCTGAAATTGTTCGGGAGATGAGGTATTTGAGAAGTCTTTTGCAAGGACAGCTATCGGGTTTTGCCTGGGGGGAGATGGGGCGCTCTGAGCCGATCCGGGTTGAGTTGATGAAAGCGATGTTAGGAGCCGGTTTTAGTGCTGGACTTGCACGTGAGCTGACGACTCATTTGCCAGAAGGCTGTGATCTGGCGAAAGCTTTTTCGTGGCTTAAGGCGGCATTTGTACATAATATGCAGGTCGCGAAGGAAGGTCAGGATCTTATTTTTCAAGGAGGAGTGTATGCCCTTGTGGGGCCAACCGGTGTAGGGAAAACTACTACAGTAGCTAAACTAGCTGCGAGGTGTGCCCTTGCTCATGGCCCATCGCATATTGCTTTGTTGACGACGGATAATTATAGGATAGGGGCGCATGAGCAGTTGAGGATTTATGGCAAGATTCTTGGCGTGCCTGTTCACCCCGTTAGCGATGTGACTGATTTACAGGCCACACTTCAGGATCTTCGTCTAAAACATCTTGTTCTTATTGATACGGTAGGGATGAGTCAGCGGGATGTTCGACTGGTTGAACAAATTGAGCTTCTGTCGGGCCAGGCGCGTAAAGTGCATCGTATTTTATTACTGAATGCCGCTGCTCAGGCAGACATGTTAGAAGATGTTGTCGGGATATACACTCGTGCAGGAGTGGATGGTTGCATTATAACCAAGGTTGATGAGGCATTAAGCCTTGGGGGAATTCTTGATGTTCTGATTCGTTATCGACTGTGCCTTCATTTTATGACTAATGGCCAGCGTGTACCTGAAGATTTGCATTCCATCCAGGCTGCGTATCTTGTGGATCGCACATTTAGATTGCGCCCACATCCCCTATTTGCCATGCAGGATGCAGAATTCCCGATTGCTATGGCTGCAAAGGATAGCTCTGTTAACCAGGAGGCAGGAGTCTGATGGTGCAATTATATGATCAGGCTGAAGGTTTAAGGCGAGCATTAGTAGGTGATTATGTAAGAACCCTGTTGGTCGCCGGCACACAATATCAAATAGAAAAGTCTGGTTTTATCTTTAACTTTGTAAGATCTTTGGTCGTAAATGGATATCAGGTCCTGGTTATTGATTTGAGCCAGGAGCGAAAGCCGCTTTCAGAGATATTTGGAATCTACCCTCGTTATGATTTGTTGCATCTGGTTGAGGGTAAAGCCTTGCTGAATGAAGTGCTGTATCCGATTGAAACAGGAGCTTTGCTGCTTCAAGCCTCAAGAGGCCTCGATCGCTTGGCTCATTTCCCACCGCTTAAGCATCAGGAGTGGATAAATCTGTTGAAGGCTGCTTTAAAAGGAGTTGATTTTGTTCTGGCTTATACTGGATTGAGATCATCTGATGCGGCATTTCGTGCCGTGGATGCATGCCAGGACTGCTTGCTGTTGAGTGAAACCACCAAAACCTCTATTACAGCAGCTTATTCATGGCTAAAGTCTACTCAATATATCAGGCGGAATTATTGGGTTTATCTTATTGAAGGATCTTCGTATCAAGAGTCTAAAAAGGTATTTGAAAATATGGCGTTAGCAGCCCGTAATTTTATTGACGCCAAATTAGATTTTGCGGGTGTCTCTTTGGGAGCAGATGGGGTTGATAACCTGGTTAGTCTTATTTCGAGGTGGCCTTGTCCAAAAGAGGCCGCAGTTTCTTTTCCTGCCTTCCTTCACCGGTTGTGCCTGCCTAAAATGGATGCTCGGGTCGTCTCATGAAATTGGATCCGTATCGTGCTGCTAATCAGGAAGACCTTGTTCGGGACCATCTGGTTCTGGTTAAACGTATCGCTTATCGTTTAATGGCTAAATTACCTCCCAGTGTTGATGTAGATGATTTAATCCAGGTTGGGTTGATGGGTTTGCTGGATGCCGCCCAACATTTTGATGAAGAACAAAAAGCACCATTTGAGGTTTATGCAAGCCAGCGAGTGAGAGGTGCGATGTTGGATGAGCTTCGTTTGATGGATTGGTGGCCGCGATCAGCGCGAAAGATTATGCGTGAAATTGAGGCCGCTATGCAGGAGTTGCAGCAGTCCCTGAAGCGTAACCCTTTTGAAAGAGAAGTAGCAGATCTTTTGGGTATTAGTCTTCCTGAATATCAGCAAAAACTGCAAGAAGCATCTGGCCACCAGTTGTTATATTATGAAGACTTTCATACAGGAGATGAAACCAGTTTTTTGGATAGACATGTTTCAAGTACTATTTTGAATCCGTTAAATACTATTGAGGAAGAAGGTTTTAAAAAAAAATTGATTGAGGCTATACAGTCGTTGCCTGAACGTGAACAGTTGCTCATGAGCTTGTACTATGAGCAGGATTTAAATCTTCGCGAAATTGGGATGATTATGGAGATTACTGAATCTCGTGTTTGTCAGCTTCATACCCAGGCAATTGGTCGAATTCGTAGCCTGTTGCAGGATTGGATTAAATGAGGGTTTGTCGACTTCTTATAGCATTGATGGTTCTGGTCTGTTCTTTTACTCAGGCTTGGGCCAAAGATCTGAATCGTGCCCAGATTTTTTCTGCTGTGGATGCTTTTGTCTTATCACAGACTGCTGGCTTGCCTGGGAAAGTTAAAGTGAGTGTTGGTTCAGTTGATCCGGAGTTGAGTTTGGCTGGCTGCAAGCAGATTGATCCCTATGTTCCGGCAGGGTTTCGATTATGGGGTGAAAGTACGGTACGTGTTAAGTGTTTGTCAGGTTCGCATTGGAATATTAGTGTTCCGGTCAGAGTGGCTGTGATTGGGAGCATGCTTGTTGCAGCAAGGCCGCTGTCTTCGGGACAGGTCATTGGCCCAGGAGATCTGGCTATTCAGACTGCTGATCTTACAAAAATGCCGCCTGATATTTTGCATAATCCAGAGAATGCATTGGGTAAAGTGGTCTCAAGCCCTGTTATGGCAGGTTATGTACTGCGCTCTTCCATGCTTCATTTGCCTTGGGTGGTTTTTCAGGGCAGGCCTGTGAAGCTTGTTGCAACAGGAACGAACTTCAGGCTGACGTCAATGGGGCAGGCGTTGGGAAATGCCTGGCCAGGGCAGGAAGTTAGAGTTCGTGTTCAGTCGGGCAAGATTGTTACAGGTGTGGTTCAAGGAGATGGATCGGTTAGGGTATCGTATTGAAATGGGTAAATAAAATAGTTTAGAAAAAAATTAAAGTTTCTGTTAAATGTGCCGTAATATAGATTAGCCAGTATTTTGTCAGGCATTTTAGTGAAGGAATTATCGTGAAAATCGATCGGCCTATTCAAACCGGATCACTCAGTGATGTAGTGACGTCTACAGGCAATGCATCGAGCCGCATGAGCAATCAGGCTACTCCTCTTCCCCCTAATAATACAGATACAACAACAGCTAATAACAATGAACAGGTTAACTTGAGCCAGTCGGGCAATCATATTAGACAGCTTCAGACGGTTCTGGCAGAAACTGATGTAGCCAGTGCAGAGCGGATTAGTGCGATTAAGCAGGCTATTAGTGAAGGTCGTTTTCAGATTAAGCCAGAAGCCATTGCCAATAGCCTTATTGCATCAGTTAAGGCTTTATTGCAGGAGAAGAAATGAGTTATGCTCCGTTGGCAAATGTTCTTGCTGAGGAGCAGGCAGGATTTTTGAATTTTCTTGCTTTACTGGAAGAAGAGCATGTTCTTCTGGTAAATAAGGACAGTGATGCTCTTGCAGCATTGCTTGTTCGTCTTGATAAAGCCACATCAGAGTTAGCAGAACTTGCCCAGCGGCGCAGGATGCTGATGCAATTCAAGTCAGATCGGTATTCATTTGATGATGTAATTGATTGGATGAAAAACCTAGATGATTCTGAATCTTCTCGTTTAATTGAGTTATGGAAAAGTCTGGTTGAAATAGCTGAACAGGCACGTTTAAAGCATTTGTCAAATGGCGTGTTGATTGAAACGCTAGCGAAAAACAATGCCCAGGCTATTCAGATGCTGGCGACAGCCAGCCAGATCACCAATCTTTATGGCCCGGATGGAAAACTAGAAGGCTTGTCCAGTAAGCAATTTCGCGGTCAGGCCTAACTTTTTTCAAGTCGTCGTAAAAACACCCCCATTTCTTTTTCGGCCTGAATACTGCCTTGTTCGTGGGCAACCCTGATCCCTTCTGTCCATGCGGTTCTGGCAGCTTGAAAGTTACCAATTTCCATGTATGCCTTTCCAAGAAGCTTCCATGCTGCAGCAAAATCCGGTTTCATTTTAATGGCTTTTTCAAATTCTTTTTGGGCAAGATTAGGTTTTTGTTCGTCTAGATAGGCCAACCCAAGCCCATACCGCAAAGATGCGCTATCGTGGTTTTTGCTTAATTGAATTAAGCGCTCTAGCTGATTACTCATGATTCTTCTCTGGCTTTGCCAATGTTGACGCCCAGCTTCTTGAGCTTACGGTATAGGTGAGTTCGCTCAAGCCCAATTTTTTCGGCTACTTTACTCATGTTGCCACCAGCTAATTGTATATGATGTTCGAAATAGATCTTTTCAAACGCATCTCGAGCATCCCTAAGGGGTAAATCAAGGGGTAGGGGAGGAGATAAAAACTCTCTGCTATCCTTGAACTGGAGCAGTGTTTGCGTGACATCATGTAAGCTGATTTGCTCCCGTAAGCTAACCATACCGAGGGTTTTTATAACATTATAGAGTTGGGACAAAGTTACGGGCCATGGATCATCCCGTAATAAGGAAAGAGCTTCGGGGGAAAAGCGTCTGGGAGGAGATTCCCCCTGTTCAATTAATTCAGTTAATATTAGTTGAGCCAATGATGGAATCTCACCCCGATGTTGGCGCAGACTAGGCAAGGTCAGAACCAGTCGGGTAAGGCTATTAAATAAGTTTGCATCAAATTGACCTGCATCGACTAGCTGGGATAACTGGCGAGTAGTGGCTGTAATGAGCTGTACATTGAATTTTTCTATCTTGCTGAACATCAGAAGCAAGCCTTTTTGTTCAAGCCGGTTAAGATTGCCGATTTCGGGTAAAAAGAGTAGCCCGTTCTGGGCTTCTGCCAATAAATCAAGCGGTTGATAGGCAAGCCATGCAGTTGTATCAGGCGCGACAAAAGGTTTTCCCTGCTGCCGCAAGAAACGGGCACATAATTCTGCTCCTGAACCGGTTTCGCCCATCAGCAAAAAAGGAGTGCGGTGCTCTGCAATTTGGGTCAACCGTCTAGCCAATGGGGCATATACCGGATTATCCGATAATCTTGCAAGTCCCGCATAGTGTTGAATTGCGCCTTTGTGTTCGCGGAACGCACGTTCAATGGTCGTTAACAGTTTTTGTAGGGCTATTGGTTTTTCAAGAAAATCAAAAGCGCCTAGTCGTGTTGCCTCCACAGCAGTGTCGATAGTTCCGTGTCCACTCATCATGATGACTGGCATGGTCAGAAGATTGTGGCCTGCCCACTCTTTTAGGAGGGAAACCCCATCAAAATCTGGCATCCAGATATCGAGTAGCACAAGATCCGGGCGGCGGCCCTTCCTGAATTGCCGTGCTTGTGTAGCATTTTCTGCCAGGGTAACTTGATAACCTTCATCTTGAAGAATTTCTTTGAGTAGATCGCGGATACCCGCTTCATCATCCACAACAAGAATGTGGCGTGCGTTCATTTGGTGACTCCTGAAGCTTCCAGTATAACGCTGACTTTAGCGCCATGGGGTGGGACATTTTCTATGCGCATGTTACCGTTATGTTCCTCAACAATTTTTTTAACAACAGCAAGGCCTAGTCCCATCCCTTTTGGGTTAGTGGTGACATAGGGCTCGAATGCACGGGCAATTAGGTCTTTGGGGAATCCAATCCCATTATCCTCAATTATGAGAATGATTTTGTCTTCTGCTCGGTGGGTGGAAACACGGATTTGAGGCTTTCTTTTTCCAATGAGTGCATTTTGGGAATTTTTTAATAGGTTGTGAATTAGCTGGCGTAAAAGCGTGATGTCACCCAGAATTGGTCCTAAGCCAGCATCAAGATCTGTAATGATATTTATACCCATTGGTTCGTAAAGAGACAATACCTCTTCAATAAGATTGTTGAGGTTCAGGGGCTTGAGATCCGGTTTACGCATTCTGGCATAATCGCTAAAATCATCCACCATGGCTTTCATGGCATTGACTTGATTAACAATAGTGATAATTGCCCGATTCAACATCTCAGCTTCATCTGGCCCAAGTTTTCCAGACAGTTTATGTGCGAGATGTTCGGCTGAAAGCTGTATGGGGGTGAGAGGGTTCTTGATTTCATGTGCAAGACGTCTTGCAACTTCACCCCATGCCGCATTCCTTTGGGCCTGTAGTAAATGGGTAATGTCGTCAAAGACAACAATACATGACGTGTTGGGTAATCGGGTACCACGAATGAGTAAAACCTGATTACCCTGTTCACCGTGGTAGGTTAGTTGATGTTCCCATTGAGTTTCTTTTTTATTTTCAAAATGATCGTACACTTCACGTGCAAATTGTCCTATGGCGGGGTCATCTGTCCACCGTTCGAACGGTTGATGGGCAAGGTTTGAGAAATCATTGTTCAGGATAATTTTAGCTGCAGGATTAATAGTGCGGAGCAGGTAGTTTTCATCAAATGTCATGACTCCCGAGGACAGGTTTGATAGAATGCTTTCAAGATAAGATTTAGCGGTTTCTAGCTGTTCTTGATGAAAACGGGTGGCCTGGTGGGCTTCTGATAGTTGGCGGGTCATACTATTAAATGAACGCATGAGTAAGCCAAGCTCATCCCGGCTTTTTACGGCAATTCTTGAAAAATCGCCCTTGGCAACGGCTTTTGTTCCTTCAGCCAGTAAAGACAAAGGAGCACTAAGTCGTTCGCTCATTAAAAAGGCAAAGGCAAGTGCAGAGAATAAACCCAGCAAAAGCGTGATCGTTAAAGATAGGCCGAATAATCTTTTAAGGCCTAGCCGTGATAAAACAAGCTCCTGATAATTACGATAACCGGCTTGTACTGTATCTGCATCTTTTGCAAGTTGCTGTGGCACGGGCTCAATCAGTTGCAAGGCACGAATATCTTCATGCAGGTTCAATACATTGACTGGAACAACAACACGTAACAGCATATTTCCATGGGAAGTATATTGGACTTCGGAATAAGGCTGCTGTTGCCTGATCTGACGCATGATGAAATCATTTAGTAAGTCATCAGGGAGAAGCTTAGTCTGATTGTTGCTTGAGAAAGCCAGTACATTATCATGTGCATCAAATAGGGTTGCTTCAGTAACACCATTTTGTTCGCGTAAAAGGCGAAGTAGACCTAAATTTCCGGTTCTTGGCTGTATAGAGATCTCATAAGCCATTGAATCAGCTTTTTTTATAAGCTGAGAACGCATATTGTCCAAAGCGCTTTGGCCCAGATTCAAGCCGCCTTTGAGCGCATGCTCTACTCGAACATTAAACCAGGTTTCGATGCTGCTTCTTAAAAACTGGACGCTCATGCCGAATACAAGAATGCTTGGTATAAGCGCCATTAAGGCAAACATCCACATGAGCCTCAAGGTTAGTTTAGCGCCGAATACATGTGACTTGAGCTTGCGGCGAAGTACTATCAACTGATAGACAATTAAAGCCAGTAACAGGAGGGATAGTATTCCTCCTCCTATCAGCAGAAGTGGAAAATGGCGGGCAAATTCTGTTGTGTTATTTGTGGCAAGGGATAGAAGATAAAGCAGGATGCTGCCACTTGCCACAAAAATAAGTAGAAGAGCCCTCATTAGCCATTCCATCCCGGATTCAGTTTAAAATGATGCCAACCAGAATCTAGAAGCCAGTCATTATTTGTTAATGCATTGACCTGTAATGGTTTTGGAAGTTGTGACGTATCAAGCCACATATGGATTCCTGCAGTGTACGATACCCCTTTCTTGAGCAGGACCGCATCTACAACCTGCCACTGTTTGACTGTTCCAAGAGCTCGAAGAGCATCAGTAAGATCAGGGTAATTTGAAACAAGTCCATTTATATTTAATTGGTACTGTCTCGTGAGTTCGTGGTAGGACAGCGTTCTTTGCTGGCGAACATCTGCGATTTTCTGGTTGAGCCACCAAGTGCGATGATGAATTAAATCGAACTCAATGATGAACGTTAGGTTTATTCCATGTTGTAGTGCATTTTTTTGGAAATGACTGAGATTTAGTTTAAAAACAGAGTTTAATTGATAAACATTGTCGACCAGGTGCAGGCTGGTTTGATTGACTGAAATCGTGCTTGCGTTAGCACAGGTTGTACAAAAACCTATAAGGCTAAGGAGCATTATGAGTTGATAGCGCCGCTTAAGGTAGGCGAGAAGGCTTGTTTCGTTCAAAAAGTGCGTAATAGAAGCCATCCTGTTGGTCATTGGGCAATAACTGTTTATCTTTTTCAGAAAGATTCATTAATGGTAATAGTCGGGCATCCCGGTGTTTCTGCAGAAAGCGGGCAGTTTGATCCGTATTTTCCTTCTTGAATATTGAACAAGTTGCATAAAGCAATTTACCACCAATGGCTAAACAGTTCCACAAGGCATCTAATAGTTCAGCTTGAGTTTTGGTAAAGGAAACAATATCTGCAGGTGTTCTGTTCCATTTGATATCTGGATGCCGGCGGACGATCCCCGAAGCTGAACAAGGAACATCAGCGAGAATACGATCGTATGGGTTTTGATCCCACCATGTATTGATTTGACATGCATCAGCTTCTATGAGGCGAGCGCGAAGCCCCAGCCTGTTAAATGTGGATTCTGTCATCTTGATGCGTTTTGTATCCAGATCAAGGGCAGTCAGGTCGGCATCTGAGAGTTCAAGAATGTGAGCTGCCTTACCCCCTGGGGCACAGCAGGCATCAAGTACGCGGTGTTCTGGTAACACGTCAAGCAGATAAGCTGCCCATTGTGCACTTGCGTCCTGGACAGAAACCAGTCCATCCTGAAACCCAGGTACGGTTTGTACAGATCGAGGTTTTTCAAGAATGATCGCATCATTTATAAAGCGGGAATAGCCGATGTCTTCTTTATCCAGCATATGTGCATAGTGATCAGGACTAATTTTTTTCCTGTTAACTCGTAGAGTCATCGGTGGGTGGGTTTGATTTGCTGTTAATATCGATATCCAGTCATCTGGCCAATCTTGCTTAAGCTCGTTGATCCACCAGGTAGGGTGATTGTATCGGCTCACCTCATTGTGATAGCAAAGATTGTCTAATGACTCTTTCTGTCGTAAATAGTTTCTTAACATGGCGTTGATGTAACTCTTTGCCCAGCCTTTATTGAGAGTGTTACAGGCTTCGACTACTGAATTGACGATGGCATATGGTGGTTTTCCAAGAGAAATTTGACTAATGCCAATATGAAGTAGTGCATCGACCTCCTGGTCGCGTTTATGTTGTTTTGAGAGTTTTTGAATAATAAAGGTGGATTTTCCGAGATACCTGAGGGCATTACTGGATAGGTCCCGTATGGCTGCGGAGTTGATTGAGGGGTGAATCTTCTGTTCTGCTATAACTTGTGTAAGTGTTTGGCCAGAAAGTGTTCTGGAGATTATTAAAGCAGCCAGGCTATAAGCAGAGTGCATTATGCGATTAACTGAGTGGTTTTGACTGGATGGCCTTGTAACCATCTGGATATATTCATAGGGCGTCCTCCAGGAGATTGAACCGTTTGTAGGTTCAGTGAGCCCTTTCCACAGAATACAATGAGGCCATTATTTTTCTGAGCTATTTTTCCAGGCTGGCCTGTTTCCTCAGAAATAAAAGCGCTCAGGATCTTTACTGGCTGTTTGTCAATTGTAAGGGTTGCCCCAGGCCATGGGTTGAGTGCACGTATTAGACGTTCGAGAGTAGCTGCATCTTCCAGTAAGTTTAATTGTGATTCTGAACGTTTAAGCTTATGGGCCCAGGTTGCAAAAACTTCGTCTTGTTGTATTGGATGGATGGTCTTTTGTTGTATCTGGTTTAAAGCTTCGATAAGAGTTAAGGCAGCTAAAGGTTTAAGTTTTTCATATAAACTTGAAGCTGTGTCGTCTGGTGCTATAGTTATTTGTTTTTTCAAGAGAACAGGCCCGGTATCTAGTCCTTTATCCATTTGCATGATACTGATGCCTGTGACGAGATCTCCTGCTGCAATGGCACGCTGGATCGGCGCTGCGCCACGCCATCTTGGCAAGAGGGAAGTATGGATATTAATGGCACCAAAAGGGTAATGAGCAAGGATAGAAGGAGGAATGAGGCTCCCATATGCTGCGACGATCATGATATCCGCATCTGGTAAAGGTAAAGCCCTGAGCTGGTCAGGTTCGGCAGGTGTAGCGACAGGAATACCTGCTTCTAGGGCTAAGGCTTTAACAGGGCTGAGAGACAGTTTCTGCCCTCTTCCACGAGGCTTGTCTGGCTGTGATATTACAAGCAGGACTTCGTGATTCTGGGACAGGATGGCCTGCAGTGATGAAACGGCAAAATCAGGAGTCCCGGCAAAAATGACCCGCATTCTAAGCTAGCCTTTTCAGGGATTTTTCCAGTTTTCTGGTAATTCTATCCTGCTTTAACCGGGACAGATATTCAATGAATACATGTCCTTTGAGATGATCCATCTCATGTTGAATGCAAACAGCTAATAACCCTTCGGCCTTTAGTAGCATGTTATTTCCATTTCGGTTCTGAAACTGTAATTCTATGGTTTCGGCCCGTTTCACACGCTCATAGATACCCGGCAAAGAAAGGCAGCCTTCTTCAAATATGATATCTCCTGAGCTATTAACAATTTGGGGGTTAATAATTTCCAACTTTTGATTTTGTTTTTCCGACAGATCAATCACGATTGCCTGGACGTGAACGTCTACTTGTGTTGCAGCAAGGCCAACGCCTATATTTGCGTACATGGTTTCGCTCATGTCATCCAGTAATTGATGCAGCTGGTTATCAAATCGCTCGACTGGAACCGCTTCTGTATGTAACCGGGGATCCGGATAGCGTAAAATGGTTAAAAGTGCCATATGCTTCTTGCCAATTAGTTCAATTACTATCACAATTTCCGAAAGAGTGTTGAATATTGAAGCGCTGTGGGATTAAAACAATAAAAATGGCCTCTACATGAAATCATATCGATTATATATTATACCGTTTATTATTATTGCAAGTCTTCTGTTTTGCGTTCCTTCTGATGCAGACGTTAAATTGCGTGCTAATCACCCGTCTACCTATCAGGTTAAGAAAGGGGATAATTTATGGAAGATTGCTGGAGTATTTCTTTTACACCCCTGGCAATGGCCTAAGATTTGGCATATAAACCCTTCCATACGGAATCCTAACCTAATTTATCCTGGGGATGTTCTGGTTCTTGTTATTCATCGCGGTAAACCCGAAGTAGAGCTTAAATCAATACAGTCTAAGCTTAAGGTGATTAAGTTATTCCCTGTGGTTAAATCATTGCCGCAAGCGTCTGAGCCTGTTCCTGGTTTTAGCCGTCGAACTATTGCCCCATTTGTGTCACACTCATTATTGATGTCTGTTAACTATCTCCATGATGCACCAGAAATAATCCATCTGGAGCATCACCATCTGGTGGGCACTCCTGGCTCAATCCTTGAAACGAAAGGATTGTCAGCCCATACAGGGCAAATTCTCTCAGTATATAGAATTATTAGGAAACTTCGTGATCCAGAAAGTCAACATCTGATTGGTTTTGAAGCGGGCTGGTTGGGTTACGTTAGGGTTTTAAGTTCGGCTACTCCTGTTACAGTTAGAGTTTTATATTCTACAAAGGAAATAGAGCCTGGAGATAAATTAGTTATCCCTCCTTTGATTCCGCAACCTGTATCCCCTCATTCTGCCCATATCCCTTTTGCTGTTAAGATTGTTGCAATGGCAAATGGGGATATGGGTGAGGCAGCAACAGATTCCGTAGTCGTTCTTGATCGAGGTGCTGATGATGGCCTGGATGATGGGGCAGTCCTGATGGTTCATGATTCAACGGGATCTGCCCAAAACCCTGACGATAGCACAATGGGGCCATCCCCGGACGGAGGCTCAACCCTATATGTGTTTCATGCTTTTGCACATCTTTCGTATGCTATTGTTACGCATGCTGTAAGACCAATAAAAATTGGGAGTATGGCCTTTTCCCCCAATGAAAATTGAATGTTGTTTTCTTGACGTTCTAACCTCTTTCGGACATTCTTTAACTATTGGCCCATGAAGCATGGTTGGTTAGATATGAGAAACGAGGGGCTTATGTTCGATATTCTGGTTTATTTATTTGAGAATTATTTCGAGGTGGATCTGCATCCTGATCAACGTGTTCTGACCCAGGAACTAACTCGGGCAGGTTTTGATAGTACCGAGATTAATCTTGCCTTCGAATGGTTAAAAGGTCTTGAGTCGCTGCCTCAGAATCAGCCTTACCCAGACAGCCTTTCAAAAAGCTTGTCATATCGTATTTATGCTGGACCCGAGCTTCAAATCTTGGATAGTGATTCTCGAGGTTTTCTTGCATTTCTTAGTCTCTCAGGTATTTTAAACCCTATTCAGCGTGAGTGGATAATCGATCGTGCCCTGGCCATCAGGGGTGAAGAGGTGACCCTTGAACATATAAAATGGATAGCTTTGATGGTTTTGTGGTGTCAAGGCCAGCCCCATGATTATCTTTTCATTGAAGAACTTCTTTTTGGTGAAACTGAGCCATTGATGCATTAATCCTGTTTTTCTTGCAGTTACGTTAAAGCCACACTATTATCACCCGATTATTTCTTATATGGTGTTTACATGCCCACCAGTTTGCTTATTGTTGAATCACCTTCAAAGGCTAAAACCTTAAAAAAATATTTAGGCCCTGATTTTGAAATCTTGGCTTCTTATGGTCATGTACGTGATCTGGTTCCCAAGCAGGGGGCGGTTGATCCCGAGCAAGAGTTTGCAATGAAATATGAGCCTATCAGCCGTAATTCAAAACATTTTGATGCCATTGCTAAAGCTGTTCATGGTGTAAAGAATGTTTACTTGGCCACTGACCCTGATAGAGAGGGTGAGGCAATAGCCTGGCATCTGATTGAAATGTTGCACGCCAAAAAGCTTTTGAATGATAAAAATGTTTTTAGGGTCGAATTCCATGAGATTACTAAGACTGCTGTTTGTAATGCAGTTGAGAACCCCCGTACCTTATTGATGCCCCTTGTGAATGCTCAGCAGGCGCGTCGTGCCCTTGATTATCTTGTTGGGTTTAATCTTTCTCCTCTTCTTTGGAAAAAAGTTCGTAGAGGACTTTCTGCTGGACGGGTGCAATCTCCCGCATTGCGTCTAATTGTTGAACGAGAGCTTGAAATTGAGGCATTTGTTGAACAGGAATATTGGTCTATTCACCTTCAAACCATTAAAGATGGCCAATCTTTTACAGGAAGGCTTATTCAATTCCGTGGGGATAAGCTTGATCAGTTTTATGTGGAAAATGAGACGGCGTATGAGCGCATACTGACTGAACTAGGCAAGTATGCGCCTGAAGGTGTTGTAATTAGCAAGATTGAAAAAAAACGGAAATTACGGCATGCAGTCGCTCCGTTTACCACATCAACGCTACAACAGGAAGCTGTTAAAAAGCTTGGATTCACTACTGATAGAACCATGCGTATTGCACAACAGCTTTATGAAGGGGTCAATATAGCAGGTAATGCCATAGGCCTTATTACCTATATGAGAACTGATTCTTCAAATTTGGCTTCAGAAGCTATATCTGAGATTCGATCATACATTGGACGTCAGTTTGAATCATCTTATTTACCTTCTGAACCAAATGTTTATAAAAGTAAATCTAAGAATGCTCAAGAGGCTCATGAGGCAATTCGCCCTACCTCTGTTGAGCGTACCCCAGATGATGTAAGAGAGTATCTTAGTCCGGAACAATTGAAGCTCTATGAAATGATTTGGAAAAGAACAGTCAGTTCTCAGATGAGCCCAGCACAGTTTGATACTGTAGCAGTTGATTTATCATTAGGCGATGATCTGGCTGTCTTTCGAGCTAATGGGCAAACGTTGATATTTCCTGGTTTTATCTCTGTTTATCAAGAAGATGAAGAAGAAGTATCTGAGCAGGCGGATAGCCGTAATCGATTACCGGTATTGATCGAGCATGAGACTTTATCTGTTGAGAAATTGTATGGTGAACAACATTTCACACAACCTCCTCCTCGATATACTGAGGCCAGTTTGGTTAAAACTCTGGAGGAGTATGGAATTGGGCGGCCTTCGACCTATGCCGCTATTATCTCGACGTTGATAAACCGGGAGTATGTTGTTTTAGATCGAAAACGTTTTAAACCGACTGACGTTGGCCGTGTTGTCAATCGGTTTCTTTCAGAGCATTTTAGTCGTTATGTAGATTATGATTTTACGGCAAAAATGGAAGATGAGTTGGATGATGTGGCGACTGGAAAAGTTGAATGGCGTCCTGTCCTACATGAATTCTGGGAGCATTTTAATCGGCAGTTACTTGACAAGCAAAATATTAAGCGCCAAGAAATCACCCAGGAAAAATTGGATGAGTTATGTCCCAAGTGTGGTAAACCTTTGTCGATTCGTTTAGGAAAGCGTGACAGGTTTGTAGGTTGCACAGGTTACCCCGATTGTAACTACACCAGAAGCCTGAATGAGGATGCCGAGTCTGATCCTGGTCTCGATCAGGACAAGGTAATAGAGGATCGATCCTGTCCGACTTGTGGGGGGGCACTTGTTGTTAAAACGGGTCCTTATGGAAGGTTTATAGGGTGTGCCAATTACCCTAAATGTAAATTTATAGAGGCTCTTGATAAACCAAAAGACAGTGGTGTGACTTGTCCAGTTTGTAAATCGGCTAATCTGATTGAGCGAAAAAGTCGATACGGGAAGATTTTTTATTCTTGTGCGTCTTACCCTAAATGTAAATACGCAGTTTGGAATCTTCCGATTTCAGAACCTTGCCCCAAGTGTGGCTGGCCCATACTTACCCTGAAAACTACTAAACGGCGAGGAGTGGAGCGAGTCTGTCCCCAAAAAGAGTGTGGTTTCGTAGAGTCTGTAGAGAGCCAGGAAGAGGCTGGCTAAAGAGCCAGTCTCTTCTGCATTTTGCATTATTCTGTCTTTATATGGTTCTGGTTGTCTAATTGGTTACTTTGTTTTTCAGATATCCAGATTATTTGCAATTAGAGCATTTTCTTCGATAAAGTTTCTTCTGGGTTCGACTTCATCACCCATTAATGTGATAAATACTTGATCGGCTGATATGGCATCTTCTATTTGAACTTTTAATAATCGACGGATATTTGGATCCATTGTTGTTTCCCAGAGCTGCTCAGGATTCATCTCTCCTAGGCCTTTATATCGTTGAATACTCATCGTTCTGCGTACATCTGCGAGAAGCCATTCCAGCGCTTCACGAAAATCATGGATTGTTTCTATTTTTTCGCCTCTTTGAATAGTCGCTCCTTCTTGGATGAGGCCAGTTAGAATTTCACCTGTTCTTAAAAGTTGCTGATAATCAATGCCTTTTATAAATTCATCGTCTATGGTATTGATTTTTATGTTGCCATGAACTGTTTTTTTAATAATTAGTTTCATGGTGTCCCGAAGATCATCCTCTTGGGATATGATTTCATAATCAGGTGTAAGGGCCTCAGATAAAATGCGTGTGCTTTCTTCTGCTGAGTCTCGATCAGAAAGATTTATTTTAGGTAAATAAACAAGTTTATGAAGAATTTCTGGATCGATGATACGGCTGATGCGATTAATCACGGCTTCTGCCAAGAGGTATTGACGTGCCAGATTTTCTATTGTTTCCAAGCTTAAGGGGGCAGCATTTAGGCTGGTTTTAAGTACAGCACCGTCAAGTGCAAGTTTAAGTAAATGCTGTTTTAATTCAATATCATCTTTAATGTATTGCTCTTGCTTCCCATGTTTTACCTTGTATAAAGGAGGCTGGGCAATATAGATGTGGCCTCGTTCAACCAGTTCGGGCATTTGTCGGTAGAAAAAGGTTAGCAGGAGGGTTCGGATATGTGAGCCATCAACATCTGCATCAGTCATGATGATGATGCGGTGGTAACGTAATTTCTCAGGGTTATATTCCTCTTTTCCAATTCCTGTCCCGAGGGCTGTGATGAGGGTAATGATTTCAGTTGAGGCCACTAGTCGATCAAACCGGGCTTTCTCAACATTCAATATTTTACCTTTAAGGGGGAGAATTGCCTGAAATTTTCTATCCCTGCCCTGCTTCGCCGAGCCGCCGGCTGAGTCACCCTCAACGAGATAAAGTTCGCATAGAGAGGGGTCACGTTCTTGACAGTCGGCCAGTTTCCCTGGTAAACCCAGACCGTCCATGATCCCTTTTCGTCTTGTCATATCACGGGCTTTTCGAGCAGCTTCCCGAGCCCGTGCAGCTTCCAGGATTTTATTGACTATGCTTTTTGCTTCATTAGGTTTCTCAAGTAAAAAAGCAGATAATTTCTCAGAAACAATTTCTTCAACGATGGGCCTGACCTCACCTGAAACGAGTTTGTCTTTGGTTTGTGAGGAGAATTTTGGGTCGGGGAGCTTAACTGATAGCACTACTGTCAGTCCTTCTCTCATATCATCACCAGCGAGTTCAACCTTGGCTTTTTTGCCAAATTCGCTATCCATAATGTACTGGTTGAGAGTACGTGTTAATGCCGCTCTTAGACCTGTGAGGTGGGTCCCGCCGTCCCGTTGAGGGATATTATTGGTAAAGCACTGGACAGACTCTTGAAATGCATCTGTCCATTGCATGGCGACTTCAACGCTAGTTCCATCCCTTTCTCCAAGAGCATGAAAGATGTTTGGGTGAAGTACGGTCCGTGTCTTATTCATGAACTCTACAAATCCAGAAACACCACCCGTATAAGCAAAGTTCTCTTCTTTTCCGTTTCTGTGATCGACTAATGTAATTGATACCCCATTATTGAGAAATGATAGCTCCCTAATACGTCGTGCCAAGATGTCATAATGAAATTCAACAAGGCCGAAGGTTTCCTTTGATGGCATGAAGTGGACTTCAGTCCCCCGTTTTTCGGTTGTGCCCGTTTGGGTGAGTGGTGAGACGGCCTCACCATGTTTGAATTCAATCTGATGTACTTTTGAGTCACGACGAATTGTCAGGCGCAACCAGTCTGACAGGGCATTTACTACTGAAACACCTACACCATGAAGACCCCCAGAAATCTTATAGCTGTTATTATCAAATTTCCCCCCGGCATGGAGTACAGTCATGATAACTTCTGCTGCTGATCTGCCCTCTTCCTCATGAATGTCAGTTGGTATTCCTCGGCCATTGTCAGTGACGCTAATTGAGTTGTCGCTATGAATGCTCACGCGGATTTCGTTGCAGTGTCCAGCGAGTGCCTCATCAATGGCGTTGTCAATTACCTCAAAAACCATATGATGCAGTCCGGTCCCGTCAGAAGTGTCACCGATGTACATGCCTGGACGTTTTCGTACCGCATCAAGGCCTTTAAGTACTTTAATGCTACTAGAATCATAATTTGACATGAAAACCTCGAAACTTAATAAACTAGGCTAAAACCCACAGCTTGGATCACGGGATTTGTCGGGTAGTAATGGGGGTGTGGATGTACCGTGGAAAGCAAAGCACTCGTCCCAGAGTGTTAGTTGCTCAACATTAAATATTATACCAGACTTCATGTGAACAGCCCATTTGATAATTTGTTTCACGTGAAACATCAGATCCGCATTGGCATGACCACATATTTAAATTGTTCGTCTGCCGGTGCAGTCACCAGACAACTAGAATTAGCATCTCCGAATGAGAGATTGATCTCATCAGTTTGCAGGTTGTTTAAGACATCAAGCAAGTAAGTTACGTTAAATCCAATATCAAGGGGCTCACCTTGATATTGGACATTAATTAATTCTTCAGCTTCTTCTTGCTCCAGGTTATTACTAATAACTTTAAGACACATGTCATTCAGGATTAATCTTACCCCACGGAATTTTTCATTAGAGAGAATGGCTACTCTTTGCATTGCTGACAAGAGGGTTTGACGATTTACGCAGATATTTTTAGGGTGGTTGACTGGGATGACCCGTGTGTAATCCGGAAATTTTCCATCAATGACTTTTGAAATAATTGCCGTATTATCAAAGCTCGTCATGGCCTGATTTTTAGATAGCTGGATGATAGCTTCGCCATCAGCGCCATTCATTAGCCGCCCTAATTCAAGAACTGTTTTACGAGGCAGAATGACTTCCTGGGAAGAGATTTTAGGAGGCAAGTTTATTGATTCCGGAGGGAGTGAAAGGCTTGCATAGCTTAAGCGATGGCCATCAGTTGCAATGAGTTTAAGTGTCCCTGCATCAATCACTAGAAGCAGGCCATTTAAATAATAACGCATATCCTGCTGCGCCATGGCATAGGATACTTGGGAAATTAGCCGACTTAATTCCGTTTGTGGTACTTTAAGTGTTGTGAGCACATCATCGGACAAGGACAATATTGGAAAATCTTCTGCACTAAGGGTTTGCAGGGTAAAACGGCTTGTACTGGATCTTAGAAGCAGTTTTCCTGATTCCTCTTCAATACTAATTGAGGCTGAATCTGGCAACGCCCTTAAAATGTCCTGTAGTTTTTTAGCTGACACAGTCAGGGAAAACGGTTGTTTGGATATTTGCACATCACTATGGGTTTGCACCTGAATCTCAAGGTCGGTTGCGGTCAGGCGTAAGCCATTATTACCTTCAATTAATACATTCGATAGTATTGGTAGTGTGTGGCGTCGTTCAACAATCCCTGTTACTGTTTGAAGAGGTTTGAGTAGTGTGTCTCGGTCAGTTTGTAGAAGAACCATGATTAGCCTTTTATATCTAAATGGGTGAGTATATATTCAGCCTCGTAAAACCTGTATAAGCATGTTGAATTCACGCATGAGCGTTGGGTCGGTAGCAGTCAGTTCCAAAATCTTGCGGCATGCATGTAAAACTGTCGTGTGATCACGGCCACCGAAAGCATCTCCAATTGCCGGCAGGCTTAGATTTGTTAGTTCCTTGGCCAAGGCCATGGCTACCTGTCTTGGGCGGGCAACCTGTTGCGAGCGTTTTCGTGAATACATGTCGGCAACTTTTATTTTGTAGTAGTCGGCGACCGTTTTTTGGATATTTTCTATGGATATCTGGCGATTTTGAACCGCAAGGAGATCCTTAAGTGCTTCTTTTGCTAGCCCTAGTGAAACAGGATGGCCGGAGAACCTGGAAAAAGCCAGTACCCGTTTAAGCGCCCCTTCAAGCTCTCTAACATTTGAATGGATTTGCTTGGCAATAAAAAAAGCAACATCTTCAGAAAGCGAAATACCTTCCACTTTAGCCTTATTGATGAGAATGGCGACCCGCATTTCAAGTTCAGGTGGATCAATGGATACGGTTAGCCCCCAGCCGAACCGGGAAATTAGACGATCTTCCATCCCTTCGATTTCTTTGGGATAGGTATCGCAGGTAATAATAACCTGTTTGTGGGATTCAGTAAGTGCATTGAATACATAAAAAAATTCTTCTTGGGTACGTGATTTCCCGCTAAAAAATTGAATATCATCTATCAACAATACATCTAGTGAGTGATAGTCTCTTTTAAATTCATCAAAAGATTTATGTTGGTAAGCTCTGACAACATCAGATACATAACGTTCTGCATGAAGATACCGCACACGTGCCGTGTGATTGTTTTCAAGAACCATATTCCCGATTGCCTGAATTAAGTGGGTTTTTCCCAAGCCTACTCCCCCGTAGACAAAAAGAGGGTTATAAGCAACGCCTGGGTTTTCAGCAACATTTATTGCAGCTGCACGAGCGAGCTGATTGGCCCTGCCGCTTATAAAATTACTGAAAGTAAACGCCTGATTGATTCTGGGTATTTCCTTCCGGTTATTTTTTTGTGAGCCTGCACTAGTTGTATCGGGTAGTGGCTCTTTCTTGATACTGTTTGTGCTGTGCGGATAAGTCGGGGCCTTTTCCTGGCTAGACGCCACCACGGATTCAAGGCTCGCTAGACAAAGATAAACTTGAGGAAGTGGTTCTTTGAAATACTCGGCAGCCATTGTTTCAATGCGAGATAAAAAGCGATCTTTAATCCATTGCAGTACAAATTTGTTGGGTGCAATTAATCGAAAGCTGGCAGTGCCTGCTTCAAATTTCAAGGGTTTGATCCAAGTGTTGAATTGTTGAGAAGTCAACTCCTGTTCAAACCGCTTTAGGCAGTCTGGCCAAAATCCTTCCATATATTCCGTCTGTTTCCGGTGGGTAGAGGTCATTATAATTGGGCCCCCGTCTTTGTATTGGCTGCGCGGGGTTTAAGTTAGTATTCTAGCTGGTTTGAGATATGTTATCCACAAGAAGTGCAGGGAAAATTGAGTTGACATTTTGACGTATTTCAAGGTCTAATTACGAGTTTTAGATAAAGCCCTATTTGAAGGGCATTAAAAGGGCAATAGAGAATGAAACGAACTTACCAACCTTCTGAGATACGCCGGCGTCGCACCCATGGGTTTTTAGTGCGCATGAAAACACGCGGTGGTAGAGCGGTAATCGCTGCACGCCGTGCTAAAGGCAGGGCGAGGCTGGCTGTTTAGTTTTATTATGGGTGAACTTTACCGGTTCTCACGGCATAACCGTCTGAAGTCAGCCATGATTCGAAGTGTCCTTAGCCAGTCTAGGCGTGTTAACGGTATGATATTCCAGGTTGCCGGCTCAGTTAACAATGATAATCTACCGTGCCTGGCTGTGATAGTGACACGCAAGGTTGCTAAACGAGCAGTTGATCGAAACTATGCTCGGAGGGTTGTTCGTGAGGTTTTTCGTAAGCAGCAGCATGCTCTCGACTCGGTGAGTTTTGTAGTTCGTGTTAAGAAGCGCCTTGTAAAAGGGTCATATACAAGTGCGGCTTACGAGCTTGAACAACTTTTTGATAAGCTGGTAACATGTCTCGCCTCTTGATCTTCATGATTCGCCTTTATAATCTGCTTAAAAATTCATTCGGCGGGCCTCATTGTCGATATCTGCCATCTTGCTCTGATTACACGCGTGAAGCAGTAGAACGATATGGCGCATGGCGAGGAATATGGCTTGGTTTAAAAAGGATTGTACGTTGTCATCCTTGGCATGCAGGCGGTGTTGATCCCCTACCATAACAGTTTTGAGAAAGTATAATGGATACGCGACGACTAATCCTTCTGATGGTGATGTCCTTTGGCATAATTTTATTGTGGCAAAATTGGCAAGGTGCGAACCCTCAGCATAATGCAGCTGAATCTGCCCAGCACAGCTCTTCTACAGTAAACCAAAATGCGCCGATAGCAGGCTCAGGGTTACCCACTGGTCCTTTTGAGCATGGACAATCTGTTATTGTGACTACGGATTTGTTTTCAGCGAAAATTTCAACTGTGGGCGGAGATATCCGTGGGTTAACTTTATTGCAGCAGCGAGAACCTGGTCATTCACAAAAGCCTTTGAAATTATTTGAAACCTCGCCAATCCCCTATGTTGCTCAAAGCGGGTTGCTGGGCCCTCAAATGCCGACCCATCTTCAGGTTTACACTGCAGATGTATCAAATGTAACGATGCAGCCCGGTCAACAGGCTGTAAGCCTGATACTGCATTATCATGCTGCAGATGGAATGGTTGTTGATAAGGTTTTTACGTTTCATCGGGATAGCTATATAGTCAATATTGCTTACCGTATAGTAAACCATTCCAATCAAGCAGTTCAGGCAACCCCGTATTTTCAATTTTTGCGTACAGATGCAAAAACACCGAATCAGTCTGCTGTAATTCATTCTTATACGGGGCCAGTTTTATATACGAATGCAAGTAAGCTAAAGAAAATTGATTTCAGCTCGATTGCCAAGGGGAGTCATGATTATCCCCATACGTCCCAAGATGGCTGGATTGCTATGGAACAGCATTACTTTGTTTCTGCCTGGCTGCCCCCTGCTGGACTTGAAAGACGGTTTTATACCCGTGAGATTGAAAGCCATTTGTTTGCAGTTGGCGTGATGTTACCGACAGTAACAGTAGCCCCTGGGCAGGATCAAAAAATATCAACGGACTTATTTGCAGGTCCGAAAGATGAAAGGATACTTGCCAAAGCAGCGCCCGGTCTTCCGTTGACGATTGATTATGGAAAGTTAGCGATATTTGCCAAACCAATTTTTTGGCTTTTGAGTTACATTCATCGGATTGTGAATAATTGGGGATTTTCAATAATAATCCTGACGTTACTCATTAAGATTGTTTTTTACCCGCTTTCAGCTAAAAGCTACCGCTCCATGGCACAAATGAGGGTGTTGGGGCCAAGACTGCAAAGAATAAAGGAGCAGTACGGTAAAGATAAGCAGAAATTACATCATGAAATTATGGAGTTATACAAACGTGAGAAGGTTAACCCACTTGGCGGATGTCTTCCTGTTGTGATTCAAATTCCGGTATTCCTATCACTTTACTGGGTTCTGATTAGCAGTTTTGAGCTTCGTGGCGCTCCGTTTATATTTTGGATTCATGATTTATCGGTTAAAGATCCATATTATGTATTACCTATTATTATGGGTATTACTATGTTCATTCAGACCAAGATCAACCCCAAGCCTGTTGATCCAGTTCAGGAAAAGGTCATGCTTTTCATGCCCCTTGCCATGACGATATTTTTTATGTTTTTCCCTGCCGGGCTTGTGTTGTATTGGTTGGTGAATAATATCGTATCCATTACCCAGCAGTGGTACATTAATCAATCGGTTAATAGGGCAGGCAGCTCCACAGGTGATTCCTGATACTGACACTATTGTTGCTGTTGCGACAGCTCCAGGGCTTGGTGGTATTGGTGTTGTACGCTTATCAGGGCAAGAGGTATTGTCTTTTGCCCTGAATTTGGCTGGCATAACACCCAAACCTCGCTATGCCCATTTTTGCCAGTTCAGGGAAGTTTCCGGTGAAGTGATAGATGAGGGTATACTCCTATATTTTCCAGCTCCATATTCCTATACTGGAGAATTCGTTCTGGAGTTTCAAGGGCATGGCGGCCCGGTAGTGCTTAACCTAATCTTGGAACAGTGTATTAATTTAGGCGCTAGGCTAGCTTTACCAGGTGAATTCACACAACGTGCATTTCTGAATGATCGGCTCGATTTGGTTCAGGCGGAAAGTGTTGCTGATCTTATTGAGGCTTCTTCCCGGCAGTCTGCTAAGGCATCGTTACGTTCTTTAAACGGTGTATTTTCAAAAAGAATTAACGAGATACGTGATCGTCTTATTGATCTGAGAATGTTCGTTGAAGCGTCAATTGATTTTCCGGAAGAAGACATTGGTTTTCAAGATAAGCTGATGATGCGGGAAAAACTGCTTGGAATCAACCAAGATCTTGAAGTACTGCTATCTCAGGCGCAAAGTGGGCGCCGCATACGCGATGGCCTTTCCATAGTCATCGCAGGGCCACCTAATGCTGGCAAGTCTACTTTGCTTAATGCTTTCGCGAAGGATGATGTGGCTATAGTTACCCCTTACTCTGGTACGACGCGTGACACCATTTCGGAAACAATACGCTTAGGTTCAATTGTTTTGACAATGACAGATACAGCTGGAATACACGAGTCTGATGACCTGATAGAGCAGGAAGGAATTAATCGTGCGCATAAGGCAATTTATGGAGCCGACCTGGTTTTGTGGGTTGTAGATGCTTCTATGCCTAGGCAACCAGAAGCGATTGATATTATCTCATCAGATATTCAGGTTTGGAAAATTTACAATAAAATGGACTTGGCCGCCCCGAATGTTGATTTCTCAGATGGTTTTGCCATTTCTGCTAAATCTGGAAAGAACATCGCTAATTTACAAGATCGCTTACGCCATTTTGCTGAGTCTGAGGATATAGGTGAGGGCACATTTACCGCACGGGCACGGCATATTGAAGCTATACAGTCATGCAAAGAATCTGTTGATCAAGCTTTTGAGGTTTGTGACTCCTTGGAGTTATTTGCCGAATCATTACGCCATGCACATGGAGCTTTGGCCAGAATTACCGGTTTCTTTGATTCTGAGGATTTGCTGGGTGAAATATTTTCCCGTTTTTGTATAGGGAAATAAGTTTCACAAAAACTATTTTTGACAAAATAAGTTTTTGTGATATCATTAGTCCCGTTTTAAATCTCATCCGTTTTTCTGTTTGTCAAATCTTCGTGTTTATCATTATTCCGTTGTATGAAATTCGGGTGTAGGACTGGGCGGAGCGTATGAAGCATAACCTTATTTCTGTTCGGATGGAAAAAGCATCGGGATTTTTGGCGATAGCCGTTTTCTCTGCAATGGCATGGTATTCCATGAACACTTTGATGTGGGCCGTACCTGCGCGGACCTTGTTTGATAAATGTATTGCGCCGATCTCAAACATATTTTCCGGGGTTGTTTCAACCAATAATAATGCAGTATCAACCCAGCAGCAGTCCTCAAATGCTGTTATTCCGTTGGATGTCTCGAAGACATCCAACGGCTCGCCATCTGCCCCGAAAATCCCGGCTAAATATAATGAGCTAATAACAGATGCCGCTAGTCGCAGCGGGATAAATAGGGCATTGATTGTGGCTGTTATGGCCGTTGAATCGAATTTTAATCCAAGGGCTACATCAAGTAGTGGGGCGCATGGGTTAATGCAATTAATGCCAGAGACTGCAAGGTTCTACGGTGTGAAAGACACATTTGATCCCTCGCAAAGCATCAGTGCCGGATCTAGGTATCTAAGTTATTTAATTAACCGGTTTAACGGCAATCTGAAATTGGCCTTGGCAGCATATAATGCAGGCCCTACCCTTGTCATTAAAAGCGGGTACAAGGTGCCTGCCATTACGCAAACCCAGGACTATGTTAAAAAAGTACTTGCCTACTATACTTTTTATCAAAATACCTGAGTTTTTCTTTTTTGCTGCAGTTCAATTCCACAGCTACTTTTTTCATTCATGCTAAAATGGCATCATAATTTGTTTCACGTGAAACTTTAATGCCGGGTTGAATTGATGACTGCAGAATTTTATGATGTGATTGTGGTGGGTGGCGGCCATGCTGGGACTGAAGCTGCACTGGCAAGTGCGAGAATGGGCTGTAAAACCCTTCTCTTGAGTCAGGCGCTTGATACCTTGGGGCAGATGTCATGCAATCCTTCGATTGGGGGTATAGGTAAAGGCCATCTGGTAAAAGAGGTAGACGCCTTGGGTGGCGCGATGGCCTTGTCTGCTGATGAAGCGGGGATACAATTTCGTATTTTAAATGCGAGCAAGGGGCCTGCTGTTCGTGCAACACGTGCCCAGGCGGATAGGGTGCTGTATCGACAGTCGATACGAGCCAGCTTAGAATCGCAGTATAATCTGAACCTGTTTCAGCAGTCGGTTGATGACTTGCTAATCAAGGATGGCTGTGTTGCAGGGGTGAAAACACAAACTGGGGTTATATTCCGGTCGCGCGCTGTAGTTTTGACGGTTGGGACCTTTTTAGGTGGCCAAATCCATGTCGGGCTTGAAAAGTTTTCTGGCGGACGTGCTGGAGAAGCTCCATCTACACGCTTGGCTGCTTATTTGCGAGACCTGGGTCTTCCTGTGGGGAGATTAAAAACTGGTACCCCACCGCGTATTGATGGGAAAACGGTTGACTTTTCAGTTATGACCCCTCAGCCAGGGGATATACCCGTACCCGTATTCTCATATGTTGGGGATGCATCAATGCATCCGGAACAAGTCCCTTGTTATATTACTTGCACTACTCCTGAAACGCACGAAATAATCCGCTCTGGCCTTAATCGTTCGCCGCTCTATACGGGCGTGATAGAAGGTGTGGGGCCACGATATTGCCCTTCAATTGAAGACAAGATCCATCGTTTTTCCGGCCGTGATTCTCATCAGGTTTTTGTTGAGCCAGAGGGCTTGACTACGCATGAAGTTTATCCAAATGGCATATCGACTAGCCTACCGTTTGATGTTCAGGTGGCAATGGTTCGGTCTATACCAGGATTCTCAGGGGCACATATTACACGTCCAGGGTATGCAATTGAATACGATTATTTTGATCCCAAAGGACTTAAACCTACACTAGAAGTAAGATCTGTTGGAGGATTGTTTTTTGCAGGTCAGATTAATGGTACTACAGGGTATGAAGAGGCGGCTGCCCAGGGTTTGATGGGTGGGGTTAATGCCGCATTGTTTTCTCAAGATAAAGAAGCCTTTAGTCTGAAGAGAAATGAGGCGTATATAGGCGTGCTTATTGATGATTTGATTACACGAGGAACAAATGAGCCCTATCGAATGTTTACAAGCCGGGCTGAATATCGTTTGATGCTGCGAGAAGATAATGCTGATGCTCGTTTGACGGAGAAGGCGCATGCGCTTGGCCTTATAGATGAAAAGCGATGGAAAAAGTATTGCTTGAAAATGGAAGCAATTGAGAAAGAGTCCTTAAGGTTGCGGAATACATGGGTTCACCCGGATAAAATGGATCCAGAAATGATACTAAGAGTTTTAGGTCGGTCAATTGAACGGGAATATAATCTTGAAGAGTTGTTGCGTCGGCCAGGTGTGAGCTATCAGGATTTAATAGGCTTGGAGGAAGGGCTGGGTGTTCCGTTTGCAGATGCTGAAATAGGCTTGCAAGTAGAAACAAATATTAAGTATGCAGGTTACATTGTTCGGCAGGAGGAAGAAATAACTCGGATGCAGGGATTGGAGATGATGAGGTTACCTGATGGTTTCGATTATTCTCAGGTCAGGGGGTTGTCAGCAGAGGCAAGTCAAAAGCTTAATCTGCACCAGCCACATACGGTGGCGCAGGCTAAAAGAATTAGTGGGATTACGCCTGCAGCTATATCTTTGTTACTTGTTCATTTAAAGAGGCGGGAAAATAATTTTGTTAAGGCCGGAAATGTATGATTGATAAAAAGAGCCTTGTTAATCTGGCTATGGGCTTGAATGTAAGTCTGTCAGATGAGATGTCTGATAAATTAATAGATTATATTGGGTTAATTGTAAAATGGAATCGGGTCTATAATTTAACAGCTATCCGGGATCCTGAAGAAATGGTAGCGCAGCATCTTTTGGATTCACTTTCGGTTGCGCCCTGGTTGCATGGCGGGTCCTTGTTGGATGTTGGAAGTGGAGCCGGATTGCCTGGAATTCCTCTGGCAATAGTCTGCCCTCATTCTACGGTTACCCTCTTGGATAGTAATCATAAGAAAACTACTTTTTTAACTCAGGTTAAATTAGAACTGGGCTTGCCCAATATTTTAGTTAAATGTGAAAGAGTTGACGCGCTTCCCCGTCAGAATCACTATGACTGTTTCATATCAAGGGCGTTTTGCGACTTAGGAGAGTATGCAAAACTGGTTTATCCGCTGTGTCATCAGGACAGTATGATTCTCGCTATGAAGGGAATATACCCATATGATGAATTAACGCAGTTGCCTGAAAGTGTGGTAGTGCAGGAAGTGGTCCCGCTGACAGTTCCTGGCTTGAATGCTAAGCGTCATTTAGTTGTTTTAAGGCCACAAGTAGAACTGATGGCTATTTGAGGTTGGCAGATATGTTCGGGGGGGGTATGTCAAGAGTTCTGGCAGTGGCAAATCAAAAGGGCGGGGTTGGAAAAACAACGACTACGGTTAATCTAGCAGCCAGTTTGGCAGTGACAAAGCGTCGCGTTCTAGTTGTAGATCTGGATCCGCAGGGTAATGCCACCATGGGAAGTGGCGTTGATAAGAATAAATTGACAGGTTCAATATATGATGTCTTGCTAGGATCTGCTGGAGTACGCGATATTCGCCTGATGTCAGGCAAGGGCAAATATGATTTATTACCCGCTAATCGAGAACTGGCTGGTGCAGAAATCGAGCTGGTCAACATGCCCGATAGAGAGCATCGGCTTAAAGATAGTTTGAAAGAGGTATCTTCAGAATATGATTATATTTTAATTGATTGCCCTCCAGCATTGAATCTGTTGACAGTAAATGGTCTGTGTGCAGCAGAATCGGTAATGATTCCAATGCAGTGTGAATATTATGCGCTTGAAGGGTTGTCTGACCTGGTGCAGACGATACGACGTGTTCGTCTTCACCTTAATCCTGCTCTGGAAATTGAAGGATTACTTCGAACAATGTTTGATCCGCGTAATGCATTGGCTCAACAAGTATCCTTGCAATTACAGGAGCATTTTGGAAATAAGGTGTATCGTACTGTAATACCTAGGAATATACGTTTGGCTGAGGCCCCAAGCTTTGGAATACCAGTTCTTGTACATGATAAAAAATCTAAAGGGGCTCAAGCATATTTGACATTGGCAGGTGAGATGCTTCGTAAAGCAGCAGTGGAGTTTTCACAATGACGCAAATTAAAGGGCTTGGACGTGGGCTTGATGTATTGTTAGGTAGTGAGCCAGAAAAAACTGTGAATACTCTCGCAGTTGATGAACTTGTTCCCGGGAAATACCAGCCTCGTTCAAATATGGATACAGAATCATTAACTCGTTTATGTGAATCAATAAGAAAACAGGGCATTATACAGCCTATTCTTGTACGTAAAATTTATGGTGGAAAATATGAAATTATTGCAGGCGAAAGACGTTGGCGCGCTGCAAAGCAGGCTGGTTTGAATCATGTGCCGGTTCAGATTCGGGAAGTTGAGGATGAGAATGCGTTAGTTATGGCCTTGATTGAAAATATACAGAGAGAAGATTTAAATCCTTTGGAAGAGGCTCAGGGCATTGCTCGTTTAATTGAAGAATTCGGTTTGACTCACCAGGCGGCAGCTGAAGCTGTTGGGCGTTCAAGAAGTGCAGTAAGCAATTTGTTAAGGCTGATGCAGTTATCTTCGCGGGTTCAGGGGCATCTTTTGGCTTCAGAAATTGATATGGGTCATGCCAGGGCTTTGCTGGCTCTTGATTTTGAGCATCAGGACATTAGTGTAGAACAGGTTATTAATAAGAAACTCACCGTCAGGCAAACTGAAGCCCTGGTGGCCAGGCAGTTAAATGGATTCCCTCGGAAAGCCATCAAAAAGTCAGAGCCGGAGTGGTTTTTGAGTATTAAAGGCAGGCTTGGATTTAAGGCGCGTTTAAAAACACAATCGGGGGGTCAAGGAACACTCGTAATCGATTTTCAGAATGAAGAGGAAATTAAACAGATTCTTGCGCGTTTTTCCCCTTAGCTGGTCTTGTTTTAATCATTTCGGGATAGGCCTGTTGGGTTGACGGGATATACCACTTTCGTATACAATTTTGCGGGTTTTGAATCTTGTGAATGTGATGGCATGAGTGCTTCCGTTTACCAAGTAGCTTGGCTGCAGGGGGTGCTTGTACTGGCCATATCAGGGTTATTGTTTATAACGACTGGCTGGAATATTGCAATATCGGCATTGACTGGAGGGGCGGTGGCATTTGCCAACGCCTTTATTTATGCCAGTCGTTTTCAGCGTGCGAGCGAGTTGGCAGCTTCATCTCCGCAAAGAGCCATCGCGCTGATTGTAAAGAGCGTTCTCATACGTACGGCGTTGGTAGCGATACTGTTCTGGGTTGTGTTAGGCTGGATGAAATTAATGCCTGCTCCGGCAATTTTCATGTTTGCCGGTGCTCAAGGTGTTTATTGGTTTGCATTGAAAGCTAATTCTAAGGATTGATTGTGGTGGAAACGCAGAAGATGTTATCTCCCTCTGATAACCCGACAATGTACATACATGATCACCTTGCTTACTGGAAAGTGGGACATGGATTCTGGAGTTTGAACCTTGATACTATTTTGATAGGCGCGCTTCTTGCATTATTGATTGTATTGGTTGGTCGTAAAGCAGCAAAGGATACAGCAGAAGTGCCTTCTGGTCTTCGCAGTTTTATGGAAATGATAATAGAATTTGTCGATGAGCAGGTTAGAAATACCTTTCATGGTCGGAGTAAAATTGTTGCCCCTTTAGCCTTTACGGTTTTTGTGTGGGTGTTTTTAATGAATGCCATGGATTTGCTCCCGGTTGATTTGCTTGACTTCATTAGTAATGCGTTAGGGCTTCATCTCCATGCGCGCATAGTTCCATCGAATGACTTAAATACGACATTTGCCATGTCCATAAGTGTGTTTGTACTGAGCCTGTTTTATGGGATTAAGGCAAAGGGTTTTTCTGGATTTGGCAAAGAGTTCCTTTACTCACCATTTGGCAAATATCTGATGCCTTTTAATATATTGATGAAGCTGGTCGAAGAAATTGCAAAACCAGTCTCTCTGGCAATGCGGTTGTTTGGTAACATGTATGCGGGTGAGTTGATATTTTTTCTGATTGCTTTGTTGCCATTTTGGGTGCAGCCACTGCTGTCAACTCCGTGGGCAATTTTTCATATTCTCATTATAACCATACAGGCGTTTATATTTATGGTGTTGACCATTGTTTATATTTCAATGGCTTATGAGAGTCACTGAAGCAGGTTTATTCTGTTATCTGTAATTATTAAAACATAAGGAGTTTATGATGGATCAAGTTGCAAACATTGCACTGATTGCAAATATTGAGGGTATGACTGCTGTTGCAGCCGGTCTTATGCTTGCAGGTGCAGCCTTAGGCTCAGCTATTGGCTGGGGGCTTATCTGCTCGAAAACATTGGAAGGTTTGACTCGTCAGCCTGAAATGGCTCCTGTTTTAATGAAAAACACGTTTTTATTTGGTGGGCTAATGGAGGCTTTTCCAATGATTGCGCTTGGTTTGGCTATGTGGTTCACACTGGCAAACCCGTTTGTTGGTGCACTTGGATAATTTTAAGCAAAAGCGTAAAGGGAGCGACAAGTGAATGTAAATGCAACCATTATCGGCCAGATGATTACATTTATCATCCTGATTTGGTTTGTGATGAAGTATGTCTGGACCCCGATTACTGCAGCTATGGAAGCCCGTTCAAAAAAAATTGCTGATGGTTTAGCAGCGGGTGAGCGTGGGCAGCATCAGTTGGAGCTCGCAGCCCACCGCGCTGAAGATGTTTTACGAGATGCCCGTGAAAAAGCCTCGGAAATGATAGCAACTGCTGAAAAACGTGGGGGGCAAATTGTTGAGCAGGCCAAAGAGCAGGCCAGAGTAGAGGCGGATAGATTGATTGTAGGAGCGAAAGCTGAAATCCAACAGGAAATTTCTCGTGCACGGGAGTCTTTGCGGCTGCAGGTTGCTGGATTGGTTGTTGCAGGGGCTGAACAGATTCTTCGACGTGAAGTCGATGCTAAAGTGCATGCCAAGCTTTTGTCTTCAATTGAAAATGAGATCTGACGATGGCTACTGATACATTAACGATTGCGCGGCCTTATGCAGAAGCTTTAATTAGAATTGCCAGGGATGGTAAATCCTATGATGCATGGGAGAAGATGCTTTCATTTGCGACAAGCATAGTCGAGGATCCTCAGATGAGCCGACTGCTTGGCAATCCTGATTTGTCAGATAAACAAAAGAATCAGATATTATTGTCTGTTATGGGCCAAGACATTTCTCCTGAGGGCAAAAATTTGATTCAGCTCTTGCTTGATAATGGTCGGTTGCAGTTCTTGCCTGAAATTTATCGAATGTATGAAATACTGAAGGATGACGAACAGGGAGTATTGGAAGCTGATATATATACAGCATTCCCGTTGACCAAAAAACAGTGTGAAGTGCTTACTAAACACCTTGAGAATAGATATAGCCGCCATGTAAATGTAAGTGTTCATGAGGATGTTGAGCTTATAGGTGGTGTAAAAATTGTTATTGGTGATAATGTCATTGATGCAACTGTTAAGGGTCAGTTGCAAAAAATGGCCTTTACGCTTCAACGTTAGGAGAGATCATGCAATTAAACCCCTCGGAAATCAGTGAACTGATTAAAAGCAAGATTCAAGGTCTTGATACAGGGTTGGAGTCAACGACTCAGGGTACCGTAGTAACTAATACTGACGGGATTGTACGCGTTCATGGTCTTAGTAACGTCATGCAAGGAGAAATGCTGGAGTTTCCTGGTGGTGTTTTTGGGCTTGCACTTAATTTGGAGCGTGACTCTGTAGGTACAGTTATTCTGGGCGAATATGAGGGGATTAGTGAAGGCGATATAGTCAAATGTACGGGAAGAATTCTTGAGGTTCCCGTTGGAGAATCGCTGATTGGCCGTGTCGTAAATTCATTGGGGCAGCCTATTGATGGTAAGGGGCCAGTGTTAACAGAGTTGACATCTCCTATAGAAAAGGTTGCACCAGGAGTTATTGCGCGCCAATCTGTTTCACAGCCAATGCAAACCGGACTGAAGTCGATTGATGCAATGGTGCCAATTGGTCGTGGTCAACGTGAGTTGATTATTGGGGATCGTCAGACAGGAAAGACTGCTGTTGCTGTAGATGCGATTATTAACCAGAAGGGAACAGGGGTTATATGCATTTATGTTGCAATAGGTCAGAAAGCATCGTCTATTGCAAATGTAGTTAGAAAACTTGAAGAACATGGGGCAATGGAGCATACGATTATCGTTGCAGCTTCTGCTTCAGATTCTGCTGCAATGCAATATATCGCACCTTATTCTGGTTGCGCCATGGGAGAGTTCTTTCGTGATCGTGGTGAAGATGCGTTAATTGTCTATGATGATTTGACCAAACAGGCTTGGGCTTATAGGCAGATTTCGCTGCTCTTGAGAAGGCCGCCTGGGCGTGAAGCTTATCCGGGGGATGTGTTTTACCTTCATTCACGGTTGCTTGAGCGTTCTGCGAGGGTTAATGCAGATTATGTTGAACGTATGACCCAGGGAAAAGTTCAAGGAAAAACTGGATCCTTAACAGCTCTGCCTATTATTGAAACTCAGGCCGGTGATGTTTCGGCATTTGTTCCAACGAATGTTATTTCAATTACAGATGGGCAGATTTTTCTTGAAACAGATTTATTTAATGCAGGAATTCGACCAGCCATTAATGCTGGCTTGTCTGTATCTCGTGTGGGCGGAGCTGCACAAACTAAGGCAATTAAGAAACTGGGTGGCGGTATTCGATTAGCGTTAGCACAATATCGGGAGTTGGCCGCATTTGCACAATTTGCATCTGATCTTGATGACGCAACGCGTAAACAACTTGAGCGTGGGAAATTGGTAACGGAGTTGATGAAACAGCTGCAATACTCACCCATGAAGGTTTCAGCAATGGTGGTTTCGTTGTTTGCTGTGAACAAGGGATTCTTGGATGGTGTGCCGGTTAACAAGGTGCTGGCTTTTGAATCAGCTTTGTTCTCATATATTAACGAAAACTGTCCGGATCTTCTGGATAAGATTGATGAGTCTGGAGATGTGGATGCAGAGTCGGAAAAAACATTGAACAAGGCTATAGAAGAGTTTCAGGCTAATGGTGTCTATTGATTTAGTAAAAAATTATGTCTCAATCATTGTCCAGAAAATAATGAGGGCTAGGTAATGGCTGGCGGTAAGGAAATTCGGACTAAAATTAAGAGTGTTCAGAATACTCAGAAGATCACAAGTGCGATGGAGATGGTTGCTGCGTCCAAGATGCGAAAAGCCCAGGATCGTATGCGTGCCGCAAGGCCTTTTGGTGAAAAAGTTAGAAGGATAGCAGCACATTTAAGTAAGGCATCTTCGGAATACAGGCACCCTTTCTTGCAATCTAGACCAATTAAGCGATCAGGCCTCATTATTGTAACTTCGGATAAAGGCTTATGTGGCGGGCTGAATACAAATGTGTTGCGTATGGCATTAAATAGACTTAAAGAATGGAGCTCAAATCATATTGAAGCGGATGTGACAACTCTTGGAGGAAAAGGCTTTTCGTTTATGCATCGTATGCATGCGAATATAGTTTCTGAGGTGTCCCAGCTTGGAGATACGCCTCATCTTGAGGCCTTGATCGGCCCGGTTAAAGTGATGCTAGATTCCTATAGAGAGGGCCGAATTGATTCATTGTGGCTAACATATAACCGTTTCGTAAATACAATGAAGCAAGAGCCGGTAATAGAGCAAATATTACCATTATCCGGTAATGCATCAGATGCGCAGCCTGGTCAGTGGGATTATATTTATGAGCCTGACGCAAAGGTTATAATAGATCATGTTTTGTCCCGTTATATAGAGGCCCTTATTTATCAGGCCGTTTCTGAAAACATGGCATCTGAGCAAAGTTCAAGAATGGTTGCCATGAAGTCAGCATCGGAAAATGCTGGTAATGTAATCCAGGAATTGCAGCTCATCTATAACAAGACCAGACAGGCGGCTATTACCAAGGAATTGTCTGAAATTGTCGCAGGTGCGGCAGCAGTCTGAAGTAGATTAATCATGAATCAAGGATCGAAAATGAGTCGAGGAAAAGTGGTGCAGATTATCGGCCCGGTAGTTGATGTGGAATTTCAACGAGAAGATATGCCACATGTATATGATGCATTGAAAATGTCAAACCCTAGCTTGACGCTCGAAGTACAGCAACAACTGGGTGATGGGATAGTGCGGACCATTGCGATGGGAACAACGGATGGATTACGTCGTGGCATGGAAGTTGAAGGAACGGGTTCTCCCATTTCTGTTCCGGTAGGAATGGAGACCCTTGGCCGAATTATGGATGTTTTAGGGAATGAAATTGATGAATTAGGCCCAATTGGAAATAAGTCTGTCATGCCTATCCATCGAAAGGCACCAGCTTTTGATGAGCTATCTGCTTCAACAGAATTACTTGAAACCGGTATCAAGGTTATTGATTTGATATGCCCTTTCGCAAAAGGGGGCAAGGTTGGGTTGTTTGGAGGTGCCGGGGTTGGTAAGACAGTTAATATGATGGAGCTTATTCGTAATATCGCCGCAGAGCATTCTGGCTTTTCAGTTTTTACCGGAGTTGGTGAACGTACTCGTGAAGGCAATGATTTTTATCATGAGATGAAAGAGTCAAAAGTTCTGGATAAGGTCGCTCTGGTCTACGGACAAATGAATGAGCCCCCAGGTAATCGATTGCGAGTTGCCCTGACTGGATTGACGATGGCTGAGTATTTTCGTGATGAAGGTCGTGATGTATTGCTTTTTATCGATAATATTTATCGTTATACCTTGGCTGGGACGGAAGTTTCTGCTTTGTTAGGCAGGATGCCATCAGCAGTCGGGTACCAACCTACACTTGCTGAGGAAATGGGACGCTTGCAAGAGCGGATTACATCAACAAAAACAGGATCAATTACTTCAATTCAAGCTGTTTATGTTCCTGCTGATGATTTGACTGACCCCTCGCCCGCTACCACTTTTGCCCACCTGGATGCAACTGTTGTGCTGTCTAGGCAAATTGCAGAGTTGGGGATTTATCCTGCTGTAGATCCATTAGATTCGACTTCTCGTCAGCTTGATCCACTTGTGGTTGGTGAAGAGCATTATAATGTTGCGCGGTCTGTGCAATCAACGCTTCAGCGATATAAGGAACTCAGGGATATTATTGCCATTCTGGGGATGGATGAATTGTCACCGGAAGATAAGCTGGCGGTAGCAAGGGCCCGTAAAATTCAGCGGTTTCTATCGCAGCCGTTTTTTGTGGCTGAAGTGTTTACAGGAACGCCAGGTAAGTATGTTTCCCTTAAAGATACAATTGCAGGATTTAAGGGGATTGTTAATGGTGAATATGATCATTTACCTGAACAAGCTTTTTATATGGTCGGTTCGATTGATGAAGCAGTCGAAAAAGCCAAGTTGATCCAGTAATCGTAGGAGGAATGATGGCAATGACTGTTCATGTGGATGTTGTTAGTACGGAGCAGATGCTTTTTTCTGGAATAGCAGAGTTTGTGGTGGTGCCAGCAGAAATGGGTGAAATTGGAATTTATCCGCATCATGCGCCGTTGATTACTAGAATGAAGCCAGGTAGTGTGAGAATTAAGTCTCCGGATAAAACGGTTGAGGAAGTGATTTATGTTTCGGGTGGTGTGCTTGAAATCCAGCCTGGAGTGGTAACAATTCTGTCAGATATGGCTGTACGTGGTGAAGATTTAGATGAAAGTCTTGCATTGGCTGCAAAAAGTCGTGCTGAAGCGGTTATGAGAACACATCATGGAACGATGGATTTCGCAAAAGCACAGGTTGAATTGGCTGAAGCGGTTGCGCAGATTCAAACAATTGAGAGGTTACGTAAACGTAGTCACTAGAATCACTTTATCATTATATGTAAAAAGGCAGCCTTAGGCTGCCTTTTTACATATAATGATACGATAGCGTGAAAGTCTGGTTATTAAAAGTCAGGTAGTTTTGAGTTAAAGGGTGAGTAAAAGGCCATTTATGAGTACTGCAGTTATATCTAATATTGTTATTCTTGCTGCTGGAAAAGGGACCAGAATGGTTTCTGCACAACCCAAGGTGATGCAGAAGCTGGCAGGCCAGCCGATGCTGGCACATGTTTTACAAACAGCAGTGTTACTTCAGCCAGCAAAAATAATCGTAGTTTATGGATATGGTGCTGAACAGGTATCTTCGTTTCTTGTAAATCAAGATGTGGTGCTGGTTCATCAGAAAGAACTGCTCGGAACAGGCCATGCATTGCTTCAGGCTTTACCTTATATTGATCATCATGCCAAGGTATTGATTATGTACGGAGATGTACCACTTTTGCATCCTGATACATTAAAGGCGTTAATGCATAAAGTTGATCGAAACAATCTGTCCTTGCTAACACAACAAATTGTTAACCCTTTAGGATATGGTCGCGTTGTGCGGGATCGATACGGAGCGGTCAAGCGAATCGTTGAAGAAAAAGATGCAACTGAGTCGGAAAAAAAGATTGATGAAATTAATACTGGTGTAATGTGTATTTTAGCTGAGCAACTAGGCGACCTATTACCAAAAATTAATAATTTAAACGCACAGAAAGAGTATTACTTGACTGATTTGATTGATTTGGCTGCTAGAGAAGGCATTTTAATTAATACGTTTATCAGTACTGATATGGACGAAACTCTAGGAATTAACAATCGAACTCATCTTGCCATGGCTGAAAAAATTTTACGAAAACGGGCTGCTGAGCGATTGTTAAATCAAGGAGTCTGTGTTGTAGATCCAGACAGGATAGATGTTCGTGGCCAGCTTGATTGCGGGACGGATGTAGAGATTGATATCGGATGTATTTTTGAAGGTAATGTTAAAATAGGAGATAACGTAAAAGTAGGTGCTTACTCAATATTACGGGATGTAATTTTAGGGAATAATGTGCAGATTTTGCCTTATACACTCATGGAGTCGGCAATAGTAGGAAATGACTCCAGGATCGGACCTTATGCACGCATTCGACCTGGAACTCAATTAGGCTCAGGAGTTCATGTTGGCGACTTTGTTGAAATAAAAAATGCCATAATTGGAAACGAAAGCAAAATTAACCACATGAGTTATGTTGGAGATAGTGAAGTGGGTGAAAGGGTCAATATTGGTGCTGGAACGATTACCTGTAATTTTGACGGGGAAAACAAGCATCGTACTATTATTGGCGATAATGTATTTATTGGATCGGATACTCAACTGGTTGCCCCGGTGACTGTTGAACAGGGCGCAACAATTGGCGCTGGTTCAACAATTACTAAAACGGTCCCTGAGGGTGCTCTTGCCCTGAGCAGGGTGAAACAGATTAGCGTTAAGGATTGGGTTAGACCCAAGAAAATTAGAAAACAGGATTAAAACAATGTGTGGGATTGTCGCCGCTATAGCGTCTCGCAATATAGTTCCGCTTTTACTTGAGGGATTAAAAAAACTTGAGTACCGGGGATATGACTCTGCCGGTTTGGCTTTTCTTGACGAAGATATTTTTTGTTTGCGCAGTGTAGGCCGTGTTGCTTCTTTAGAGCAGCTTGTTTATGAAAATGATGCGAAGGGCCGGGCAGGGATAGCTCATACAAGATGGGCCACCCACGGTGCGCCTACTGAACGTAATGCGCATCCGCATATGAGTGGGCCTATAGCTGTAGTTCATAATGGGATAATTGAAAACCATGATAGCCTAAGAGAAAAACTGGTTTCTTTGGGGTACTGTTTTGAGAGTGATACCGATACCGAAGTCATTGCACATTTGATCCATCATTTTTTTAAACAAACTAACGATTTTTTGATAGCAGTACGTTTATCTTGCAAGGATCTGAAGGGTGCTTATGCAATTGCGGTGCTAAATGCGAGGGATCCGAATAGGATAATTGGGGCTAGAAAAGGTAGCCCATTATTGGTTGGATTGGGAGAAGATGAGTATTTGCTAGCATCTGGTGTTTCAGCTTTGCTGCCGATAACACGCAAGATGATTGATTTGGCTGAAGGAGATATTGTTGAGGTTCGCCGGGATTCAATCCGGATTGAAAACGGCGATCTTGAGGTAATTCGGCCAGTTTGGCTGAGTAATGAAAGAGCGGAGATGGCTGAGTTAGGCAGTTGGCGCCATTTTATGCAAAAAGAGATTCATGAACAACCTCAGGCTATTTCTGACACGATTGAATTTATTAGCCATCTTTCATCTGTTACCCCGGAAATTTTAGGAGAAGGTGCTCCGGATATCCTGAGAAAAATAAAGAGTGTAAGGGTGGTTGCTTGTGGAACAAGCTATCATGCTGCATGCATTGCGCGCTATTGGCTTGAATCAATAGCAGGAATAAGGTCAACAGCAGAGATTGCAAGCGAGTACCGTTATAGGGATAGTGTTGCTGATCCGGAAGGTCTCGTTATTGCAATCTCACAATCCGGGGAAACTGCTGATACTTTGGCTGCGCTTGATTTTGCAAAACATCAGGGAGAAATATTGAGCCTGGCTGTTTGTAATGTTGCTGAAAGTGCCCTCGTTAGAGAATCGAGACTTCGGTTTATGACTCACGCTGGGCCTGAAATTGGGGTGGCATCGACAAAAGCTTTTACAACACAATTGGTAGTCTTGTTTTTGTTAGCCATGATGATTGCCAAGGTTCGTGGCCGTTTGACAGAAACTAAGGAAGTTGAGTATCTGGAAGCATTAAGGCATCTTCCTGGCCAGATACATGAAGTGCTTGCTATTGAACCGGATATAGTTGAAATGGCCTCCCGTTTAACGCGTCGTCAGCATGCACTTTTCCTGGGACGGGGTGTTCACTACCCTGTAGCGATGGAAGGAGCCCTTAAGCTTAAAGAAATTTCATACATCCATGCTGAGGCTTACCCCGCAGGCGAATTAAAGCATGGGCCATTGGCCTTAATTGATGCTGAGATGCCGGTAATTGCAATCGCTCCAAATGATGCTTTAATCGACAAACTTAAATCTAACTTGCAAGAGGTGCGTGCTCGGGGAGGTGAATTAACCGTGTTTACTGATCTGGATAGTCATAGACAGATGAGCTCGGGCCTTAATTTGATTCGCTTGCCTCTTTCTTGTGGAATCCTGAGTCCCATTTTGTATACGGTACCCCTTCAGCTGCTGGCTTATCATACGGCAGTAATTCGTGGCACGGATGTTGACAAGCCCCGTAATCTGGCTAAAAGCGTTACAGTTGAATAAAGCAGAAGCTTAGGTGGGTAGTTTGATTTCGACTTGTTTTTATATGGTGGTTAGTAAAAATTATTCTGGGGAATTCAGCGATGCGTCTGTATCTGGCAGAAGATGATACAGTTTTACGAGAAGGATTGACACGCTCGTTAAGACAGGCAGGCTATCATGTGGATAGTACAGACAATGGGCAAGATGCAGATCTTGCGTTATCTATGCAAGAGTATGATCTGGTTATTCTTGATTTGAATCTTCCACGGATGGATGGTTTGCAGATACTGAAGCGTTTAAGAGGCAGGCAGTCGAGAATGCCGGTACTAATTCTGACAGCACGTGACTTGCTTGAGGATCGGGTAGCAGGTCTTGATCTTGGCGCAGATGATTATATGACTAAACCGTTTGATCTTCCAGAATTGGAAGCGCGTGTGAGGGCTCTGATACGTCGGCATAATGGGAGTAAAAACGAATTTCTTCAATCGGGTATTTTGCGGCTGGATTTGGCAGGCAGGAGGGCATATGTCCGTGATGAGCCTATTGAACTTTCTGCCCGAGAAATTGGGGTAATGGAGGTATTGATGCTTCGCCAGGGCAGAGTCGTCAGTAAGGAATTGCTTGCTGAGAAACTTTGTGGTTGGAGTGAGGAGGTCGGTAACAATGCAATCGAGGTTTATGTTCATAGGCTCCGGAAAAAATTAGAAGACGCCGGCATTCAAATCCGTACGATAAGGGGATTGGGTTACATGCTAGAGAAATCCCCTTAGCTACCAATGGCTCAGCCCCAATTTTCTTTACGTAAGCGCTTACTTTTATGGCTTGTTTTGCCACTTCTAATTATTTGGCTGCTTTCTGCTTGGTGGGCATATCAGATCTCGGTACAGTTCACGAATGATGCATATGACCGTTCTCTCCTGAATACGGCAATGACATTATCAAAGCAGATTATAGTTAGTCATGGAATCATTATTGCTCATTTACCCAAGATGGCTCTCGATGTTTTGAATGAAGACCAGTACGATCGCATGTATTACATGATTAACCGACCAAATGGAGATTTGGTTGCAGGATATGCTGGTCTCCCGCTCCCGACAATACTCCCAGGACCCAATCACCACATATTTTTTAATGGGCAATATAATGGGATACCTGTTCGTGTGGTGGCCATGACAGTCATACCGAATCGATATCATCCCAAAAGAAAAGTCATGGTTGAGCTGGCTGAGACTTTGGTTAAACGGCAGTTAATGGGCAGGGAGATTCTTTCAGGCCTGATTGTGCCAAGACTGGCCAGTATTGCCTTGACTCTATTGTTAGTTTGGTATGCAGTAAGTAGAGGGTTAAAACCACTTTGGAGGCTGCAAAAAGAGGTGGCCAGTCGTGGCCCACAAGATTTAGAACCCATTAATATTCTGGATACCCCAAATGAACTTGTTTCGCTCGTTGAAGAATTTAATCGATTGTTAATAGAAATCAGGCAGGTGCTGGCAGCAAGGCAGCGTTTTATTGCTGATGCTGCGCATCAGTTGCGAACGCCTTTAGCCGGATTAAAAACACAAACGGAGCTTGCCCTGCGGGAAACGGATCCTCACGAATTAAGGCAAGTTTTACTGCTGCTTCACCATAGTGGAGAACGAAGTGTACATCTAGTTAACCAGCTTTTGTCCTTGGCAAGGGCAGAACCTCACGAGCGAAAAGTTTCTTTTGCCAAGCTGGATTTGCTCTTGATTCTAAGGGAGATCACAGGGGAATGGGTGCCCAAGGCATTGGACAATGAGCTGGACTTAGGTTTTGAAACAAAAATTGATGGACCAGCTTATGTGTGGGGTAATGAGGTTTTGTTAAGGGAAATGGTAAGTAATCTTATTGATAATGCGATTCGATATACCCAGGGTGGAGGTAACGTGACGGTTCATCTTGACAGGCAGGAAACCAATTGGTTGGTTCAGGTAGAAGATAATGGGCCGGGAATACCACGTGAAGAACACCGTCGTGTGTTTGACAGGTTTTATAGTATTTTGGGAAGTAATCGGGGGGGGAGTGGTTTGGGGCTTGCAATTGTCCAGGAAATTGTCCAGATGCATCATGCTCAGGTAATGCTTGAAAGCCTGCCAGAATTTTATGGCACGAGGGTAAAGATACTGATCCCGTGTTATGCGAGTCACGATTGAAAGTGATGCCATGTTGTCTATAGCACCAATGATGGGTTTAACGGATCGCCATGAGCGTTTTTTTCTCCGGCTTATCAGTCATCATGTGCTTCTTTATACAGAAATGATTACAGTAAATGCACTTCTACATGGAGATGCGGAATATTTATTGCAGCATGATCAAAGAGAGCACCCGGTGGTCTTACAGCTAGGTGGAGCGGATCCGCATGCATTATCCCGGTGTGCACATTTGGTTGAGAACTGTGGGTATATCGGGATTAATCTGAATGTTGGTTGCCCGTCGGATCGGGTGCAAATGGGAAAGTTCGGCGCTTGTCTGATGCATGAGCCAAGACTTGTGGCAGATTGTGTTGAAGCGATTCGATCGGTTGTATCACTTGATGTGACGGTTAAAACCCGAATTGGCATTGATGAATATGACGATTATGGGTTTGTTCGAAGATTTGTAGAAATCGTTGCTAATGGTGGATGCCGGACTTTTGTTATCCATGCGAGAAAAGCCTGGCTAAAAGGGTTGAGTCCGAAGCAAAACCGTGAGATTCCACCCTTAAACTATACTGTCGTGTATAAATTAAAAGAAGATTTTCCAGAATTAAAATTTGTCCTGAATGGCGGGATTCAGTCTTTAGAACAAGCCTGTGAACATCTGGATGTTTTGGATGGGGTAATGATGGGCAGGGCGGCTTATGAGAATCCTTATCTATTGGCTCGTGCAGATCAACTTCTCTATGATCCGCAGGCTGTAGTTAAAAGTCGTATGGACATTTTTTATGACTTCCTCTCGTATGTTGAACAACAGCTTTTGTTAGGCGTAGGCTTGTCCAAGATGTCGAGGCATCTTTTGGGGTTGTTTCATGGCTGTCGCGGGGCTGGTGCGTTTCGTCGTTATATTTCAGAGCATGCCTATCGACCCGGTGCAGGAATCGAAGTTTTAAAGCAGGGTCTATCCTTTATTGAACCTGATGGTCTTTAGCCTAACAGCAGGGCTTCATTAAATGTTTTATCCTCAAGTTCTTCCTGGATAGGTTTAGGATGAGCAAAAAGATACCCTTGCACGAAATGTGCTCCTAAATGACGTAAAAGACTCAGCTCAGCTTTAGTTTCAACACATTCAGCAATGATAATTTTATCCAGTCCTTTTGCTACATCAATGAGTGCCTTAATAAAAAGCTGGTTGGTATTATCAGTAGTGAGTCCTCGAACGAAGCTTCCATCTATTTTGATGTAGTCGACATCAAAACGTTTTAAATAATAAAATGAGCTGAACCCGGCTCCAAAATCATCCAGTGCGAAACGATATCCCATGGTTTTAAGTTGTAGAATAAACCCCTGGGTGACATCAATTTCGGTCATGGCTGCAGTTTCTGTAATTTCAAAAACCAGTCTTGCCGGATCAATATTACTCTGGGTTAGCAAGCTTAAAAACTGTTTTACCCATTGGGGATCGGAAATGCTTAACCGGGATAGATTGACAAAGTATTTTCGGTTATTACCGGGGTGTTTATTAAGATATTGAATAAGTGTGGTAATAACAGTCAAGTCAATTTCCTGGATTAATCCTGAGGCTTCAGCAATTTCAATAAATTCTCTGGGAGGAAGCATGCGTCCTTCAGGTGTACTGATTCTAACCAGAACTTCATGGTGGTCTGTATTTAGGCCATCCAGACATATAATAGGTTGGGTAAAAAGCAGTAATCGATTTTCATCCAGCGCGTCCCGGAGAATTTTGGCCCAATGTATCCGGGTATGAACATTTTTAAGATGGTGCGCATTTTGATCGAAAAGGATATAGCGGTTGCGACCTATTTCTTTGGCTTGGTACATTGCAATATCAGCATTGCTGAATAATGAGGCAGCATTATCGCCGTGAAAAGGATAAAGAGCGATACCCATTGAGACTGTTAGATTGGCAATTCGTGAACTTGCATTATGAACCATGCTGTAATGGCGTACTGCATTAAGAATATTTTCCGCTGCAGAAATGGCTAGTTGTCTTAGGCAGTTAGGAAGATGAATTGCAAACTCATCTCCACCAATACGATAAACTGATGCTTCAAATGTGGACATGGCATCTCGTAAAACAGAGCCAATTCCTATGATAAGCTTATCTCCGGCAGGATGACCAAAATTGTCATTAATGTATTTGAAATGATCAATATCTATGAAAATAATTGCTCCGATTGCCCCAAGACCCACTTCATTTTCAAGGGACTGTTGAAGGGCGAAACGATTAGGAAGGTCAGTTAATGGATCGTGTTTGGCTAAATGTTCAATTTTTGCAGTGGCTAGGTGTTGTTCTGTAATATCCCGGGCTGTTCCTCGAATCCCGATCATCTGTCCATTGGAATCAGTAATGGTTCGCGCATTGATTCCTACCCAGCGTTCACTCTCATTAGGCAGAATAACTTTTGTGACGTAATTAAGGATCTGGCCCTTATTTCGAAGTGTAGACAGAAAGCGTCTATTTGCCACATGTGAAACTGTTGCTTCAAAATCGAAAAAACATCGACCGATTAAATGTTCCGGCTTGCGGCCAAAGATATCTTCTGCTGCGCAATTTAGGTAAGTAAACCGGCCTTGGGCGTCTGTTGACCAGATTAAGTCATGTGAGGTTTCAACTAGATCGCGATAGCGTCGTTCACTTTCAATAAGTAGCTCGATGATTCGTCGTTTTTCTTCCAGGGTCTGTTTGATGGTAGAGAGTTCACCGCTGTTTTTATTCTGGGCCAGAATAATGAGATTGGAATGAAGCGCATCGATCGCCTCGCGTGGGTATCTTCGGTGTCCCCCATGAGTCCGGCGTGCTTCCAGAATCCCCAGGTTGTCCCAGCGTCGGAGCTTATATACTGGAATGCCAAGTAATGCGGCAGCCTCCTGAATAGTATATTCAGCAAATGAATTGAGCATGCTTACCTCCGATAGTTCTTATTTTAAGCTGCCTTTGCGGTAGGAATTTCATTTTGTCGGCTTACGAGTCGCTTCATCAGTTTAAGATCCCGGCAGGTTAAGCGCAAGGCACAATCAACCCATGCTTCAACAATGTCGAGTAACTCCTGATACTTTAAATTCTGGGCGCGGCGGCGAGCAGAAGACAATCCAACTAATCCATTGTGAAATCTTTTTCTGGATTCGATTAATTCCAAAACCTGTTTCTCCCCCTCTCCGGAGAATACTACTTGGTCAATAATACCCATTTCAAGCATTTCTTGCGCAGAGTAAATTTTACCACTACTGATAATTTCATCTGTCAATCGCTGGCCACATCGGCGAGAAAGGAAGGAGTAAGCCCCCATTCCCGGAAAAAGATTGAAGAGGATTTCCGGGAATCCAAATCGACTATGTTCTTCCGCAATAATAACTTCACTTGACAGCGCAGCTTCAAATCCGCCTCCCAGGCATTCTCCCTGAACGAGGGAAATGGTTGTAAGAGGGAGATCGTAACCGCAATAATTACGATATAGAACATTTATGCATGCACGTCCGTACAAGCTTAAAGCCGGGCGGTTTTGGGTTTCTATGAGTTCCATGAACAGGTGTAAATCCCCGCCTAGATTAAAAACTCCAGAAGTAGACGAAGCAAGTACGGTATATTCAATGGGCCATGTTTGTGTGGCTGCGACGATGCTTGCCTTACTTTCATCTATAAGCGAAGTATAATCGTGGAGATCCTGCAATAAATCAAGATTAAAGCAGGGACGTGGCGAGGGGTTTAGCCTAAGCCACATAGTGTGTTGTGATTTGCTATAGCTGGCATTTAATTGAGGAGAGAACAGATAATCAATTCTATCTTCATATTCAGTTCCTGCAAACGGTGTGCTGGGGCTGAGGTTTTCGACTGCAACGCGCATATTCATGATATTCCCCTTATCAAATATTAAGTTGCGGATGACAGATTTTCATTGAAGATCAAATAGTAAAAAAAATCAAACTTGACAGTTTGTCAGGTTTTATTTGTTATGTACCCGATGTCGTTTTTTAGGACCGGGAATGTTATGAAGCAGTGTGCATGGAAGGATTATGTTAGAGACCTTGATGTATAAGATAGTTCGAGCCCTGTTTCGCCTGGAAATAGTAGGAGATAGGGATAGCCTTTTTCAGCCTCAGACACTGGTTATAGCGAATCATACTGCCTTGTGGGATGGTTTTTTTATACGGCTCCTTATGCCAAAAGGAACTATCTTTGTTGTTAATCCAGAGATTATGCGTCGACCGATTTTCCGTTTTCTGATTGGGCAAGTTGAACATATACAAATTGATCCTTCCAATCCTATGGCTGCAAGAACGGTTATTAGGTTATTAGATGCAGGGAAAAGAGTTGTTATCTTTCCAGAAGGGCGAATCAGTCGAACTGGATCATTGATGAAGATTTATAATGGCACAGCATTTGTAGCAGCTCGTTCTGGAGCGACAGTCATTCCTGTGATTCTGGATGGCCTGCAATATAGCCGTTTGAGCTATTTGAAAGGACGAAACCCCCAGCTTTATTTTCCCAGGGTAACAATTTATATTTGCTCCGCGCAAAAATTGTGCATGCCGAATTCTGGAACCGCACGGCAGAAACATCGGCAGCTTGGCCATGACTTGCGAAATATGATGGAAAGGGCTTTGGCCGAGAGCTTTCAGTCTAGGAACTTAGCCCAAGCCCTGCTCGCCGCTTCAAAATTATTCGGAATGAAGCGGCCCATTATTGAGGATGTCCGAACTGGACGTTTGACTTACAGTGATATGTGGCGGCTAGCACTTGCAATAGGAAGAAATGTTCAGCGTCAAACGGGGTCCCGTGAGACTATTGGTATTATGCTGCCGAATTCTGCGGTAACAGTAGCCTCTGTAATGGGTATGTTCGTGTTTGATCGGGTTCCAGCAATGATGAATTATACTGCTGGCCCGAAAGGGCTCGCCCTGATGGTAGAAACTGCTGCAATCAATCTTGTTATCACAAGCCGGCAATTTATTGAAGCAGCTCATCTTGACCGACATCTTAAGGCAATTGAGGGAAAAAAAGTTATTTTTCTTGAAGATTTGCGTGCTTCTTTTGGATTGCAGGACAAACTGGAGGTGCTCATAGATCGCTGGTTCAGATTGTATAAGCTGTGCGCACAATCTGACCCACAAAAAGCAGCTATTGTTCTTTTTACTTCAGGATCTGAGGGAACACCAAAAGGGGTTCTTTTAAGCCATCATGCAATATTGAGCAATATTCATCAATTGCGTGCAATGATCGATTTTAATGCTAATGATAAGTTTTTTAATGCTTTGCCTTTATTCCATGCTTTTAGTCTTAATTGCGCAACATTTATGCCTTTGCTTTATGGGGTGAGGGTTTTTCTTTATTTATCACCGTTGCATGCTAGAACAATAGTTGAGTTGGTTTATCATCAAAATGCCACCGTTTTGTTCGGGACCAGTACTTTCCTTGGCCAATATGCCAGAGTTGCTCACCCTCTGGATCTTTATCGAATAAGGTATGTCGTGGTTGGTGGTGAGAAGCTACAGCCGGAAGTGTTTCGACTTTATTTTGAAAAGTTTGGCCTTCGCTTGATAGAAGGGTACGGTACGACGGAATGTGGGCCGGTTATTAGTCTCAATCGCCCTGCCGCATACCGCTTGGGCACTGTTGGGATGGCCATGCCGAACATGAGCATTAAGGTGGAGCCGCTACAGGATATCAAGGATGCAGGTTTACTTTATGTTCGTGGGCCGAATTTGATGCTGGGATATTATTATCATGACATGCCGGGTTTATGTCGATGGCCCGGCCCGGATAGAGACTGGTATTGCACTGGGGATATTGTTCATGTGGATGACGAAGGGTTTATATCAATTATTGGGCGGTTGCGCCGTTTTGCCAAGATTGCTGGCGAGATGATTTCTTTAGAAGCTGTTGAACAATTTATCACCTCCTTGTCAGCGGATTATCTTCATGGTGTGATCCATAGTGGGCAAACCGGGCGGGGAGAGGCTATTATTCTTTATACAACAGATACTTCCTTAACCAGAAAGCAGTTGATTGAGCATGCTCACAGGGTTGGTTTTTCTGAGCTTGCCTTGCCGAGGGAAATCCGTTACGTTAGCGATATGCCTTTGTTGGGTAGTGGGAAAATAAATTACACTCGTTTATCTGCAATGTTTGTTGATGCACAGGGGTAATATAACTAAATTCAACTTCTGTTTTTATTGAGTAGAACATGGGAGCAGGTTTGAGTAAATGTCCGGCTTTTGGTTGTATTCTGCTTGTAGTGAGTGCAACTGTTCATGCGTCAGGGTTTGCTCTTCTTGAATATGGGGCGTCGGGACTAGGAGATGCTTATGCTGGCCAAGGAGTGGGTCTGGATGGAGCCACAACTGCTTGGGCCAATCCGGCTGCAATGGGGGCAATTAAACATAATTCATTAAGCTTGAATGAGTCATTTGTGCTTCCTAGAGCAAATTTTAGTAATAGTGGATCTACCCAGTTGGGCGCGCCTATGATTGGTGGTAATGGGGATCAAGGAGCAAGCAATACTTCGCTTCCAAGTTTTTTTCTGGTTAAGCCTGTTTCTCATGGTACTCGTCTTGGATTGTCTGTTAGTGCCCCATTTGGTCTTGAAAGTAATTATGGTACATCCTGGGTTGGTCGCTATTATGCTGAAAAAACAGAACTTAAAACTGTAAATATTGGACCTTCTCTAGCTTTGGCCATAAATCCTGAGACTTATTTGGGAGTTGGGTTGGATATTCAGATGGGGAATGCGAATTTTAGCAGGGCGGTTGATTTTGGAACGGTTTGTTACGGACAGTTAGGTCCAGCTACCTGCAATGGGTTCGGCCTGGCCCCGCAGCATGCGGATGGCCAGGTAGCCATTTCGGGTAGAGATACCTCTTTGGGGTATAATTTGGGAATCTGGCATGAATTTTCCTCGGGGGCGAGGATAGGCATTCACTATCGCTCACGTATCCGGTACCATTTAACTGGTACAGCTGATTTTACTGTTCCAGCTAATGCCCAGATATTAACAGCAGGGGGTAGTTTTGTTTCTACAGGGGCATCAGCAGATTTGGTGACGCCAGATTCCTTGAGTCTGAGTTTTAGTCAGCCAGTTAAGAATAAGCGAATCATCTTGCTGGGTGATGTTGATTATACTCGATGGGACAGTATTCAGGCGATCAATATTCGTTACAATAACCCACAACAACCTGTAACCGTTATACCAATGAACTGGCGTAATACCTATCGTGTTTCATTGGGAATGATTTATCAAGAAAGTGACTCATGGCTTCTAAGAGGGGGGGTTGCCTGGGATGAAACACCCGTTCAGGATCAGCAGGGCCAGCCAGGAATCCCTGATAACAATAGAATCTGGTTGTCCATGGGAGCGCGTTATAAGCCTTCAAGGCAAAACTCGATAGATTTTGGATTAACTCACATCGTTATCCATGCTATGCCTGTTGACTTGAATCAGTCTCCAAATGGAAATTTACTCGGAAATATGAATTTAAAGGGTAATGTGGTGGCTTTCCAATACAACCATACCTGGTGAACAAACAACAAAAGTATCTGGGTTAATTTCATGCCGGCTTTGACCCGCTTTGCCTATTGGCACGGAGAGACGTTGATAAATACAATAACTTGCTGTTATCACGGAAAATTATGATTATAGCCGTGTTCAATCAAAAAGGGGGTGTAGGCAAAACTACGACGTGCCTAAATCTGGCTGCTGGATTGGCACGTAAAGGATTCAACCCTTTGGTTCTCGACCTTGATCCTCAGGCTAATTTGACGATTTCTTTAGGGTGCACAAACCTTCCAGTTGAAAAAACGATAGCTTCTTTCTTTTTGGACAAAAAGCCACTTGATCCGCTTATCTTGAAACTTGATGATGGAATAAGGTTGATTCCCGCCCACTTTGAACTTTCAAAAGTGGATACCTTGTATGGCAAGACCCCCCATATTGCAAAACGGTTAAAGGAAGGTTTGCTTGAGGATGCCCTAATAGGGCCTGATCCAGTTTTGATTGATTGTTGCCCAATGCTAGGAGTTCTCTCCCTTAATGCGCTCTTTGCCTCAAAATGGTTGCTTTTGCCGGTTTCTGCGGATTATTTATCATTTATGGGTGCAAATCGTTTAGATCGGGCTGTTGCAGTGATAGAAAATGCGTTGGGCCGATCAATACGGAAACATGTGCTTTTGACGCGCTATGATGCAAGACGCAGGTTTTCTCAACAGATAGGCCAGCAACTACAAGAACGGTATGGAGACAGGTTGTGTAAAACAATTATTCGGGAAAATGTAAGCCTTGCTGAGGCGCCACTTTATGCCAAGGATATTTTTTCTTATGCACCCCATAGCTCAGGGGCTAAGGATTATGGTGATTTAACTGAGGAGTTGCTCCAGCGCGGGATAATAGAGGAGGCTCTTCAGGCAAGTTAGTTTGAAAGAGTCTTTTTGATGACAGTGGTATGGATATTATTCTTACCGAGAAGTTTTTGAAGGGCTTTGACCTTTTCCTTGCTGCTTATAGGGCCTACTCTGACCCGATGCCAAACGCTACCATCAGGTAGCGTTACTGTTTTAATCTTTGCTTCAATGCCGAGCAAAGCAAGGCGAATTTTTATATTGTTGGCTTCATCCTTATTCTTGTAAGCCCCGACTTGAAGATAAGCTAGCTGTTTGGTTGGAGTCAAAGCTGTACCCGTTGGCGGCGTTATGCCAGCAGAGATGGAAGGTTGCTTCGTAGCGCCTGTCGAGCTAGGTCCGCTAGATGGCATTTCGGTTTTCTGGGGAAGAATAGTATAAAAATCAAGCTTGGGATTATCCGATTGTTCGGCTTCTCCTTGAATGGGTTTTGCTGAGGAGGGGGTTGTTTTGGATTGCAGGCTTGATGGTACTGTAGATACATTTGGGTGTTCAAATGGTTTTAGTAAGCTTGTAAACAGTGCAATTGTACCTCCTGCCAGTAAAAGTCCAAGAAGGATACCTAGGATTAATCCAACTATCAGCGGGTTGGCTGTTTTCTTGGGGTTGTTTCTAACGGGAGTTTTATAATCACGGCTCATTTTTCCCTCATTAATCATTAGGTTGTTGCATGCGTTCTGGTGCGCTAACACCAAGAAGATTTAGACCATTCCTTAAAACCTGTGCGATAGCAATAATGAGTGCAAGCCGTGCTGATCGAAGGGGGATATCGCCGACCAGGAATTGAACAGCATTATAATAGCTGTGCAGTTCTGCCGCTAGATCGCGTAGATAATAGGCTATCAGATGAGGAGAAAAATCTGAGCCGGCTGATTCAATTATGGCCGGATAATCTGCAAGTCGCTTCATTATATTCTGTTCATATGGGCTTGTAAGTAGCGCTAGTTCTTTTTCTCCAGGGATGGTCGAAGGCTGGTTTCGAGCCAATTCCATTACGCTGCAAATCCTGGCGTGAGCATACTGGATATAATAAACCGGATTATCATTTTTTTGGGTCTTGGCGAGTTCAAGATCGAAGTCAAGATGCTGATCAGATTTTCTAAGGATGTAAAAAAACCGCGCTGCATCATGTCCTACTTCATTACAGAGGTCTCTTAGGGTGATGAATTGACCACTACGGGTGGACATTGGCACTTTTTCTTTCCCTCTCCAGAGGATAGCAAATTGCACTAGTGCAATTTCCAGTCGATTGGATTCAAGCCCCATTGCTTTTAAGGCGCCTTTTACGCGAGCAATGTACCCATGATGATCGGCTCCCCAAATATTGATCATTTGGTCGAATTCACGTTCAAACTTATCCAGATGATAGGCAATATCAGATGCAAAATAAGTAGTTTGACCATTTTCGCGTCGGATGACACGATCCTTTTCGTCTCCAAAAGCTGTAGATTTAAACCAGAGCGCCCCTTTTGATTCGTAAAGATGGCCCCCCTCCCCAAGCTTCTTGATTGCTGCATCAACCTTGCCTGAGGCGATTAATGTTTCTTCTGAAAACCAGTTATCAAATTTTACCCCAAAGTCTTCAAGATCGCTGCGGCAGCTGGCTAATTGTGTTTCGAGTGAAAATTGATGAACGTAACCGTAGTTAGTACCAAGAAGACGTTTCATTTCGGCTATATATCTATCAATCCCTGATTCTGGATCTTCAGTATTTAGTTTGGCAGTAAATTCAGACTCCGATACTAGGTATTTGGTTCCGTCACGACTCGCCAGGGTTTCCCCCATTTGTTTTACATATTCTCCTTGATAGGCGTTCCCCGGAAAGGCCAGGTTAATTCCTGACTGTTCAAGATAGCGTAGCCATGTTGACAGTGCCAGGATATCCATTTGCCGCCCGGCATCATTGACATAGTACTCCTGATATACATCATAACCTGCAGCATCGAGAAGATTAGACAGGCTTGCGCCATATGCTGCTCCTCTGCCATGTCCGACATGTAACGGGCCAGTCGGGTTGGCTGATACATACTCTATCAATACCTTTCTGGTTTTTCGGGGGGCTCTTCCAAACGATTCCTTGAGCTGGAGAATATCGTGAATCACTTGTGCCCTGGCCTGATGGGTAAGTGTAAAGTTAATGAAGCCTGCACCTGCTATTTCAATACTAGAAATTAGGGTAGACGCGGGTAAAGCAGATATAAGGGCCTGAGCCACTTCCCTTGGTGATGCCCTGACCTGTTTGGCAAGGAGCATTGCAAGGTTGGTGGCATAATCACCATGTGAGGCCTGTTTGGGCCGCTCAACGCTAAACTCTAGTCCAGTTACGTGTGCATAGACAGACGAAAGGGCATGATTGAGTAAGTTGATAAGATGTTGTTTCAAGGGACGGACTCAAAAAAACTTTATTTTAGCATTTTTAAGTTGGTTTTGGTTTCCTAGACTTCGACGGGATCAATGTCTATGTGCCATTTGACTTCCTTATGACGGGGTAATTGCCTAAGCAGCCGTGATAAAAGCTGGTGCAGATCAGTTCGCTGGTTGGCTTGCATGAGAAGCTGGGCATATTCCCTGTTTTTTCGTCGGTACATAAATGTTGGCACAGGATCAAATATTGTAACTTTTGAATGGCTTGATTTTGCCATGTCTTGAACCTCTTTAAGAAACCGGAGTGCAATAGCAAGCTCTGACGCTTCCGCCTTCAGTACAGCTAAGAATGTGTAGGGGGGGAACCCCAGGTTTTTTCTTTCAGAAAGCAGGGTATGTGCGAATGTTGAAAAGTCCTGAGACTGAACGGCCCTAAAAATAGGGTGAGCAGGGAAGCTGGTTTGAATGAGAACTTCACCAGCTAGATGGGCACGTCCTGAACGACCTGAAACCTGCATTAATTGTGTGAACAATCGTTCTTGTGCTCTGAAATCAGAGCTAAACAACATGGAGTCTGCATTTAATATGATAACAAGGGTTAATTTAGGGAAATCATGGCCTTTTGTTAGCATTTGGGTACCTAAAATAATATCGACATCTCCCATAGCAATACGGTTAAATATCTGGTTGAATATGTTTTTTCCTTGTGTATTATCCCGATCAATTCGCAGTATGCGGGCTTGAGGAAAAAGCTTAGATAGGTTTGTTTCCAGTCGTTGGGTTCCCATACCAATCGGTCGTAGGTCAAGTTCACCACATTCAGGACAAGATGAAGGTATGGGTTCAACAGTGCCACAGTGATGGCAGTGCAGTGTTTTTTGATATAAATGAACAACCATATTGCTTGAGCACCGTTTGCATGGACTGATCCAGCCACATCCTGGACAGTACAGCACAGGAGCAAATCCGCGCCTATTCAGGAATAGCATACTTTGTTCACCGCGTTCAATTCGAAGCTGAATGGCTCGGATTACTTGATCTGAAAGCCCATCGTTCAGTTGAATTGAACGAAGATCAACAAGAGAAACCCGGGGTAATTTTGATTCGGGATTCGCGCGGGTGGAAACCAGGAGATGCCGGTAACGTGCTTGTCCTACATTGGCCAAGGATTCAAGAGAGGGTGTTGCAGATCCAAGAAGAACTGGAATTTTTGCACTTTTTCCTCTCATAATTGCAACATCTCTTGCATGGTAGCGTATCCCCTCTTGTTGTTTATAAGAGGGATCATGTTCTTCATCAATAATAATAAGACCGAGTCTGGGTAGAGGGGTAAAGACCCCCAACCGGGTTGTAAGTATGATGCTTGCAAAACCTGACTGTGCTTGCATCCAGTTCTGGAAACGGTCCTGGGCAGTCAGTCCACTATGAAGGTTAACCATGTGGGCCGATGAAAACCTGGCCTGTATTCGCTGACTAAGCTGAGGTGTTAAATTGATTTCAGGCACCATCATCAGCACCTGTTTTTCAGCCTGGATTGCTTTCTCGATTAATCGTAAATAAATTTCAGTTTTTCCGCTTCCTGTTATGCCTTGAAGTAGCCAGACAATAAACTGATTGAATTCCTGGCTGATTGAGTCAATAGCCTGTTTTTGTTCTGGATTGAGTTCAGGTGCAACATCAGGTTGAAATTGGGTTGATACGTCAGTAGGAGCACTTGCAGGTGCAATGGGTCGACGCGTTACATATCCTTGCTGTTCCCAGATTTTAAGGGATTTGATGGCATGTCCTCCCCCTATATTCTGGATTTCTATTTTATTGAGCGGTTTCTTTTTTAGTGCCTCATAAAGTTTTAGTTTGGCAGGGGAACGGCTGAGTTTTGGAAGGAGTTCATTCTTAAGATCAGCGTATAGCCATTCCTCGGATATTCGGGATTGATAAGGTTGATTTTTCCGCATGATGGTTGGTAGAGCAGCATGTACTACTTCACCAATGGGTTGATGGTAATAACTTGAACAAAATTTTGCCAGATTGATAATGTCCCCCATTAAAGGGGGCATATCCTTAGGAATATTTATTATGGTTTTCAGTCGTTCTTGGGTGATTTTTGAGCTGGTGCTTATTTCCAAGACAATCCCGCTTAATTTTCGATGACCGAATGGCACAATAACACGATCACCTATGCTAATAGGTTCATTATCAGCAATCAGGTAGTCGAATAGGTCATATACGGGTATATCAAGGGCAACTCGTATAACTGCCATGATAATGGTGTAGTTCCTTTTTAAGAATTCAGGTTAAAGGTTGTATGACGTGACTGTAACGTACTCCTTGCGGAACACAAGGAGTTGTAGGCGAGCTATTAGGTTTTATGATGGTAGGGAATGCTGAGTCTGTGAACGGCATCTATTAATACAGCTGCATGTTCAGGTGGAGTGTGGCGGTCAATGCCATGACCTAAGTTGAAAATATGGCCATTTCCGATGCCAAATTCGGCTAGAATATTGGAAACATGACTTTCAATGATGGTTGGCGATGAAAGTAGTACCATGGGGTCAAGGTTGCCTTGAAGCGCTACTTGATGGCCTACTCTTTTTCGCGCTTGGCTAAGCGGTAAAGTCCAGTCTAGACCAAGACAGTCAGCTCCGGTTGTACTCATCGCTTCAAGCCAGGCACCGCCCCCCTTCGTGTAAAGGATGATAGGAATTTTGGACGTATTTTCGTGGCTTTGAACAGCCTGAATAATTTTATGGAGGTATGCAAGCGAAAACGTGAGATAGTTGGGTTCGGTTAATAGTCCTCCCCAGGTGTCGAAAATCATGATTGCCTGAGCACCACAGGAAATTTGTCCTTGAAGGTAGGTAGTAATTGCCTCAGTGTTAACCTGAAGGAGATAATGCATGAGGTCTGGTCTGCGATAAAGCAGGCTACGCGCCAAACAAAAATCCGTATTGCCTCGTCCTTCAATCATATAGCAGGCTAAAGTAAATGGGCTGCCAGAAAAACCTATAAGGGGTACCCTGTTTTGTAGTGCTTTCCGTATCATGGAAACGGCGTCCATGACAAACTTGAGGCAGTCAGGGTCGGGTGCTTTGGTTTTGAGTATGGATGCTTCATCCTGGAGTGGATGACAAAAACGAGGTCCTTCCCCTTCAGAAAACGTCAGCTCAAGGCCCATTGCATCCGGGATAGTTAAGATATCAGAAAAAAGAATAGCAGCATCTAGCGGATAACGATCAAGGGGCTGCAAGGTAACTTCTGTGCAAAAATCCGGGTTTTTGCATAAACCCATAAAACTGCCTGCACGTGCCCGGGTGGCGTTGTATTCAGGTAAGTATCGCCCTGCCTGTCGCATCATCCAGACGGGTGTATATGGAACTGGCTCGCGTTTGAGTGCTTTTAAAAATACATGATTTGATTCGGACATTACTGATTTTCGCCAAGATATTCAATAATACCTTCGGCGGCTTTTCTTCCTTCAAAAATAGCGGTAACAACAAGATCTGAGCCTCTGACCATATCACCACCTGCAAAAACTTTGGGGTTGGTAGTCTGAAACGGGAAGGTATGGCCCTTGCAAACAACTCGCCCTGTTGAATCAAGCTGGATATTAAAATTGGTAAACCAGGGTTGAGGACTCGGGCGAAAACCAAAAGCAATAATGATGGCATCAGCTGGGAGTATTTCTTCTGAACCATCAATTATTTCTGGCATACGTCGACCTCTTGTATCGGGTTCGCCAAGTCTGGTTGTGACAACCTTTATTCCCGTTACTTTATTTTCACCAATTATTTCAACAGGCTGTCTATTCCATAGGAAATGGACCCCTTCTTCTTTTGCGTTTTTTACTTCACGTTTTGAGCCGGGCATATTCTCTTCATCCCGTCTGTATACACAGGTAACAGATAATGCTCCCTGACGAATGGCTGTGCGATTGCAGTCCATAGCGGTGTCTCCTCCACCAAGTACAACAACACGCTTGTCTTTCATGGAATGGTAGAAAATATCTGGTTTTTGTTTGAGCCTACGTACCTCACGTGCGTTACCAATGAGATAGGGCAAGGCTTCATGCACACCTTCGAGGGATTCACCCGGAAACCCACCTTTCATATAGGTGTAGGTTCCCATTCCTAGAAATACTGCATCGTAGTCTGCCAGAAGCTGGCTGAAAGGCAGGTCGCGGCCTATTTCCGTGTTTAGTCTAAATTCAATCCCCATTCCTTCTAGAATCTCCCGGCGGATCTGTATGATCTCTTTTTCAATTTTAAATTCCGGGATACCAAACATGAGTAATCCCCCGATTTCCTCATAGCGGTCAAAGACGACTACATCGACACCTTGTCGGGCCAGAATATCAGCACATCCTAGACCTGCCGGGCCAGCACCCACTACTGCAACCTTTCGCCCAATTTTTTTTACTGCATCTAGATTAGGCCTCCACCCTTGTCGGAAGGCTTCATCTGAAATATATTTTTCAATAGCACCAATTGTTACGGCGCCAAGATCACCAGTGTTAAGTGTGCAGGCTCCCTCACATAGCCTGTCTTGTGGACAGACTCGCCCACATATTTCCGGTAGCGAGTTTGTGCGGTGTGACAGTTCCGCTGCTTCGATGAGCCTGCCCTCTCTTATCAGTTTCAGCCAGTTCGGGATGTAGTTATGAACAGGACATTTCCATTCACAATAAGGGTTGCCACACCCCAGGCATCTTCCAGCTTGTTCACTGGCCTGAGTCGAATTAAAGGGAGCATAGATTTCCCGAAACTCTTTGTTACGAATTTCAGCGTCTTTCTTCTCGCCTTCTTGTCGTGGTAAATTGATGAATTGAAATAAATCGGCCATAACGATTTCCAGAATCTATTATAAAGTTAAAGTGCAGAGAACATTTTGCTGTCGAACCTGGCCTAGCCTTGCAGTAAGCTGTCAAGCTTTGCGGCTTTGGGTTTAACTAGCCAGAAATGACCAATTTCATCATCGAAATGTTTTAAGAGATTTTCTGCTCTGGTACTTCTTGTCAGTGTAAGGTGCCGTTCGATTTGTTCCCGTAAGAAATGGCGGTAAGGCTCAGTTGCTTCAGTATTAATTGAATGAATATCGATAAGTTCATTATTGTATCGATAAACAAACTGGCCTGAGTGGTCATAGACAAAAGCGAACCCTCCTGTCATGCCTGCCCCAAAATTCAAACCGGTTTCACCTAGAACGATGATACAGCCTCCGGTCATGTATTCGCATCCATGATCCCCCACACCTTCAATGACTGCAATAGCCCCAGAGTTACGCACGGCAAAACGCTCGCCTGCAATTCCTGAAGCATGAAGTCGTCCACCTGTTGCGCCATAGAGGCAGGTATTTCCTATAATGATGCTTTCATGCGCAATATAGGTTGATGATTTTGGTGGATAAATACATATCAGGCCGCCTGACATCCCTTTGCCAACATAATCATTTGCATCGCCTTCAAGTTCAAGATTGAGACCTTGTGCATTCCATACTCCAAAGCTTTGGCCTGCATGTCCTTCTAGCTTGATATGGATACAATTGTCTGGCAGTCCATTTGCTCCATGGAGTCGAGCAATTTCACCTGAGAGTCTTGCACCGATGGATCGGTTGGTATTTTTGATTTTGTAGTGGCTAACGATGGGTTGCTTTGTTTGAATAGCCTGAAGATTATCAACAAGCATTTTTTCCGCTAGCTCTCCTTTGTCAAAGGATGGATTTGATGCTTGAATACAATACCGGGGCTCTGAATCCGGAATATTTCCTGAATTAAGCAATACATCCAGTCTAAGTCTCTTTTGACGTTTGCTTGTTCCTTCGGCTAGTTCCAGTAGATCAAACCGCCCGATCAGCTCATTCAGGCTGCGTACACCAATCTTTGCCATACATTCACGAGTTTCTTGTGCCATAAAGGTGAAAAAATTGACGATCATATCTGGCAGGCCGATGAAATATTTTGATCTCAGACGGGCCTCTTGAGTTGCAACTCCCGTTGCGCAGTTGTTCAGATGGCATATGCGTAAATATTTACAGCCTAAAGCGATCATTGGAGCGGTTCCAAAGCCAAATGATTCTGCCCCCATGATTGCAGCTTTAATTACGTCAAGTCCCGTTTTGAGTCCGCCATCCGTTTGTACCCGTACCCGGCCGCGTAATCCATTGGCCCGCAGGACCTGCTGTGTCTCGGTTAATCCGAGTTCCCAAGGGGTCCCCGCATATTTTACTGAGGTTAGTGGGCTGGCCCCTGTACCACCGTCATAGCCAGATATGGTAATAAGATCGGCATATGCTTTAGCTACTCCTGCAGCGATGGTGCCAACACCTGGTTCTGCAACCAGTTTTACCGATACTAAAGCGTGGGGGTTGACTTGTTTTAAATCGAAAATCAGCTGTGCAAGATCTTCAATGGAGTATATGTCATGATGTGGTGGTGGAGAGATTAAAGAGATTCCAGGCTTAGAACAACGAAGCCGTGCAATTAGCGGGGAGACTTTTTCACCGGGTAATTGTCCCCCCTCCCCTGGTTTTGCGCCTTGGGCAATTTTTATTTGCAGTACTTCAGCGTTGACCAAATAGTGAGGGGTTACACCGAATCGACCAGAAGCAACCTGTTTTATTTTTGAGGTACGTATTGTGCCATAGCGTTTTGGATCTTCACCCCCTTCGCCAGAATTGGATCGACCACCTAAACGGTTCATTCCCTCTGCCAAAGCCTCATGAGCTTCCGGGGAGAGTGCCCCAAGGCTCATTCCAGCGGAGTCAAATCGCTTAAGAATCGCTTCGACCGGTTCTACTTCTTCAATTGGTATTGGCCGGGTATCAGTCCGTATACGCATGAGATCGCGCAACATGGCCACGGGCCTTTCGTTAACAGAGGTCGAATACTTTAAGAAGGCTTGATAGTCACCATCTTGTACAGCGCGTTGAAGCTGCATAACTACGTTAGGGTTATAAGCGTGGTATTCCTCGCCAAAGACAAACTTAAGCAACCCCCCTTGGCGGACAGATTTGAGGGGATTATAGGCCATTTTGGCTAATGTTTTCTGATCTGCTTCAAAATCTTCAAAGTTAGCTCCGCTAATTCGGCTTACTGTTCCAGGAAAACAAGTGTTAACAACCTCTTCGTGAAGACCAACAGCCTCATAAAGTTGGGCGCCACGATAACTGGCAATGGTGGAAATGCCCATTTTCGAGATAATTTTTAGTAATCCCTTATTAATACCCTTTCGGTAGTTTGCCAGCGCTTTTGCTGGCGGGCTGGGTTGGCCGGCCGTATTTTTTACCATCTCTGCAATAATTTGGTAGGCGAGATAAGGGTAGACTGCAGTAGCGCCATACCCGATAAGTGAAGCAATTTGATGTGGATCTCGAGCTGCGCCGGTTTCAATGACGAGATTGGCATCACAACGTAAACCAGACTGAATCAAGGCATGATGAACACAACCTGTAGCAAACAAAGAAGGAATAGCAATTTTTCCAGCTTGTGGGTAGCGATCGCTAAGAACAATAATGACCACACCATTTCTTACTGCTTGTATAGCATTAGTAGCAAGCTGTTCAAGTGCTGCGCGAAGTGTCTGGATATCAGGATTAAAGTACAAATCCAGGTTTTGGCATTTATAATCGGGATCCTTCTGCTCTGTAATTAGAATGAATTTATCATGGCTTAATACTGGAGAGTTGATCTCAAGTCTTTTTGCATGTTGTGGAGTATCTTCAAATAGATTGAGCTCTTTCCCAAAGCAGGTATTCAATGACATGACCACCGCTTCCCGGATAGGATCTATTGGCGGGTTGGTTACCTGGGCAAACTGTTGGCGCAGATAATCTGAGGGGTGGCGAATTTGTTGGGAAAGAACAGCCATCGGCGTGTCATCCCCCATTGAACCTGTTGCTTCTTGGCCTTCTTCTGCCAGTACACGAAGAATTTGATCGCGCTCTTCAAGGGTGCAGTTGAAGAGTTTTTGATGTAAGACTAGTGATTGCTCATCCATCAGAGGTAACTGAGCATCCTCATCAGGTCCAAGCCCAACGTGTCGCGCATGAAGCTTGAGCCACTCTCGATAAGGAGCTTGGGTTTTTAGATTAATATCAATGGACTGTGATAATAAAAGCTGACCTGATTCAAGATCGATGGCTATGATTTCACCTGGCTTGACACGACCCTTGGCTGATACATTCTCAGGCTCATAGTCCCAAACCCCGGCTTCGGATGCGATCGTAAAATAGCGATCTTTCGTGATGACATATCTGGCTGGCCGTAACCCGTTTCGATCCAGAATGCAAGCACCAAAGCGTCCATCAGTTAGTACGATTCCAGCCGGTCCATCCCAAGGTTCCATATGCTTTGAGTTGTATTCATAAAAAGCTCGAAGATCAGGATCCATATGCTCAACATTCTGCCATGCCGGAGGTATGACAAGACGAAGCGCATGGAACAGGGGAAGCCCTCCCATGACCAAACCTTCAACCATATTGTCCAGGGAAAGTGAATCAGACCCATTCATTGAGACAACAGGTAAAATATCTTTAAAATTCGGGATAACCTGAGATGAGAATTTATTTTCGCGTGCGCGTGACCAGTTACGATTGCCCTGAAGGGTATTGATTTCCCCGTTATGTGCAAGCATTCTAAATGGTTGCGCAAGTCGCCACTGTGGCCATGTGTTTGTCGAAAAACGCTGATGATATACGGCCAGGCTGGATGCAAATTCCTCGTCACATAAATCCGGGTAAAATACGGATAATTGGGATGGCATGACCAATCCCTTATAAGATAGGGTTCTTGCATTAAGGGAGGTAACGTAGAAATCCGGATCTTGGGGCTCTATTGTTTTTTCGGCCAATCTACGGGCGCAATAAAGCCGTCTTTCAAAACTTTGTTCACTGAGCCCTGGTGGACAGTTGACGAAGATTTGTTCAATTTTTGGCAGGGTATTCAATGCATAGGCACCGCAAGCCTCGGGGTTGGTTGGTACTATCCTGAATGCAGCATCGTTCAACCCCTGTTTTACAAGGGCTGAGAGTATGGCTGTCCTTGCTTTATTGGCCAAGTCTGTATTCTGGCTAAGAAATATAGTTCCGCATGCATAAATTGGTTCTAAGTGAATATTTGACTTAGAAGCAGCCTTCCGAAGAAAAGCATCAGGTTTTTTGAACATGAGGCCGCAGCCATCACCTGAGAGCCCATCGGCGGCTACGGCCCCCCTGTGTGTCAGGCAACCCAAAGAGGAAATAGCGGTTTTGACCAACCAGTGGCTTGGATGGTTGTCCATTTGTGCCATTAAGCCAAAGCCACAACTGTCTTGCTCAAATTGTGGTTGGTAAAGTGTGCCATTAAGCCATTCAGGTTTGTTCATGTGCAAAATGCCTTGAATCCAGAGATAAACGTTTAATTTTACATCGGCTACCTATCCATCGCAATGGCACTGAGGGTGTAGGTGTCATGGAGAGGGGGGCTAGCGGGTATAAGTTTCGAGAACACTTTCTACTAGGTGTTGTGCCACATTATCTACGATAATGGCCTGACCGAGATTTTTTAAGAGGATAAACCGTATTTTTCCATTCTCAACCTTTTTATCCAGGCTCATGAGATCAAGATAACGACTGACTCCAAGTGCGGGAGCGATAATCGGTAGTTCGGCTCGCTGAAATAAACGGGTAATGCGATTTATATCATTATCGTTTAGCCAACCCATGAATTTGGATAGTTCAGCAGCTAGAATAGTACCTGCGGCAACGGCCTCACCGTGTAGCCATGTTCCGTATCCCATGCCATTCTCTATTGCATGACCGAAGGTATGTCCCAGGTTGAGAATAGCCCTAATGCTCTTTTCTTTCTCATCTTCACTGACAACCTTTACCTTGTTTTCGCATGAGCGCCGAATGGCATAGATAAGTTCATTTGGGCTTCTGGAAAGAAGCTGATCCAGATTATTTTCCAGCCATTCAAAGAAAGGAAGATCGCGGATTAGGCCATATTTAATTACTTCAGCTAGGCCAGCAGAAAGTTCCCTGTCGTTAAGCGTGTTCAGGGTATTGGTGTCAGCAATGACAGCAAGCGGTTGATAAAAGGCACCAATCATGTTTTTTCCTAGAGCATGATTTATTCCCGTTTTTCCTCCTACTGATGAATCCACCTGGGCCAGGAGTGTAGTTGGAATTTGAATAAAAGGGATACCTCTTAGGTACGTAGCTGCTGCATAACCAGCCATGTCACCAACTACCCCCCCTCCTAAAGCTAGAATAGCCGTTTTTCGTTCGATGTGATTTTCAAGGAGCTGGGTGTAGATGTTGTTGAGAGTTTCAGCGGTTTTATAGGCTTCACCATCAGGTAAAATTACAGGAACGCATTGAATGTGAAGCCGCTTAAGTGTAGCGCTAAGCTGTTTGAGATATAAAGGGGCTACCTTAGTGTTGGTTACGATGACAGCCCTATCTGTTAGATAGGGGGCGAACAAGGCCTCATGATCAAGCAGCCCAGGGCCAATGTGGATGGGATAGGTAACATTAAGATTGACGTTCAGTGTTTGCATGGCTGGTTTTATCATTAGAATGAGTTTTAATATAGAGAGTGATTAGAGGATTAAGTTGCTGCACAAGAGCATAGAGGTTTTTTTTGCCAGTATCTATGATGATATCCGCTAGGTTTTCATATAACGGCGCCCGAATGGATTCCAGTTGTTTCAGCTTGGCAAGGGGATCCTCGGTTAAGAGAAGGGGCCGATTTTTATCATGTTTTGTACGTTCCCATAACTCTTCTGCAGAAGCGCGCAGATAAATTACTATTCCACGCTCTGTCAGATGCTTGCGGTTTTTATCATTTAAAACGGTTCCGCCACCTGTTGCGATGACCTGATTGTTGTTTTGAGTGATTTCCTCAATTATCAGGGCTTCCCGTTCTCGGAACCCCTCTTCTCCTTCTAGTTCGAAAATAAGGGGGATGCTGGCCCCAGTCCTATGTTCAATTTCATGGTCAGAGTCGAGAAAGTTCATGTTCCGGGTTCGGGCAAGCTGTTTTCCTACAGTTGTTTTGCCCGCTCCCATTAATCCAATGAGAAATAAGTTATTGCAGTTTTTTGTCATAATCAGGAAGGATACTCCATCCCTCCGTTGATAGGAATTGGATGGAGTATCCGGGTTAGGAAAACTTGCCGGGTGTTATCATTTGACTGCGATCGGGGCAGAGATATCAGGCCCTCCTGAGTTTTCAAGGATATGAGGTGTTACAAATATTAGTAATTCGGTTCTTTCCCGATTAATTACAGTTTCCCTGAAGGCGGCTCCTATAAAGGGCAGGTCGCCCAGAAAAGGTACTTTATTTACTGTCTTGTTATCATTTTGCATGTAAATCCCACCGATAACGAGCGTATCGCCATTATTGATGAGAACCTGGGTTACGATTTTCTTGGTATCAATGGGTGGCCCTGCTGGAGTCGTCGTTGTACCTGGACTATCCTTGTTTACCTGAATGTCCATAATAATTTTATTATCAGGGGTGATTTGGGGTTTTACTTTGAGACTTAATACGGCAGATTTGAAAGCAACAGAAGTTGCGCCACTGCTAGTAGCTTGCTCGTATGGAATTTCAGTCCCCTGGGCAATGGTCGCCTCGACTTGATCTGAAGTGATGAGGCGTGGATTTGAAATGATTTTCCCTTTCCCGTCCGCTTCCAGGGCAGATAACTCGAGCCCCAAGGTGTTGCTGGCCCCATGAATGATTTGCACGGCAAGACTGCCCGGCTCGATCCCTGATGCGTTGCTTAAGGCGGGCAAGTTGACCGCACTAATATCGCCTGGTGTTAATGAGCCACTTAAAGACGTACTGGTTACACCATTTGTGTTGACGGCATTTAGATTAAGACGCGCTCCCAGATCCCTCGCAAAACTCTGGTCTGCTTCCACAATCCTGGCTTCTATCATCACCTGTCGAACTGGGACATCAATCTGGTTCACAAGCTTACGGATGGCTTCGAGTTTAGCTGCCGTGTCTTCAATAAAGACTGTATTGGTTCGTGGATCAACGACGGCAGAGCCTCTTTTGGATAGAATGGGTTGCCTTGAACTGGTGATCATCTTCTTAAAATCTTCTGCTTTCTTGTACTTTAATCGAATGGTTTCTGAGTAGAGGGGTTCCATGTCAGCAATTTCTTGTTGTTCTTGAAGTTTTTGCAGATCCATTGCTGCCATATCTTTTGCCGGAGCAACCCAAATAATGTTCCCTTCCCGCCTCATTGCAAGCCCTTTTGTCTGAAGGATAATATCCAGAGCTTGATCCCAGGGCACGTCCTTGAGTCGCAAGGTTAGATTTCCGGTTACATTGTCACTTGTGATGATATTTAACCCTGCTTCGCCGGCAATAATTTGTAGAATGTCACGGACACTGACATTTTGTAGATTGAATGAGATTTTCTTGCCGTGGTAGTGTCCTTCTTCCTGGCTGAAACTCGATAAGGCCGGGGGAGTTGGTTTGATATACACCACAAAGTGGTTGTCACTTTGAATAGCAGAATGTTCCCACAACCCATGAGAAGAGATGATCATCCTTGTGTTATGGCCTTCCGTATAGGTCTTGATAGTTCTAACCGGGGTATGAAAATCGGTCACATCCAATTTTTGTTGAAGACTTTTTGGTAATTGTGTGTGAATAAAATCAATAATGAGTCTGTTTCCATGTTTTTGTATATTAATGCCAGTATTTTTGTCTGAGAGGTTTACGCTAATCTGTGCGGTTTCATCAGGGGCTTGATGAAAGTGGATTGCATCGATGCTATGCATGATATCTGAAGAGGGCGTCTGAACGAACGTAGTTGAGAGAAGGGTTGGTTTCGGTGGTGCAATTATAGGCTGGTTACCAAGGGAAATAATTAACGTGTTTTTTTCGCGTTTTAGGTGGTAGGGTGTCTGGTGTGACAAGGTAAGAATAATGCGTGTTTTTTCGCTGGATTGGGCTAGATAGATTGATTGAAGCGAGCCAATCCGTGCGGTTTTCAAGTTGTTTTTAAGGGAACTTTTTGTATCAGGGAGATCGATTGCAATACGGGCAGGAGATTCAATACTGAAACTTTTTGGCTTGGCTTTCAAGGGGCTATTCATAGTAATACGAATTATTGCGTTACCGTTTTTTCCGATACCAAAGTGTAGTGCATTAATATGATTGAATGTTGTTCCCCAGGCGGGCTGAGTGATGATGAGAAGTCCCAGCAGGAGAATGGTGCAAGATTGAAGGATTGTTTTCATTTTGATTTTCCCTGTAGGACGACTTGGGTATCTCGAGTAATCCAGGTTCCTTTGTCATTAAGAACCTTTTCATGAAGGTCAATGCTGCGTTTGTGAATGGCAGTAATACGGCCGAAATCTTCTCCCATGTATTGCCCTTGAGTAACGGTGATAACGTGTCCATCAGGTGTATGAATGAGTGCCTGTCGGTGTCCATTCATTTCAAGTGTACCTATAAACGAAAGCGAGGAAAGCGGATACATTTCCAAAGGTTGTTTGGGCCTCCCCAAATTGGGACCCTGACCCTGGATTTTGGAGCTAAAACGTTTAGGCTTGAAAGGATCACGTAAATCTTTTGCGGTATAGCCATATGATTTTTGGAGTTGAAACGCTGGTAAGGGAGTCACTTGGCCTTTCATGGTTCGGCCTGCATTCTGAACGAATGTCTGTAGATCTTGCATATGATTCTTGCCGCAGCCTGAAAGGCAAAGCGTGAAAAGGATTGGAATAAACCGTTTCATTTATTGTCCTTGCCAGCTATGGTGCCTTTTTTGTTTTTTTGTTGAGCCAGTTCATTGGTATCAAGGTAACGGTAGGTTCTTGCCGTTACCTGCATAATAAGATGGCCGTTTGGTTGTGTGCTGATGGTCGCATTCGAAAGGGTTACAATTCGTGGCAAATGCGCAACATCATTGGCAAATCCCCCTATTTCATGATAGTGGCCTTCAACTTTTATAGTAATGGGTAGTTCTGCATAAAAGCTATGCAGAGATTCTGTTCCCGGACGGAATAAATCGAAGGTGAGATTCTCATTAACTCCTGCATGATTAATTGAACGCAGAAGTTGATCCATTTGGGCGCGATTGGGGAGTTGTTTTAGAAACGAGCCAAGGCTTTGTTTGAGGCTCTCAAGTTGTTTCTGGTATGCCGCAAGATTGACTGCCTGACGTTTTTTAATCAGAAATATTTGACGTAACTGGTTTTCTTTAGTCTTTGCGTTGGAAAGGGCATTGAGTTGCCTACTGAAATCAAACCAGTAGGCTGTAGCACAAATGATAATAAAGATTAGGGCTAAAACCATATTCTTAGCTATCTTTGGCCAGCGGTACATTTCCTTTGGATTTAGGTTTCTGATTTCATTTAATGTCATTTTGATTGAATCCCTTGTTTATTAGTATTATCGGGATGAGTTTTGACCGTTAATGAAAAAGATATGAGTCTTGGACCGGCTCCAGGAGCAAGCTTTGTCTGGATGAGGGTCGGGGTGCTAAAAAAGCGTGAGTGGCTCAGGTTCTGCATGAAGTCGGCCACACTATAATTGCTGGATGCCATGCCGTTTAGGGCAATATCCTTGTTGGTTTCTTTGAGTGATGTTAAATAAACCCCGTCAGGAATGAGGCGGGGTATTTCATTTAACATGCGGACAACTTGAAAACGTTTTTCTTCTAGAGATCCTATGATTTTTTCTCTTGCCAGTACTTTTGTTCGCTCTGTTTTTAATTTACGTATTTGCCCTATCTGTTGATTGAGCTGATTATTAACCTGTTCAAGATAATTATTTCTTTTCAGCTGGTTATTTAGTCGAGTAACGAGCCAGACATGGATGAGAGCAGTCAAGATTATGGCTGTTGCCATGCTTGTGGCTATAGTGAATCCAAACCGCCTGCGCTGGGCTACCCTCTCCATTTCTCTGTGGGGTAACAGGTTGATATGAATCATGAGTCAAACTTCCGTAGTGCAAGCCCACACGCAACCAGTAGCATGGGCGCATCGGTATAAAGCTGGCTGGTCTTGATTTTGGGGCCAGACTGCATTAGCTGGAATGGGTTGGCCAAGTCTGTCTGAATATTTGCAGCCTGACTGATGAGAGCCGGTAAACCAGGAAGTAGGCTGGTTCCTCCGGCAAGAACAATGTGATTAATTTCGTTGTAATGGGTAGATGAATAAAAAAATTGAAGCAGCCTCATGACTTCTTGTACGAGAGTATCCTGGTAAGGTTCCAAGACCTCCAGGCTATACTCTGCAGGAAGCCCGCCATATTTTTTCCCATGTTCAGCTTCTTCTGTTGACATATCATACCGGGAAGCAATTTCCTGAGTCAGCAGGTCACCGCCAAAAGTTTGCTCGCGGTTATAGACAATTTCATTATCCTGAAAGACCACGATGTGGGTTAATGTGGCCCCAATATCAATAACTGCGGTTATATCTTCAGTTGATTTTGAGTGTAGAGCCTTTCGGATTTCTGAATAAGAAGCCTGAAGAGCATGGTGTTCAACGTCCATAATGACCGGTCGAATTCCGGCTCCTTCTGCCACAGCCACCCGATCTTCAATTTTTTCCTTGCGTGCTGCCGCAATGAGAATGTCCAGTTCATCCGGGGCGTCTTTTGATGGACCAATGACTTGAAAATCCAGATTGACTTCTTCAAGCGGGAAAGGAATGTACTGGGCAGCTTCTGTTTCTACCTGAATTTCAAGTTCCTCTTCACTCAACCCGGCTGGTGTTTTAATTTTTTTTGTTATAACAGAGGCAGAAGGCATAGCCAGGGCTGTGAGTTTGGTTCGGCTGCCTAGTTTTCGAAAGCTTTTTCGAACAGCATCAATTACGGTTTCGAGCTGAATAATATTTCCATCAACAACTGCCTCTCTTGGAAGGGGTTCAATGGCATAATGGGCAATTTGGTAGGTATGCTCATCTACTTCCTCTAGCTCAATCATTTTGATTGAAGAGGAGCTGATGTCTATCCCAACCAGACTAGAGGCAGATTTTTTTGAAAATGGCAGCTTCAAGGTGCTCCTTATACTGTTTTTATGAACCTACGCTGCAGAATTGGTTTTTTTTTATTTGGGCATTAAAATTAATGTTTGTATTATTTGGGAATGATTGATAAATATTATCCCCTTGTTCGGTTATCATTGTATCCAGAATGCTTGTGGATGCAATACTTTGTTGCAGGGCAATTTTGAAACGGATAAGGAGTAGGCATAAAAACAACATTTGCGATATATCGACCCATTAACCTGGCAGAGCCGGGCTGCGGGGGTAAGCTGATTTTGGCGTATATCTGAATGAGCTTTGTCAAGACGGTAATGATTAACCGTTATAATTGGTTTTTTATCTGAGGAATGAGATTGATATTTTGAATGTTAGGGTATTGCGGGGGATTTTAAAACGTGGTTTCAGATCCAGCTGTTGATAACCTCAGTCTATACATGATACAAGTGTGCGTTATGCTTGGCTAACAGGTAGTTCCTGTGTTTTTTGGAGTTGTTATGAAGTTTTCCAAATGGGTCAGTATCCCTTTTTTTACGGCTATTATTCTTGCTGTTCTGGCTCTTATCCCATTGGGTCTTGCTGCTACTTTAGTTTACCCCCGCCTGCCGTCATTGCAGGCGATGAGACATTACCACCCAAAGATGCCATTACGGGTTTATACCGAAGATGGGGCATTGATTGGTGAGTTTGGGGTGCAAAACCGGACTCTGGTTAAACTTGATCAGGTTCCAAAGTTGATGCAGGAAGCAATTATATCTGCTGAGGACAGCCGTTTTTACCAGAATGACGGGGTGGATTATCGGGGTATCATGCGTGCAGCTTTAGCTGATTTGATTCATGGAGGTAAAGTTGAAGGTGCTTCTACAATTACTATGCAAGTGGCACGCAACTTTTACTTGAGTAATGAGAAAACCTTCTCAAGAAAAATCAGCGAAGTGCTTCTTGCGTGGAAAATTGAACATAACTTTACTAAAGATCAGATACTCCAGCTTTATATTAATCAGATTTATTTGGGGCAGCGGGCTTATGGTTTTGAAGCCGCAGCCGAGACTTATTTTGGTAAGCGCCTTAATCAACTAAATCTTGCAGAAATGGCTGTGCTGGCTGGTCTGCCCAAGGCTCCCTCCACCTTGAATCCCATAGCCAGCCTGACCCGTTGTCGTATAAGGCAGCATTATGTGCTGGGCCGGATGCTTGCCTTAAAATACATTACAAAAATACAATATGAGCAGGCGCTTAGGACCCCCATCATTGTTAATCATGCCCATTATTCTGATGTTAGGGCGGGTTATGTGGCCGAAATGGTTCGTCAGGCGATGTACAATCAGTATGGCCCAAGTATTTATACAAGTGGCATGAAGGTTTATACGACTTTACGGAGCAAGAATCAGGCTGTAGCAGACAAGGCCATGTATGATGGGATTATGGCCTATGATCAGCGCCATGGTTATCGGGGGCCCGAGGGAAAGGTTGACTCTCTTACCCGTGAAGCGATAGAAGATCGGCTTTCTGCACTTTTCTCGATACATGGGTTAAAGCCTGCGGTTGTACTCTCGGCTTCTCCTCATCGGGTAGAAGCTTATCTTCAACGGGGTAAGAAGATTTGGATTTCGGGTCCCGGCTTGGCTTTTGCCCATCAGTCGCTGATGCCGTCAAGCCCGCATCCGATTGTTCCGGGTTCGATTATAAGGGTGGAACATAAAGGAAGGGCCTGGCAGATTTCACAAGTGCCAAAAGTGGAAGCAGCGATTGTTTCTGTTGATCCAAAAACCGGTGCTATTCTTGCCTTGGATGGTGGATTTGAATATAACGCAAATGAGTTCAATCATGTGACTGAAGCGTTTCGGCAGCCCGGGTCAAGTTTTAAACCCTTTATTTATTCTGCAGCCCTGGAAAAGGGGTTTACACCTGCTTCAGTTGTGAATGACTCGCCTCTTTCTTTACCTAATGGCTCAGGTGGTGTTTGGCAACCCAAAGATTATGAAAATACCTTTGATGGGCCTATGAGACTTCGGGATGCGCTAGCCAAGTCCAAGAATCTGGTAGCTATCCGTTTACTGATGGCAATTGGTATAAAGTACGCGCAAAATTATGTGACTCGATTTGGTTTCCCTTCTTCCGAGATTCCCGGGTATCTTACGATGGCCCTTGGAGCCGTTTCTGTTACTCCGCTGCAAATGGCAGAAGGTTACTCAGTATTTGCAAATGGAGGTTATCTAGTACAACCTTATTTTATAGATCGAGTTGTTGATGCGTCTGGCCATGTATTGTCTCAGTCGCATCCAATTGTGGCAGGAAAAGGGGCGCCACGGGTTATTGATGCCAGAAATGCTTTTATCATGACGAGCATGATGCAGTCGGTTGTCCAGTATGGAACGGCAGAGGCGGCCAAGAGCCTGGGCCGGCAAGATCTTGCAGGTAAAACCGGTACGACTAATCAGCAGGTTGATGGCTGGTTTTGTGGATATAATCCAGATGTGGTGACAATTACCTGGATGGGGTTTGATAAGCCTAAGCCTTTAGGTCATGGCGAGACAGGTGCTAATGTTGCATTGCCAATTTGGATGCATTATATGGGGGCAGTTCTAAAAGGAGTGCCCGATGTTCCTATTCCTGTTCCGCCTGGTGTGGTAGTGGCCCAGATAGACAAGACAACTGGGCTGTTAAGCAATAGCCCGGTAAATAGTATGAGCGAGTTTTTTTATCAGGAGTATGTGCCGGGGCGGGGTGCTCCAGTCATTAATCCAGAACAGCCGGTATTGCCTGGACAATCTGTTCCTCAGTCTTTACCACTTGGGCCTGTGCCTTCAAATGAGATAGTTGAACCAGGGTCTCCTGGTTCAACTGGTACGTCCCCATCAAGTGCACCTGCGGCTACTGAGGCACCTTGGCCATCTGCCCATGGATCAGGGGGCTAATTGTTTAATTAATATAGTCATGACAAGACCTGATATTTTAAATCGTCAGCGAGTAAGAGAAGAAATCGCAGTTTGTGCTGCCCGCCTGATTGCGGAAGACGGAATAGGTGACTTTTCCGTAGCAAAACGTAAGGCAGCAAAGATGATTGGTGCACCTGAAAGATCCTTGCCTAATAATAGTGAGGTTGAGGAGGCACTTCGAATTTATTACGGTCTTTACCAGTCTCAAGAACATGCGGCACATTTAAAATACTTACGGACTATTGCACTTGATATGATGAGCTGGCTTTCTGTTTTCAATCCACAACTTGTCGGACTGGTTCTTTCTGGATTTGCCTCTCGTCATACATCAATTAACCTGGAAATGTTTGCTGATAGCCCCAAGGACGTGGAGATTTTTTTTCTAAACGAAAATCGACCTTATTTCATGAAGGAGAAAAAGGTTATATTGCGCGAACACATGACCAGTATTCCAGTTTATGAGCTTTATTCTGAAGATGTAACGATTGAGTTAAGTGTTTATGGGATCAATGATCAACGGAATTTACCCAGGGTGCGTTCAGATGGGACTGTCATTGAACGTGCTAATCGGGTAGAGCTTGCTGCTCTTCTTGGAGTAATTGAATCGCATTTAGAATAAAGCGGAACATTGTTTGCGAACCTGATTTTATCCGCCCTGCCGGGCTAACTTATGTTAAAGTGGTGAGCCCTGCTTGAGGGGATTTTACAACGAGACTCTGGTAGAAGCTTGTATGTGGTTACTAACTGTTGAAATGTATGTCTGAAGATAATAAACAGACAATTATCAATGACAATGATTCCGGCCAATATCTCATTACCTCGCCGCTGGAAATTGCTAACCTATTGCGCCTTATCTCAGAAAAAAGACAATGGGTTACAGCTTATTTTAATCATGGAGCAGATTTTCTTCTGACTTCGATCATTCGGGTGCATACCCCTCGCCGCGAGGTTTTTTTGGATTATGGTGGAAGCAACATCAATAATCGAAAAATAACTGAAGCTGGTCGCGTTATTTTTGTAACAGCCCATGATCGGGTCAAGATCCAGTTTTCATCGGATCGAGTGACTTCAGGCACTGTAAATTCTTTACCGGCTTTGCGGATTGGTTTGCCTGATTCGCTTATAAAACTGCAAAGACGAGAAAATTATCGAGTTAATATCCCGTTGATGCAGCCATTGACGGGGGAGCTGTTTTTAAAATCTGGAGAGATGTTAAAGATAAATATCCATGACATTAGTGCTGGTGGCATATGCATGACTGTTGGTGCTGAACATCGTTTTGCATTGAATGAGGAAATAAGCCAATGCCGTATTTATCTTCCTGATGAGGGGACTATTGAGACCATGTTAAAAATCCGCCATATAGCAGAGTCGGCAATCAAGGGTAATCTTCAGGAGATTCGCTATGGGTGCATGTTTGTCGATATTGAACTGGATGATCAGACCCGCATCCAACGTTATATTTCAGACATAGAGCGAGAGGTTCGCGCGAGGAGTCGTCGCTAACTTCTGACCCAGCTTGCTGCCTCCAATGCGTAATAGGTTAATATGGCGTCCGCGCCAGCCCGTTTGAACCCGGTTAAAACTTCCAGAACGGCTTCTTTTTCAGGAAGCATTCCTTGCTGAACAGCAGATTTGAGCATGGCGTATTCTCCACTGACTTGATAAACGGCGGTGGGCATAGAAAATGTTTGTTTGACCCGCCAGATAATATCAAGGTAGGGCATCCCTGGTTTTATCATTAACATGTCTGCCCCTTCATGTACATCCAGTCCGGCTTCCCAAAGTGCTTCGTTACTATTTGCTGGATCCATCTGGTAGGTTTTTTTATTGCCACGAAGGTTTTTTGCTGAACCCACAGCTTCCCGGAAAGGAGCATAGAAGGCAGAAGCATATTTTGCTGAGTAAGCAAGAATACGGGTGTGTTGCTGATTGTGGGCATCAAGAGCAAGACGTATAGCTCCAATACGGCCATCCATCATGTCTGATGGAGCAACCATGTCTGCGCCGCTTGCTGCATGGCTTAAGGCCTGTTTGATTAATATCTTAATGGTTTCATCATTGTTTATATGCCCCGATGAATCAACGAGCCCATCTTGGCCATGACTGGTATAGGGGTCCAAGGCCACGTCAGTAATGACTCCAAGTTCCGGGAAAGTGGATTTAAGTGATCTTACTGCTTTAGGGATAAGCCCGTCAGGATTCCATGCTTCTGTAGCTTCTTCTGTTTTTAGGTCTGGATCGATATATGGAAATAATGCCAGGGCAGGGATGTGAAGAGATACAGCCTGTTCGGCTATCTTCAGTAACCCTTCAATATTATGTCGATTGATACCTGGCATGCTTGATATGGGCTCTGATTTCTTTTTTCCATCCATAATAAAGACAGGATAAATCAGGTCCTCTGGCATGAGTACATTTTCCCGCATGAGCGCTCTGCTAAATTCATCGCGTCTCATGCGCCTTAAGCGTTTTGTTGGAAAATTTGTATCAAAAGACATTATTTATCCTAAATCTTGATAATGGGGAACTTTATCATTTTGAGCTTGTCATATCTAGCAGATGACAAAAAGTCATCTCTCGCTTCACTCCCTGAGCGAGGCCTTAACACCAGTTAAGGTGTTGTATCCCCCGGGTTTTCCTCCCCTTTAACCCGGGGGTTTTTTATTGTGACGTAAAGTGTCTGGAGCTTTGTTTTTTTAAAATTAAAGTGGCTGGTCTGTAAAGATTATTATTGACGAGTATTGTCCGGGTGTTGTTACCCTGCGTATTTAAATTTAAATTCGAATGAGATGTTATAGAACTGAATTTTCTAGCCAGGATTGAATGGTTTTACAGGCTTCTTCAATCCCTTGCCTCTTCAGGCTAGAGAAAAGTTGGACGGTAATCAATGGGAAAGATACGCTCAGATCAGTCTTGATCTTGTTTAACGTAAATGTAGCCTGATTTCTTGAGAGTTTATCTGCCTTACTCAGTAGAATGTGTACTGGTTTGCCTGTTGGAGCAAACCAGTCTAGCATCTGTTGATCAAGTAAGGTAAGGGGGTGCCTTGCGTCCATGATAAGAATCAGTCCTTTTAGGACAGAGCGGTTTTGCAGATATGATGCAATGATGCTTTGCCAGTGCAGACGCAGTTTTTCTGGAACTTTTGCGTATCCATAGCCTGGTAGGTCCACAATATAATGTGCGCCAAGCGAGAAATAGTTGATTAGTTGTGTTCGCCCTGGCGTTTTACTTACAAAAGCTAGGCGATTATGGTTTGCAAGTGTATTGATGGCGCTTGATTTTCCAGCATTAGAGCGACCTGCGAAAGCTATTTCAGCCCGACCTTCTTGGGGTAGGCTGTAAAGATCGTTGATAGATGTGATGAATTTAAGACCGTTTAACATGATTTAGATCAGATCGCCAGCATGCATAATATCCTAAAATGGCTGCAAAAGGGGGCCATTTTAGCTAGGGAGAAAGAAATCATTAAGGAGTATATGCATGGTACGGCCTGAAATAAAAATGATAATGACTGGTTTATTAATGATGCCGATTCTAGTCTGGGCCAATTCAATGCCCATGACAGGGGGTGCTTCTTTACAGAAGGGACAACAGATTGCATCTCAGGTTTGTGCTGCCTGTCATGGTGCGGATGGGAATAGCGTTGTATCGATTTATCCTAAATTAGCCGGGCAGCATTCAGACTACTTGTATCGTCAGCTTATAGATTTTAAATCTGGGAAACGCCTAAACCCGATTATGAATGGGATGGCAGCTACCTTAACTGATGCACAGATGCGCGCTTTGGCTGATTATTTTTCGAGTCAAGTTGTTCATCCGGGAGTGGGCCATGGCCATAGACTTGTATCTTTTGGCAAGTCAATCTATCGTGCAGGAGATAAAGATTCTGGGATCCCTGCCTGTATGGCTTGTCATGGCCCAACTGGCGCTGGAATTCCAGGGGAATTTCCACGTCTGGGTGCGCAGCATGCCGCTTATATTTACGCCCAGCTTAAGGCGTTTAGCACGGGTCAAAGAGCCAATGATCCAAATAAAATGATGCGGGATATTGCTTCACGTATGTCTGATGCGCAGATGCAGGCTGTTGCACAGTACATTGCAGGGCTACATTGATTTTGAACCTGAGTGATTTTTATGTTGGCCTTGCCGGGTGGATGGTGAGCTCTGGAAACTGAATGATTTTTTAGTTTTGGATATTTTATTTAATTAGGCTTTGCCATTGTGACGACACGTTCCCCGCCCTCTATCCGTAACGCTATACATGAAGTGTTAAGCTCCATGCGCTTTGCGATCAGCTTGTTGGTAGTTTTGGCTATTGCTTCAATCATTGGGACGGTATTAAAGCAGAATGAGCCATATCCGAATTATTTATTTGAGTTTGGAACTTATTGGTTTGGTGTATTTCGACTGCTTGGTCTTTTTGATGTTTATCATAGTATTTGGTTTTTGGTTATCTTACTGTTCCTGGTGTTGTCAACGAGTCTTTGCATTGTTCGCCATTCACCATCGATGTTAAGGGAAATGCATAGTTTCCGGGAACGGACCACCTTATCCTCTTTAAGGCAATTTAGGTTTCGTCGAGAGTATGTAACGGTACTAGAGCCGGTTCAGGTATCAAGCTTGCTCTGTCTGACATTAGCTGATTTCGGGTATAAGTGTCGTACTCAAAGTAGAAAATCAGGACAGTTTGTTGCCGCCAAACGGGGAAGCCTAAATAGGCTGGGTTATATTTTTACTCATATGGCAATTATTATTATTTGCTTGGGTGGTTTGATTGATGGGAATATTCCACTGAAACTACAGCAATTTTTTGGTATCAAGCATATAGAGACCCGGAATATGCCTGAATCACAAGTGCCAGAAGCTAGCCGGCTTGGGCCGAACAATTTGTCTTTTCGTGGGGATGTTAGCATTCCAGAAGGCTCATCTGCAGATGTGGTGTTTCTTAATGTGGGCAAGGGGTATCTTGTTCAGGACCTTCCCTTTGTCGTTTCGGTTAAAAAATTTATTATCAAGTATTATTCGACAGGCCAGCCGAGACTGTTTGCCAGTGACCTTGTGGTTCGTGATAAACAAACAGGGAAGTCGAAGGCAGTACGTCTTGAAGTCAATCATCCCTTGGATATGGATGGTGTGGACATTTATCAATCAAGTTTTGGAGACGGAGGAAGTCATTTGCACTTCCAGGTTTGGCCTTTATCGGGAACATCTGTTCAACCTGCTGCTTTAAAGGGGATTGTGAAGCAACATGATCCAATCGTTATAAGAGGGCATCCTTATACTGTGGAATTTGACAATTTTAGGAGTTTTAACGTTGAGGATTTGTCTCAGGGAGTGAAACCGCCTTCTGGGGGTTTTATGCAGGATATGCGGCAGGCTTTATCCTTAACGGGTGCAAATAACAAGGATCTGAAAAATGTTGGGCCTAGCGTTGAGTTTAAACTTCGTGATGCACAAGGGCAGGCACATGAATACCTGAATTATATGCTTCCGATTAAACTCGGTGGCCATCTTTATCTGTTGAGTGGAATGAGGACCAATCCAGGTGCAGGCTATCAGTACATCCGGTTTCCCTTGGATGATGAGGGCAGTATTAAAGCGTTTATGTTGCTACGTGCTCATCTTGATGATCCCTCTGCTGCTTTACATATCGGATTACAGTTTGCGAAGAAGTCATTGGCTGGTACATCGGAACAGCAGGCGATGGTACCTAAGCTTGCACAGATTAGTGCAAGTGTGCTGGCCTTGTTTCGTCAAGGAGGCTACGATGCGCTTGCAGGGTTTATTTCAAAAGATGTGCCGAAAAATGAGCAGGTAAATGCAGCTAAAACCTATTTGAAGGTATTACAGGGAACTGCACTTGAGGCTCTAGATGAAAGCTTGCCTGCAGGTGTAACAATCAAGGATAAGATGGCTTTTGTAGAGGATAGCCTCAATGCTATGAATGATAGGTTTTTATATGGCCCTCCAGTTTATCTGCAACTCGATAATTATAGATTGGTCATGGCCACGGGTTTACAGATGACACGCGCACCAGGGAAGTTTTTTGTGTATTTTGGTTCTTTATGTCTTGTGCTTGGAATCTTTGCCATGTTTTATATACGGGAACGTCGGGTGTTTATTTATGCTGGCTCTGATGGAAAAGTGCTTTTTTCAATGTCAGCCACACGGCAGACATTTGATGCTCAATCCGAATTTGAAAATCTTGCAGCCAAATTAGGTGATGTTTTGATTGAAAAGGGTCGTTGATAGAGATTACGCAGGAAAAGTGCTTAGGATGTAGCCATCGGGATTAAATTTTAACTGGTTGTTTTAATGATTTATGTAATTTTGCGTTTATTCCATGCTGGAAAGGAAATGCAATGGAACTTGTACAAAACTTGAAGACCTCTTCTTTAAAAAAGCTTCATCTGGGAGATTGGGGGTATGCTTTTGCATGGTTGGCGGCCTGTTTTTTTGTTCTGGAAAGATTTGGCTCAGGAATGAATGGATTCTCCAAAGGAATCTTATTGTTCGCAACGATTGGATTTATTGGTTTAGGCTGGTTCTGGAAGCCTTTTAGATTAATGGTTGTGATTACTGCTGGTTTAAGCCTGTTTGCCATTCATGAGTACCATGGCCAGATTGCTTCAGCAGATCAGGTTTTTTGGCTTAAGTATTTTCTGGGAAGCCAGACTGCCATCATGTGGATGAGCTTCCTTTTTGTCCTGGCTACCTGTATATATTGGGTGGCCTTGCTTGGCCGATCTGAATTTTCAGGGAAATTAGCTAGCACTTTGACTTGGTGTGCTGTGGTCATGGGTTTGGTAGGAATGGCCACAAGATGGTATGTATCCTATCTTTTAGGCCCTAATATCGGGCATATTCCCTTATCAAATTTATATGAAGTCTTTATTCTTTTTTCATTTATGACGGCATTGTTTTATCTTTATTATGAGGATCGGTATTTGTCATATGAGATGGGAGCTTTTGTTCTGCTTGTGATCTCTGCAGCTATCGGTTTTTTGTTGTGGTATACCTTTGATCGCCATGCAAATGGAATTGAACCTTTAGTGCCCGCCCTTCAGTCCTATTGGATGAAAATTCATGTTCCCGCAAATTTTGTTGGATATGGATCTTTTTCCCTGTCCGCCATGGTAGGAGTCGCTTATTTGCTTAAAAGTAAGGGGATACTTTCAGATCGACTGCCTGATTTAGCTTTAATGGAAGATGTAATGTATAAATCTATAGCCATAGGGTTTTTATTTTTTACGATTGCTACTATTTTAGGCGCTCTTTGGGCAGCACAGGCGTGGGGAGGGTACTGGTCTTGGGATCCAAAAGAGACATGGGCCTTGATAGTATGGCTTAATTATGCGGCATGGCTGCATATGCGGCTGATTAAGGGCGTTCGGGGACCTGTTTTAGCCTGGTGGTCAATTGGAGGACTGATGGTTACAACTTTTGCATTTCTTGGTGTAAATATGTTTCTTTCCGGGCTCCATTCCTATGGTAAGTTATGATTTAAGGATCAGGTAATTATTGGTTAACCAGGAAGGCTTCAGAGGCCTTCCTGATGGTTTCGTCAATAATCCTGTCACTATGGGTAATACTGATAAAACCTGCTTCAAATGCAGATGGTGCAAGATAGATGTTTCGTGAAAGCATTGCATGGAAAAATCGCTTGAAGGCGTTTAGATTGGCCATTTTGACTTCTTCCAGATTTGTCGGTAAATCAGGCTGGAAATAAATACCAAACATTCCACCTATGGCCTGAGAAGTGAAATTAATGCCATGTTTATTGGCTTCATGGTTTAAGCCCTGAATCAGGCGGTTAGCCTTGTTCTCAAGATTGTCATAAAATCCTGGCGCTTTTAGTTTATTTAAAGTTGCAAGTCCTGCGGCTACAGCAACTGGATTGCCAGACAATGTTCCAGCTTGATAGACAGGTCCGTTTGGTGCGAGATTTTTCATAATGTCCCGGCGTCCGCCAAATGCTCCAACTGGTAGACCTCCCCCAATGATTTTGCCAAGTGTGGTTAAATCCGCCTGAATGCCAAACCTTTGTTGTGCCCCACCCAGACTAATCCTAAAACCGGTCATGACTTCATCGAAAATAAGGATGCTTCCATAGGTGGTGCATAAGTTTCTTAATGTTTTTAGAAACTCTGGATGAGGCATAACCAGGTTCATGTTTCCTGCTACTGGCTCAACAATGACAGCTGCGATTTTATCCCCATGTTTCCTGAAGGTGGAGGCGACGGTTTCCAGGTCGTTATAAGGTAATGCTAGCGTGAGTCGAGCCAGCTCTGGGGGGACACCTGCTGAGGTAGGCTGACCAAATGTCAGGGCGCCTGAACCTGATTTAACCAGTAAGGAGTCAGCGTGACCATGGTAACACCCTTCAAACTTAATGATGAGGTTCCGTTGAGTATAGCCTCTGGCGAGCCGGATGGCGCTCATCGTTGCTTCCGTTCCTGAGCTTACCAGTCGAACCATCTCAATAGATGGCATGAGTTTACAGATTTCCTGGGCAAGCTGTAATTCAGTTTCTGTAGGTGCCCCAAAACTTAACCCACATTCAATGGCACGAAGAACTGCTGATTGAACATCCGGATCCTGATACCCTAAAATCATGGGCCCCCATGATCCAACATAGTCAATATAGTAATTATCTTCTACATCAACCAGGTGGCATCCATTTCCTTTTTTGATAAAGCGTGGTATGCCGCCTACATTTCCAAATGCCCTTACCGGAGAATTTACTCCTCCTGGAATAAATTGGCATGATTGCTCAAAAAGTTCCGTGTTAGTCATTTAATTGTTTTTCCAGTTTAAATAGCTTTGAGAATTCTTTCACAGTGTAGGCTGGATCGTCGCCGGAATATAACGCATGAACTACTGCTAGTGCATCTGCTCCTGCTTCAATTAGCTGTCGGCTATTTTGGGGTGTGATACCACCGATTGCTACTATCGGTACATCAAGGCTGTTTCTGCCTTCTTTTAGGAGAGAAAGTGAGGTTCTTTGGGCGTGAGGTTTGGTCTCAGAAGAGAAGAAGCTACCAAAAGCAATGTAATCAGCTCCTTCAAGTATAGCTTTTTGAGCCCGTTTTAAACTGTTGTAGCAAGAAATTCCTATGATTTTCCCCGGACCTAGCAGATTACGCGCCTGAAATAACGAAGCATCATCCATGCCTAAGTGGATGCCATCGGCTTGCAGGGCATGGGCCAGTTCTAAATCATCATTAATGATGAATATCGCGCCAGACTGTTTGCACCATTTTTTAAGACATTTTGCCTGTGCAAATCGTTCCTGCTTCCCGGGTTGTTTGTTTCTGTATTGAAGCAGTTGTACACCCGCGTCTAAGATTGCCTTTGTTGTATCTTTGTATAGATTAAAATCCTTTAAATCAGGGGTGATAGCATAAAGGCCTGAAATATTATGCCTTATCATCGGGTTCATCATTTATGTCTTGTGCCCAGAAAAAACGATCAGGCAGGAATTGCCCCATTCCAGGACGAAATCCGGCTGAAAGACTCTCCCATGTGTAGTCCTGTGCATCTTTAATTGCAGTTTCTATCGGAGCGCCATGAGCGAGCAATGCAGTAATTGCCGAAGCAAGTGTACAGCCGGAACCATGATAGCTTCCAGGAAGTCGCTTCCAGCTGTCCTGGCGGATAATTCCATTATGCCCATAGAGGATATTGGTTACTTCGGGAGTATTTTCATGTGTCCCTGTAATGAGAACATACTCGCATCCTGTGTTTAAGAGCTGGATAGCACAGGATTGCAGGGTGAGCTCTCCATCTTGTTCATCTGCAGTGAGCCTCCTGGCTTCGATGCTGTTTGGAGTGATGAGGGTAGCTTGAGGAATAAGCAGGTCCAATAAGGCTTGAGTGATGTCCTCATTACCCATTTCATCTCCACGACCACTTGAGAGTACAGGATCAACAACCAGAGGAATATCGGGATAATCTGCCACGATACCCGCAATAGTTGCAATGTTTTCAACACTGCCGACCATTCCGATCTTAAATGCAGCTATTGGCATATCTTCAAGAAGTTGTCTTGCCTGGTCACTGACCCACTCAGCATCAATAGGCAATATGCTTTCAATGCCTATAGTATCTTGAACTGTTATAGCTGTGACGACTGATAGCCCGTGACAGCCCATGCTGGCAAAAGTCATTAAATCTGCTTGCAACCCAGCCCCCCCAGAAGGATCGCTACCGGCAAAAGTTAGTGTAATGGGTGGTGTAGTGGCCATAGAAGCTCGCTATCTGGGGCAAGGAGAAGAGGTATTTTTTGTATTTACCAGTGGTATGACGTTAAAATTGCTATTTTAACTTGAAATCGTTGTGGGATCATGAAAACTTACATGTGTTTAATTTGCGGCTGGATATATGATGAGGAGAAAGGAGACCCAGATGGAGGGGTTCCACCTGGGACGCGTTGGGAAGATGTCCCGCTGAATTGGACTTGTCCTGAGTGTGGGGCTCGAAAGGAAGACTTTGAAATGGTTGAGATATAGGGGCTTAATCTGGCTTGATACTAACTGTGATATTTTAAACCAAACGGGAGAGTTTTCCTTTTTCATCTATAGGGTAGGTAGGCATATTGGTTATGGTCTTTCATTAAAGCGAAATAACATGGCCGGCTCTACTTCATTTTCGGTTTTTTCAAATTGGATTTTTGCTTCGAGCATGCGTTCACGATTGATCCACCCTAGCAGCTTTGGAGGGTGGGTTTTGCTCATGACAGGGTAGACATCAATATTTTTCTTATGTGTTCTTTCAAGAAGATCTTGGATGATTTCATCTGGATGAGTAATGGGAACCTGTTTGGCTAGTTCACCACAGGTTTTATTGACACTAGCTGGGTCAAGTAATCCCTGGGCGATATTTGCTGGTGTGAGAATGCCTATCAGTTTCCCTTCATCATTTACAATAGCTTGGGCTGGTTCTCCTGGTTCAAGACAGTGTTTAAGCTCAACGATGGGAGTATGCTGATTGATAAGGCTAATATGGTTTGTCATGGCTTCACCGACTGTGATTCTTCGGAATATGTCGACTTCATATACATGATGAAGTGTTAGTCCGCGTTGCGCGAGCCGTTCTGTCATGATGGAGTGTTTTGAAAATAGCCATGCAATGATGCTAGCAAAAGTGGTGGTAATCATGAGCGGAAGGATGGAACTGTAATTTTGCGTAATTTCAAACGAAAAAAGGATAAATGCGAACGTTGATCGTGATGAGGCTGCGAACAAAGCGCCCATACCTGCCAGAGCCATTGCCCCTTCATAACCGGCAAATTCCGGCCATATGTGAGCGAGCATAAGAGCAAGCAAGCTACCTAAGGCCGCCCCCATAGTAAACATAGGGGCCAGTAGTCCTCCTGATGTGCCTGATCCTAGCGAAACGAGTAGCGCAATTGATTTGATGATAAGAAGGATGATTACGACATGAATGGCAAGTCGCATGTTAAGTAAGTCAGTAATGCTATGGTATCCAACGCCTAGAACAACTGGATATAGATAGCCAATAATTCCTAGTCCAATTGCTCCTAAGATGAGGCGTCCGAACGGATTCCATGGTACTTTGTCGAAAAGGGATTCGATGAAATAAAATGATCTATTGAATGATACGGCAGTAATTCCGCAAATGATCCCAAGCAGGACATAGGCAGGAAGAATATGTATGTTTCCAAAATCTATCTTGCCGATGACAAACATGGGAGAAAACCCCATGACTGTCCCCCTTAATATATTCGATGTTGCTGCAGCCAGAGTCAAAGATATAATGGTAGTTGCCTTAAATTCAAAGACAAGCAGCTCCAATGCAAAAAATACAGCTGCTAATGGAGTTCCAAATATCCCGGCCATGCCGGCTACTGCCCCACATGCCAGCAGTACTTTACGTTCACTAGGACTGACTTTTAGAAACTGGCCTAGTATTGACCCAAGCGCGCTTCCCGTTTGTATGATTGGTCCTTCAGCACCAAATGGTCCGCCTGTTCCAATGGCAATCGCTGCAGAAAGAGGTTTTAAAATGGCTACTTTTGGTGAAATCCGACTCTTTTTTTGCCAGACTGCTTCCATGGCTTCTGGAATGCCGTGACCACATATTTTGTCTGAGCCATAGCGGGCCATGATACCTATGAGGATGGCTCCAATGATTGGCACCACGATGATACCTGCACCCAGACTGTTGTGGACTAGGGTTAGAGGGAGGGCGGTTGAAAGTTTTTGAAAAAAGACCAGGTTGCTGATGATAGCAATCAGCCTCATTAGTGCAAAAGCGGTGCATGCACCTAATATTCCCATTATGACTGCAAGTGCAGGGATAAACACAAGATGTCTGGTGTTTTGGCTCATATCAATCATGTCTTTCTATAGGAAATCTATCATCGCAATGATGGTCTGGTCTTGCTCCAGGTTGGCCCCAGCCATCATTTCTGCTTTATCAATCAACGGCATGTCTTCTAAAGACATGCCCACCCTTTAAGGCGCAAGGCAAGGAGTAAAAGGCCACAGATTATATATCGTATTACGATTATAAACAATGGGCCTGTCATTCATCTGTCTGCTGTCTTGGCTACCAAATTTGTAGTACAACCATCAAGGCGTTGCTGATTTGAAGTAACCCGGGGTTAACTGGGTAGTTATAGCTATGAAACTGAAGTTTTGGGGGTACAGTGATGCACCCCTTTTTAGTTAGGAACACCGGATATGGTTCATTCTGAACTTTATTCTGGTAGAGTCTGGAATAAGTCAGTGATTATGGAAAAAGGGATAAGAAGAAAAAGATCAATTTGGTTGGCAGTAACGAGTGTTTACATTGGGTGGCTTTGTAATCTTATGAGCCAAGCAAATTCAGGAAATGGGTAAGAACAGGTCTGAGTCGACGTAATTCTTGCCGATGGGCTACGGACAGTTTCTCTAGCATGCTTTCTCCTGTCTCAGTTAAAACGACAAGTACTTGCCGTTTATCCCGTGGTGCGGCTTGCCTTTGGGCCAGATTATGCATAACAAGTCGGTTGACTAATCCAACAGCGCTATGAGATTGAATCTTTAGCATCTTCGCCAGTTCTCCGATTGTGATGGTTCCTTCTTTGTTCCCTTTGATAGCTAGAAGGGCTTGGTGCTGTTGCGGTGTTAGCCCAACCTTTTTGGCAGCTTCTTCGCTAAAGTGTAAAAACTCCCTTAAGGCCTGTCTGAAAGAAGATAAGGTTTCAAAGTCAGAATGAGAAATGGTTTCGTGTTTCATTCTTTGTTGAGGAAACAATAGGTGCAGTTATAGTAGAAGATATAAGACGTAAATACCAGAAGCTTTTTTTAATTAAGGTAGTGGTTTTAAGGAAAGCCCGCAGCATAATGTTTACCTAATTCTGAGAATAGGGATTAATGGAATTAATAGGCTGCAAGATTATATGGACATTTGTAACTATTGGAATCGCCAACTATAACCGCATGATTCCTACTAAAGGTTAAAGGCGAGCTCAAGGTCATCTAGGAGATCCTGATGGTTTTCTAGTCCGATGGACAACCGGATTAAATTGTCTTGAATCCTTTTTTTCTTCTTTTCTTCGAAAGTCAGATGTCGGTGAGAGGTTTTGCTTGGCTGGGATACCAGGCTTTCTACCCCGCCTAAGCTTGGTGCGCGAGAAAAAAGATTTAGATTATTGATAAATTGAATAGTATCTTTGCCATTCCCCTTGATTTCGAAGCTTAACATACCACCAAAACCGGTCATTTGTTTTTTTGCGATTGCATGATCTGGAAAATTGGGAAGGCCAGGATAATTGACCCGGATTACTTGAGGATGAGATTCAAGCCAGGACGCTATAGCCATGGCATTATCATTATGACAGGCAACTCTTAAAGGTAAGGTGGCAAGGCTTCTATCCAGAAGATGAGCTGTGGCGGGTGAGCATATCTGCCCCAAACTGGTCCGCCAGGGGCGGATTATATCCAAGACAGGCTTATTCCCTGTAATTACTCCGGCGGTCAGGTCGGAATGACCCCCAAGGTATTTTGTAGCGCTTTGCACACATAAATCCACTCCTAGTTTTATAGGCTGCTGGTTGATCGGGGATGCAAAGGTGTTATCCACAGCAACAAGCATTCCTTGTTGATGCGCCCAACTGGTTATGGTGGAAATATCAATGATATTGAGGGTGGGGTTGGCAGGAGTTTCGAAGAAGACAAGTCCATACTTTATGCAGGATTGGCTGATTAACTCAGGGATCTGATCATATTGCATGAAGTGTGAAGAAATCCCCAAACTGGTAAGTTGCTGGGCTAGTAAGGTATGTGTGCCTCCATAAACTTCACCAATGCATAAGATGCCGTTTTTCCCGTGAGCGATAAACAAAGCAGAAAGCGCAGCCATACCTGCTGAGAACAAAAGGGCATCATCAGCGTGATCTAGTTTTGCAAGTTTCTTTTCTGTGGCCAGTATTCCAGGGTTACTGCCATATCGTGTGTAAAAGGGATGGGTGTTGCCTGACCCGATAGCATCGTTTAGAGACTGGATATCTTTGAAGGAAAAAGTCGTGGTGTCATATAAAGGGGGGCGAACAGCTCCGAATGGTTTCGGATTTTCGAAAAGATGTATGGCAATGGTTTCAAGACTAGGCTGTTTGTTAGGCATGTCAGTTCCTGCTATAGGTTAGGCGGGTATTTTTTTATATCATATTATGATATAAATTACTGTAATACAACTTTGCGGGGTAAAACTTGAAGAATAAAGCCCTAATCAAAAGTGATTTTGAGGCACTGGCCCGGTTTCGTTATCAGCTAAGGCAATATGAACGACTTAGCGAGAATATTGCACGGGAAGAGGGGTTAACTGTTCTGCAGTATTTGCTGCTGCTACAGGTTAAAGGTTATCCAGGACGTGATTGGGTAACTGTCAGCGAGCTTGCAGAAAGGTTGCAGGCTTATCATCATGGTGTGGTAGCGCTTGTTTCTCGCTGTGAGCAGCGTAGATTGATCTATAAGACATCAAGTGTGTGTGACAGGCGGATTGTTGAGATAAGGCTTACTGTTGGTGGGGAACGATGCATTGCTAGACTGGCACAGAAACATCGCGACGAACTCATGATGATTCGAGAACAGTTGATGTCACCCTATCTTGTGGAAAGAAATGATGAAACAACATGAACTTGAAAAGATTTTTGCTTGGCGGAAACAGAAGCGTCAGGATTACTTGTTGCGTCGGATGCAGATGGGATCATCAGAGCATCAGGAGCTAAACAAGCTTATAACGGAGCACCTTCTGTCTGCTTTTGGATTTTTGTCAAATCTGGTGACTGGATTTTGCTGGCCGTATAAAAATGAGTTTGATTCACGATTTTTTGTGAAATCGTTGCGGGACAGGGGGGGGAAAGTCGCTCTTCCTTCAGTTGTTTCATTGGGACAACCTCTGGAGTTCTATGCCTGGTGGCCGGGTGTGGATATGAAGCCAGGTGTTTTTGAAATTCCAGTACCTCAGGGAACACCGCAGCTGGTACCAAAAGCGTTACTGGTCCCCCCTATCGGTTTTGATAATCAGGGGTATCGTTTAGGTTATGGGGGTGCTTTTTTTGATCGGACGCTTGCCAAGATTGCAAAAGACAAGGCTATGCCATTAAAAATAGGGGTTGCGTTTGATTTGTGTCATATGGAGACGATATATCCATTAGAGCATGATATTCCTATGGATTTTATTGTAACAGAGTCCGGAATTTATGCACCAATGAAGCAGGGCTTAAAAAGGGTTCAGCCTGAAGAAGTGCCCCATGCTATACAAAGCCGGTTTACAGAGGATGAGTTAGGGCTTGCCCATTGAAAGGAAAATGATATGGAATCAGAGGAAGTGATTGCCTTTTTGAACACCTTGCTTAAGGCGGAAAGAGCTGGCGCGAAAGTGATTGCACAGTTTATGTTGGCTTATCCCGAGCAAAGCAATACCTGGAATAAATTAAGAGAAATGCAACGTGATGAGGCTCGTAACTGTTCTATTTTAATTGCTTTGCTCCATCATGCTGGTGGTGTGCCTAGCCATGAAACAGGAGATTTTCTGGGAAAAGCACTAGCTATCCAGAATGCGCAGGAACGTTTGCAGTTCTTGAATCGGGGGCAATCGTGGGTTGCACGAAAAATCCCTGAATGGATCCCAAAAATCAAGGATATGGAAATAAGGAAAAGTCTTAAGGAGATGGAAATATCGCATCTGGCTAATATTAAGGAATGCGATGATCTGATTGTATCTGGTGGTGCTACCTGATTCAATTTTGACCTAGCTGATGTCCTCATCTTGAATCAGGTTTTAGGCAATTAGGTTTTTTGGTATATCTGGGCACCTTTGTTAACAAATTCAATGGCTTTTTCTTGCATGCCGGTATGAATGGCCTGGGTTTCTTCTACCTGATGGGTCTTGGCGTAATCCCGTACATCCTGTGTGATTTTCATGGAACAGAAATGAGGTCCACACATGGAACAAAAATGGGCCACTTTAGCAGATTCCTTGGGTAGTGTTTCATCATGAAAGCTTCTGGCTCGATCTGGATCAAGACCCAAGTTGAATTGGTCCTCCCACCTAAATTCAAATCTTGCCTTGGATAGGGCGTTATCCCGGATTTGCGCACCTGGATGCCCTTTTGCAAGATCAGCCGCATGAGCGGCAATCTTGTAGGTAATAATTCCTTCCTTGACATCATCTTTGTTGGGAAGGCCAAGGTGCTCTTTTGGCGTAACGTAACACAGCATGGCACATCCATACCAGCCTATCAAGGCAGCGCCAATTCCAGACGTGATGTGATCATATCCAGGGGCAATATCTGTTGTAAGAGGGCCTAAGGTATAAAAAGGAGCTTCTTTACAGACATCAAGCTGACGATCCATGTTTTCTTTGATCATGTGCATGGGTACATGCCCGGGTCCTTCAATCATGACTTGGACATCGTGTTTCCAGGCGATCTGGGTAAGCTCTCCTAGGGTGTCCAGTTCGGCGAACTGGGCTTCATCATTAGCATCATAAATGGAGCCGGGGCGAAGGCCGTCTCCTAGACTGAAAGAGACATCATAGGCTTTCATGATTTCACAGATTTCTTCAAAATGAGAATAGGCAAAATTTTCCTGATGATGAGCTAGACACCATTTGGCATGAATAGAGCCTCCTCTGGAAACAATGCCGGTCATTCTTTTCGCAGTTAGCGGGACATAACGCAATAAAACACCTGCATGGATGGTAAAGTAATCGACACCCTGTTCAGCTTGTTCAATCAGGGTGTCGCGGAAAATAGCCCAAGTCAGGTCTTCTGCCTTGCCATCGACTTTCTCCAAAGCCTGATAGATAGGAACAGTTCCGATTGGTACCGGGCTGTTACGTAAAATCCATTCGCGGGTTTCATGGATGTTTTTGCCCGTTGATAGATCCATAATCGTGTCAGCCCCCCATCGAATTCCCCAGGTCATTTTTTCCACTTCCTCTTGAATGGAAGAAGAGACCGCAGAGTTGCCAATATTTCCATTTATTTTGACTAGGAAGTTCCGCCCTATAATCATAGGCTCTATTTCTGGATGATTGATATTCGCAGGGATAATGGCTCTTCCTCGGGCTACTTCGTCGCGAACAAATTCAGGCGTGATGACATTAATTATGTTAGCTCCATGGCTTGTTCCGGGATGCTGGCGAGTAACCAGTTCAGATAGCAATTCTCGGCGTTGGTTCTCACGTATGGCGATATATTCCATCTCTGGAGTGATAATACCCTGGCGGGCATAATGCATCTGGGTTACGTTTCTACCCGGTTTTGCTTGTCTTGGTAGCCGTTTGAGATTAAAGCGCATTGCTTCAAGATTGGTATCGTTTAAACGATGTTGCCCAAATTCAGATGTTGGCCCAGATAATTCGACGGTATCCTGTCTTTCTTCAATCCAGGCGCTTCTAACACAGGGAAGTCCAGACTGCACATCAATGTTTACAGCAGGATCAGTATATGGCCCGGAAGTATCATAGACGTAAATCGGCGGATTTTTTTCCATTCCGAACATCGCCGGGGTATCATATTGCTCAATCTCGCGCATGGGGACGCGAATATCTGGGCGAGAGCCTTTAATATAGACTTTGCGCGAATTGGGGAGTGGTTTGATTGCTGCTTCATCGACATGAGCATTTTTGGCGAGGAATTCTGCTTTGGCGTTCATTTTGGCTCTCCTTGTGGGTCATGACGGCGAGAGCATCAAAATGATGCTTCCCTTCGCCGGCATTATCCGGATCAGGTTCAAAGGGTTTTTCTCACCCCGCCATTTTAAATAACGAGGACCCCTAGCTTTAAGATGAGAAGGTACTAAAATTGTGGCAAAATTGCAAGTTGAACCTGATTGAGTCAGGATAGTTTAAGGCTGGATAAGTGTCAGGCTGGCTTAACGTTAGATACATTAAATTTGATAATGGCCTGATTGTGGTGTGTGTTTTTTAAAAGGAGAGTTCCTTTGTATCGCTAGGAGATGCAAAGGTCGCTATATTATGATGAATGTTGAACAAGCCCGCTTTAATATGGTTGAACAGCAGATTCGAACCTGGGAGGTTTTGAATCCAGTGGTCTTGGAACTGCTGCTTCAGGTTAAACGTGAGAACTTTGTCCCGGAAGATAGCAAGGACCTGGCTTTTGCTGACGTAGAATTACCCATTGGTCATGGACAGGTTATGCTACAGCCAAAACTAGAGGCTAGATTATTGCAAGAAGCCCTTCTGGGTAAGGATGACAAAGTGCTTGAGGTAGGCACGGGAACAGGGTATATGACAGCCTTGTTATCTCATATGGCTAAACAGGTTGTGAGCGTTGATATTTTTTCTGATTTTACTGATAGGGCTTTTAAACAATTAAATCAGTTGGGTATTACGAATGTTGTCCTTGAAACAGGAGATGCCTCGAGAAGCTGGGCAGCCAAGGCGCCTTATGATGCCATAATTATGACAGGGTCTGAGCCTATTCTTTCGGAAGAGTTGGTTGAGATGCTTAATCCCGGAGGAAGGCTTATTGCCATCTTGGGAGATGCGCCTGTGATGCATGTCCAGCGTATTCAAAAAATCGGGATGGGAAACCGCAAGGTTACTGATTTATTCGAAACCTCTGTTCTGCCACTCATTAATGCGGTACAACCTAAGAGATTTGTATTTTGATAACCTGTTTTTTGTTTGGCAAGCGTTCAACGAACGAGGATGCGATGTTTATAGACGTTCTTGAATGTATTTCATGATGCGGTTTGTTGCACCCATATGATTGCGAGTAAAGTTCTTTGCCGCAATTTGCATCTTATGCAATTTGTTTGGGGTGTTAAATAGTTCAGTGATTAGCGGCACAAACTCGTCTGGATTACTGACTTGTATGGTTGCACCTGCTTTTATGGCATCTTGAACGACCTGGCTGAAATTAAAAGTGTAAGCCCCCACTAAAGTGGGGGTGCCCACTGCAGCAGCTTCAATTAAGTTTTGCCCCCCAAACGGTAATAAGCTTCCACCGATTAGTGCCAGATCACTGATGCCATAATAGCCATACATCTCCCCCATACTGTTTCCTAGCCAGATTTGAGTCGAAGGCTCAACTTCATCTTTATCATTGCGTTGCTGCATCCTGAATCCTGATGATTTGATTAAATGAGCAACCTCACTAAATCTTTGGGGGTGACGCGGCACAATGATTGTCAAGATTCCTTCCGGTAACTGTTTGGCAATGTTAAGGATTATTTTTTCTTCTCCTTCCCTGGTGCTGGCAGCAAGCCAGATTCGTCTGTTACCAATCAGAGAGCGGAAATGATCGATGAGATCCTGAATATCATCAGGTGGGGAAATATCAAATTTGATATTTCCTGCTACACATATATCTGCGGCACCGAGTTGTTTGAATCGAGCTGCATCATCATGACTTTGGGCTATGATTCCATGCAGACTTAAAAGGGCCTCGCAAGAAAGACGCTTAAAATGCTTATACTTATTGAGACTGGATTCTGAAAGCCTCGCGTTGACAAGAAAAATAGGCGTGTGTGTTTGTTGTGCGTAATTGATTAGGTTGAACCAGATCTCTGTTTCTAGCAATAGGCCCGCATGGGGTGAAAAATGGCTGAGAAATCTTCTGCAGGCTCCTGGCAGGTCATAGGGAAGCCAGCATTGGATAACACGGTTACCAAGCAGGCCCTGGCCTGTATCCCAGCCGGCAGCTGTCATGTGAGTCAGAAGCAGGGTATGGTTGGGATAAAGTTGTTCAAGTGCTTCAACAAGTGGTAAGGAGCCACGGGTTTCCCCTACGGATACGGCATGAATCCAGATTATTGGAGCATTTACCTTTGGATAGCCGTACCCAAACCGTTGTTGTGGAAATTTAAGGTAGCCTGGTTGTGAACGACCGCGGATAAGCAGCCTGGCTAAAACAAAAGGAGCCAGAAGATACAGCAAACATGAGTAAAGGGTGATTCGCCAGCTGCGTTTGTTCATTTCTTTGGGGATCGTATGCAATTGCAGTGTGAACAGCTACAATCGGCTTCATTGATATTCTATTATGCCAGCTTTTTCTATGGATCACGACAGCTTTTGTCTTCTTAGGTTATCTGCCCTGGGAGATTTGGTTCAAACCTTGCCGATCGCCTATGCGCTGAAACGGGTATGGCCTGATGTAGATCTGACTTGGATTATTGGGGTACAGGGTAGGGAATTGCTTGCAGCTGTTGAGGATATTGAATTTATTACATTTGATAAAACTGCGGGCTTATCTGAGTACCTGAACCTGAAACGGGACCTGAAAGGGAGGATTTTTGACTGGCTGTTGCATATGCAGCCGACGTTCAGAGCTAACCTGCTCGCCCCCTTCATTTCTGCAAGGCATAAATTAGGTTATGACAGGATGCGTTCGCGCGAAGGGCAGTATTGGGTGACAAACGTTCATCTGGAGTCAAATCCCCGGCAACATGCCCAGGAAAATTTTTTGGATTTTGCGCGTTATCTTGGGGTGATCCCAATTGATGAAGATTGGCGTTTACCTGTTTTGCCCCAAGCCTATGAATCTATCCATCGGTTATTCAGTTCTTTTGGTTGTATGGGCAATTATGCTGTAATTCATCCTGCAGCAAGTGATGCTGCAAGAAACTGGTCTTCTATGCGGTATGCGGAATTGGCACGTTACCTTCAACATAGGGGGCTAGTTGTGATTGTAACGGGAGGCAATCATCCTCATGAACGTTCTTTGGTTGCAGAGGTGGTTAATGCTTCTCCAGGAAGCGTTGATTTCAGCGGAAGATTGGGTTTGCAGGAATTACTGGCCCTAATTCAGGGAGCAAAGCTCCTGATAGCCCCAGATACAGGGCCTGTCCATATGGCAGATATATTGCGAGTGCCGGTTATTGGTCTATATGCTGTTTCTAACCCTTACAGCACAGGTCCGTGGCACCAGATTGATAATGTGGTGAATCGTTATCCAGATGCGGTGATTACTATGGATAGACGATCCATGGAGCAGGTTCCGTTTGGATCGCGTGTACGTCAGCCAGGAGCCATGAATTTGATAGGAGTGGACATGGTTAAAGCGCATGTAGACCGTTTACTGGCTACTCCATAGAAGAGTGTGCAAGTTGAACCTGGTAGAGATGGGCATAGATACCATGTCTGTCGAGAAGATCCTGATGGGTTCCAGTTTCTACGATCTGCCCATTTTGCAGAACAATGATTCGATCCGCTTTTTCAATGGTTGAGAGGCGATGTGCGATGACGAGGGTAGTTCGCTGTTTCATCAGTAAATCCAAAGCTGTTTGGACCTGTCGCTCCGATACCATATCCAATGCTGATGTTGCTTCATCCAGAATCAGGATGGGTGCATTCTTGAGCAATGCCCGGGCGATAGCAATTCTTTGTCGCTGCCCCCCAGATAGTTTGGCTCCATTCTCTCCAGCGAGTGTGTTGTAACCTTGTGGTAACTGCAGAATAAACTCCTCGGCATTTGCCATGCGGGCAGCTTTGATAACCTCTTCTGTACTGGCATTTATCTGGCCACCATAGGCGATATTGTTGTGAATAGTGTCGTTAAAAAGCACGATATCCTGGCTAACCATGGCAATATGTGAACGCAGGTGGGTCAGCGTGATATCGTTAAGATGAACCCCATCTAGAAAGACATCGCCCTCTTCAGGGATATAAAATCTTGGGATCAGGTTGACTAGCGTCGTTTTCCCACTACCCGACGGGCCGACAAGAGCAATGGTTTCTCCTGCCTTAATTTCTAGATTAAGTTTATTAAGAGCAGGTGTATGGGTTCCAGGATAGTGGATAGATATATTTTTGAATTGTAGAGCTCCCTGGATTTGTTTGGGTTGGAGATATCCTGTGTCTTTTTCAGGGGAAGCATCCAATAGTGTAAAAATTGTCTGTGCTGCAGCCAAGCCCCGCTGAAGAGTATCGTTGACGCTAGTTAAACGTTTGATTGGGGAAAAAAGAAGAAGCATGGCAGTAATAAAACTTACAAATCCTCCAACAGTTGTATGGTTATCAATGGCTTGCTTGGTTGCCACATAAATGATCCCAGACAAGGCAATTGCTGAAATAATCTGGACGATAGGGACATTTGCAGCTGAAGCCGCTAGGCGTTTCATTGTAAACCGTCTTGACCAGTTGCTGGCTTCGACAAATCGTTCATATTCCCGGTTTTCTCCGCCAAAAATCTTGACAACTTTCTGGCCGGCTATAGCCTCTTCCAGAATATGGGTTAAATCTCCCAGATTAGACTGGGTCTTAAGGCTCATACTTCGTAAACGTGCCGAAGCCTGCCTGACGACAAGATAGATGAGTGGAATAACTGCAAAAGTAATGAGTGTTAACTTCCAGTTGAGATAGAGCATCCAGGCGAGCAGGCCAATAATAGTGAAGGAATCCCGTACAAGAATGGATACAGCTGAAGTTCCTGCATCAGTGACCTGGTTAACGTTAAAGGCAATATCTGCAATCAGCTCTCCTGATGAGTGTTCATCATGATAGCTGCTGGGCAACCGAAGTAATTGGTGGAACATAAGATTACGCAAGTCCATGACTAATCGGCTGGCTATCCAGCCGAGTGAGTAGCTGGACAGAAAACTGGCTATACCCCGTACAAGAAATAGGGAAATAAGTACGATTGGGATCAGATGCAGAAGAGATGGATTCTTATGGACGAAGCTTCCATCAAGTAGCGGTTTGAGTAGCGCAGGGATGGCGGGTTCAGTTATTGCATAGACGATGGTGCTTAAAACTGATAGTCCAAAGATACGCCAATAAGGAACTACATGACGGAGTAATCTGTGATAGAGTTTTTTTCCACTGGAAGGGGTATTCAACTTTTCGGCCGTTTTTTGGATAAAGATGGCAAAATTATAACTGATCTCTGATGTTCTCGCCTGCTGCGGCGAATATCTGCATTTGATACAATGTGACATTAACATATTAAGATTTATAGTTAACCAGAGCTTCCAATTATAGGATGGATTAATATTGAAAATTACGATTGTCGGTACTGGCTATGTCGGGCTCGTGACGGGGACTTGCCTTGCTGAAATGGGCAATGAAGTGTTATGTCTGGATGTGGATCCGCGTAAGATTGATATGCTTAATGGCGGCGAGATTCCCATTTTTGAGCCTGGATTGGAAGCCATGGTGCAAAAAAACTGTCGGGAAGGTCGCCTAAGGTTTACGACTGATATAGAGGAAAGTGCTCAATATGGAATTTTACAGTTTATTGCTGTAGGCACCCCACCTGATGAAGACGGTTCAGCAGACTTGCAATATGTACTAACCGCTGCCCGCAATATTGGGCGCTATATGACGCATGATCTTACAATAGTTGACAAATCCACGGTTCCCGTAGGAACAGCATCTCGTGTCAAAGCAGTTGTCCAGGAAGAACTCAAGAATCGTGGCCTGAAGCTTTCATTCAGTGTCGCATCTAATCCAGAGTTTCTTAAGGAAGGCGCTGCTATTGAAGATTTCATGCGTCCTGATCGAATTATTATCGGCGCTGATGATGACGCCGCAATCCAGCGGTTACGTGCGTTATATGCTCCATTCCAGCGTAATCACGAACGAGTCCTGGTGATGGATATCAGTTCGGCAGAATTAACCAAGTATGCCGCTAATGCCATGCTGGCCACCCGGATTTCTTTCATGAATGAGTTGGCACAGCTTGCAGAAAAACTGGGTGCAGATATTGAACATGTCCGGCAAGGGGTGGGGTCAGATATTCGCATAGGGTATCATTTCCTTTATGCCGGGTGTGGTTATGGAGGCTCCTGTTTTCCGAAAGATGTACAGGCGCTTCAGCGTCGGGCTCTTGATGAAGGGGTTAAGCTTAGGATTATTGATGCTGTTCAACAGGTGAATGAAGAGCAGAAACATGTGCTTGTGGATAAGGTATTGCAGCGTTTTGGGCAAGACCTTAAAGGGCTGCGATTTGCGCTGTGGGGGTTGGCGTTTAAACCGAATACTGATGATATGCGTGAAGCCCCCAGCCGTACTGTTATAACCCGTCTTTTGAAGCATGGAGCCACAATTTGTGCTTATGATCCCGCGGCCATGCAAGAGGCCCGGAGAGTTTTTAAGGACAACCAGGGGCTGACTTATTCTGTCTCGGCTATGGATGCGCTTGAATCTGCAGATGCCTTGATTATTGTTACGGAATGGAAAAGTTTTCAAAGCCCTGATTTTTTTCTGATTGCTTCAAAATTAAGGCAACCTGTTATTTTTGATGGGCGAAATCTTTATGAACCGCAGGAGATGCTGAGGGCAGGTTTTGAATATCATGCGATAGGTCGGCGTATGCCATGAACCCATGCGACCAAGCTGGCCCCTTGTAAATAAAGGGGCCGGCTTGTGGCTTTGGAGGAGGGTGTTTTTCTGATTAAGGGTTACAGCGCATAATTAAATCCAGTAAAAACATTGCTTCCCGGGGTATTATATCCTAGAGCCAGTTCGTACGGTTTGTTGAAAATATTGTTCCAGCGGGTGTACCAGGAAAGACGTCGGCTATACTGATAAGTGACAGTTAGGTTGGCAATGTTATAGCCGCCAAGCTGGTTCGCGCTGGTATTGGAATTGGAAGAATCAAATCGTTTCCCTGAAAAGAGGTCTTCAATACCATAATTCCATTGGTGGTAACTTTTACTGACTCGGATAAATCCGAACTGGCGGGCTCGCCGTCCCAGAAGCGTTTGGGTATCTTCATTAAGAGGCTGTTGAAAAGTTAGGGACGAAGTGATTCTGAAGTCCTGTATTTTTCCTTTATACCCAATTTCAATGCCTTTGATTCGGGCAGAACCGACATTAGTCATGACATAGTTGAAATTAGAATCAGTGTATCCTGTAATAAGATCGCGAATGCGATTATTAAAATAGGTTAGGCTGATTCTTTGGTTATTGAACGAATAGTGCAGGCTTACTTCTTTGTTAAGAGATTGTTCAGGTTTGAGGTTTGGATTGGCAATGTAAAATGGGTAAATCGCATAGAGATCATCGAATGTTGGAGCTCTGAAAGCCGTTCCAATCGTTGAGCTGAGCCGGAAATTGGGCGTGAAGTGATAGCTGTAGCCAATAAGACCAGTGTTTTTGCTTCCAAACTGGCTGTTATCATCATGACGCGCACTAAAGAGGATATTTTGTTTACCAAAGGTTTTGTGATACACACCAAAAAATGAATGGTTGGTTCTGTTGTTTACCGTAAATGTAGTAGAGGTTCCTCCAACAGATTGCCATTGATTTTCTGCACCAAGAGTAAACGTCCCTAGAGATGTATCAAAATCATTCTGCCAACTGACCAGATCCTGCGTATTATTAACGGAACCATTGTTACTGAAAGGGTTCGCTGTTTGCGTGTATTCATCATCAATTGCATGAGAAAAATGAACCTGGCTCAGCCAGCTTGAGTTGATTCGGTTTTTGCTGTAGACAGTGTAATTGCCAATAGTGGTAGTCGTATGATCTTGCAGTGAAGCTGTGCCATATTCTCCTTCATCATTAAATACCATGGCCCGGTTTTTTAATAATACAAGACCCACTTCCTGGCCTGGTGCGAGATGGTAACCCACCTGTCCTGAGAAATAAGTATTGCGGTAAGGATCGTTGTCTGGATTATAGCTGAAGGTATTGCTAGGATTAGTTTGAGAAATTGAGGTTGAGGCGTCATGTCCTGCACTGATATTAAAATCCAGTTTTCCTTTTTGACCCGCGTAGCCCAGATTGACCCTGGACGTGTTAAGTGTCCCGATCCCGGCAGAGAGATAAGGATGGGGATTGTCTTGGCCTTTTTTGGTGAAGATCTGGATGACTCCCCCAATTGCGTTGGCTCCATATAAGCTGCTTGCGGGGCCTTGCATGATTTCAATATGATCAATTTCGGATATGGGGATGGCGTTTAGTGAGGCTATTCCCAAGCTGCCTGTATTGATTGGGACACCGTTAAGTAGTATTAAGGTTTGGTCTGAGTTGGTTCCGCGCAGAAAGATGCTGGCAGCTTGTCCTGCACCGCCGGTTTGTGCCAGCTCTACGCCCGGAGCCATCTGTAATACTTCACCTAATGTTTCTTGTCCGGAGCGCCGCAGTTGTCTGGAGCTGATAATTGTAACATCTTGTATGGCATGGGTTTTCAGCTCAGGAGTTCGTGTTGCCGTGACGATAATATCCTGCCTGGTGTAGAGCGTTGATCCAAAGGCAATTATGGGTTGTGTCAGTATAAATGCGAATACAACAGGTTTGAATCTGAAATGCCGATTCATTATTTTCTCCTCCTCGTGTGCATCCCGCCACGAAGTATTGGTTGAGGTATCCGGAATGAACAGTTGGATGGCGAAACACATCATCCAAACAGGACTATTCCGTGAGTAAATTCACAGGCCGGTCTTCGGACTCGCAAGATTTGACACGCCGCCTTCCCATGATGAAATCACAGTGGCTTATTGTGAGGTGTCCACGCTTGCCTACCGCTGCGGGTGCAGTGCAGGATTTGCTTGAGTGCTTACCTGCTTCCCGATTCTCCCTGTTTGCTGTGTTGAAAACAGGGCACCTGGAGCGGCTAGTATTCTATCTTATATTTAGGAGGAAGTTTTCATGTTTTGATTAATTTGTGCCAGGCTTAGAGAAGGGCGTTACTTGATTTACGTAGACTAGCGTAGAATCAAGAATTAGGCTTGGTGCGATAATTGGTTGGTTGGTCTTCCTAGTTGACCGGGCTTTCCCTTTCCCTTTATAGTGTGCGCATGGAGCAGGATATTCAACTTTTGGAAGATAAAATTGCATCACTTGTTGCGCTTGCACGTCGTATGCGCAGGATGATAGCTGATCAGCGGATTGAGCTAGCTAATTCTCAGGCAGGAAATGATGCATTAAGGCAGCATCTTGCTGTCGCACAAGCCGAAATTGAAGCACGTCAGCATAAAATTGACGATGTTCAAAGTCAAAATCATCTTCTAATCAAGAAAATTGAGGAAGCTCGGTTACGCTTACAGGATTTGTTGGGGGAAACTCCCGAACATATGGGATGAAATTAGGCGATGATTGAAAATCAGGATTTAACAGTGTTAGTCATGGGACGGGAATTTCGTATAAGCTGCCCAGAAAATGAACGTGAAGCATTGCTTGCTTCTGTTGACATGTTGAATAGCCGCATGCTGGATATTAAGAAAGCTGGCGGGGTTCCAGGAAATGAGAGGGTAGCAATTCTGGCTGCGTTACAAATCGCACATGAATTTTATTCCCGTAAAGTTAGCAAATCTCTTGATGTGGCAGAAATTCAGAGTAAGATTAAAGCTATGCAAGGTAATCTTGATAGTGTCATAGATGAATTGCAAGCTGGTCTTTAAAGTTCCTCCTGCTGTGTTGGTTAAGACCAAAGACTCTTTGAACCAATATTTGAAATAGGGTTGCTGCAGTTGCTGGCCGTTGAGCATGTTCCTTAGTGGATGAGCCTGAAGTTGGTGCGTAGCGACCACCTTGGACCTTAAGGTTCAGGATGATGGCCTGACGGCATGAGCGGGAGGCCCCATAATAAAAATCGTTCTGATTGTTCAGATATCTTCTTTTAACCTCTTGTTTTGTTGATATGCTGGAAGGTTGTTGTTATAGCCATACAACATCAAAGCAAGGCTAATCATTTCGGTATAATTTTTTTAACACGAATTCGGTGGTTCTGTTAAACGCCGGAATGCTTCTTGGTATTTGTCAGCTGTTTTTTGTATGATTTCTTCAGGTAAGTGTGGCCCGGGGGGGACTTTAGACCATTTGATTGTTTCTAGATAATCCCGGACAAACTGTTTGTCAAAACTGGGCGGGTTCTTCCCAGCCTGCCATTTATCCTTAGGCCAGAACCGGGATGAATCAGGTGTAAGCGCTTCATCAATCCAGCATAGATTTCCTTGAGAATCGATACCAAATTCAAATTTGGTATCAGCTATGAGTATCCCACGTTTAGCTGCATGCTCATTTGCATGCCGGTATAGCGTCAGACTTGTTTCCCTGATTTCTTCAGCATGATTCTTACCGATGATATCTTTCATCTTCTCAAAAGAGATGTTTTCATCATGGCTATTGTCTGACGGTTTTGTTGAGGGGGTAAAGATGGGTTCTGGAAGGGCATCTGCAATTTTAAGGCCAGGTGGAAGAGGAATGTCACATATTGATCCATTTTCCTGATATTCCTTGAATCCACTTCCAGCAAGATATCCTCTCACAATCGCTTCTATAGGAAGAGGCCTGATACGTTTTACGATCAAAGAACGACCCCTGACCTCATCATATTCGTTAGGTGGTACAACTGATTCGGGAGAGATATCGGTTAGTTGGGTCAAAAGGTTTGAGCCTAATCTCTTGAACCAGAAAACTGACATTTTTGTCAGGATTTCCCCCTTGCCAGGTACTGGATCAGGCAATACTACGTCAAATGCTGATAACCGATCTGTTGCTACCAAAAGCAGGTAATCATTGTCAATGGAATAAATATCTCTTACCTTGCCCCGGCTTATTAGTTTCAGGCTTTTAAGGTTTGATTGTATGAGCCCCTTCTTTAACATTTATTTGACGACTGCCTTAAGAGTGCCTTGAGTATACTTTTTTGCCATTTCCTCAAGTGGAATGGGACGTATGTGTTCAGCCTGCCCTGCGCTTCCGAAGGCTTCAAAGCGGGTTTTACAGATAGCCTGAGCCGCAGACTCTGCATCACGCAGATATTTTCTAGGGTCAAATTCTGACGGGTTAAGTGAGAGATAACGCCTGATAGCTCCGGTCATGGCAAGTCGGATATCAGTATCAATATTGACCTTTCGGACACCATGACGTATGCCTTCAACAATTTCTTCTACCGGAACACCGTATGTTTCCTTAAGGTTTCCGCCATGCTTACGAATGATTTCAAGCCATTCCTGCGGGACGCTGCTAGAGCCATGCATCACAAGATGGGTGTTGGGAAGGCGGGCATGGATTTCCTTGATTCGTTGGATAGCTAAAATATCTCCTGTGGGTTTGCGGCTAAATTTGTAGGCGCCATGGGATGTGCCGATTGCAATGGCTAGGGCATCAACCCCGGTTTGCTTTACGAAATCTGCAGCTTGGTCGGGGTTGGTTAAAAGTTGCTCGCGGGTCATTGTCCCTTCAGCGCCAACCCCATCTTCCTTGTCAGCCTTCATGGTCTCAAGCGAGCCAAGTACACCTAGCTCACCTTCTACTGATACTCCAACAGCATGCGCAATATCCACAACCTTTTTGGTTACCGAGACATTGTAGCTGTAATCGGAAGGAGTTTTACCGTCCTCCTGAAGCGAGCCATCCATCATGACGCTTGAAAAGCCCGAGCGAATGGCATTAATGCATACAGCTGGAGACTGCCCATGATCCTGATGCATGGCAACTGGGATATGAGGGTAGGCTTCAATTGCAGCCAGAATAAGATGTCGTAGAAAGGCTTCTCCCGCATATTTCCTTGCTCCGGCTGAACCTTGCATGATGACAGGGCTTGAGCAGACATCTGCAGCCTGCATGATGGCATGGACCTGCTCCATATTATTGACATTAAAGGCTGGCAGGCCATAAGAGTTTTCAGCTGCATGATCCAGAAGTTGCCTTAAGGCTACAAGTGCCACTTTAACCCTCCTCGTTTATTGAATTAACGGTGTTCACCCACCTGGATTATTTTCATGGTGTTGGTTCCGCCAGGCTTACCTATAGGTTCACCAATAGTCATGATCACCAGGTCTCCATCTTGAACTGCATCGCATTGACGAATGAGTCGTTCTGCTTCTAAGAGAATATCTTCTCTATTGCTTGTTTCGTAAACAAAGTGAATAGGTTGAACACCTCGGAAAAGGGTGACTTTGCGGCAGGTACGAAGATCATCTGACAAGGCGTAAATGGGAACATCTGAATTAAAGCGTGACATCCACAGTGGAGTCAAGCCTGTTTGTGTCATCGATCCAATCGCTTTAACATCAAGATGATTTGCTGTGTACATGGTTGCCTGGGCGATAGCCTCATTACGGTGAACACCGCTTTTATGTGGGGCTACCTTTTCAGAGTTGACATAAATTTCTATCATGCGTTCCGCTTGCTGGCAGACTCGATCAAGTGCCTTGACTGCTTCAACAGGATAAGCCCCAGCAGCAGATTCTGCAGAAAGCATGACAGCATCGGTTCCATCTAGAACAGCATTGGCAACATCCGATACTTCTGCCCTGGTTGGAATGGGATTATTGATCATTGATTCCATCATGTGTGTAGCAGTGATGATGGTCTTATTCATTTTTCTCGCCATCTGTATCATTTGTTTCTGAAGCGCGGGGATGGCCGCATCTCCCATTTCAACTCCGAGATCTCCTCGGGCCACCATGATGGAGTCTGATGCCGATAGGATGTCCTCAAGAGCATCAATGGCCTCAGTCCGTTCAATTTTTGCACAAAGCCAAGCATGCCCGCCTGCCTCATTTAACAGATGTCGTGCAATATTCATGTCTTCCCCAGATTTTGGGAATGAGACTGCTAAATAGTCGGCATCAAGCTGTGCGGCTGTTTTGATATCTTCTTTGTCTTTGTCGGTCAAGACAGGAGCAGTCAGCCCCCCTCCTTGACGGTTAATGCCTTTGTTGTTCGATAAGACTCCACCGACTGTTACCGTGCAGATGATCTGATTGCCAGAAACTTCCTTAACAATCATCTGGATGATGCCATCATTGAGAAGCAGGACAGATCCGGGGGTTACATCTCGAGGTAATTCCTTATAGTCAATGCCAACTCTTTCCTCGTTACCAAGAAGGCAGTCAGCATCCAGAATAAATTGTGCACCTGATTTTAGGGTGACCCGGTCGTTTTCAAATTTTCCCACCCGTATTTTTGGACCTTGCAGGTCTACCATGATTCCGACCGTTCGTCCGCGAGCTCCTGCCAGTTTGCGAACCAATGCCGCTAGCTCCATATGGTCCTGAGCTTTCCCATGAGAAAAATTGAGTCGTACAACATCCACTCCTGCATCTATAAGCTGACCTAGAATTGCTGGATCACTGGATGCCGGGCCAAGTGTGGCGACAATTTTTGTTCTGCGTAACACCGTATGAATCTCCGTTGATATATTGTTTGTTATGGCCGATGAAGCGAAAGTTGTCCACGTTTTTCAAGTATGTTGACTGCCGGAAGTGTACGCCCTTCAATATATTCTAGAAAGGCTCCTCCGCCTGTTGAAATGTAAGAAATATCATCTGTAACATTAAATTTTGTAATTGCTGCAAGTGTATCGCCTCCACCGGCGATAGAAAAGGCCGTGGATTTTGCAATGGCTTGTGCGAGATGCCTCGTACCATCAGCAAAGGCGGGCAGCTCAAAAACACCAATTGGCCCATTCCAGATGATGGTTTGAGCTTCTTTTATGATTTGATCAAGGATCAGAGAGGTCTGGGGCCCAATATCCAGTATTTTGTCTTCAGCACTGACTTCCTGAATGAGTTTTTTAGTTCCGATTGCTGCTTCAGTCAGGACTTCCCCGCAAATGATATCAATCGGGAGGGGAATTTGTATGCCTTTTTTTTCTGCTTTGAGAAGGATGCGCTTTGCGTCATCAACCAGATCGGGTTCATAAAGGGATGCCCCAATGGGTTTTCCTGTGGCCGCAAGAAAGGTGTTGGCTATCCCTCCCCCAACAATCAGGCAATCAGTTTTGTCTAAGAGTCGTTCAAGCAACCTGAGTTTGCCTGAAACTTTGGCACCACCGACAATGGCAACTACTGGATGCTTTGGTTGTTCCAGGGCATGATGTAAAGCATTAAGCTCAGCAAGAAGAAGCGGGCCGGCAGCAGCAACTGGAGAAAAACGCGCTATTCCTTCAGTGGATGCCTGTGCCCGATGGGCCGTGCCAAATGCATCCATAACAAAAATGTCACATAGTGCGGCCATTTTCCTGGCCAAAAGTTCATCATTTGTCTCTTCCCCAATGTTGAACCTGACATTCTCACAAAGAACAATTTTTCCTGCCCCTACAGTCAGACCGTTGAGCCAGTCTTTCTCTAAATGTATTGGCTGGTGAAGCAAGGTTTCAAGGCGTTGTGCCACGGGGAGAAGGGTTAGGTTCTTATCGTATTGGCCTTCTTTGGGGCGACCTAGATGGCTGATCAGGATAATTCTTGCTTCTTGTCTAAGAGCCGTCTGAATTGTTGGAATGCATGCACGAATACGCGTGTCATCAGTAATAACCCCATCTTTGATTGGTACATTGAAGTCTTCACGGATCATGACACGTTTTCCGCGTAGATCTAGGTCAAGCATATTTGTAATAGACACGAAGCGTTACCCTTTGAATATATGCCTGTATTGATAATAGTCCCATATCTCGGGTTTATTCTGAAAATTCGAGAAAATTATTTGGGTTAAATGGATAATCATGAGAACCGGGCTTTTCTCTTTTCTGCTTCAACCATTTTCAGTATGGTGGCCGAGACGTTTTCAACGGTGAATCCAAAATAATTAAAAAGCTTATCAGCAGGAGCAGACTCACCAAAAGAAGTCATGCCGATAACCTCCCCTTTTAATCCGACATATTTTCTCCAGAAATCAGCTGTTCCTGCTTCAATAGCCAAGCAAGGCACATCTTCTGGTAGAACAGATTCTTTCCAAGAATTATCCTGCCGATCGAATAGATTAGTGCAGGGCATTGATACCACCCTTATACGAATATCAGGCAGTGCTTTCTGGGTTTTCAGGGCCAACTCAATTTCAGATCCGGTGGCAATCAGAATGATTTCAGGCGTACCTGAACAGTCTTTAAGAGTATATCCGCCACGATCGATAGCGGCGATCTGTTCACTGGAGCGCTCAACAAACGCTAGGTTTTGTCTTGAAAGGAGCAGACTGCTAGGCCCATTTCTTTTTTGAATTGCATTAGTCCAGGCTTTCATGGTTTCTGTTGTGTCACAGGGACGCCAGACGTCCATATTTGGGATGTAGCGTAGTGAAGCCGCTTGTTCGATAGCCTGGTGGGTTGGACCGTCCTCCCCAAGACCAATCGAGTCATGGGTAAAAATGAAAATACTACCAATTTTCATTAATGCGGCAAGACGCAAAGCATTCCTTGCATAGTCTGAGAATGTCAGGAATGTGCCTGAAAAGGCAATCAATCCGCCATGGAGTGTCATCCCATTCAGGATAGTGGACATCCCGAATTCCCGGACCCCAAAGTGAATGTAGTTTCCCCCGCCCTGATTTTTTATGGGTTGCGCTTCTGCCCACTCTGTGAGGTTGGATTCAGTTAAATCAGCTGAACCCCCAATTAGTTCGGGTAGATGAGGTGCTAGAGCTGATATGGCTTGTTGGCTGGCTTTTCTGCTGGCGATAGACTCTTTCTTTGAAATGAGGGTCAAAAGAGCTGTATCAGCAAATTTTTTGAAATCTTTTGGAATCTTTCCTGAAGTTCGACGTTCAAATTCCAGGGCAAGTTCAGGGAATTGTTGCCGATAATTTGAAAAGCGCTTGTTCCAGTCTTGTTCAATCTCATTTCCTTTTACTGTAGCATCCCAAGCTGCATAGATGTTTTCAGGGATTTCAAATGGTGGGTAAGGCCAGCCGAGTTTTTCTTTCGTGGCAATAATTTCATCAACTCCTAATGGACTGCCATGAATCTTTTCTGTGCCTGCCTTATGTGGGCTTCCAAACCCGATAGTAGTTTTGCAGCAGATTATGCTTGGTTTTTCTGTTTCAGCCTTTGCTGCATTAATTGCTGTTTCGATGGACTGGGGATCATGACCGTTAACATCAGGAATGACATGCCAACCATAGGCTTCAAACCGTTTTGGTGTGTTGTCTGTAAACCAGCCTTGGACAGGCCCGTCAATTGATATACCGTTATCATCATAAAACATGATAAGTTTGCCCAACCCCAGTGTGCCAGCAATTGAGCAGGCTTCATGTGAGATTCCTTCCATAAGACAGCCATCTCCATGGAATACATAGGTATGATGATTAATGATTTCATGTCCAGGACGATTGAAATATTTTGAAAGGACGCGTTCTGCAAGGGCCATTCCTACCCCATTGCCTATACCTTGTCCGAGTGGGCCAGTTGTGGTTTCCACACCTGGTGTAACGCCATATTCCGGATGCCCGGGAGTTTTTGAGTGAAGCTGTCTGAATTGTTCAAGTTCATGTAATGGTAGGTCATAACCTGTAAGGTGTAGTAACGCATAAAGGAGCATTGAACCATGACCGTTTGAGAGAACAAATCGATCCCGGTCCGGAAAGTGAGGGTTCTTGGGATTGTGTCGTAAATGGTTTCGCCATAATACCTCAGCAATGTCAGCCATGCCCATGGGCATACCTGCATGACCTGAATTGGCTTTTTGTACGGCATCCATAGCTAAGGCACGGATAGCATTTGCGAGATCTTTATGAGTTACCATTTATTCATCCCTTGTCAATCAGAATTCTTTTATGCAGGAAAGGCCATGTTTACTTGTAGGATCCAATCTGAAGGGGGTGTCCAGTAGTGGGTTATACCAACAAGAATGCCATGAGGTCGGTATTAATGACCAGCGCAGAAGCCTGAAATATCAAATTATGGCTGAATAAGATAGTGTTTTCAACCTTCTTGGATTGACTCTTGGTTTTTCCATTTGATGGAACAGCCAATTGAGGGTATTTGGTTTGTTGGGCCAAAACCCGTTTTAGCAATCATTTTCATGGCTTCAAGGAGGTCGTTTGATGCTGGTGCAGAAGCTGTTTTCCCTCTTGAGTCAAATCGACCCCGATACTGCAGTCCAAGTTTGCTGTTATAGCCAAAAAAATCAGGTGTACATATCGCACCAAATTTTTTAGCTACTTCCTGGGATTCATCATACAGGTAAGGAAAGGAAAAATGGTGATCGAGTGCTAATTTTTTCATATGAACAGGTGAATCTTCTGGATAATCTTCAATATTGTTTGACATAATTGCTACACAGCCTATTTTAATGGCCTGGCAGTTACGAACGGTTAAAACCAGGCTGGGTAAAATGGCTTGTACATAGGGGCAGTGATTACAGATAAACATGACAAGCAGGCCATTTTTATTGCACAGATTCTGCGGCGTGTAATTCTTGCCGTCTTGAGTGAGCAGGAAATCTGGAGCAGTTTCGTTAAAGTTACATAATGGTGTTTGCAGGCTTATCATTTTATTTGTCTGATTAACCGAAGAGTGTAGGGTGTTGTGTGTGCGTGCAAGCTAAGATAACGCAACTGGATGAAAAAATATAGATTCGAAGTGCTGGAATAATTGTCAGATTGGGTTCGTGAAATTATACTTCTTGAATTAAGTGGTTGTACTAAAATAATTAAAGTTAGTTGGTGGCCTGCTTTCATCAGTTGTTTCAGTGACGCAGTTCACTTCCTGTTAAGGGTATTTATGGCAGAACCCCGTTTTTTTCATCCTGAGCCTCTTGTTGAAAACCTGGAACTGATCCTGTCTGACTCTGCCAGCCACCATGCTGGTCGTGTATTGCGTCTTAAACCAGGAGACGAAGTGGTTGTTTTTGATGGTAGCGGGAAAGACTATTCTGCCAAAATAATAGGTAGCGTTAAGGGAAACTTACATCTTAAAACGAATCGGGGTGTCCTGACTGCCAGAGAATCTCCTGTTATGACGGAGCTTGCTCAGGGTATTTCGTCGGCTGATAAAATGGACTTCACGCTGCAAAAGGCAGTGGAATTAGGGGTGGGGCGCATTGTTCCGCTTCTAACCCATAAATGTTTGACCCGCCTGACTCATGATAAGGTGCTCCGTCGTTTGGCTCATTGGCGCCAGATAGTTATTTCTGCCTGTGAGCAATGTGGGAGAAGCATTATTCCAGAGGTGGCCCCTGTGGATTCCTTTGAATCCTATATTGAAAAATGGCGGCCTGATATAGTCGGGTTTGTTTTGTCTCCAAGGACTGAGCGAAAATTTAGCTCTTTTCCAAAGCATAATCATTTGTGTCTTTTGGTTGGACCAGAAGGTGGTCTGACCCAGTTCGAAGAACAAAAAGCCTTGAAATCCGGATTTGAAGGTGTAATGCTTGGCCCCAGAATTCTTCGTACAGAAACAGCTGCCCTGGCTGCGTTATCAGTCATCAATACCCTTTGGGGCGATTTTTGAGGAAAACTTACTTGAACATAAAAAAGCAGTCAGCTCAGTTTGTTCGATGGTTTCGGGACGCGGCACCTTACATTCATGCATTCAGGGGCCGGACATTTGTTCTTGCTTTTGGTGGTGAGGTGTTATCTGACGGGCAGTTTATGTCTCTTGCCCATGATCTTAATTTGCTTAATAGCCTAGGGGTTAAATTAGTATTGGTTTATGGTATGCGCCCACAGGTGGAGCAGAAATTGCGTTTACAAGCTGTTCCAATCTCATATGCCGCAGGTTTAAGGGTTACTGATGAGAAAGCGCTCGAATGTGTAATTGAGGTCTCGGGTAGATTACGTGCTGAAATTGAGGCGACATTGTCCATGGGGCTTGCCGATTCGCCCATGCATAATGCAGGTTTACGTGTCAGCAGCGGTAATTTTATTGTTGCAAGACCTGCTGGAATACGAGATGGGGTTGATTTACAGCATACGGGTGAAGTTCGTAGAGTTGATGCGGCGGCGATTCGTTCCCGTCTTGACTTTGGTGATCTGGTGGTTGTGTCTCCACTTGGCTATTCGCCAACAGGGGAGGTTTTTAATCTTGCTGTTGAAGAAGTTGCCGCTCAGGTTGCTATTTCCCTTGCCGCAGACAAGTTGATCTTTTTGATGGATGCACAAGGTGCCCTTGATGATAGGAATGAATTGATCCGTTCTTTTACGGTAAAAGAGGGTTTAGCCTGGCTGCAGAGAACAAAGCAGGCTGATGAAGATATGCAATTGTTCTTTCCCCATGCTGTTCAGGCACTAAGAAAAGGAGTGCATCGGACACATTTTATCGACAGAAACCAGGATGGCGCCATTTTGCATGAATTATTTACGCTTGATGGTTGTGGCACTATGCTGACGATTGATAGCATTGATTCTCTAAGACCCGCCCAGATAGAGGATGTTCCAGCAATCCTTGCCCTTGTTAATCCACTTGCTGAGCAGGGTTCGTTGGTTCGTCGGACCCCAGAGCAGGTTGAGCAGGATATCCGTCATTTTACTGTGGTTGAGCATGATGGCTTACTGATTGGCTGTGCAGCTTTTTATCCATTTCTTAAGGAAAGTTTTGCTGAAATGGCGTGTCTTGCAGTCCATCCACATTATCGGGCAGGTCAATGGGGAGAATTATTGCTTGATCACGTTATAAGTTTGGCTAAAGAACAAGGTATTAAAAATTTGTTCGTTTTGACAACGCGAACGGCCCATTGGTTTATTGAGCATGGTTTTGTTGAAAGTGAAGTCTCAAGGCTGCCAAAGTCACGGCAAGAACTATATAATTCCCAAAGACGGTCAAAGGTGTTGATCCGCTTCTTGGGTGAATGCCGGGTTTAAACCAAAAATAGAGTTTAGGATTTGAGGAAGGATTTTATGAGTAGAATAGTGCATTGTGTCAAGCTTGGTATAGATAGTGAAGGGCTGGATTTCCCCCCCTATCCTGGCGCATTAGGGTTACGTATATTTGAGTCTGTATCCAAACAGGCTTGGCAGGACTGGGTGCGCCAGCAAACAATGCTGGTTAACGAATATCGATTGAATCTGGCCGATCCTAAAGCACGTAAATATCTTGCAGAACAAACCGAAAAACATTTTTTTGGTGAAGGCGCAGAAACGGCTTCTGGTTATGTGCCTCCGGAAGCCTGACATGCTGATGAATAGGGAAGCCTTAACCCTGGAGTTCCTGCTCAAGTTCTAGAATGTTGGTATGGCGGACATCTTTCCCCTTGACCATGTAAACGACATATTCTGCCATGTTTTTGGCATGATCGCCCATGCGTTCAATGGCTTTTGCAGCAAACAGGATGTCGATGGAATCAGAAATGGTTCTCGGATCTTCCATCATGAACGTAATCAGGTGACGTAGCAGCCCTTTGAATTCATCATCGACCTGTAGATCCTGCTTGGCGACTTGTACGGCTGAAGCAACTTCCAGACGGGCAAATGCATCAAGTGAAGTGCGTAGCATCTCCAGTGCCTGGCTGCTCATGAGGCGAATTTCTGAGAAACGGGGCGAAGCGAGACGATTGCTACCATACAACGTGAGTGTCATACGTGCAATTTTAGCAGCTTCATCGCCAATTCGTTCGAGATCAGTAATGGTCTTTACGACAGTCATGACCATTCGCAGATCACCGGCAGTGGGTTGTCTTCTGGCGATAATATGGTTACAGTCTTCATCAATCGCTACTTCCATGCCATTGACAAGATGATCCTGCTGTTGCACTTGTTTTGCTAGTTCAATATTTCCTGTTGTTAATGCCTCTACTGCTTTGACTATCTGTTCTTCAACCAGTCCCCCCATCTTAAGAACGCGGGAGCGAACGGCTTCTAGATCAGCATCGAATTGTTTGGAAGTATGCTCATTCATGATAGAGGGTCCTGTTTTCCTGTATTTCTATATTACATCATTAAAGAGACAAGTAATTGAAGATTATTGGCGTAGGCTATCAAATTGTCTCTTTATTGTTTAGCCATGTTTTGTTGATGTCATCCAAAATTCATGACTGGTTACGAGGGAAGAGAGTTTTGACTCCCGTTTCAGTGGCAAGTAGCAGGATATCTGCCGGGCGTTGTGTAAAAAGTCCACAGCAGACAACACCTGCTATTTGATTGATTTCAGCCTCAAGTTCAGAGGGATTTTGAATATTAAGGTTATGAATATCTATAATAATATTTCCATTGTCCGTGATCCCTTTCCGGGTCATGGGCTGTCCTCCCAAGGCAGAAATTTTTCTTGTAACATAATTTCGCGCCATCGGAATTACTTCGACAGGGAGAGGGAAAGAACCCAGGCGTTCAACCAGTTTGGAATGATCAGCAATACAGATGAATTTCTGGCTTGCTGATGCCAGGATTTTTTCCCGGGTTAGCGCTCCTCCTCCACCTTTAATCATTTGCAAACGGAGGTTGATTTCATCAGCACCGTCGACATAAATAGGAAGTTCGCTAACCGAGTCGAGATCGATAACCTTGATCCCTTGTTGTTTTAGTTTTTCTGCTGAAACAATTGAGCTTGCCACAGCAGCTTTAATTTTTTTCCTGTTCTTACCAATTAAATCAATAAGGAAATTGACAGTAGTTCCTGTTCCAATTCCGATAATCTCAATATTAGATAGATAGGCAAGCGCTGCTTCTGCAGCAATGTGCTTGAGATGGTTTTGGCTGATAGACATGTCTTGCCTGATAATAGATTATGAATCATTTATGTTAGCAAATTTTCTTAATTAACGCCCTACTTCTGGTTTGGCTGGATTTTTGTTACGCTAGAGTGCAATTTAAAGGCGAATATATGAATAATGTCATTTCCTCAGCTAACTCCCAGTCCGAGTGTCCTGTTTCCCGGGATTATCTTGAGAGAATTCTACGTGCTCGTGTGTACGATGTTGCTGTAGAGACCCCTCTTGAAGTCGCCTTGAATTTGTCAAGACGCCTGGCTAACCAGGTTCTGCTTAAACGGGAAGACCTGCAACAGGTTTTTTCATTTAAGTTGCGTGGTGCGTACAATAAAATGGCGCATCTTGCGTCGTCTGTTTTGGAGTCGGGGGTGATTACTGCTTCCGCGGGTAATCATGCGCAGGGCGTGGCTCTCGCAGCAGGGCAATTAGGTTGCTCAGCCGTAATCGTGATGCCAGAAACCACTCCTAACATCAAAGTGCTGGCGGTAAAATCGTTGGGCGCAAAAGTTGTTCTGGCTGGAGACACATATGATGAAGCTTATCTACATGCCATGAGACTGGCTAAGGAAAGTGATCTGACTTTTATTCATCCATATGATGATCCAGACGTTATTGCAGGGCAAGGAACGATTGGCATGGAAATTCTTCGCCAATACCAGAACAGGATAGATGCGATATTTGTTCCAGTTGGTGGCGGAGGGTTGATAGCCGGAATTGCATCCTATGTTAAACGGGTAAGCCCCTTAACCCGAATTATTGGTGTTGAACCTGTTGATGCAAATGCGATGAAGCAATCCATAGCTGCCGGAAGGCGCGTCAGATTGGATCAGGTTGGGTTATTTGCCGATGGCGTGGCAGTAAAAATGGTAGGCCAGGAGACGTTCAGGCTGTGTCAGGATCTGGTTGATGAGGTTATTGAAGTTAACACAGACGAAATATGTGCGGCTATCAAGGATGTATTTGAAGATACACGTTCCATATTAGAACCGGCAGGCGCATTGGCAGTTGCTGGTCTAAAAAATTACGTTAAGCGTGAGTCTTGGGAAAACACAACGCTGGTTGCGATTGCTTCGGGTGCGAACATGAATTTTGATCGTCTTCAGCATGTTGCTGAAAGGGCAGAGTTGGGTGAGAACCGGGAAACAATTCTGGCTGTGACCATACCTGAAACCCCAGGCAGTTTTAAATCTTTTTGCCGGCAGCTGGGCGCACGTAGCATTACAGAATTTAATTATCGCTTTTCTGATAGGGTTAAGGCCCATGTTTTTGTTGGGATTCAGGTAACGAGTCGCGAAGAGGTAACGGAGATTATTGAAAAACTGAAATCAGTTGGGCTTGAAACCTGTGATTTTAGCGATAACGAAATGGCAAAACTTCATATCCGCCATCTTGTAGGCGGGCATGCTCCTGATATTCAAAATGAGCTATTGTATCGCTTCGAGTTTCCCGAGCGACCCGGTGCTTTGATGAATTTCCTGGATGCCATGAGCCATAATTGGAATATTAGTCTTTTTCATTACCGTAATCATGGGACAGATTACGGTAGGGTTTTGGTTGGAATGCAGGTGCCTCCGGATGATATGAAGGAGTTTCAAGGATTTTTGGAGCGTCTGGGGTATGTTTCATATAACGAAACAGGAAATCCAGCCTATCAGTTGTTTTTAAGTTAAGCTTAGCAATTAATAAGCTGATTTATTGGCAGTAGCTCTAATGAAATTTTTATTGTGGCTTTTCTTGCTTGGCTTTACTCAACCTATTCTTGCTTCAGGTGAGCATGATGCTTGGGCCGGTGCAAAATCGGCTTATGCTAGGCAAGATTCCGTTTTATTAACCCGTTATGCCTCAGCGCTAAGGAATTATCCGCTTTACCCTTATATCCAGTATTGGCAGCTAAGGCTTGATTGGGACAGCCTGACTAATGCTCAGGTCATGAATTATGTTGATTCTAACCAGATAAGTGTCCTTTCCCAGAAACTGTTAGGAGATTGGCTTAAAAAACTTGGACATGATCAAGATTACAAGACATTCAGAAGGGATTATGTTCAGCTGCTTAATCCTGATACTGAAATAGTATGTGACGACCTGGATGCCCATCTTACAGAAAGTAAGGATGATGTGCTTGAACATGGAGTAAGGCTCTGGCTGTCCCCATATTCAAGGCCTTCAAGCTGTTTACCTGTTTTCAATGCCTTGTTTTCTGAAAAGGGTAATTACCCTCTTGTTTGGGAAAGACTTCGTCTGGCATTAGATAACGGCCAGGTTGCCTTGGCCCAGTTTATTATCGATCATTTTCTTAATAATGCCGATAAGCGTCGGATGGCTGGATTGAGAAGTGTTCTTCGGGATCCGATTGCATTTCTTGAAAACCGGCGGGTTAAGGTGGGGGCTAAACCTGATCGCATCCTGCTTAGATTTGCACTATTTCAAGCTTATGACAAGCATCCTAAACGTACTCTTAAAGTTTGGAAGAAGTTACAGTACAGGTTAAACCGCGCTGATCGGCAAGGTATTTGGGCGGGTATTGCCTTAAGGGCTGCACGTAATCATGACAAGACCGCAGTGCGCTATTTTGACCAGGCAGGCAGGCATCTTACCCAGGAGGAGCTGGCTTGGCAGGCCAGAAGTGCTTTACTTGAAGGGGACTGGCAGTTGGTACGCTATTCCATTCACGAAATGCCCCCTGGTATGGAAGCTCATTCTGAATGGAGGTATTGGCTGGCTCGAAGTGATTTGAAGTTGGGTGAAACAGTAAAAGCCAGGGAGAAGTTAGTTGGGATTGCTCATGGCTTGGGCTATTTTTCCTTGCTGGCAAGGGAGGATCTGGGAAAGAAACTATCCTGGCCTCATGGTTCTTATATTCCTTCTGCTGAAGAGATTAAACAGGTAGGACAATTGCCGGGTATCCGTCTTGTTGTTTACTTGATGAAAGAGAATATGTCACCTGAAGCGAATGCCCAGTGGTTTTATTCCATTCGAAATTTAGGTGATCGGCTCTTGATTGCTGCGGCAGCTTTTGCCAATGAGCATCACTGGTATGATTTGGCAATCAACACTGAGCTGAGATCCCGTTCTGTGCATAACTATGGCCTGGAATTCCCTATCCCCTATCGGAGCACTATTTCAGCTTTTAGTGATAATCATCATTTGGATGAAGCTTTTGTGCTCGGTTTGATGAGACAGGAAAGTCGTTTCTATCCTGAAGCTATTTCCCATTCCGGGGCAATCGGTTTGATGCAGCTTATGCCCGACACGATTCGGTGGATTGATGGGAAGGCAATTGGCTTAACCCCGGGCAATGATAATAATATTTCTCGTAATATTGGTCAGGGTACCTGGTATCTTGAGTATGTTCTTCATCGTTGTAACAATCTTCTGGCTCTGGCCGCTGCCGCTTATAATGCCGGGCCAACACGGGTCATGAGCTGGTTACCCAGTAGTAAGATGGATGGAGAGATTTGGGTTGAAACCATTCCTTATAGAGAAACGCGTGTTTACGTTGAAAAAGTACTTGCCAACACAACTTATTATACTATGCATTTGCAGTCTACCCATGCTTCATTAAAGGCCTGGCTGCCTTCTGTTTCGTCTAAAACCGGAGATTTAAATGCCCCTGATGGTAAATAAGAGATTTGGTCGATTTGAATTTCAGGGATGTTAATTAAATCTTTTTCCAGTGAAGGAACAGTTTGGTGGCTGGCATAATTTTAGTACTATCAATTAGTTCCTGCCTAGGATAATTAGGCGTCTGGTCTTTGGTGGGTTTTCGATGATTTTAAATCTTCTGGCTGATCATTGTAGTAGTGGATAGATTTGAATAAAGGTGTTACTTGCTGCGAGCCGCAGCTGGCAGGGTTTGGATTGTAGTTGGATTTTTTTATTATTTCTTTTGTTTTTAATTAAGAAGTTTAAGTTATGGGGTGTTGCGGCCCATGAAATATTTGTTTAGGACATGTCCATGCAAATTTTTGAGGTTGGTGGAGCTGTAAGGGATGAATTACTCGGTATCCCTGTCAAGGATCGGGATTTTGTTGTGGTTGGGAGTACCCCAGACGAAATGAAACGGATGGGCTTTAAACCTGTTGGAAAAGATTTTCCGGTTTTTCTGCATCCGGTGACCCATGAAGAATATGCGCTTGCGAGAACTGAACGAAAGAATGGTCGTGGTTACCGTGGATTTTCAGTTCAGGCTTCATCCGAGATTACGCTTGAAGAAGACTTAGGTCGCCGTGATCTGACTATTAATGCCATGGCTAAAAGTGAAAGTGGCCAACTGATTGATCCCTATAATGGGTTGGAAGATTTAAAAGCTGGCATTTTAAGACATGTCGGGCCTGCTTTCGAAGAGGATCCGCTTAGGGTGTTAAGGATAGCCAGATTTAGCGCCCGGTTTGGTTTTAAGATTGCCCCAGAAACCTTTAGATTACTTAGTCATATGGTTGCAAAAGGGGAGTTAGAATATCTTGCTCCTGAAAGAGTATGGCAAGAGATTGCTCGGGGTTTGGTTGAATCACATCCATCTGCCATGCTTGAAGCATTAGGGGCCTGTGGGGCCCTGGACGTATTAATTCCTCCCATTGGGAAAGCGAGGCGGGATAAGATCCCGGCTTATGTTCATTCCCTTGCCTGCCTGGATAAAGCGTCGTGGTCTGATGTTCCTAGGCGTTTTGCATTAATGGTCATGGCATTAGATGAGGGGGGAATGGAAGAAGTCTTTAAGTGTTTGTCTGTTCCCGTCTCCTGTCGGGAAATGGCTTTGTTATGCTGCCGTTTTGACAAGGTTTTTTTGTCATGGCCGGATTTAAGTCCTGATATGGTTTATGCCGTTTTACAGAAAACCGATGCATTCCATCATCCGGCGAGATTTTATAGGTTGCTTGAATTTATGTCATTGTGGGGAAATGCTTCGGCCAGTTTCTGGCAGAAGATGCTAATGGTTGCCAGTTCGGTTTCAGGGAAATCTATTCCTTCTGGCTTGTCAGGACGTGAGGCAGGAGAGTATCTGGCTCGACTCCGTATAGAAGCCATTGAAAAATCCCGACTAAATGATACTTTAAAGTAGCCTGCTTAGATCACCTTGATTAAAGCCGTTGAGTGAAACTCCCTCAGTCGTAAAAGCTATGGCTTTAAATAACTCACCCATTTCTGTAGGGCTGAGTAATTTATGAACGCCTTGCGTTACCCTGATTCCTTCAGGACTGGCAGGGGACTGGTTGCTGAGCAGGTTAAGAATGCCGAGATTGATAAGAAAATGAGCCTGGGTTGTATAGCCGGAAAGTAAGAGTCCTTCATGGATTGCAGCATCATAAATTGCTGAGAAGTTGACGTGTGCGGTAATGTCTTGTAGTCCAGGGTACATGAAAGGGTCTGGATGGCTTTGATGGGCATAATGACACATTAGCGTGCCCTGGTTTCTTTCACAGTGATAGTATTCCTTCTCCCCAAATCCGTAGTCAATAAAAAGCAGGGCGCCATAGACGAGACGGCTTGCCAGGGTTTTGGTCAAAGAGCAAGCAGCCAGATTTATTTCACTTAAATAACTTCCATTTTGACCAAGCCCATATTTTTCCCTAAGCTTTAACGCCTCTTGTAGAAGAGTTGACTTAGGTAGAGGGCGTTCATGAAAACAAAGCTTGCTATCATTGACAAGATCTACCCCTACTTCATAGACGCCATCAGCTTCCCAGCGAACAAGAGAACAAGGCAGGGCATCCAGAACTTCATTTCCAAAGATGAATCCTTCGAAAGTTTCGGGCAGGTGATCCAGCCAGTGGATACGTTTGGCCAGATGAGGAAGTTTAGAAAAAAGTAAGGCCTGCTGCCGATTACGTAAATTTGCACTTACTTCAAGAATATTGTAGTAACGAGGTAGTGCATCTTTGGTTTCAAGTTCCTGAAGAATTTCCAGGGCAAGCTGGCCTGTTCCTGCCCCTAGTTCCAGTATTCCTTGCCCATTTTTTGCAAATGGGAGCATAAGATCTGCTATTAATCTGCCAAAAAAAGGGGAAGTCTCGGGGGCTGTAATAAAATCTCCATCCGACCCAAGTTTTGTTGAATGACTACTATAGTATCCAATTCCGGGCTTATATAAGACGTCCTGCATGAATTCGTCAAAAGGGTAAAACCCCTGCCTGACTCGTGTGATCAGGTATTCCAGTAATAATTGGCTTTGCTGTACTGCTACTGGATCTGGAGAAGGGGAAATGCCCATTTCAAGACTGAATACCCAGGCGCTGCCAGATGGTTGAGCTTGGACCTGCCTGGTTTAATGTGTAAAAATGCAATCCTGGGGCGCCGTGGTGTAATAGCCTATCGCAGAGTTCTGTGACAATATCAAGGCCAAATGCACGGATAGAAGGCAGATCATCCCGATACCCTTCCAGGCGTAACCTGATCCATCGGGGAATTTCCGCGCCGCAGATTTCAGAGAATCTTGCAAGTTGAAAGTAATTATTAATTGGCATGATACCCGGCACAATCGGTATGTGAATACCCATAGCAGCGCAGTCATCGATAAAGCGAAAATAAGCATCTGCATTATAAAAGTATTGAGTAATGGCCGAATTTGCCCCTGCCTCGATTTTGTTCTTGAAATGAAGCAGATCCTGTTGGGCAGAACCACATTGGGGGTGGTATTCTGGATAAGCGGCCACCTCTATGCTGATGCTATCGCCTAGTTCCTGACGAATGAATGTAACCAGTTCTGAGGCGAACCGGAATTCCCCGGAAGCTACCATGCCAGAAGGGAGATCTCCACGTAATGCAACCATATGGCGGATTTTATGCTGGCTATATTTTTGAAGGGTTTGTCTTACGTTGAAGCGAGTGGCTCCAATACAAGAAAGGTGGGGTGCTGCTGCATAGCCCATTTTTTGGATGGCAAGAACTGTTTCAAGCGTGCGATCCTGAGTGGATCCTCCGGCGCCATAAGTAACAGAAAAGAAATGTGGCGCCAGTTGTCCCAACTGCTGCGTGGTAGCGTGGAGTCGTGCTACCCCTTCATCTGTTTTTGGTGGAAAGAATTCAAAACTGTATTTTCGTTGCTGAATGGGCCGAATATCCATCATTTAGGGTTCTGGTCCTGTTAGTAACGATAATGGTCAGGTTTATAGGGTCCTTCTACATCTATCCCAAGATATTTTTCCTGTTCTGGAGTCAGTTTCGTAAGATGGGCTCCAATCCGTTTAAGGTGAAGGCGAGCAACTTTTTCATCTAGTTTTTTAGGAAGCGTATATACACCGACTGGATAATTGGAACTGTGTTGCCATAATTCGATTTGCGCCATCACCTGATTGGTAAATGATGCGGACATGACAAAACTCGGGTGACCTGTTGCGCAACCCAAGTTAACCAGACGTCCTTCAGCCAGAACAATGATTTTTTTTCCGTCATCGAACGTAACGTGGTCAACTTGGGGTTTGATGTTTTCCCAGTGGTACTGGCGAAGGCTTGCAATATCGATTTCGCTATCAAAGTGGCCAATATTGCACACTATGGCCTCATTTTTCATTTTCTTGAGGTGCTCATGAGTAATGACATGAAAGTTACCGGTTGCAGTTACAAAAATATCTGCAAGAGCAGCAACTTCATCCATGGTAACAACACGATAACCTTCCATTGTTGCCTGAAGGGCACAAATGGGATCAATTTCTGTAACCCAAACAGTTGCTCCCATCCCCCGAAAAGCCTGGGCACATCCTTTGCCGACATCACCATAGCCCAATACGACGCATATCTTCCCTGCAATCATGACATCTGTTGCCCGCTTAATGCCATCAATCAGAGATTCTCGGCATCCGTAGAGATTGTCAAATTTTGATTTGGTTACAGAGTCATTAACGTTGAACGCGGGCACTTTTAATATGCCGGCCTTTAACATTTCATAAAGTCGATGTACGCCGGTTGTTGTTTCTTCACTAAGCCCTCGAATATCTTCGAGAAGTTCCGGATACTCTGAATGCAGGACATTAGTGAGATCACCTCCATCGTCTAGAATCATGTTTGGGCGCCATTCATTGGGGCCAAATATGGTTTTTTCAAGACACCACCAGAATTCCTGCTCAGTTTCCCCTTTCCATGCGAAAGTAGGAATACCTGCAGCTGCCATGGCTGCTGCAGCATGATCCTGGGTGGAAAATATATTGCATGAGCTCCATCGAATCTCAGCACCGAGTTTTACTAGTGTTTCCATTAATACTGCAGTTTGAATAGTCATGTGCAAGCACCCGGCTATTCTTGCTCCCTTCAGCGGAGCTGTTTCGGCATATTCTTCACGCAGCGCCATTAAACCGGGCATTTCAGTTTCTGCTATGGCAATTTCTTTTCGGCCATACTCCGCTAGCTGGATATCAGCGACACGGAAATCCTGCACATTGCTTGTAAGGGATTCGATTCTCATTATTTGAATTGCAAACCATCACGTAAATTACCAGCTGTTTTTATGCAAGGTGATAGGTTCGCCTGCTCCTTGAAAGAAAATTAAATTGAATATAAAAATAGTTTGGCTTGTTTATAGAGACCTACCCATAAAAGTATCTGACAGGCAGGGGTTGTAAAGGGTAAATAAAATCAAGATCAAACCGCTGCTGTATTTTTAACGGAAGCTTCATCCCTTAGGATCTGGGCTTTATCGGTTGCTTCCCATGTGAACTCAGGTTCGTCTCGGCCAAAATGTCCATATGCTGCAGTTCTGGAATAAATGGGTCTAAGCAGATTAAGCGATGCAATAATTCCCTTGGGTCGCAGATCAAAATGCTTCTGGACCAGGTTGGCAATTTTTTCATCATCGATTTGTCCGGTTCCAAATGTATTGACCATTAAGGATACTGGGCGGGCTATTCCAATAGCATAAGCTATTTGCACTTCGCATCTTTCTGCAAGGCCTGCCGCAACAATATTTTTAGCAACATATCGTCCTGCATAGGCAGCAGAGCGGTCAACTTTTGAAGGGTCTTTACCGGAGAATGCGCCTCCGCCATGGCGGGCAGCACCACCATAAGTATCAACAATGATTTTACGTCCCGTTAGCCCACAGTCCCCCATGGGGCCACCGATGACAAAGCGTCCGGTCGGATTGATAAAATAACGAGTGGCGGCAGACAGCATGTTTGCAGGAATAATGGGCCGGATAATTTCCTCCATCACCGCTTCACTAAGTGCTGCATGACTGATGTCTGGATCATGCTGGGTTGAAATGACTATAGTATCTATACCAATGGGGCGGTTGTTTTCATAACGCACCGTTACCTGGCTTTTTGCATCGGGTCGTAGCCAGGATAACCGCCCATCCTTGCGCAATTCAGATTGTCGCTGCATCAGGCGGTGGGCATAATAAATTGGCATTGGCATGAGCTGGGGTGTTTCACTGCACGCAAAACCAAACATCAGCCCCTGGTCTCCTGCACCCTGATCCAGATCCATTCCTTCGCCTTCATTGACTCCCTGGGCAATATCAGGTGATTGCTTGTCTATTGCTGTCAGAACGGCACAGGTATGATAATCAAACCCAATGGATGAACTGTTGTAGCCCACTCGCTTGATGACATTTCTGGCAATATCGGAATAATCGATTACAGCTGTAGTTGTAATTTCGCCTGACAAAACGGCAAGCCCGGTATTGACTAAAGTCTCACAAGCAACTCTGGAGTTTGCGTCTTGGGCTAGAATGGCATCAAGGATACCATCTGATATTTGATCGGCCAGTTTGTCAGGGTGCCCTTCGGAAACTGATTCTGAGGTAAACAGGTATTCGGACATGGATCTCTACGTTATGTTGGTTAGTTAAATGTTCGCATGTTTTGACATTACAGTTGATACAATAGCAAATTTTAGAGCATTCAAAAAGTTTTCTATGCTATTTCTGTTCCGGTTCTTAGCAGTGTTGCCTCTTGCCGTTCTTCATATTTTGGGAGACTGGGCGGGCCGTTGTGTTTACATTTTTCGGCCAGCTTATCGTCAAAGAATAATAGCTAATCTGGCTCAGGCCAAAGTATGCCAGCCTGAACAACGTATCTCTCTTGCCCTTCAGGCTGCAGGGCAGTCTGGACGAGCCGTTATGGAGCTGCCAAAACTCTGGTTCGCTTCCCCTGATAAAATAAGGAGATGGGTAAAGCAGGTGTGGGGGTTTGATGAGGCGATGGCAGGGCTGGGGGAAGGACAAGGGGTAATTTTCTTGACGCCCCATTTGGGATCATTCGAACTGGCTGGCCAGTATATTGGTTCCTGTATGCCTTTGACCGCAATGTATCGCCCCTTACGCCATAAACGGATTGATCCGTTTATGCGTAAAAGCCGTGCTCAATTTTATGCCAATCTTGCTCCAACAAGCCTTGCAGGGGTGCGAATGCTGATTAGGGCCTTGCGAAAAGGGGAGGCAATTGGCCTGCTTCCTGATCAAGTTCCGGTATCGGGTGAAGGAGTCTGGATCCCCTTTTTTAATTCTTTGGCTTATACCATGACCTTGGCCCCTAAACTGGCTTTGGCCACTGAGGCAAGAATGATCCTGACTTGGGCTGAGCGATTGCCTGTAGGGCGTGGTTATATTATCAATTTTGAACGGCTGGATTTTAAGTCCAAAGATGAAGAAGGTCTGGCCAGGGAAATTAACTTGGCCATGGAAAAGGTAATACAGTCGTTACCAGAGCAGTATTTATGGAGCTATAACCGTTATAAATCCCCCCGTTTAAGACAAAGTGGCTAGGAGCAGTATTATGGTCTGATGAGTTCGGTTATACTCAATTCATGCGTTGGGTAGGTGCTGGTTTCCGGGGGTTGATTATGCGTTTAAATTTTACCAAGATGCAGGGATTAGGCAATGATTTTATGGTGGTCAATGCCATTGAGCAACCAGTCAGACTTTCATCTGCCCAGATTCGGACTTTAAGTGATCGCCATTTTGGTATTGGGTTTGATCAGTTGTTACTGGTAGAGGCACCCACCAGCTCTGAAGCTGATTTCCGCTATCGAATTTTTAATGCCGACGGTTTTGAAGTTAGCCAGTGTGGAAATGGTGCGAGATGTTTTGCCCGTTATGTTGTTGATCACGGTTTGATAAATAAAAATGAACTAAGGATAGAAACATCTTCCGGGATCATTATTCCTCGGCTGCTTGGAAATGGATTGATTGAGGTTGACATGGGAAAACCCAGGTTCTTGCCTCAGGATATTCCTTTTCTTTCTGATCATGAACAGGTTAAAGCAACGTATCAACTGGATGTTGATGGTTCAGAGTATGAAATTTCGGCTTTATCCGTGGGGAACCCGCATGCGGTGCTTTTTGTTAAAGACATAGGTTTGGCACCAGTTTTGATTTTGGGCCAGAAAATAGAGGCCCATGGCCGGTTTCCTGAAAAAGTGAATGTTGGGTTTGTGCAGGTCATCGACAGGCAAGAGATTGCTATCAGGGTGTTTGAGAGAGGGGTAGGTGAGACGCTTGCTTGTGGCACAGGGGCTTGTGCTGCCGTAGCTGCAGCTGTCATAAGGCAACTGACGGATCGGGAAGTTCTTGTTCATACTCGCGGGGGAGACATGGTTATACATTGGCGCTCGGATGATTCGAGTATTGTCATGCAGGGCCCTGCTCAGGTTGTGTATGAAGGTGTAATTGATTTAAAGGATGATTGACTGATGATTGAATCTTCAGAAGAGGTTGTAAAGTATCTGCGAGATAACCCCCGGTTTTTTGAAGACTATGCAGGATTGCTTGCAGACATATTTATCCCTCATCCTCATGGGGGCCATACCATTTCTTTGTCTGAGCGGCAGCAGATTGCCCAAAGGGAAAAAATTCACCTTCTTGAGGCTAAGCTTCGTCAGTTGATTCATTACGGGGAAGAAAATGATGAAATTGGACGGAAATTACATGGTATGACGCTGGCTATTCTGGAGGCAGAAAATTTTGAAGGGCGTCTTGAGGCTATCCGAACCCGCCTTAAGGAGGATTTTGAACTCCCAGATATTGTGTTGCGGCTTTGGCCATTGGCTCAAGACTATGAAAACAGGCCTGAATTTATTCCTATGGACCCCGGTCTTTTAACCTGGATTCAGGAGTCAACGTTTCCCCAGTGTGGGTCAACCATCCCGGAAGGCTTGAGAGAGATGTTTGCGCAAGGCGACAAGCTGACTTCCTTTGCTTTAATGTCTGTCGGATCGCCCCCATTTGGTTTGCTTGTTTTGGGTAGTGTTGATAGCACGCGGTTTTATCCTGATATGGGGGTGCTTTACCTTGAGCGTTTGTCTGAAGTAATTGGAGCAGCACTTGTCAGTGATATCCCGCTAGCCATCCAGTTTGGGGGGAAAGGTGAGACCACCGGTTGAACGTTATATTGAACGGATGAGAAGTGAGCGGCACCTGTCGCCTCGAACGCTGGAGCAATACCGGTTTGATTTGGAAAAACTCGATGAACTTGCTGGAGAGATCCCTTTTCAGTTACTGGACAGCAACCATATCCGCCGTTTTATTTCAAAACTCCATGGTTCAGGGTTGAGTCCACGGACTTTGGCCAAATGCTTGTCGGTATGGCGGGGATTTTTTAAATATGCTGTTGCTCATGAAGAAGCCTATGTTCAAAACCCTGTAAAGAGCATAAAACCCCCCAGATTTCAAAAGAATCTGCCCGATGCTTTATCGCCTGATGAAATGACAAATCTGATGAGGCCGGGTGAGGGTAGTATTGAAGTTCGGGATCGGGCAATACTTGAATTATTTTATTCATCTGGTTTACGGCTTAGTGAATTAATTGGTATTGACCTTGAACATTTGGACTTGAAGGAACGACTGGTTACGGTTTTGGGAAAAGGGAACAAGAAGCGTATTGTTCCTGTTGGCAGGAAAGCGGCTAATGCAATTTACCTGTGGTTGGAACTGAGGGCATTATGGGTTAAAACACCAGAATCCGCACTATTCGTGAGTCGATCAGGGAGAAGGTTAACGCCTCGTTCTGTTCAGTACCGGGTTGAAGCAAGAGCAAAAAAACTGGGATTGAACCAACATGTTCATCCCCATGCCCTCCGGCATTCCTTTGCTTCACATCTTTTGCAGTCATGTGCAGACTTGAGGGCTGTACAGGAGATGTTGGGTCATGCCAGTATCTCTACAACCCAGATTTATACGCATCTTGATTTTCAACATTTATCCAGGATATATGATGAAGCTCACCCAAGGGCAAAAAAGAAACCCTCTATGGATTGAAGTATCGGAATGGGGCTCCATCTAGGTGCAGATATCTAAATTATGGAGATAAATGGAAGAATTATGGACGCTTATCACGGAACAACAATACTGGCTGTACGTAGGGGATCCAGGGTAGCTATGGGTGGAGATGGCCAGGTGACCTTAGGTAATACGGTTATAAAAGCTACAGCAAGGAAAATACGTTTTTTATATCAGAATAAGATACTCGCTGGTTTTGCTGGTGCCACTGCTGATGCATTTACACTCTTTGAGCGATTTGAGGCAAAGCTTGAAAAACATCAAGGGCATCTGGTCCGTTCTGCTGTGGAATTGGCAAAAGACTGGCGGACAGATCGAATGTTAAGTCGGCTTGAGGCAATGCTGGCGCTTGCAGATGCAAAAACTTCATTAATCATTACGGGGAATGGCGATGTCCTGGAGCCTGAAAACGGGGTCATGGCAATTGGTTCTGGTGGCGGCTTTGCTGAAAGTGCCGCACGCGCCTTGTTAGTTCATACAGAACTTGGCCCTGTTGAAATCGTGTCCCGCTCTTTGGATATTGCTGCCGATATCTGTATTTATACTAATCATAATCATATTATTGAAACATTGCCCGTTATTGACGGGAAGGAAGAATAAGAGATGTCAGATTTAACCCCTCGCGAAATTGTGCATGAACTAGACAAGCATATTGTTGGTCAGCAGGCCGCCAAGCGGGCAGTTGCGGTTGCCCTTAGAAATCGCTGGAGACGTCAGCAGGTTGCCTTATCCCTTCGGGCAGAAATTACACCGAAGAATATCTTGATGATTGGCCCTACCGGCGTAGGGAAAACAGAGATATCCCGCCGCTTGGCCAAGCTAGCCCATGCTCCATTTGTTAAGGTGGAAGCCAGTAAGTTTACAGAGGTTGGATATGTTGGTCGTGATGTAGATACCATTATTCGCGATCTGGCTGAAATTGCGGTGAAGCAGACTCGTGAAGAGGAAATGGAGAAATGCCACCAGCATGCACTGGAGCTGGCTGAGGACAAGGTTCTGGATATCCTTCTTCCAGGGGGACATGATGGAAGTGAAATGCAGGAAAACACTACCCGGCAGAAGTTTCGTAAAATGTTAAGGGAAGGAACGCTCAATGATCGTGAAATTGAAGTTGAGTTGGCTGCCCCTCATGTAAGCATGGAGATATTGTCACCTCCTGGGATGGAAGAATTTACATCCCAGTTGCAGGGAATGTTTCAGAATATTGGTTCGCAGCGCAGAACCACAAGAAAGATGACGGTTGCTGAAGCGTTGAAAGTGCTAACCGATGAAGCCGCCTCAGGATTATTGAATGATGAGGAGGTCAGAAGAAAGGCAATCGAGAATGTTGAGCAAAACGGTATTGTTTTTATTGATGAGATCGATAAGATTGCAAGCCGTAGTGAGCATGGGCAGGCCGATATTTCGCGGGCAGGAGTTCAACGTGATTTGCTCCCGCTTATTGAAGGGTCTACGGTGACAACTAAATATGGTATGGTTCATACAGATCATGTCCTGTTTATAGCTAGCGGTGCTTTTCATCTTTCCCGTCCTTCAGATCTGATACCGGAACTACAGGGCCGTTTACCGATAAGGGTGGAACTTGAAAGTCTTGAAGCAGATGATTTTGTGCGGATTCTTACTCAGACTGATGCTTGTTTGATTCGCCAGTATGAGGCTTTATTGGGCACTGAGGGGGTTAACCTGTCTTTTACGGATGAGGCTGTAAGAGAAATCGCTGAGATTGCTTTCAGGGTAAATGAGAAGACAGAAAATATTGGTGCAAGAAGGTTGCATACTGTTCTTGAGAAGCTTTTGGAAGAAATTTCGTTTTCTGCAGGTGATGCGCCAGGAATTCAGACACTAGTAATCGATGCTGCGTATGTTCGTGAACATTTGGCATTTGCTGCTGAACATGAGGATTTAGCACGATATATTCTTTGACAATAATTGACGAGATTGTTTGAGAATTCTGGGAAGAGGGCTTGTATTTTAATGTTGCTGACACAATATCTAGGAACGCGTGAGCGTGCAGAATTTATTGTTTAACATTAAAGACTGGAGGTTTGGAATGGCAAAAATAAGCCGTTATGATCCGTTAACTGCATTAGTCAGCCCTTTTGAAGATTTTGATGAAATGTTTCGCGGGTTTTTTCAGCCTGTGAGGGTAGAGCATAATGCCAACTCATCTAAAACAGCGTCCCTTTTTCGTGTGGATTTATCTGAAAAGGATAGTGAATTTCTGATTGAGGCAGATTTGCCTGGGATAAAGAAAGAAGATATTCATGTAGTGATTGATGGCAATCAAGTTACTATCAATGCCGAAATTAAATCCCGGAAAGAAGAGGGATGGAAAAAATTATATAGTGAACGAAATGAGGGTTCAGTATTTCGTAGTTTAAGATTACCTGAAGAGATTGATGATTCGAAGGCGCAGGCAAAATTTGAGGATGGTGTACTAAAACTGACTTTGCCCAAGATGCAACAGTCGATAGCCAGACAAATCACCATTCAATGAGTTAATAAAGCCTCTCCTTCGGAGAGGCTTTATTCGCTATTGACTATTAAAACGTTTTTCCAGCAGGAAGTCTTTTTTATGCCTATAGAAATTGCTCAGCAAAAGGCCCAGATTCTGGCCGAAGCATTACCGTATATTCAACGTTTTCATGGAAAAACGATTGTCATTAAATATGGTGGTAATGCCATGACCGATGATGCGTTAAAACTGGAGTTTGCCCAAGATGTGGTGTTATTGAAATTGGTGGGGATTAATCCGGTTGTTGTTCATGGTGGAGGACCTCAAATTGGTGATTTCTTAAAGCGTGTGGGCAAGCAGTCTGAGTTTGTTCAAGGCATGAGGGTTACTGATCGTGAAACCATGGATATTGTCGAGATGGTTTTAGGCGGGCTTGTTAATAAGGAAATTGTGAGCCTGATTAATCGTCAGGGTGGCCGGGCAATTGGTTTGTCAGGTAAGGATGGCAGATTTATTAGAGCAAGCCGGCTCAAAGTCAAAGGCTCTCTTGGAGAAGCGGAGTGGCTGGATATCGGACAAGTTGGTGAAGTTGAGAGTATTGATCCGGAAATCGTGGCACTGCTCGATTCGCGTAATTTTATTCCAGTAATCGCTCCTATTGGAGAGGGGCCTGATGGTGAGGCTTACAATATTAATGCTGATTTGGTTGCCGGGAGCCTTGCGCAGACCCTTAAGGCCGAAAAACTTATACTGTTGACAAATACCGCGGGTGTTTTGGATAGACAGGGAGATCTTTTGACAGGTCTGGCAGCAGCACAAGTTCAAGGGCTTATTGCTGATGGCACTATTTATGGCGGAATGCTGCCTAAGGTGGACTGTGCCTTACGGGCGGTATGTAATGGTGTCAGCACGGCCCATATCATTGATGGAAGGGTCCCGCATGCTCTTTTACTTGAGGTCTTGACTGATGCAGGTGTAGGGACTTTAATCAAGGGTAACTGATGGCTTCACGTTGTTTGTGGGTGTTTGATCTGGATGATACCCTGCATGCGGCCACGCCCCATATTTTTCCTTCCATATCGAGGCAAATGACAGCCTATCTTCGAGAGTATCTGGGATTGGGCGAGATTGAGGCAAATGCGTTGCGGCAGCGTTATTGGCTTCGTTATGGGGCAACTTTGCAAGGGCTTATCCGGCATCATGGTATTGACCCAGAACATTTTTTGTACCATACCCATCAATTTGATAATTTACGCGGCATGCTTGTTTATGAACCTCGATTGCGATCTGTATTGTCGCGGTTGCCAGGAGAAAAAATAATTTATTCGAATGCACCCGTTTCTTATATTGATGAGGTGCTTCAGTTGATTGGAATCAGGGCCTGTTTCGATGCTGTAATAGGAATTGAGGAGACCGGCTTTAGGCCCAAACCGCAATTATTTGGGTATTATTACCTGCTTAAGCGGTTTCATGTGCCAGCTTGTCAGTGTGTTATGGTTGAAGATAGTCTTGACAATCTTCGGGCTGCTCGCCGGGTTGGCATGAAGACAGTTTGGATTCATGGGCCACCTTTGATGGGGATGCCTGCTGATCTTCGGTTAAATTCCGTTTGTGATTTACCCCGTTATGTTAACCGGCTTTTGGGAGATCGAATTTGAACTGGCAGGATGAAATAAATCAGTTAATGATGGTTCCACGTGAGGATCACCAAGGTATTAGCTATGTCAGAGTCTATGATCTGCCCAAGCATGCCAGGGGATGGTTTGATCATTGGCTTGATAAGGAAGGGAAGCCTTGGTTCGAAGATGGTGAAACTGGTGAGCGTCTTGCAGAAGCCCATGATTATGATGAATGGCTAAATATTATGGTAACAAGGTACAGAAATGCGGATTTGCATGCACTGGAACCGGATAGAGATGAATAATAACAGGTGCATTGTTGTGAGTGGGTCCAATTTTATTGCTATTTAAAACATGTCGTGTCAGGATTAAACCCATTGTGATATAGGGGAAGAATAATCATGGCCTCTAAGCCAAATGACCGAAAAAAGCAGATACTTCAGGTTTTGGCCGATATGTTACAGGTGCCCAGGCCTGAGAAAATTACCACTGCAGCCATTGCATCAAGGCTTAATGTGTCTGAGGCTGCCCTTTATCGGCATTTTGCCAGTAAGGCCCAAATGTATATGGCCTTACTGGATTATATTGAAAATGCAATTTTTTGGCTGGTTCAAAAAATTCGTTCGGAGGAACCTGATGCATTGCGTCAGGTAGAAAAGATTATTGCAATGCTTCTGAGTTTTTCAGAAAAAAATCCCGGGATGACCCGGGTTTTGACTGGAGAGGCAGTTGTGGGTGAAGATAGCCGTTTGCGTGGACGTGTTGCTCAATTACAAGAGAAATTGGAGCGCACCCTTGAGCAAAGCCTGACTCAAGTAAATGAGATTCCCTTGATGGCTCCTGCGTTTGCCAACATGCTCTTATGTTTTGTCGTAGGCCGATGGTACCAGTACTCATCTAGTGATTTCAGGCGTTCCCCGTTGGGTGAATGGCCAAAGGAATGGTTGGCGTTTGTTGGTTCTGCTTCAGTAACGGCTGCAAACTGAACAGCCTGGGTCTTTTTTTAGTTTTATGGTTTTCCAATCCATTGTTAGCGCATTCAGCAAAAGCAGGCGTCCTGTGAGATCGGCGCCGGCTCCTGTAATTATCTTGATTGCCTCAGCAGCTTGGACTGCACCTATTATTCCGACCAGCGGGCTAAAGATGCCCGTTTCAGAGCAACGTAATTCTTCAGATTGACCAATGTCTGGGAACAGGCAGTTATAGCAAGGTGAGCCCCACCGCTGATGATTGAAAACCGTAACTTGCCCATCAAAGCGAATAGCTGATCCTGATACAAGCGGGATCTTGTAATGGACGCATGCGAGATTTAATGCGTAACGTGTTGAAAAATTATCACTGGCGTCAATTACCACATCAGCTTGTTTGACTTCTTTGTTCAACCGATCATTCTGAAGCCGTTCGTTTAAGGAGATGATTTTTACATCAGGGTTGATTTGTTTTAGTGTGGTTTGGGCTGATTGAACCTTGCTCATACCAACTGAACTTGTGGTATGAATAATTTGCCGTTGCAGGTTAGTCAGGTCGACATGATCCGGATCACAGATTGTCAGTGTCCCAATCCCACTTGCAACCAGATAAAGGGCAGCTGGAGCCCCTAATCCGCCTGCTCCAACCAATAGTACTTTTGAAGCCAGCAAACGCTGCTGTCCCTCAATGTCAATCTCGGGAAGCAGGATGTGGCGACTATATCGTAATAATTGGGTATCTTCCATAAAACAAAAAGCTACCGGATAAAAATATCCGGTAGCAGGTGTTATTTCTCTCCCGCGATATGAATGCCCTGCATGACCTTGATTGCTTCCTTCAACTGATAATCATTGGCGGAGCCAAAAATTGTCGGTTTAATTTTTTTCCCTTTCTTATGGGGGAAGCTTGTTTTATTGACGGGTTTTGAAGGAGCAGGACTAAGGGTCGCCCCGAGTGGTTCAGGCGTATCGTTATGCAGATGATGTGGCAGGTCAACCTCCTTGACGAGAAGATTACCATCTTCCCCATTGGGGTCATGTACGACGATATTGGGTGTAATCCCTCTGTCTTGAATGGAGCGGCCACTAGGTGTGTAATAGCGGGCTGTGGTTAATTTTAGCGCGGTTCCATTGCCAAGGGGAATTACTGTTTGAACAGAACCCTTACCAAAAGATTGGGTGCCCATAATGGTAGCCCGGTTTTGATCCTGTAAGGCTCCTGCAACAATTTCTGAAGCTGAGGCTGACCCGCCATTAATCAGCACAACGAGGGGAACCTGCTTGACTGAGGCCGGCAGATCCTTGATGTAATCATTTTCATTGGACTGGTCTAGATAATACTGTGGGCTAGCTGTCAGGTGCATGTTAGAGTCAGGGGTCCGTCCTTTGGTGTAAACGACTAAGGCACCTGGTTTGACGAATGCAGATACGACTCCAACAGCAGAATTAAGCAAACCACCAGGATCATTTCGCAAATCAAGGACAATTCCTTTTAATGGCCCTTTATTCTGTTTATACAGGGCATTAATGGCGTGAACCATGCTCTCAGGGGTCCGCTCTTGAAATTCAGTGATGTGGATCCAGCCAAAACCTGGTTTTACCAGCTTGTACTTTACGCTTTTTACTTTAATGATGGCGCGCGTAACTGGAATAACAAGGGGTTTGTTCGCCCCTTTTCTCAGGAGCGTCAATATGATTTTTGTATTGGGTTTGCCACGCATTAATTTGACGGCATCCTCAAGTGTTAAGCCTTTTACCGGGGTGTCGTTGAGTTTGATAATTAAATCCCCGCTCTTTATCCCGGCCTTATAGGCTGGGGAATCTTCAATGGGTGAAATAACCTTTAGCAGGCCTTCATCCATAGTAACTTCAATCCCTAGCCCCCCGAACTCACCATGAGTATCGACCTGAAGTGCCCTGTATTCTTGTCGGTTAAGAAAAGCTGAGTGAGGATCCAGCCCAGAAACCATGCCTGTTATGGCTGCATTAATCAGTTTCTTGTCGCTGACAGGTTCTACATAGTCAGATTTTATTTTTCCGAATACCTTGGCAAACGTGTGCAGTTCATCAATAGGTAGGTGAATGGGCTGGACTTTGTCTGCTATTGCCGGAAAGTTTAAGGTGAGCATTACACCGATAATTACACCAAAGGCAATGAGCCCGAGCCGTTGAAATTTTACGCGCATGTAACTCTCCAAAACTAGTTTGTTTCTAGCGTATATTGCTCCAGCTTAATGGATTAAAAGGTACGCTTTGATGACGAAGTTCAAAGTAGAGGCCGGGTTCAGGGTTGTCGCCAGTGGCTCCGACAAGGGCTATTGTATCACCTGCTTGAACCTTGTCACCGGTTTTACGGAGGAGTTTCTCATTATCAGCATAAAGGCTCATGTAGCCATCCCCATGAGAAATGATGATAAGTTTACCAAATCCTCTTAAACTGCCCGCATAGACAACTTCCCCGCTTGCTACAGCCTTTACAGGAGAGCCTTCCGGGGCCTTGATAAATATTCCATGCCAGATTGTTCCTGTTTCAGGTCTTCGCGATCCAAACCGGTTCATGATTTCACCGATAACAGGCAGGCGCAGATGTCCGCGAAGCTTAACAAAATCACGGCCGGCATAACGTCCGCTGGGTAGATAATTGTTGCTTGCAATTCCTTTTCGGTTTATGGAAACTGCATGTCTTTTTTCCATTCTTTGTCGTCGCAGGGCATTTAGTTTTTTAATGAGCAGGGTCAGTCTCTGTTCATCATGGTGTAATCTGGCAATTTCCTGATCCTGTGTCTTAATTCTCTGGTTGAGTTCTGCAGCATATTTCTGGTGTTTGGCTTCTTCAGCAAGCAATTGATGCTGCTGTTTCTGCTGTCTGGACTGGATGGCGCTGATTTGCTGGTTTTTGGATTCTTCCAGACCGTTGAGCTGTTTAAGTCTTTCTATATTGGTTTGTAAGGATTGAATCGCATTTGAGCGAGCTTCTGCCAGATAATGGTAATATACTAGGTCACGATTGATGGAACCTGCATTTTCTCCATTAAACAGGATTCTGGCTTGCTCCTCTTTTCCTGATTCATATTGATGAAGTAGTTGAAGATCCAGATTATGCTGTTGGGTAATAATAGTTGAACTAATCTGGCGTATATTTTGTTTTATTGAGAGTAGTTGGGCGTTTACCGCCTGTTTTTTTTGATTTAGCAGGCCAAGTGAATGATTGATATTGTTAATCGAAATTGCACTCTTTTTAATTGCCCTGAGAATCTCTGTCCTTGTTTTTTTTGTGGATAAGCGGTTTTGTTCAAGGGCTCCGATTTGTTTGCGTATCACCTGAAGTTCTTGTTTCGGAGCAGCAAGTGCCAGATGGACAGTTAGCAGCATGAATAGGACAGCTAATGTTCTGGTGAAACAAGATCGACGATGACTTGAAGCCGTATTAAACATTATCTGCCAAAAATTTTGGTGGGTTGACGAGCAGGTCGAAGTTTTATTTGCTAAAGAGTAGCATAATGGCCAACGCTTCGTTAAGAGATCTCTGAAAGACGGGATGGTTTTTTTGGCATGGGAGACCCGGTTGGCAATTTACTTTTTTTGGCTCCAGTTTTATTGGGCGAGACCTGAGATGGGGTGAGGTGTAAAAGGAACATTATTCCTTGATGTGAAGGGGGTGAGGGATATGTTGTACAATTTAGTCCCATATGTTTTCCTGTTGCCAGGGTTAAGAATAGAGATGGTAAAGCCCTTGATTTGAAAGGGCGGTTCTGTGCAGTATTTATGGAATGGGTGGCTCATGCAGTTTTTAATTCATAATATTTGGCTTATTATCCTTATTTTAGGCTGCGCATTTTTTTTGGTTTGGCCGACTCTGTCACGACTGTTTGGTGGCTTTAAGGTGGTTTCTCCCTCTGAAGCAGTTGTGCTTCTGAATCGTTCCAAGGTTCAAGTGTTGGATTTGCGTGACAGGAAGTCGTTTGAACGTGCCCACCTTAAGCAGGCCCATCATGTCGAGTTAAATGAATTGCCCAAGCAGATTGACGGGCTCCTTCATGAGAAAAATATCCGTTTTCTGGTTTATTGCCAGCATGGATCACAGGCTCATCTGGCAGCTTCTCGGCTTAAACGGGCAGGTGTGGCCGAGGTGTTCTGTCTGGAAGGTGGCATAAAAGCCTGGCAGGATGCCGGATTGCCTGTTAAGGCAGGGGTTGAGTAAATGAAAGTGGTCATGTATACAACCGGTTTTTGCCCATTTTGCATGATGGCAGAACGTCTGCTAAAGAGTCGGGGAGTGGGGCATATTGATAAAATTCGGGTTGATCTTGAGCCCCATTTACGTGAAAACATGGAAAGATTGACAGGGCGTCGCACAGTCCCCCAGATTTACATTAACGAAACGTATGTAGGAGGCTATGATGACCTGGCTGCATTGGATAGGTCAGGGAAGTTATTGTCGCTTTTAAATGGTTTGGATAATTAATTTAGGTAGTCAGGTTGTAATCAATTCGAATATTAAAATTTAGGGATATGAAATGAGCGAAGAACAGCAAATCACATTCTCAATACAGAAACTGTATGTTAAGGACATGTCGTTAGAGGTGCCTCATGGCCCTAGTGTTTTTTTTGAGCAATCCACCCCCCAGATAGGGATTGAGCTAAATACAGCAGCAGGTGGAGTGACTGGGGACATTTATGAGAGTGTTTTGACTGTTCGTGTTACAGCAAAGGCAGGGGAAAAGGTGGTATTTTTGGTTGAGGTTGCCCAGGCCGGTATTTTTGAGATAGGAAACGCAGCAGGAGATAATCTGAACGGGGTTTTAGGCGTCGCTTGCCCAACGGTATTATTTCCTTATGCTCGAGAGGCCGTGTCTGCAGCGATTAGCCGGGCAGGCTTCCCTCCGGTTCTGTTAAACCCGGTTAATTTTGAAAACCTTTATGCTGAGCAGCTTAAGGCGCAACAAGAAGCTAAAAATGACTGATTTTTATTTGTTTCCTGAGATGTCATGATTTATGAAATGCTTATGTTTATAGAGAGAATTGTTTGTCGCCTGGCCAAGATGGAGAGGTTATGAAAATAGCCATTCTTGGTGCTGGCGCCTGGGGCACTGCCTTAGCTATCAATCAGTGCGGCAGACATGATGTTCGTTTATGGGTACGTAACCCTGCCCAGATTTCGACGCTGTACATGCAACGGGAAAATACCCGTTATCTTCCTGGCTTTATTCTTTCTGACCGGATTCATGTTACGTCCTTGATGGAAGAGGCAGTGGACTCGGCTGATTTTGTACTCTGCACAGTTCCGGTAAAGGGGTTGCGAGAGATTTTTGATCGGCTGGCAAAGCTGGGTGTCCAGGTTCCTGTTATCTGGGGATCAAAAGGATTGGAGGAGGGCACAGGACGTTTTGCTCATGAAATTATCCGGGAAGTCTTTTCCGGTCCGGTTTGTTCTTATGGTGTTTTGTCAGGCCCAAGTTTTAGTGAGGAAGTGGCCCGTGGTTTACCAGTTGCTGTTACGCTGGCGTCTCCTTTTGCCCATATCAGACTCGCAATTGCACAAGCTTTGCATCATAAACAAATGCGTGTGTATTCCAGTCCGGATGTAATTGGGGTTGAGATTGGCGGTGCTGTTAAAAATGTCCTGGCAATTGCTGCTGGAATATCAGATGGGCTGGCACTTGGATATAATGCTCGTGCGGCGATGATGACCCGAGGGATTGCTGAAATGGCCCGGTTGTCAGCCGCATTAGGTGGGCGTGCAGAAACGGTGATGGGGCTAGCTGGAGTAGGGGATCTTGTGCTGACCTGCACAGGCGATTTGTCCAGAAACCGCCGGGTAGGGTTGATGCTTGCTCAAGGTATGAATCTGCAGAATATCCTGGTTGCACTTGGACATGTTGCGGAGGGTGTTCCAGCTGCCCTGGAGATCCAGAAGTTGGCCATATCCCACCGTGTTGAGATGCCCATAGTTGATGCTGTTGTAAAGGTGATTGAGGGTATTCTGACTCCGAGACTGGCTGTTCAGTCTCTTCTGGAGCGCGAGCCGAAGGAAGAGATCAATTATTAAGCCCCCCCTAAAAACCCCTGCTGTCGCCAAGCTTCATATAAAACAATTGCAACGGTATTAGAGAGATTGAGGCTTCTGGAATGAGGGAGCATGGGTAATCTTAGTTTTGAACCAGTCTCAAAACTGTCGAGAATAGAGAGGGGGAGCCCCCTGGATTCGGGACCAAACACGAAGGTATCGTTAGGTTTAAATAATACGTCAGTATAGTTTAGTTTGGCACGGGTCGAGAAAGCGAACAGGCGCTCTTCCTGGAATGCGGCTAAGGTTGTTTCCCAGTTCTGGTGAACATGTATGGCTGTAAACTCGTGGTAATCCAGCCCGGCTCTTTTGAGCTTGTTGTCATCCAGTTTAAATCCAAGTGGCTGAACCAGGTGTAAATTTGCTCCACAGTTTGCACAAAGCCTGATAATGTTGCCGGTATTAGGCGGAATTTCAGGTTCAAAAAGGATAACGTTAAACATGATGGGTTGCCTAACACTATAAAAAGAATTAATTTTACACGTGCTTATAAAAAAGGGGGCATATGGCGCGTCCAGAAAAGGTTCGCTTAGGCGAACTGCTGGTTCAGCAAAAAGTGATTACCGAGGAACAGCTTGCTGAAGCGCTAGAGTCACAGCGTCAAAGTGGGCGCCGTTTAGGCCGTGTTTTTGTTGAACTTGGCCTCGTTACGGAAGAAAGTTTGTCAGAGGCCCTTGCTCGACAAATGGGTATTCCTTATATCAATTTGAAGTTTTATAACATTCAACCAAAAATCAGCGTGCTTCTTCCCGAGACCCTGGCTCGGCGGTTCCGGGCAATCCTTCTTGAAGATCGAAGCAAGGATTGCTTGATTGGGATGGCTGATCCAACTGATTTATTTGCCTACGATGAAATCGTTCGTTCCTTGAAACGGGATATTTCGCTGGCTGTGGTAACCGAGACTCTACTGTTACAGACCATTGACCGGATTTATAGAAGAACCCAGGAAATTTCCGGGCTGGCCCAGGAACTGGTTGAGGATCTGGGAGAACAAACCCGTTTGTTCAGTGTGACGGATTTAGCCCAGACAGGTGAGGATGCACCGGTTGCTCGATTTTTGTATAGTGTCTTCGAGGATGCATGGCAGGTTCATGCTTCTGATATTCATATTGAACCCAGAGAAGATCGGTTAATCGTACGTTTTCGTATTGATGGTATGCTGCATGTGCAAAATGAATCAGATATTAAAATTGCCCCGGCGGTTGCGCTGCGGCTGAAACTGATTTCCGGGTTAGACATTTCTGAGAAACGGCTACCACAGGATGGACGCTTTAATATCAAGCTTCGTAATGGACTGGTAGATGTTCGGCTATCCACTATGCCTACTCCTTACGGTGAATCTGTGGTGATGCGTCTTCTTGGGCGAGAGGCAGCAAAGAGTTCACTCTCCGAATTGGGGATGGGTGATCATATTTTGACCCGTATGCGGCGTCTGCTTGATCGGCCTCATGGGCTTGTTCTGGTTACAGGCCCAACCGGATCGGGTAAAACTACTACGTTATATGCAGCGCTTTCTGAACTGAATAGTACCGAAACAAAGATTATTACCGTAGAGGATCCAATTGAGTATCGCCTTTCTGGCATAACTCAGGTTCAGGTTAATGAGAAGATTGGCCTGGATTTTACCCGTGTGCTTCGATCAACGCTGCGTCAGGATCCGGATATCCTGCTTGTTGGAGAGATACGGGATCCTGAAACAGCTCAAATCAGCATGCGGGCAGCACTTACCGGACATTTGGTGCTGTCTACCCTTCATACCAATGATGCTGCCGGAACTCCAATGCGGCTGCTAGATATGGGGGTTCCCCGCTATATGATAGGCATGTCGCTTGTGGCCGTGATTGCACAGCGCCTGATTCGCCTGATATGCGAGAGCTGTGCCCATCCTGAAAACCTGAGCGAGGCGGAAGATGACTGGTTGTCGCGACAGCTTGATGGAAAGCCTGTGCCCAGACAATGCATGGTGGGGCATGGTTGCACCCATTGTAATGGAATGGGATATCAGGGCAGGGTTGGCGTGTATGAGATGCTGGAAATGAATCCTGTACTGGTAGATGCGATGTATCATGCGGAACCTTCTGTTTTTTCTGGACTGGCTGGGCAGCAGATGGGAGGGCAGACTTTGCGTCAACAGGCTGTGGATCTGGTCCTGGCGGGACGAACCAGTGTACGTGAGGCCATTCGGGTGAGCCAGTATGAATAGTCGGGATTGCCATGGCCCATTTCACCTATAAAGGCCGTAATGGTGGTGGACAACTGGTCAGCGGGCTGATTGAGGCAAATGATCAGGGTCAGGTTGCTGAATTACTGCTAAATGGAGGCATTACCCCTGTCGATATTCGTCCTGGGCGGGCTGTTTTTTCCTCAACGAGATTCTTCAGGCGGCGGGAACCTCCTGTATCAACAATGGATATTCTGCTTTTCAGCCGTCAAATGTATACCCTGTCGAAGTCAGGTGTGCCCATTATGCAAGCTCTTCTCGGGATAGAGGAAACCGCAGAGAACCCTGCGCTTTCAAGGGTTGTGAGAGGTATCAGGGAGAGCCTTGATTCTGGGCGGGAATTAAGCCAGTCTTTAGCACAGTATCCAAAGGTCTTTTCAGCGCTGTATGTTAGTATGGTTCAGGTGGGAGAGGCAACAGGAATGCTGGAGGGCATTTTTCTCCGGCTGGCTTTTTACCTTGACTTTGAAATGAGGACACGCAGCCAGGTCAAGGCAGCATTAAGATACCCCGCCTTTGTCCTGGTAACCATGATTATTGCGCTGGCTATTGTCAATCTTTTTGTTATTCCTGCATTTGCCCATATCTATGCGAATTTCCACGCGCAGCTTCCTGTCCTGACCCGGGTGCTGATTGCTGTTTCTCATTTTACAGTTCGGTTCTGGCCTGTATTGCTTGGCTTTGTGATTGTTTTGTTCTGGCTGGCAAGAACCTGGGTACGGAGCCCTTCTGGGCATTTTCAATGGGACAGGTTTAAGCTTCGAATACCTGTTGCAGGGAAAATTGTGCACCGGGCAAGCCTGGCGCGGTTTGCTCGAAGCCTTTCATTGTCAATACAGAGTGGGATGCCTGTTGTAACGGCAATGGGGCTTATAGCCAAAGTGGTAGACAATGAATTCTTAGCGCTGAAAATTGAATGGATGCGAGATGCTATTGCCCGTGGGGAAAGTATCTTGCAAACGGCTAAGTCAAGCAAGGTATTTACCCCAATGGTGCTGCAGATGATAGCAGTTGGAGAAGAATCTGGAGCAATTGATGAATTGATGCAGGAGGTGGCAGAGCTTTACGAAAGAGAAGTCAAGAACGATCTGGAAACACTCAATGCCCAGATAGAACCTATTCTGATTGTAGCTCTGGGCGTTCTGGTTTTGATTGTGGCACTAGGTGTATTTTTACCGATTTGGGATCTTAGTCGAGCAGCTTTTGGCGGGCATTAGGATGAGGCGGCAGCCTCAAGGATTTTCATTGTTCGAATTGTTGGTGGTTTTATCTATTATTATGGTTTTTATCGGATTCTTTGCTGAAAGGATTCAATCTTACCAAAAGGTTGCCGAGCTTTATAGTGTGCAAGAAATTGCGAATGAATTAACCTCTGCAATACGCCTGGCAAACCTTGACAGGCTTGCTTCCGGTAAAAACCCAGATAAAAAATGGGAAAACAGTTTGAATCCTTTGAACCTGCTTCATCTGCCCCCCGGCATTGACGGGGGAGTCTGGCGCGGGGATGGTACGCCAGGGTGCTGGTATTATGATGCATTTGATCATCAGGTTATTTATGTGTATAAATACCATGGTTTTTTTGATAATTTGCTGAATCGTAAAAAAATAGTGCGTTTTTTGATAGCTAGTCACTATAATGCTTCGGGTAATGATGACCTGTTTATTAAGCTTAAACCGCTTCCTTCAGAGCATCTTTCAGGAATGTGAGTGAGCTTGACTGTGTTTATTTTGAAAAAAAGTATGGGGAAAACCAACATATGAAGAAATTACAGGGAGGTTTTACACTGATTGAGCTTATTATCGTGATGGTAATCTTAGGAATTCTGGCAGCAACAGCCATCCCACGATATTATGATGCTCATACACAGGCCGATATTGCAAAGCTTAACGCTGCGTTGGGTTCAGTTAAGTCAGCTATGTCTATCAGCCATGCTGCGGCCCTTGTGAATTCGGTTGCTACTACATCTTCTGGATCCGTTGTGCTGGATGGTGAGACAATTAATCTGGCTTACGGTTACCCGATTTCAGCTAATACAGGGGGTATACTGGATGCTGCTGGAATCAGTACGAGTGATTATACCGGCACTTCAGTGAATTCAGGGAATACGGTAATTGGGGTCGCAAGCAATTGCCAGTTCACTTATACCGATGCTACTGGAACAAGTGTGCCAGCAACTGTAGGGACGGAAACGACATCAGGTTGTTAATATGGCAACCAGTTGGTCTGGGATAACCTTTTTAAGGTCCTTGGACGGGCGACGGCACCATGAAGGGTTCACATTGGTGGAGATGGTGTTTGTGATGTTGATAATCGGTATTCTTTCGGCGGTGGCAATAACTCGTTTTGCGAGTACAAGTTCGTTTGATTCGCTCGAATTTTTTAACACTGCCGAAACGTTTGCAAATTATGCCAGGACTGTTGCTATTGCCCAGCGTAGCAATGTTTATCTCCAGTTTAGGTCTGGCCAGGTTGGCCTGTGTTGGGATGCTTCCTGTAATAACCCTATGGCTCCACCAACGGGCATTGATATGGTTTCAGGCTGCACAAATGCCAGCTGGCTGTGTGAAAAAGCGCCTGCTGGAATCAGTTTGTCTCCTGTAATGACAGTCGAATTTACCCCTGCTGGGGCTTTGTCTCCGCCCAATGGAGTGACTTTGACGATAGCCGGTGGACAAGTTCAGCATGTCTTGTCTATTGAGGGGGATACAGGATATGTCCATGGCTCCTGATTGCCGTGGGATGACTTTTATCGAATTGGTCTTTGTTATAGTTATTTTGTCTGTTGCTGTGGTGGGTTTAATTGGTGTCATTGATTTGAATGTGCAGCAAAGTGCAAATCCGCTGATTCAGGCGCAAGATTTCTCCATTGCTGAATCCTTGCTTGATGAAGTAGAACAGCAGCCATTTACTTATTGTGATCCAACTGATCCCAGGGTTACTACAGCTACTAGTGCTGCTTCTTGTTCAACACCGTCTGAAGATGCGCTTCCGTTAGGACCAAAGCATGGCGAGAGTCGTGGGTCAGCTGCATTACCTCTTGATAATGTGAGTGAATATAACGGGCTAACTCTGGATCCGGTTACAGATCTTAATGGGAGTGTAATTGCTCAGGGGTACAAGGCATCCATAACCGTGACCCAGGTAGGCGGGAAAGAGAGTCTGGATGCGATTGATCCCCTGCCCTTGGCAGCATTGTTAAAGATATTGGTCAGCGTGACGGGGCCAGATGGCCAGACAGTTTCATTAACAGGGTATCGTGCCCGATATGCACCTACAACTCCCCCCTAGTTTGCCAGAGAAAGGTTTTACTCTGGTTGAATTAGTAATTGTTATGGTAATTGTTGCCATTCTGGTTGCTGTCACAGCCATGAATGTTCGGCAGCCAGTAGAAGCTTATCTGGATGCGACAACGAATGCCCGATTGACGGGCGCTGCCTTAACAGCAACACAGTTTATGCGTCGTGAGTTACGGGAAGCTCTGCCAAATAGTGTCAGGGTGACTCAGGCAGGTGGAAAAATTTATCTTGAATTCTTGCATACAGTATCAGCTGGACAGTACAGAGTGGGCGCACCTGGCAATAGCCTTGATTTTACTTCAAGTGGTGCCGGCAGTTTTGATGTTTTAAGTCCTCCTGTTTTGGTTCCTGCAAATGCCTATGTTGCCATTTATAATCTTGGGATACCTGGCGATAATGCCTATGCAGGCGATGATGTTCGACAAGTCACCACAAGTGGTGCAGCGCTTTCAACTATTAGTTATGTGGCCGGAAGTGAACCCTTTCCAATTGATCCATCCAATCATCGTTTCATGATTGTGGATACCCCTGTGTCTTATGTCTGCAGTCCAGATGCTGCTGATCCTGCCTCCGGAACAATTACCCGGTATAGCGGTTACCCATTGAGTTTGAGTCAGCCGACTGACTTTACCCAGGGTACATCCAGCCTGCTGGTATCGGATGTATCTGATTGTTCGATGATTTATACACCTGGTGCGATTCAACGGGAAGGGCTGGTATCAATGAGTTTGACCCTGGCTGAGGGGAGTGCGTCAGCAACGCTGTATTCTCAGGCGAGTATCAATAATGAGCCGTAAATATAATCAGTCAGGATTCGGGTTGGCTCTGGCAGTGTTTATTTTGATTATTCTGGCTGCATTGGGGGCTTATCTTGCGCTTGTTATTCCTATTGAGGCGAATGAAAACAGTGAGGCAATTCAGGCTGAGCGAGCTTACCAGGCAGCTCGTGCTGGTATGGAGTGGGGATTGTATCAAGCTCTTCGTAGAAATTTGTGTACAGCCAGCCAATCCATTCATCTTGATCAGGAAATGAGTGGGTTTTCAGTGGTATTAACCTGCCAGGAGACGCAGGCCCAGGAAAATGGACAGACACTTTCATTTGCAACTCTGACTGCTACGGCCAGCTATGGGATATCAGGTCAGCAGGATTATGTTCAGCGTGAAGTCAAAGCCACTGTTATCTTGTAGAATGGGCAGATAATTTAAAGGTAAAGGATTTTCGGGTGATGTTAAAAAAGGGGATTTATGAAGCCATTCGGGCTGGCCTGGTTACGGGATAAGAAATCGGGAAAAGGTAAGGCTGCTCTTCGTATCGGAGATGGCAGCATGACTCTTGTTGCTCTTTCAGAAACAGGGGCTCCAGTTTTTAGGCACGAGGTGGTGGAAAGTGGGCAAGAAGAAGAGGTTTTAGCAGGTATCTGGAAGGATCTGGGTTTACGTAATTTTGATACGACGGTTATGTTGCGGTTTTCAGAGTATCAGCTTCTTTTGATGGATGCACCTGATGTGCCGGAGTCTGAAATGGCGCAGGCGGTTCGTTGGAAGATAAAGGATATGGTTGATTATCCGCCAGCTGAGGCGACAGTCGATGTGATCCGGCTCCCTCTTTCAGGGCAACGGACTCGACAGGTTTATGCGGTATGCGCCCGCAACACGATAGTTGCTTATTATATGAAATCCTGTCTTAAGGCAGGTGTTAACCTGAAAGCAGTTGATATCCCGGAAATGGCTATTAATGAGCTTATCCCGGCCCAGGATGGAAATGTTGTAGTCCTGGCATTTGACGAAGCAGCGGGATACCTTGTTTTTATTTCAAGGGGACTTGTTTTTCATGTTCGACATCTTGATATCATTTTGTCTAAGCTGGAATCAGTATCGAAAGAGCGCTTGGTACTTGAAGTGCAGCGTTCCATGGATCACGTGGAGCGACAGTTTCATGAATGGCCGGTGTCAAGGCTCGTTCTGCTTGAGCCCCCTGATATTTCTCTGAAGGAAGATTTAGGGCGCGCTCTTGGATTACCGCTGGATAGTTTGAAATGCCCGTCTTTCTTGTCACAGGAGGTGTCTTGTGACTTGCTTGCGGAAGCCTGGCTGCTCTATGGGATGCTGTTGAAGGAGCGATCATGAGCCAGTCCGTTAATCTGTATAATTCCCAGTTGCTTCCCCCCCCGCCGTTATTGACACTTGGACGTGTCGGATGGATTACGGTACTGATTGTCGTCTTGGGAGTCATTGGTTTTGTTTATCTTGCTCTTCAGCAGCATCATCTTGATGCCCGGTTAAAAATCGAGAGGCGGCAATTACTTGAAAAACAAAACCTGTTGGCCATGAGGGAACAAGCCCTTAGTCCGGAAAAAGCTATAAAGAAGGAGCTGGCTGAGGCGCGTTTGCAATTAAGCAGGCAAAAGCGGCTGGATGCCATTATTCATGATGCCCGGTTAGGTGATAGGCGAGGGTACTCGCGTTATCTGTTGGCCATTGCTAATAGAAGCTTGCCTGGTGTTTGGCTGACCAGGATTGATATTGAGGCCGAGAATAATGGTTTGGATCTGGAAGGATATGCCTTAAATGCCAGGCTTGTTCCTGAATATATTGATTCACTCAAATCCGAAAAGGCTCTGCAGGGGAAGAAGTTCTCCACGCTAGAAGTGAGTGCAGATACTTATCATCATAAGCCAGTGGTTGAATTCAGGCTGCACTCTACTTTGAAGGGGGCAAAATAGTGCAGACATGGGTTGATTTTCATGAAAAGATGGTGTTGTTGCCCCGTCGATCGCAGTATTTTATTCTTCTGGGTTGGGTGCTTTGTTTAATATTCATTATATATCTTTTTGTTGCCCCGGTTAGCGAACATCTTGTAGCAACCAGAACCCGGTTGATTGGCTTGAACCGGCAGATTGTTCTGATTAATTCCCATTTGTCTGCGCTGTCTGAGAAACCAGATATGCAAACCATAGAAGAAAAGCAGCTCAATGACCTTAAAAAGCGGATTCAGGAAATGCAAACGCGACTTAAGGCAGCCCGCCAGGATCTTGTTTCAGCTTCTAAGATGCCTGCCTTGCTTGAGGGACTGGTGAAATCTGTTCCCGGTGTGCGACTCGTGGGCCTGAAAACGATTCCAACCATTGTATTGGATACGGGGCCAACTCCTGTCCTTGCAGGTGATCCCATTTATCAGCATGCAGTGAAAGTCACAGTGGAAGGGAACTATTTTGATTTGCTTGATTATGCACAACGGATTGAGCAACTGCCCTGGCAGATGTATTGGTCTGATCTAAAGCTTGATGTGAAGGATTGGCCAAATGAGAAGATGACGATTACACTGGACACCTTGGGATTGGAGCAAGCATGGCTGAGTATTCCATCCAGCCCTTGAAGCTGGCCAAAAGATTGGCTTGTTTTGCAAGGCAGTTGGTTTTATGTTGCCTGCTTTGTTGTATGATGTCAGGAAATACATGGGCATCAGGGATGCAGGATCCGACACAGCCGCCTTTTTCTGCGTATGGAGGAATGCAGGCTGGAGAAAATAGCTTGCCAAGACTGCAAAGCATCAAGCGGGCCCCGGATTATCTAGGAGCAATGCTTGATGGTCAAATGGTTCAGCTGGGTGGATATGATGGCGAGTGGAGACTTGTTCATGTAGGAGAAGGATCAGTGGTGGTTCTTCGAAACGGGGAACGGCATAAGTTAAGTCTTTATCCAAAATTATCCGGATTGAAGCGTCAAGAAAAAACACTCTTGGGTTCAAAAGCCAAGTGAGAAAAAAATGATTAAATTGTTTGGGGGTGTAGGGCTACTTCTGTTGCTTTCTGCTTGTGGGTTACAAGTAGTCAAGCCTGATCAGAGTGCCAGTGCTGCCATTCAGAAGGCCCTGACCGTTAAAAAACACAGCAAGCCAGAATCTGCCGCGGTTCCCAAGGAAGTTAGCCAGGCCCTCTTGCCTCCCCTTAACATACAGATGCCCTTGCCTTCAGCCAAACCGCTGAACCCTCGATTCGATCTGAATGTGCATGATGCCCCTGCGGCAGAAGTGTTTATGGGCATTGTTTCCGGCACCCAGTACAGCATGTTGGTACATCCTGACGTAAAGGGGCATATTACAGTGAACCTAAAGGATGTTACCCTGTTTCAGGCGCTAGATGCCATCAGTAATCTGTATGGCTATGATTATAGGGTGGATGGAAATCAGATCTTTATTGAGCCACCTACGATGCAAACGCGTGTTTTCCATGTGAATTATATTCCAGGAGATCGCAAGGGATTATCACTGACGAGAGTAAGCTCCAGTGAGATTCAGCCAGGTACAATGAACTCAAACTATGGGCAGCCTAATGCTAATATGCCCTATAATCCAACAAATAGCTCAAGTACTGCGCAAGACACTGAAAGTAGCAGTGTTGAAACGACAGTTAACAGTAACTTCTGGGGAGAGCTTACAGCTTCTCTGAAGACAATTGTGGGTACAGGAGGGGGGCGTTCTGTCGTTATCAACCCTCAGTCAGGCGTTATTGTGGCCCGTGCAATGCCAAAGCAGCTGGATAATATTGCGGCCTTTTTGAAAGCGACACAACTCTCGGTTGATAGGCAGGTGATTCTGGATGCCAAGATTATCGAAGTGGATCTGAATAAACAGTTTCAGGCTGGTATTAACTGGGCTGCGCTTGGTGGGGCAAATGGCCAGCGCCGTTATAGTATTGGCGAGCTGGATCAAGGCTCAGTTCTTCAGGGAAAAAGTCTCACCGGTGGGCTGTCGGATCCAACAACCAGCCTGTCTTCTTTGCCGGGCCAGACCTTGAGCTCAGGATCAAATGCTATTGGAGGCATGTTTGGTGTGGCTCTGCAGACAGGAAATCTGTCTGCACTGATTTCCTTTTTGCAGACCCAAGGCACAGTGCATGTTTTATCTAGTCCGAGAATAGCAACAGTAAATAACCAGAAAGCCATTCTTAAGGTAGGTACTGATGAATTTTTTCCGGTCGGTTTTACCAATTCACTGGCTACTTCCGTGACAGGAACCACCAGCGCACCCAGTGTTGAGCTTGAACCCTTTTTCTCGGGGATTGCTTTGGATGTCACACCGGAAATTGATGCCAAAGGAGCCATTATTCTCCATATCCATCCTTCGGTATCTAATGTGACCCAGGTGAACAAGCAAATCGAGTTTGGAAGTAATCAGGTTATTAATTTACCTCTCGCTTCAAGCGATATCAGTGAGACGGATTCGATCGTTCGGGCCCATAATGGCGAGATTATTGTTTTAGGTGGATTAATGAAGGAATCCGTAGTTGATAATAATTCAAAAGTACCCGTTCTAGGTGATATGCCCCTGATTGGAAACGCGTTCAAGCAGAAGGGGCAAACAGTTATAAAATCTGAGCTCGTCATTCTTCTTCGGGCCACCGTTGTAAAAAACAACACTACCTGGGATACCGATATCCTGACACATAAAAATAACATCATGCGCTTTAATCGTGAAGGTGAAGAATAGGTTATGTATCTGGAATACTTCGGGTTGCGTGAAATGCCTTTCGGAATTACCCCGGATACCAGTTTCTTCCTGGCATTTAACACGTATCAGGAGGCGTTGAATACGTTGCTGGTCGCAGTTCAGACGGGTGAGGGTTTTATCAAGATTACTGGTGAGGTTGGAACAGGTAAAACACTGCTATGCCGCAAATTTTTGGCTAGCCTTGGTAGCGAGTATGTTACGGCATATATTCCAAATCCTTTTCTTGAGCCTGATGCCTTACTTTTAGCCCTGGCCGATGAACTGGGTGTGCCTCAGGGGGAAGGAAGGCAGTCGCATGAGCTTTTTAAAACCCTGTCTATGGCTCTGGTGGGGTTTGCCGGGCAAGGTAAGCAGGTTGTTGTTTGCCTGGATGAAGCCCAGGCTATGCCGCTAGAAAGTATAGAAGCACTTCGTTTGCTGTCAAATATTGAAACTGAAAAACGTAAGCTTTTACAGGTTGTGTTGTTTGGCCAGCCTGAACTGGATTTGAAACTCAGGAATGAGTCTGTGCGGCAACTGACTCAGCGGATCACATACTTTTATGAGCTGGGAGCCTTGAGCAGACAGGAAACGGAATACTATCTGGCGCACCGCTTAAGCGTTGCAGGATATACAGGTGGCCAGCTGATTGACAAGAGTGCCATATCCTATTTGTATAAGTTAAGCCATGGGATTCCACGACTGATTAACATACTTGCGCATAAAGCCATGTTAGTAGCTTATGGTGAGGGTAGTCGTCAGGTTACACTACGACATGTACGGGCAGCCCGCAGGGATACCATGGTGTTATCTCAGAATCATCAGCATTTAAAATGGATTATGGCAACAGTTATCGTTGTTATAGCAGGGCTTGGGGTTGGTTTTGCCTGGATGCTCTTTAGATGAGCCTCATTAATCAGGTGTTGAAGGATTTAGAGCAAAGACAACGTCCCGATCGGGGGCTGATTCTTCCCAAAGCAGCTGTAGGTCATAAGGCCGGCTCATTTAGACGATGGTTCTGGATCATTGCAGGGCTTCTGGTTGTAATGATACTGGCTGCTGGAATAGTTGTATTGCTTTATTATCATCATGTTCGTTCTACTTCTGGAACTAAACCCTTTCCGAACCCAGTGCCTTTTCATACGGTGAATCCGACAGTGGCTGGAAGGGTTCAAACAGAAGCAGGGCCTGTGGTGCAACCTGCTCAGGTGGCTCATTCCAGTGCTGCCGTACCTGTTGTGAAACCTCTTGTAAATCGTGAGGCGAGCCCTCCTCCTACCTTAGCCCAGAATGATAACGTATCTAATTCAAAGATGATCTTGAAGAAGAACCCCGGTTTTAATCCGAACCCTAAACACCAACATCAGGCTCCTGTTAAAGAATCAACCCGGCAATGGAAACATCTGGCTGGATCGGACAAGGAAAACCGGGGAAAACCTATTTCAGCGAAGCTTCCAGAAAAGGCGGTTTTACCGATTATTCGTCCGGTTGATGTCCATGAAGAATCCCTGGCCAAGTATAAGCTCGGGATAAAGGAATTTGAATCAGGTCAGATTGTTGAGGCTCTGGGAGAATTTCAGCGAGCCTTGGTTCTTAATCCTAATAATGCCCCCGCACGCCAGGCCCTCTCGAATATCTATATCGGGCAACGGCAATATACAGTTGCCCAGAATCTTTTGGAGCAGGGATTGCTGCTTCAACCGGGTCTGTTGGCTTTCAGCTATCCATTAGCAGGTCTCTTGGTGCAGCAAGGGGAAAATGCAAAAGCATTGCAAGTATTAAATGAAGCAGAAGCTGAAGGTTCCAGTAATGCTGATTTTTTTGCATTGAGAGCAGCTATCTTGATGCGGCTTCATAAGCCGGCCCAGGCAGTTCAGGATTATCGTCAGGCTTTAACGCTTGATCCGAATAAACCCTCCTGGCTTGTGGGCTTGGGTATTGCGTATGAAGCGAATCATGATGAGGCGGGGGCGCGAGATGCATATCTTGAGGCTCAGTCAAGCCAACATCTAAGTCCGGTTTTGTCCCGTTTTGTTCATCAAAGGTTGGCTCGTCTTTCAAATGGTTAAAATTTAGCCTTCTGTTCGTAAAACCTGGTCGTATAAATTGACAGCGGGTTATCATTTACGGACAATGCTCATTCTGCATTACTTCTTTTTTATAACCATTAGATGTAGAGATGATATGAAAATCAGCTTAAGCCCCGAGTCTGATATATTGAGTTTTTCACAAGTTGAGTCACTTTTTGAGTTACCATTCAGTGATCTTTTGTATCGTGCCCAAACTGTGCACCGAAGCCATTTTGATCCAAATCGTGTTCAGGTCAGCACACTTTTATCAATCAAGACCGGGGGGTGCCCTGAAGATTGCAGTTATTGTCCCCAGGCTGCTCGATACTCGACTGGAGTGGCTAACGAGGCATTGCTGTCGGTTGAAGAAGTGATTGCTGCCGCACGGGCGGCGAAAGAGGCGGGGGCATCACGATTCTGCATGGGGGCAGCATGGAGAGGGCCCAAGCAGAAAGATTTACAGCAGGTTACAGACATGATTAAGGCTGTCAGGCAACTTGGCCTTGAAACGTGTGCGACACTTGGAATGTTAAAAGAAAGCCAGGCTACTCAATTAAAGGATGCCGGGCTAGATTTTTATAACCATAATTTGGATACAACCCCGGAATTTTATGGTGAAATTATTCATACTCGTGAATATGAGGATCGTCTGGATACGCTTGATAAAGTCAGACAGGCCGGGTTAAAGGTTTGTTGTGGGGGTATTATTGGCATGGGTGAGTCGCGACAAACCCGGGCTGGCTTGATTTATCAACTCGCAAAACTTGATCCCCAACCTGAAAGCGTTCCAATCAATATGCTGGTTCAGGTTGAGGGTACGCCATTGTTTGGTTCAGAAGTGCTGGATCCGCTTGAGTTTGTTAGAACTGTGGCCGTAGCCAGAATCTGTATGCCCAGGAGTTTTGTAAGACTGTCAGCAGGCCGTCAACAGATGTCTGAGTCCGTTCAGGCATTATGTTTCCTAGCAGGCGCAAATTCTATTTTTTATGGAGAAAAGCTTTTAACGACAGGGAATCCGGAAGTTAAAGCTGATCAGAATCTGTTTTTGAAGCTGGGTATTGTCCCTCTTTAAAAAATGGGAAAGTTATTGGGTTGGTCAGAAATTGAGCTTGAGCTTGAACAATTAGAAAGCCAGGAACTGCGTCGCAAGCTTCATGTCGTAAGGAGCCCACAGGATAGCTATGTTATCCGGGGAAGCCAGCGATTGCTTTCATTTTGTAGTAATGATTACCTTGGTTTGGCTAATCATCCTGAAATCATTGGTGCCTTAAGGCAAGGTGCCCGGCTATATGGAGTAGGTGCAGGTGGCTCTCATCTGGTTTGCGGCCATATGCAGCCACATGTCGAACTGGAACAGGCGCTTTCGGAGTGTGTCGGACAAGAGGCGAGCCTGCTGTTCGGGTCAGGTTATTTAGCCAATCTTGGTATCATGGGCGCTCTCGCCAGTCGTCATACAACCTTTTTCGCTGATCGGCTTAATCATGCCTCTCTAAATGAAGGGGCCTTGCTTTTACGGGCGAAGCTGGTTCGCTATCAGCATATGAACCTAAGCCAGTTGTCCCGGCTAATGTCTTTGGAGAAAAACAGGCAAAAAATTGTTGCTACAGATGCAGTCTTCAGCATGGATGGAGACAGGGCTCCTCTTGAAGAGCTATCCGGGCTTTGTGCTGAGCATGATGCCTGGCTTATTGTTGATGATGCGCATGGATTTGGGCTCCTGAACGCAGGCCGGGGGAGCTTGTATGGAACAAGGCTTGCGACTGACCAGATAGTGTATATGGCTACGCTTAGCAAAGCGTTGGGAGGCTATGGAGCGTTTGTAGCAGGACGCCAGATCTTAATTGATTATTTAGTGCAAAAGGCAAAAAGCTATATTTACACGACCGCTATGCCGCCTGCAATGGCATATGCCATGTGTCATGCATTACAGGTTGCTACCATGGCACATGAGAAAAGAGAGCATTTGTCTAGGTTGATTCAGGTGTTTCGAGAGGGGGCTTCCACTCTTGGCTGGGAGTTACTTCCATCAGACACACCTATTCAACCCGTTATGATGCAGACGAGCAAGCGTGCAATGATTCTTTACAACCGGCTGCTTGAAAGAGGGGTTCTCGTACCGGCAATTCGCCCCCCCACTGTCGCACAGGCAAGGTTAAGGGTGAGCTTGAGTGCTGCCCATACGAATGAGGACGTGTTGAAGCTTCTTGAGGTTCTTGATGGGCTTTTAAAGCGTGAATAATCTTGTCTTATTACATGGATTTGGATATGGTCCAGGTATTTTTTCTTCATTCGTGCCTGCTTTGCCTGCTTCATGGAAGGTGCACTGTCCTGAATGGACGAAGATGATACATGAAGGTTTAGACGGGTTGCTTTCTGATTTACCTTCTTCTTTTGATTTGTGTGGCTGGTCGCAAGGGGGGCAACTTGCAGCAAGGCTGGCTTGCCATGCTCCTGACAGGGTTAGACGAATAGCCTTTCTTGCTGCAAATATGAAATTTGTTTCTTCAGATGAATGGTCGTGTGCAATGCCATCTCCTCTTTTTGAGTCCTTTGCGGCATCGTTGAAGAAAAGCCCCACTCAAACCATGAAAAAATTCTCTGCTTTAGCCACAATGGGTAGCATGAAAAGGATTAGGCTTCCCTTTACGGCTCAGCTAGATCCTTTGACCCTGAACCATCAAATGAGTTGGTTGCGAAATTGGGACATGCGGGAACTGGCAATGTCGATTGAGCAGCCAAGCTGTTGTCTGCATGGGAGTTCAGATTTCATTGTTCCAGCCGAGGCAGGCCAAAGGCTTGCAGCTCTTTTGCGCGACGGGAGGTATATTGAAGTGCGCAATGCGGGGCATGCATTGTTCTTATCGCACGCTGATTACCTTTCCAGCTATTTAAGAGGTTTCTTTCAAGATGAAGCAGATGATTGATAAACAGGAAGTCATGCGTTCTTTTTCCAGGGCTGCATTGACCTATGATACTTCTGCTGTTTTGCAGCGTGAAGCTGGTCAGCGGTTGTTTGATCGCCTTGAGCTAATTAAGCATCAGCCTACACATATTCTTGATTTAGGTTCTGGTACCGGCCTGGGGAGTAGTTGGCTTGCCAGTCGTTATGGAACAGCCCAGATTGTGTCATTGGATTTAGCCCATGCAATGCTGATGCAGGTGAGGGCCCGTGCCGGGTTTTGGGATCGTATCAGGCCAAATTCACCATCACGCCGTATTCATACGGTGTGTGCGGATATGGATGCAATTCCGTTGCCATCGGCCAGTATGGATATGATCTGGTCTGCTTTTGCCTTGCAATGGTCTATTGATCTGGACGCTACATTGATTGAAATGGCTCGGGTCATGAGGGCAGGGGGCTTACTTATGTTTGCCACGTTTGGCCCGGATACGCTGATGGAATTGAGGCAGGCTTTCTCTAGGCTGGATGACAGGCCTCATGTGAATCATTTTATGGATATGCATGATGTTGGTGATGCCTTGATTCATGCAGGGTTTGAAACCCCGGTTATGGACATGGAATATTTTACCTTGACCTATGAAAATATTCCGGCACTAATGCGGGACCTGAAAAATCTCGGGGCACATAATGCAGCAAGCGAAAGGATGCGCGGTTTAACAGGAAAAAGCTGGCTAGCAAGACTAACCCAGGAGTATGAATCGTTCAAGCAGCAAGGAAGGTTTCCTGCGACTTTTGAAGTTGTTTATGGGCATGCATGGGCAGGCCCAGGCTTATCATCCGTTCAGGGCAAGACTATCAAGATTTTTCCGGAAAGGAGGGTTTCTTGAAGGGGTGGTTTATCACGGGAACAGATACGGGTATTGGGAAGACCTTGATTGCATCCGGGCTGATTCGGGCCTTGGTTCAAACTGGTATTCGTGTCACAGCGATGAAACCGGTTGCGGCTGGAAGTGTCGAGCGTTCTGGCGTGGAAATTTGGGAAGATGTGGACGCACTATCCCGTGCTGCATCGGTAAATTTCCCGGATGAATTTTGTAGCCCATATCGTTTTCGCCTTCCTGTTGCCCCCCACCTTGCGGCCAAAATAGAGGGTATCAGGATGGATATGGGGGTTTTGCAGGAGGCGTTAACTGTTCTGGGAAAGGAATCAGATAGAGTGGTTGTGGAAGGGGTTGGAGGATTGATGGTTCCTTTTAATGATGGGTTGACAATGGCTGATGTAGCCCTCCTGATGGGGTTGCCTGTAATTCTCGTGGTTGGAATCCGCCTGGGTTGTATCAATCATGCGTTACTGACCTATGAGGCTATTGTTAAGCGGCAGATTCCCTTATGTGGATGGATAGCCAATATGCTTGATCCCGACATGCTCGTTGCAGATGAAAATGTGGATTCGCTTTCAGAGTTGCTAGGGTGTCCTCCCTTGATTAGGGTGCCACGGTTAGCTCATCTGGATTTAGAACCTCCTGGGAACTGGGTTAATACTCTTGCAGCAGAAGACAGGATGAACTGGATACATCGGTTAATTGAAGGTCAAGAATGAAAAGATAATGCTGGGCACGTTTGAACAAACCTTGATTAAGCAAGAAGGAAAGCGTTAGTTCCTGTTTTTAGTTCTGGTCATGAGAGGGCTGTTTGCTTTTTAACGTTTCATGGGTTAAATAACGTGTTGCATGTTATGGTGTTTTGTTTGAGTTTTTAATGGAGAGTTTTTTGGAAATTTCAAGACAATACAACCTGATGGGTAAAGTACTGCAAGTGATAGGATGGTTCTTGATGGCGCTGGCCTCAGGAAAGGTTTACGCGGATTCGAAGCAGGCTATCCAGCCACTTGTCATCCATGCCCACAAACAGCAGGATTCACTTCATCTGATTGTATTCTGGATCTGCTTGATTGTCTTTGCTGTGGCCCTTGGTCTTACGTTTTACTCTATTTTTAAACAGCGTCAACTAGGTGCGCCGGATGCGGGGCACTTTCATGAAAGCATACTAGTTGAGATCATTTGGACCCTTATCCCCTTTATCATTCTTGTGGGTATGGCCTATCCGGCCAGTAAAACTATATTCGATGCTGCCTATCCAGACACAGCAATCCTGCCCATACAGATAACAGGGCATCGTTGGGGATGGGATTATTTTTACCCCAGGCAGGGTATTCATGTTTCAAGCAGACTGGTATCCGTGTGTGAAGGGCAGGCCGTCGATTCTCAATCATGTCCGGGCTTATCCTACAAGGCCGTTTTGCCTATTTTCGTACCAGCAGGTCAACTGGTTCGGTTAAGGCTGGTTTCCAACCCAGTCATTACTGCCTGGTACTGGACCAAGCCAGGTATTCCCCAATCATCTGGCCTAATCCGAACAGTTTGGTTTAAAGCAGGCCCACCAGGGCTGTTTCAGGATACGCAAGCCCAGTTATGTGATAGTTATCATGGTTGTCTGGCTGTTCCGGTAAGAGTGGTTGGCCGGCATCATTTCAAGGTCTGGGTTGAGTCCTTCAAGCAGGTTTCTAAGGTGCTACCGTGATTGTTCATCCTAGTTAAGGCAGCACCAGCCTAGGCTGGTGCATTTGGGCATGTCTAGGTGTAAGTAGTGTTGAAGGTATTTATTTATAGCCTGGAAATTATTTTTGGGGTTGTTTTTAGATTTTCCGGCCGGATGAACCGGGTAGAAATTATGAAACTTTTAATTAGTTCTTTATAATATCCCTTTTTGGGTTGTTATATTGGGTTGCTATAAGTGTAGGTTCTGTCCTTTCTGTGTAATTTAGGGAAGTGTTCAGCAGGCTATCATTTCTGTCCATCCAGGATAAGGCTTGAAACGAATAAGACGGATTCTTTTAGGAGCCAGGGGAAGAACAGGCATAGGATATGTTTGCATATGTAACCTGTTTAATTGAGTGTAAGTCAAGATAAAACAGGCCTCTGGTATGATGAATCATGAAAGCGGGATAGGTAGGTTTTATAAGAAAGGATGCTTGAATGCTATTGATTGGAGTTATGACTCAAGATGTATAAAAAGCTGGTAGTCTTGACTGCTTTTCTTGCTCTTTGTGTTGTTATAATTGGCGCATTTGTACGTCAATCCAATGCTGGCCTTGGTTGCCCGGACTGGCCGGGGTGCTATGGCCAGATCGCTGCTCCCGATACTCGCGCACAAGTTCGTCAGGATGAAATCAAATGGCCAGGCCGGTCTGTGGTGGAGGCTAAAGCCTGGAAAGAGATGATGCACCGTTATTTTGCTGGAACGCTGGCTGTTTTGATAGCCTTGATTGCAGGCTTATCCTGGCGGCTGCAGGAGCCCCTAGGGCTTCCATTTGCGTTGTTGGCAACAGTTATTTTTCAGGCTTTGCTGGGGATGTGGACAGTTACACTACTTTTGCGCCCAATCGTAGTGACATCCCATTTGCTTGGTGGAATGACAACCCTTGCACTGGCCTGGTGGCTTGCATTGCGACAGTTACCAGGAGGAATGATACCCCGATCGGTAACAATAGCCCGGTTACGACCCTATGCGATTATTGGCTTCATTATTCTCTGCGTTCAGATTGGCTTGGGTGGGTGGACATCGACCAATTATGCAGGGTTGGCCTGTACAGGTTTTCCAACCTGTAATGGTCAATGGATCCCTCCAATGGACTTTACCCATGGGTTTGAATTGTTCAGGAGTCTAGGAAAAACAGCTTCGGGCGCACCATTGGATTATTCTGCTCTTGTTGCCATTCACTGGGTTCATCGGTTAGGTGCATTGGTTACGTTTAGTTATATTGGATGGCTGGCATTGAGGTTGGTACGTGAATCCGGATTCAGGGTGTGGGGGGGTCTTCTGGCCTGCTTGCTGTGCGCCCAGGTCGGCTTGGGGATTGCCAGCGTCGAGCTGGATTTACCTTTGTCAATTGCAGTGGCTCATAATGCTGGTGCAGCACTGTTATTAGTTACGCTGGTTACAATCAATTATCTAATTTATCAGTCGTCAGCTTATTCAAGGAGTGTTAGATGACAGCGATTGTTTCAAACATAGGCAAATACAGCCGGATAGGCCAGTTTATAAGGCTTACCAAGCCTAATGTGGTTTCGCTGATTGTCTTTACTGCTGTTATAGGTATGTTCCTTGCTACACCTGGGATGGTTCCGTTATCTTTACTTTTATATGCAACCACTGGAATTGCACTTGTTGCAGGTTCAGCTGCGGCTATTAACTGTCTGGTAGAACAAAAGATTGATGCTGCCATGGCCCGTACCCGGGCAAGGCCTCTTCCAAGGGGAGAAATCACGTCATTGCAGACGCTGGTTTTTGCGACCCTGACGGGTGGAATGGGATTGTGGCTCTTGGATCAGAAAGTTAATTCATTGACGATGTGGCTAACCCTTTTGACATTTATTGGGTATGCCATTATCTATACCATTTTACTTAAACCGGTAACACCACAGAATATTGTAATTGGCGGAGCTTCTGGAGCAATGCCCCCGGTATTGGGATGGGCGGCTGTGACCGGAAGCGTAAGTGGAAATGCGCTTTTACTTTTTCTGATCATCTTTGCCTGGACCCCGCCCCATTTCTGGTCGCTGGCATTGTATAGAAGAAAAGAATATGAAAAGGTAGGCATGCCCATGCTACCGGTAACCCATGGGGAGCATTATACCCGTATACATGTCTTGTTTTATACATTGATGCTGACAGCCGTGAGCCTGCTTCCTTATGCGGCAAGAATGAGCCACTTGTTCTATTTGCTTGTGGCGTTGACGCTTGATCTGGTATTTGTAAGGTATGCTGTCTTGCTGGTGCGTTCCTATAGTGACATTCTGGCTAGAAAAACGTTTCGCTATTCCATTGTTTACCTGGCATTAATTTTTGCTGCCTTGCTGATTGATCATTATTTATATCGCTAAACTGGCTCTGGACAGGGTGTATCCAGAGCCAGTCGATTTTCTCGGGGAGGAAAGAAACCAGTCAATCGTCTATCATGGCATTTTTGAGCTGTTTTAAGGCTTTTTGTTCAATCTGCCGGATTCGTTCGGCTGAAACGTTAAATTCCGAAGCCAGATCGTGAAGGGTGAGTGCATGATCAGGATTCAACCACCTTGTTTCGATGACTCTCCGGCTTCTGGCATCAAGATGGGATAGAGCATCATTAAGCTCCGTATTTAGCCGTTTTTCCTGTTCCAGATTCTCAAGTAACACTGACGGTTCAGCGCCTGGATCGGCAAGATAGGCTAATGGACCGGGGCCTTCGTCATCCGGGTTTTCCAAGGCACAGTCATGCCCTGAAATTCTCATATCCATTTCAATGACTTCTTCAGGTTTGACCTTGAGTTCACGGGCTATTTCATGGATCTCCTCTTTTCCCATAAAGCCTAGATTCTGCTTCATGCTGCGAAGATTAAAGAATAGTCGCCGTTGGGCTTTAGTGGTTGCGATTTTAACCATTTTCCAGTTGCGGATAATGTACTCGTTAATTTCTGCCTTGATCCAGTGAATGGCAAATGAAACGAGTCGCACACCTCGGTCTGGATCAAAACGACGAACTGCTTTCATCAGACCAATATTGCCTTCTTGAATGAGATCAGCTTGCGGTAATCCATAACCATGATAGCCTCGCGCTATGCTGACTACCACGCGAAGATGGGACAGGATTAATTGCCTTGCTGCATTTAAATCATTGTTCTGATGAAGTTGACGCCCCAGTTCAGCTTCCTCTTTAGCTGAGAGGATAGGGAACTGCTTGACAGACTGGATGTACCTTTCAAGGTTACCAGCAGTCGCTACTGGAAGCGCAAATTGATTCGCCATATAGCCTCCACAAATACAAAATACAAGTATGTAAAGAACTTCAGGTTCTATTTTAGCACTCTCTGTGCTTGAGTGCCAATATTCTCTTTGAAATTGACAGACACGTTAAAAATTTTTGATAGCAGAAGAGGACCCAATGAGGGCGCCCAACCATCCGAAAAAGGAAGAGCAAATCAGAAGAGTTCCTACGGCAACTGAAGGTAGATTATGGATAGAAAAAGTTGAACCATATGTACTGGAAAAAGCGGCGATGTCTGTATTGGCAATTAATAGACAAATACTGAGCATTCCCCAGGCAGCAAGCCCGGCCAGAAGGCCTTGGATCAGACCGAAATAAAGAAATGGCCGACGAATAAATCGACGGGTGGCTCCGATAAGCAGGCTGATTTCTATTTCGTCATGACGTGTGGCTATTTGCAGGCGGATAGTATTGCCAATAACAACCGCAACTGTTAACCCTAACAGGCTGCTGATCAAGACAAAAAAGTTCTGTCCAAGCATCAAAAGTGCATGTAGCCTGCGCACCCAGGTAGCATCAAACCGTACTGAATCAACAGATGCCCAGCTTTTGGCGAGTTTTTTAAATTGAGCCATGTTTTCTGGTGAACTGTTTTTCAGGTAAACCACAAAGGCATCCGGTAGTGGATTGGAAGGAAGTCCAGCCAGCAGGTTTGATATACCGGAGCTTTTAGCCAGGGATTGAATGGCTTCAGATTTTGGTATAAAGCGATACTGTTTGATTTCTGTATTCTGGCTGAGCAACTGGTTGACTTGCCCAATATCTGAACTGCTGGCCTGAGGGTTCATGAAAATAGAGATTTGCGGATTGGTGTGAACGACCCCTTGCAGGCTACCTAGACTTTGTAGTATCAGGTAAAGGCCGGCTGGAAGGCACAGGGAAGCACCCATTGCCAGGATTGTGAGGAAGGAGGACAAGGGTGTTTTAAAAAGCTTGCCGAAAGCCTGCCAGAACGTGAACCAGTGTTGTAGGATCCAGTTTGCCATAAAGATATTAGTGCCGGCCTGATAAAGGGAAAGGCCTTTCAAGTTGGCCTGCCTCAAGATGAATCTGCCTCAAGGGTAACCGCCTGATAACCTGATCATCATGTGTTGCAATAATAACCGTTACTCCGGCCTGGTGGAATGAACCAAACAAATCGATGATGGATGCGGCATGTTCTGCATCAAGGTTGGCAGTTGGCTCATCTACTAGCAATAGGCTTGGCCGGTTCACGATTGCACGTGCAATACACATTCGTTGTCGTTCCCCTCCTGATAATGTCAAGGGGTTGGCTTTTTCTCGATGAAGCAAGCCAACATGTTCAAGTGCCGCTTTGGCACGCTGGGCCGTCTCTGAACGGCTGTGTCCGCTAATATGTAGAGGTAGGGACACATTCGATAGTACAGTGTGGTCGTATAGAATCTTTTGTTCTTGAAAAACCAGACCTATATTTTGTCTTAAGTAGGGGATATGGCCTTTCTTGATACGGGAGATGTCCTGATTGTTGACCAGGATTTGACCGGACGTCGGCATTTCCAGTGCACAGATCATCTTGATGAGGGTGGTTTTACCTGAGCCAGATCGACCTGTCAGTAGAACAGCCTCCCCGGACTGAATTTCCAGGCTTAAATCACGTATGGCTTCTAATTTGCCCGGATAGGTTTTGCAGACTTGATTAAACCGGATCACCATTGTTCTGTCAGTCTAGTAATGCAGCGATGAATTCTTGGGCATCAAACTTTTTGAGGTCAGTCACATTCTCTCCTACACCTATATATTTTATTGGAACAGGACATTCTTGTGCGATGGCCAGTAATACTCCTCCTCGTGCACTTCCGTCAAGTTTTGTCAGTACCAGTCCGGTCAGATTCAAGGCTTGGTGGAATGCTTTGACTTGGTTGATGGCATTTTGCCCGGTACTGGCATCCAGTACTAAAAGAATTTCGTGGGGTGCATTGGTCTGGGCCTTGTCAATAACCCGCTTGATTTTGCGAATCTCATCCATGAGATGTGTCTGTGTTGGAAGACGTCCTGCTGTATCTGCTAGGACAATATCAATCTGTCTCGCCTGAGCGGCGGTAACAGCATCGTACATTACAGCAGACGGATCATTGCCACTTTGGCTGATAATATCGACTTGGTTGCGTTCTGCCCAGATTTTGAGTTGTTCTTTTGCTGCAGCCCGAAATGTGTCTCCGGCAGCCAGGAGAACAGAAAGCCCCTGTGACTGAAATAAATGAGTCAACTTTCCGATTGTGGTCGTTTTCCCTGCGCCGTTAACTCCTGCTAGCAGGATGACGAAAGGATGGGCATTTCTGGTGTCAAGCGGCGATTCAAGAGGGCTTAGAAGTTTGACGAGGGTGGAGTGTAATATGGGTTTTAACTCCGCAGGAGAATTTAGTTTTTTTTCATTTGCTGTATTACGCAGTGTCTGGATAATTGTGGCAGTCGCTTTGATTCCACAATCTGCAGATAACAGGAGCGCCTCAATTTCCTCATAGAAAGCCCCATCAATTTTTGAGCTGGAAAACAAGGGTGTGAGGTCCCGTAACCGATCCCTGGTTTTTGCAAGTCCGGCCCGAAGCCTGCTTCCAATCCCTGATGCAGTAGAGGTTTCGGGTATCGGGTTATTTTTTGGTGTGTTATTTTTTAAAAAACTAAACATGGAAATAGGCAATTTAAGTGAACCGGAGCCGAATAGTCAGGCTAGCGAGGAATTTCTCTTGCGGCTATGATATCAAATCATATGGCGCAAGGATATGCAGGAATTTGAAAGAAAATGCCAAAAAACAGCCGGGCTAAAAATAAGAGCCATATTAATCAGGTAAGGATCATAGGAGGGATATGGCGTAGTCGTCTGCTTAAATTTCCAGATTTGCCAGGATTGCGCCCGACGCCACAGAGAAGTCGGGAAACCTTGTTTAATTGGCTTGGGCAGACGCTGGATGGGACAAGTTGTCTGGATCTTTTTGCAGGAAGCGGGGCATTGGGGTTCGAGGCCTTGTCCAGGGGAGCGTCCTCAGTCGTTATGGTTGAAAATGCGGCCCAGGCCCGTACTTTTTTATTGGAGAATGCCCGAACCTTGGGTGCAGGCTCAAGATTAAGGGTGATTTTTCAGGATGCGACTGAGTTCCTTCGCGCCAGTCAGGAGCAGTTTGATCTGATCTTTGTTGATCCGCCTTTTGGCCTTGGCCTTATCCCCGATCTCTTGCCTGGATTATTGGGCCAGGTTAAAGCCGGTGGGCATGTTTATGTTGAAAGCGAGCTGGATTTATTTGAACTGCCGGAAGGGTTTAGACTGAAGAAAAAGACCAAGGCAGGTATGGCTTGCCATGCGTTACTTGAAGTTATTAAAAATATTTAAATTGGATCCTTATTATGTTGAAGCTAGTTTACCCAGGAACATTTGATCCGATCACTCGAGGTCATGAAGATATTACTCGGCGCGCTTCTGAACTTTTCGGAGGGGTAATCGTTGCAGTTGCAGAGAATGTCAATAAGAAAACCTGCTTTACGCTTGAGGAACGCGTTGAAATGGCTACGGAAGTTTTTTCGAATGATCCGCGTATTCAAGTTATGGGGTTTAAGGGTCTTTTGAGCTATTTTCTTCGGGAGCAGAATGCGAACATCATTCTTCGGGGGTTGCGGGCTGTGTCTGATTTTGAGTATGAGTTTCAGCTGGCTGGAATGAATCGTAATCTTGCCCCGGACGTGGAAACCTTGTTTTTGAGCGCATCAGATCCCTTTATGTTTGTTTCAGCTACGATTGTTCGTGAGATTTTTCGTTTGGGAGGAGATGTAAGTCCTTTTGTCCACCCGGCAGTACTGGCTTTTCTTCGGACTAAAAATCGAGTTTTTTATCTCTGAATTTGATAGAATGTCATGGTTGTGAGTAGTAACAACCTTGAGGTTTTATCATGTCGCTGATGATTACAGATGAGTGCATCAATTGTGATGTATGTGAGCCAGAGTGCCCTAACAATGCTATTTCTCAGGGCGAAGAAATCTATGTGATTGACCCGAACCGCTGCACAGAATGTGTGGGTCATTTTGAAGCCCCTCAATGCCAGCAGGTGTGCCCGGTTGATTGTATCCCTTTTGATCCGGAGCATGTTGAAAGTAAAGAGCATCTCTATGAGAAATATCTCGCCCTGAGTTCGGATGGATCCTAAAAAGGTTGGCATCGGGGACAAAAAAAACTGCTTCTTCCATTCTGCCGGATCATGATAATACTGGTCTTGCAGGTGTGGCATAATTGTTTGTTTCGTCCATAGACTTGATATTCCTGCTGAAAATATCCTTTTTTCCCATCGCTGCTGACGAAATCCCGTAAAGAGCTCCCACCTAAGTTGATAGCCTTCATTAAAGTAGCAGAAATGCTGTCTGCAAGGCTAGAACAGCGCTTTTGGTCGAGTGAGGCTGAAATTGCTGCAGGGTGGATGCCCGCATAGAACAAGGCCTCATTTGCGTAAATATTGCCAATACCTGCAATAAGATGTGAGTTCATAAGGAGCTGTTTGATACTTGTTTTTTTGGTTTTTGTAATTGAAAAAAGGGTTTCACCGTTAAAGTCGGGTTGAAGTGGTTCAATTCCAAGATGGGCCAGGAGAGGATGGAATTCGGCTGGTTCGACTGTAAATAGAATCGCTCCGAATCGTCTCGGATCGCAAAAGCGGATTATTTTTCTGCTGTCCAGGTGAATATCAAGGTGATCATGCTTGCCGATGGCAGTTGAATCATCAAAAACGCGAAGTGTGCCGGACATCCCCAGATGGATAATAAGGTGACCTTTTTTCAGATCGGTAACCAGATATTTACCCCGACGTCTTAGGGCAATAACTTTTTCACCGGTGATCTTGTGTTCAAGATGCGGGTCAATGGGCCAGCGAAGCTTGTACTGTCGGATTTTGACGGATAGGATGGTCCGACCTATCATGGAGTCAGCCAGGCCACGCTTAATTGTTTCAACTTCAGGCAATTCTGGCATGTTTTTAGCTAAAGGCTGCTTTAAATAATTCAAGAATAGCACGTTCGCTGCTTGAGTCGTATGCCTAACTCATCTAATATCGCTTGATAGTCACGTGGCATCCTGATTTAGGATGAGTCATTTTTGGTGTTCCTTAAGGTTATTTAGATGAGTTTTCGTTTTCTTCTGGTGTTGTTACTGATTGTTTTTTTGGGTGCCTGTGCAATGCATCATCCCATTCCTTCCGCTCAGAATAATCCGGTAGGTTTTTTAGGCGCAAGACAGTCCCATCCAACTGCGATTAAACCTGATGAGCTCCTTTATGAGGATTTGGTTGGAGAAATAGCAAATCAGGAAGGACAGGAAACGATATCTGTTCGGGTTTTTATGCATTTGGCCAAAGTGACGCACGATGTGAGGTTTGTACAGCATGCTTTGGAGATTGCCTTGCATGATCACCAGATTACTCTGGCTGAACAGGCGGCGAAACTATGGATAAGGCTTGATCCAAAAGCTACTGAGCCTGTGCAGATGCTAGCTGTTATGTTGATTGAAAAAGGGGATTTTAACCGCGCCTTGCCCTATGTTGAATCGGTTTTAAATCGTAAGGATATTAATGATAATGTGGTTTTTTCAAATTTGGATAGCCTGGTTGCTCAAATTCCGGATGTGGAAAGGGCGTTAGCATTCGCCCTATCACTGGCAAAGCATTACCCTGACAAATATCAAGCCCATATATTTGCAGGAGAAACTGCATTTAGGGCTAAAAAAGCAGCGGTTGCCCTTCAACAGGTGAATGTAGCCCTGACTCTTAACCCTCATTCCCCTGAGGCAGCTGTATTAAAGGGGGTGATACTTGATCGACAATCTCCTGAAGCTGCAGTAAATTTTCTCAAGGTTTTTCTAAATCATGACAATGACCCCAACGTTCGCCTGGTTTATGCGCGGGCCCTGGTCAGTGCTTCGCATTTTCATGCTGCTCGTGCCCAGTTTGAACTTTTAGCAAAAAGTAATCCGGATAATGCTGCAATTAATTTGGCTGTGGGCTTGTTATCTGCACAGATGGGAGACTGGAAGGTTGCGCATGCCTATTTTCTAAGGGCACTGACCCTTCCGGTAGCCAACAAGGAGCAGATCAAATTATATCTTGGCCAGACAGAGCAGGCATTGGGTCATCCGCATAAGGCTCTGGACTGGTATGCTTCAGTCATTGAGGGCCCTTATTATGTTATGGCCCGGATCCGGTTGGCGGGCGTTTTGTCTGATGAAGGCAAGAATCATGATGCCATGGCCGTTCTATCTTCTCTTCCAGTGAGTAACCTTCAGGACCGGATTGTCGTGACGCTGGCTAAAACAGAACTCTTGAACAAGATGGGGAAACGCAGACGGGCCTATGTCTTGCTGGATAAGCTGTACAAGGAGGCACCAGCTAACCCTGATGTATTGTATGCCCATGGCCTGGCAGCCGAGCGGATTGGGCTTGAAGGTGTTTTTGAGTCAGATATGCACCAGCTAATTGCCCTGAAACCTGATGATGGGCAGGCCTATAACGCATTAGGCTATACCTATGCTGATCATGATGTGCATTTGAAAGAGGCAGGGATCTTGCTTGATAAGGCATATGCCCTGCTCCCTGATGACCCCTTAATTATGGATAGTCTGGGCTGGCTGCAGTATCGTTTGGGGCATTTCCAACAGGCCCTGGCTGATCTGAAAAAAGCGTATACAGCTTATCCGGATCCAGAAATCGGTGCGCATTGGGGGGAAGTGTTGTGGCAGGCAGGACATCATTATGAGGCTAGAAAGATTTGGGATAAGTGTCTACGGCTCCATCCTGACAATGTTGTTTTAAAAGCCACTATAAAACGGCTGGAGCATTAATTGATGGGGGTATTTTCACCTGCTAAAAAAGTAGTTCTGGCGCTTGTTTTCGTTTTGTCGGGATGTGCTGGCCTGACCTTGCCTCCAGATTCAGGGGTGCAATCTCCGCTGAGCAGTCAGGCCTATCTCCTGTCAGGTCATATTGGTGTTATTGATCGCCAGAAAAGTTTTTCTGGTTCTTTGACCTGGCGTCATCTAAAGCATCAGGATGTTGTCTTGATTCTTTCTCCGTTGGGTCAGGGAGTGGCGCGTATCGTACGTAATGATAAGGCCGTTGTGCTTGAAACAGCTGATGGAAAGAAGTGGGTGTCTGGTTCTGCCAGGGCATTGACCCAAAGAATTCTAGGCTGGCCTTTGCCTATCAAAGGCCTGCATTATTGGGTAATGGGGCAGCCAGCGCCTGGTCAGGCATTGACCCGCCTGAATCAGGCAGGTCAACTGGTTCATCTGGAACAGGAAGGCTGGATTGTTGACTATAGTGGCTATAGCCAGCAAGGGCAGGTCATGCTGCCTTCCCGATTGATTCTGAAGGGCCCCGAAGTAAAGGTAAAATTAATTATTGACCGGTGGGCACCAGCATGAAGAAGGAACATATGCCAGAGCACTTATTTCTGGCACCGGCGAAGCTTAATTTATCTTTACGGGTAATGGGGCGACGTCCGGATGGATACCACCTGCTTGATAGTTTGTTCAGACTGGTCGATGTGTCAGACAAGATCTACATTAGTGTGATGGAGGACGGCAGGATTGAACGGGCACAATCTGTTCCTGGGGTTGAAGAAGCTGATGATCTGTGCCTGCTTGCGGCAAGGCGGTTAAAGGTCCTGACTAATTGCCCGCTTGGTGCTCGAATTCGTTTGAGAAAGACCCTGCCGATTGGGGGTGGCCTGGGTGGAGGGAGTTCTGATGCTGCTACTGTTCTTATTGCATTAAACCATCTTTGGAAAACGCATTTGAGCCGGGATTCATTATTGGATATTGCGTTGACCTTGGGGGCAGATGTGCCTTTTTTTGTTTATGGAATTAATGCCAGGGTGCAAGGTATCGGGGAGCGATTTGATCCGGTTGTTTGCTTGCCTGCCTGGTATGTGGTTCTAGCCCCAGATGTATTTGTTTCAACGAGAGAGATTTTTGAATCGCTTGGATTGACAGTCGGGGATTTTGTTGACAGAATGACCGACTTTCCCGGACCAATGCGAAACGAATTGCAAGACATTGCGATTGCACGACACCCGCAGATTGCCAGATGTCTTGAATGGCTTATGCAGTATGGTGAAGCGCGCATGACTGGATCCGGAGCTTGTGTGTTTGCAGAGTTTGATCGAGAAGATGAGGCAAGGCGTGTATTTTTGGCTAAACCTCGTGGAATGCGTGGGTTTATGGCTCAGGGCCTGGATCGGCATCCGCATTATGAATTGATTGATTGAATTGGGGAGTCGCCAAGTGGTAAGGCACCGGATTTTGATTCCGGCATTCGTAGGTTCGATCCCTACCTCCCCAGCCATTATGATTAAGGGCGAGTTACATGCTCGCCCTTTTGGTTTGATAGGGTAAGTGAGTCATGAAGCCGCAGATGAAAATGGTCAGTATTGCGTTCAGGCGAAGGGTAGAAGCGTGAGCAATGCAAACATGATGATATTTACTGGCACAGCTAACGTGGGCTTGGCCGAGGATGTCACAAAATATCTTGGAATTCCGCTAGGGCGAGCAGTAGTCGGGCGATTCAGTGATGGTGAGGTTATGGCTGAATTGCTTGATAATGTGAGAGGAAGTGATGTTTTTGTGCTTCAATCCACTTGCCACCCAACTAATGATCACCTGATGGAAGTCATGATTATGGTGGATGCGCTAAAACGCGCATCAGCAGGCCGAATCACTGCAGCAATCCCTTATTTTGGATATGCGCGCCAGGATAGACGTCCCCGTTCAGCCCGCGTTCCAATCTCAGCAAAGGTGGTAGCGAACATGCTAACGGGTGCAGGTGTGGATCGCCTGCTTACAGTAGATTTGCATTCCGATCAGATTCAAGGATTTTTTGATGTCCCGGTGGATAATATCTACTCAACACCCGTATTGCTTGCTGATTTACGTGAGCAGAAGTATGAAAATCTGGTGGTAATTTCTCCGGATGTGGGTGGAGTTGTGAGAGCGCGAGCCATGGCTAAGCTTTTGGATGATTCTGATTTGGCAATTATAGATAAGCGTCGGCCAAAGCCAAATGTTGCAAAAGTGATGAACATCATCGGCGAAGTTGCTGGGAAAACCTGTGTCATTATGGATGACATGGTGGATACGGCCAATACTTTATGTGAAGCTGCGCGGGCGCTTAAGGAGCAAGGCGCGGCGCGTGTACTTGCTTATGCTACACACCCCGTACTCTCTGGACAGGCTTTGTTCCGAATTACTGCTTCAGCACTGGATATGCTTGTAGTGACAGATACCATCCCACTGACACCGGAAGCAAAAAATAACCCAAAAATTCGTCAGCTGTCGATTGCAGGCCTATTAGCGGAAACAATTTCAAGGATTAGTCGTGAAGAGTCAGTCAGTTCGCTTTTTATAGATTAAGGAGTGGGGATCCCCCGTGTAATGTTAGCCTGGTCGCGGGCAACATAAATTTTGGAGATAAAGATGAGTTATGAAATGATAGCAACCGCAAGGAGTGCGTTTGGAACGGGTGCGAGCCGCCGTCTACGCCGCGCTGGTCGTGTGCCTGCAATTGTATATGGTGGTAAGGAAGATCCCTTATCCATCGAGATTGATCACAATACGGTTTTTCATCAGATTAAACATAAAGAGTTTTTCGAATCTCCGTTAACGCTTGTTCTTGATAACACGAAGCATTCTGTTATGGTTCAGAATATCCAGATGCATCCTTTTCGTCCCTTGGTTTTACATGTTGATTTTAAACGTGTTTAGCTAACTAGTCAGGTAAGGCCCGCCGAAATCTGCGGCGGGCCTTGTTCATTTGGCGAAATACATGTCATTTATTCGATTGATTGTAGGCTTGGGAAATCCTGGGCGTGAGTATGAATCGACCCGCCATAATGCCGGCTTCTGGTGGTTGGATGATTTAAGCAAAAATATCGATGTGAAGCTGGGGATGCAGGTAAAGCACCATGCTCTGGTAGGTCAGGCGCGTGTTGAGAAACAGGATGTCTGGCTGGTAAAACCGCAGACTTTTATGAATGACAGCGGTCTTGCAGTGGGTGCGTTGTCCCGTTTTTATCATGTTGCAGCTGATGAGATTCTAGTTGTGCATGATGAACTTGATTTGCCTCCTGGTGTTATCCGGCTGAAACAGGCTGGGGGTCATGGGGGCCATAATGGATTGCGTAGTATTATTGCCTCGCTTGGATCATCTGATTTTTGGCGTTTACGAATTGGTATCGGCCACCCAGGGTCTCGTGAAAAAGTGTTGGGCTATGTTTTAGGCCGCCCTGGCCCGGTTGATTTGGCAAAAATAGAAGGATCCATTCGGGATAGCCTGCCATTTTTAGCCGAATTGTCTTCAGGAAAGATGGATGCAGTCATGCAGGTTTTAAACCGTCGTCTACCACAAGTTTCAGATGAGGGGAACCCATGAGCCTTAAGTGTGGGATTGTGGGTTTGCCCAATGTGGGTAAATCGACCCTATTCAATGCGATTACCAATGCGGGCATAGCGGCTGAAAACTATCCTTTTTGTACGATTGAACCCAATATTGGTATTGTTGAGGTGCCTGATTCCCGTCTGGCTGCTCTGGCAGAAATTGTGCATCCCCAAAAAATCCAGCCTGCATTAGTGGAGTTTGTTGATATAGCTGGCTTGGTAGCAGGTGCATCGAAAGGTGAAGGCTTGGGCAACCAGTTTCTTGCCAATATCCGTGAGACAAATGCAATCGCTCATGTGGTCCGGTGTTTTGATCATGGTGATGTTGTTCACGTGGCGGGACGGGTGGATCCGCTTTCAGATATTGAGGTTATTAACACTGAATTGGCCTTGGCAGATCTGGAGACTGTTGATAAGTCCTTTGCAAGATTTTCACGCATGGTTAAGGCAGGGGATAAGGAAGCTCAGCATATGCTAACTTTGCTTGAGCATTTGCGTGCTGAGCTTGATAAGGGGAGACCTGTTCGTGCCATGGGGCTGGACGTCGAAGATGAGGTTCGTATCCAACCTTTGTTTTTACTTACGGCAAAACCTCTAATGTATGTAGCTAATATTGGTGAAGCTGAATCTTTGAATAACCTTTATGTGCAATCCTTGAGATCTCATGCAGATAAGGAAGGTGCTCTTGTTGTTGAGATCTGCGCGTCACTTGAATCAGAAATTGCTATGCTGGAAGATCAGGATAAAATAGCATTTCTATCTGATTTAGGTCTTGTTGAGCCAGGCTTAAACCGAGTGATTCGTACGGCATTTACTTTGCTTGGATTACAAACCTATTTTACTGCAGGTGTGAAGGAGGTCAGAGCCTGGACTATTCCTATCGGGTATACCGCTCCCCAGTCTGCTGGAGTGATTCATTCGGATTTTGAGCGGGGTTTTATTCGTGCAGAGGTAATTGGTTTTGATGATTTTATTCGCTTTAGCGGAGAGCAGGGCGCCAGGGATGCAGGAAAAATGCGGCTAGAAGGGAAAGAGTATGTTGTTCGTGATGGGGATATAGTACATTTTAGATTTAACGTCTGATTTTGAGAAAGCTTGACAGGATCTGATATTGCAGGCGAAAATTGCCCGCTTTATTCCTGATGCTTGGGGTTGAGAAAGTGCTTCTCAAGCGTATTTAAGTTTTAATGGCTATTTTACCTGGTGATGTAGCTCAGACGGTTAGAGCACGGGATTCATAACCCCGGGGTCGGCAGTTCGATTCTGCCCATCACCACCATTATTCAAGGCCGGCTGTTCTTAGTCGGTTTTTCGTTTTTTCGTTTTTGTCACTCACGCGCGGTTTCGCAATATTTTGTGCATGGCATTCTTTGACCTGAAACCAGTTGATTAGTGCCGAATTGTGCTCAGGTAAACCCACTTCTGTTCGATGTTTTCAAAAAATCAATTCAGATCTGCACATGAATGGCACATGCAGACAGATCTTTTTACCAATTATGCCAGCACTACGAATAGTGGGGCGGGTATTTTCTGTAATGTTGGCATTATTTTGCGAGCCCAATGAGTATCAGGGTTCGTGGTTGTTTATGAAATTTATTTTCGTGAGTCTCTTCAAGAAATATTTGGTAATCCTATAATTTAAATCGTTTAATCGAGACCAGGCTTGAGTTCTTGGGGCTTGAAAAATTAATTCATCAATCATATTTAAATATCAATTACATTGATGGTTTTGATCGTGCATCCAGATAGGATAGGGAAGTGATTATGAGTTACAGGAATTTTTCCTAATGACGCATTCGCTGAAAGGCAAAGAATTTTAAAGTGGATTTTTATGACAAGTATTGATGGTAATAAAAAAGTGACTATTCAGTGGCAAATGGGGGAGGGTTAGTGTTAAATCTGTTGAAATTTATGTAGTTGAAACAATAATAGCCCCTTTTACTATTGATATTGAGGTCGAGGAAAGGCCGCTTGCTCTTAGTGGCGAATGTAGGTTGGTTCCCATGATGTGTCGGAAGGCGAATTTTGATTGGTGTCTCCTGATGGTATGGAGGCTATTTACGATGATGTAGATATATTTTAGTTCAATAGGATACCTATCTTGCTAAATGATTTGGATACTCGCAAGATTTCAGGCAATTTTCAGCAGGCTGTGTTAACTCTATGAACCAAGAAGATTTAATATGCCGTTGTTATTCAATCATTATAATAGTTTTTGTAAGGTAAGGAGATTGACCATGAAACTTGATAACCTTAAGGTAAATATAGAATCATGGCTAAACGGTATGGCCGAAGGATGGCGCCATCTTTGGAAAACAACAAGTGATGCATTGACTCATTTTAAACCTGATGAGGCGACGAATTTACCTGTGGCATCGCAAATTGATGATGATGCCTGGTCAGCCGAAAAGGGTTGGTCTGTCCTTGGAGCAGAATTATTTGAAGATGATCAACGGTTAGTCGTTAGGGTGGAAACTCCAGGCATGGATAAAAAGGACTTAAATATTGAAATTGATGGTGAGATATTAATTATTAGAGGGGAAAAACGTTTTGAAAATGAGAAAACGATAGGTAGATGGCGCACATTTCAATGTGCTTACGGTTCGTTTCGACGGGTATTCCCTTTGTCTGTACCAGTGAAAATTGAAGCTGCAAAAGCCAGTTATAAAAATGGGGTATTGAGAATTGAAATGCCTAAATTAAACCCGGGAAAGGTACGGTCAGTTTCAGTAAAAGTGGAATAAAGGATACCCTTTAAGGGGCCATCTGATAGATGGCCTCATTTTAACGATGGGATATTAAATACTTTTTTATTCATTGGCATTTGACTTCTAAATAAAGTAGCAGGCGGTTGCGTTGACTGATGTAGACATGGTTTTAAGACCTATCGCTCAGTTGATTAAAGCTTTATTGAAGTAATGCGAAGAATATTGGATTTAGAATGATTTTTTAAAGCCGATGAGCTTGGCATTGGTTTAGATGATAATTTTTAGGATGAGCAAAATAGAAGGAAGTATTGAATGATATTTGTCTGTTTGCCTGAAATAATCAAATGAGTTAACAGAAGACAAAAGCTGAAAACAGTGGCAAAGCCTGGTAACGTGTTTTATCAGTTATGGTTTAGTGAGGATACCTATATGGGTTGTGAGATTAATGAGTAAGAAGGCTCTGAATTTGTGGATTCCTTGTCGTTGCGTTCAGGTATTCAGGCGAAGCTCCATTTAATTTAAATTTAACCCGGATGTTCTTGGTAAAGAAATTACGTGTTAAACATGAAATTGCTTTACGAGTAATGGCATTTTCTGGATAGGTCACTGTATTATATTCCATTCAACGTAGCCAGCATCTGGCATCCGGTTTTTAGACAGGTAAATGTGATTACGCTCACGGGAACGTTGTCTGTATTAATTGATATTGGTAATCTACGTTAGCTTTGAAACGGATAAAAGTGTTGAGTTAGTGATTTACCAGGAAATTCAAAGATGAGTAAATTATGAGGGTGGCCTTTTTGGCTAATGGCTCTGAGAGTGCGAACTTCCTTGCAGTATTTTCTGTTTTCGTAAGTTAATCTGGTAAAGGGATAGGGCAGTTTGGCGATATGTTAGGCAAAGCCACCATATCTGAAACTTTAACGGGTCCCCGTTGGGGTTTTATTTTGCTGAATTGTGCAGGTTCTGTGTAAACTTGGGGTTATACTCATGTCTTGTTGTCTTGCTTTTCACTAGTGGATAAAGTTGACAGGACTGGAAAAAAATTAATATTTTTTTGATTCTTTGGTCCTTCGTAGAGGTTCACGTCTTAAGCAGAAATTATGCTTCATCATTGGCTGATGTGTCGGTTTGTCCCATAGGAATGGGTTGTAAATAAATTTCAAATCTGGGTAAACGACCACCCGGCTTGAGTTATAAAGTCAGCAACCTTATTTTTCCTGGCGTTTTTAGTGGGCCTTTATGATTTGATGCCATTGAAATAAATGGATATAAAACGTTATATTGTTGATATAACTTGATCTGTTTGAACTAGTGGTTTTGTTTTGTTCAGGATTGCTATTCTGAGCTGAATTTAAGGAAATGAAGTTTTGAATAAACCTGATATTCCAGGAGAGGAGCAAGCCAGGCTTGAAGCACTTTGGTCATTGGGTATTTTAGATACACCGACTGAAGAACGTTTCGACCGTCTGACGCGTATGGCAAAAAGAATATTTGATGTGCCAATTGCGCTTGTTAGTTTGGTTGATGAAGATCGTCAGTGGTTTAAATCATGTCAGGGATTAGAGGTGCGTGAAACATCGAGGGATGTTTCCTTTTGTCATCATGCGATAAAAGAAGATGGGCCGCTTATTGTGCCTGATGCATTAGAAGATGCCCGTTTTTCCAGTAATTCATTGGTAACTCATGAACCCAAAATACGCTTTTATGCCGGATGCCCGATTAAAGCTGTAAATGGCTATAAATTAGGAACGTTATGTATTATTGATCAAAAGCCACGCTACTTTACGGGTGATGATATTAAGGTGTTAGTGGATTTGGCCTCTATGGTTGAGCGTGAGGTGGCAGTCATGCAGCTGGCCACAATGGATGAGTTGACCAATGTATCTAATCGGCGCGGATTTATGATGCTTTCGGAACATGCTCTACAGTTGGGCCGCAGGCAGAATCTTCCGATTTCCCTTGTCTTTATGGATTTGGATAAATTTAAATTGGTTAATGACATGCTAGGGCATGCCGAAGGAGACAGGGTATTGATAAGTTTTGCTAGACAGATGAAACGTGCATATCGGGATTCGGATATTTTGGCCCGTTTGGGGGGAGATGAATTTGCAGCGTTGCTTATTAATACAACAAAGGAAAAAGCGGAGGAAGCTGTAACCCGATTACGCCAGTTAGTTAGGGCAGCTGCTTTGGAAGCGAATCGCGGATATGATATTTTGTTTTCTGCCGGAGTTGTGGAATTCATTCCAGAACAACATGATTCAATTGATGCACTATTAGCTGATGGTGATTTATTGATGTATGAAACTAAACAGTCTGGTCGAGCCAACTAGGTATATACTGTAACCAGGTTCACAGTTTATCCCCCCCGGGCTAGCTGCAGATGTTTTTTTCAGTTTACTTGATTTATAAAATCAATAGGTTGATTAGGGCAGGATTTAATACAGTGGTGTTCGAGTCAAATAAGCCCATAACCTAAGTTCAGGTTTTTTTAGTTTGTATTGTTGTGTGATCCTGGATTTTGAGAACTCCCGAAATGAGCCATTTTGAAGCTGGATGGCTGAGTCATTTTGGTCGATTTGGTGTATCTCACTCATTTGTGTTTGGAGATCGATGATGATAAGCATAAAAAATATTCATATGCACAGTAAGGTTTTAAGTTCAATTTTTTGTGCAGTGATAGGGGTTCTTCTGGTATCTGTGAGTTTTTGCGCAAAGGCTGAGTCTGCAGCGGACTTGAATACCTCCTCTGCTCATGCCTTGCAGATTTTGTATCAGACGAATCCAGTTGCATCAGTTATAGCCAGAAAAGCCAAGGCAATTCTGGTTTTTCCGAAGATTATCAAGGCAGGCTTAATTGTTGGCGGAAGTTATGGCGAGGGGGTTTTATATCAAAATTCACGCGTTGCAGGCTATTATAATTCTGTTTCCGCTTCATGGGGTTTACAGGCAGGTGCCCAGACGTATGGGTATGCCGTTTTCTTGATGAATGATAAAGCCATTAAATATTTAAACAAGACAGATGGCTGGGAAATTGGTGTTGGACCAAGCGTTGTGGTGGTAGATAGTGGTGTAGCGAGGAACCTCTCATCAACGACATTGAAGGATGATGCTTACGCTTTCATATTTAATCAGCAGGGGTTGATGCTGAGTGTCAGTCTTGAAGGTACAAAAGTCTCACGGATTCACCCTAAGTAATTTGATGGGCCAGAAGCACATAAGTGATACTGTTTTCCCGCCAGACCTGTTTTGGCGGGGGGCTGGAAGGACTGAAAGGTTTTGGTCATGCTGACGAAGGCGTGGAGGTTGGTCACATTGACGCCATCAGATTCGGTATATACAGGGTCTTGTTGGCATTGTTAGCCGTATAGTTGAGGCTGGCGCTGTAGCCATGGCTGAAATTGCGGGACAGGCAGAAGCGGTAGTCGGTGTGGTTCAGTCTGATGTTGGGCGCCCCTGCGATGACCTGGTGCCCGGCATGCAGGCCGGGGCTGAACCGGCTGGGCAGGGGGATGGCCAGGGCAGCTTCATAATAGTAGGAGCTGCTGGAATCGGCCAGATTGTAATACTTGCCCAGTTCATGGCTGTATTTGAGGGTGAGCCAGCGGTAGCCCAGAAAGACGTTGTCCTCGATGGTATTAAGCGGGTGTTGCCGAAATAGGCATAGTCGATGAGGCCGATCCCCCAGTGCTGCAGGAAGGTCCCGGTATACCCCCATAGAAGTCGGTTTCCTCATTGACCCTGCCCTGGTTCTGAAAAACATCGGAGCTGATGCTGCTGCCCCGGGCACCGGCAGGCCAGCCAGTGGGGCCGGACCAGTCAAACCTGCCCTGGATGCCCGGCTTGTTGGCGGAATGCCTTGCTCCCGGAACACGTAATTTGTCGTGGGACCAGTGCCTACGACAGTGGCAGAAGCAGGTGTGGCAAGCCCCACAATCCTGCCACAACGACCAGCTCCAGCATTTTCTTCTGCATTAAAATTCTCCTGCTAACAGAAACATAATATTGGTTGTTTGATGCGTTCTTTTTAGCCGTAGAACGAGTCAGGTAAACTAAAAAACGTTGAATCTGGCTTGAAAGATGTCTCTTTCACGTTTGGTTAAAGCAATATTTATACTAATAACATTTTGTTTAGGTTTAAGAAACAATCAGATAAACAAGGATAGTGAGCCCCGCTACATTGAAATGGCTGGATCATATTGAAACTAAGATGCTTGGGTTTAGTGTATTTCCTAAGTTTTCTGAGGCAGTCTTTCGGGTTGTTGAATGTATCTTGTTGTTTATGATTTAAAGTAAGACCTTATTGTTCTATCCAAACCAGTTTTAATTACCAATGGGTAAGGTTCTTTTGGTTTTTCAGAGTTGGAAAAAGACAATCTGGTTCGGTATTCTTATGCTGTTCTTCTTGGTGATTCTTTATCAAAGGGCCTGCTTTTAGATTAGAGGTTCATGAAAGAGCACCCATAAAACCTGCCCCTTACAGGAAACATAATTGGATATAATAGGTTTTTGCAAGAAAAGTGCCTAAATAAATTTGAGTGTTTTGTGCATTTTTGCAATGAAGCTGCTACTATTTTTGTTCTAGCAGTTTATGGTTTTCTGGTAGGTATGTATGGTTTTTAGATCTGATTAGGCGTGATTGTTCGAGGTTTTTGTGAAAAAAGTTTTTATCAAGACATACGGCTGTCAAATGAACGAGTATGACTCGGAGAAAATGGCAGATATTCTGGCAGCAGCGCAAAGCATGGAGAGCACAAATAATCCTGAAGAAGCCGATGTTTTGCTTCTAAATACCTGCTCTGTTCGTGAAAAGGCGCAAGAAAAGGTATTTCATCAATTAGGTCGCTGGAAAACCCTTAAGCAGGCAAGGCCTGATATTATTATTGGGGTGGGTGGATGTGTGGCGAGCCAGGAAGGAGAGTCGATTCTGCATCGCGCACCATTTGTTGATATGGTGTTTGGGCCACAAACCCTTCATCGGCTACCTCAGATGATTGATGCCAGAAGGGCAAGCGGGCATGCTCAGGTTGATATCAGCTTCCCTGAAATTGAAAAATTTGATGCCCTTCCTCCAGCACGGGTAGAAGGAGCAAGTGCATTTGTCTCGATTATGGAAGGGTGCAGCAAATACTGTAGTTTTTGTGTGGTGCCTTATACCAGGGGAGAAGAAATATCGAGACCCTTACTTGATGTGTTGACCGAGGTAGCAGAGCTTGCAGATAGAGGGGTTCGGGAAATCACCCTGTTGGGTCAAAATGTCAATGCCTGGCAAAATCAGGAGGGGTTTGGCCCAAAAGAAGATTTTGCCGGCTTGTTACACTGTGTGTCTGAAATTCCAGGAATAGAGCGAATTCGCTATACTACTTCTCATCCGATTGAATTCACGTCATCCCTGATTAAGGCTTACTCCTCATTGCCTAAACTGGTTAACCATGTTCATTTGCCCGTACAGTCGGGGTCTGATCGTATTCTGGCCCTGATGAAGCGTGGCTATACCGTGATGGAATATAAATCAATAATTCGCAGGTTGCGCAAGATCCGGCCGGAGTTATCTGTTTCATCTGATTTTATAGTGGGTTTTCCAGGTGAAACAGATGATGATTTTGAGGCAACTCTGGCTTTGATTAAGGATATAGGGTTTGATGGCAGTTTTAGCTTTCTTTATAGTGCAAGGCCTGGAACCCCTGCAGCCAGTTTACCTGATCCTGTGCCGCTGGAAGTAAAGCAGGCCAGGCTTGAAAAACTTCAGGTTTTGATTGGGTTGTTAGGCCAGCAAGCAAGCCAGGCCATGATCGGATCAATACAGCATGTTCTTGTTGATGGGCATTCCAGGAAAAATAACCAGGAATTGACCGGACGAACGGATAATAACAGAGTGGTGAATTTTTCAGGCCCCGATTCTTGTATGTATCAGTTTGTTGATGTCAGGATTACTGAGGCTTTGCCCCATTCCTTGCGCGGTAAGATGGTGTGAGTCAGGACAGGTTTTGGCTTTGTTGGTTCAGCCTGTTGAATTTTGGCTGCCTCTACGCTTATTTTAAAATGAGATGGGGGTGGGGGTTAGGGATGAATAATCCAGTTTTTCCGTTTCTTACAGATAAAAAATTGTGAAGATTAAATTTACTCCTGTTGATAATCATCGCCTAGTCAATCTGTGTGGAGTTCTGGATGATAATTTAAGGCAGATTGAAACCGCATTGAATATCACGATAAATCGTGTTGGTGAGCGTTTCGAACTTCAGGGTGAGCCTGTTCCGATGGAGCAGGCAGCATGGGCACTGCGAAACTTTTATGATCAGGCTGCTTCTCCTTTGTCAGTGGATGATATTCAGCTGGGTCTTATTGAAGCAGCATCTGCAAAGAATCTGAATATGCCTCAGTTGCTAGGAGGCCGTAAGCCTGGTCTTAAGCCCAGGACCTCAAATCAAGCCTCGTATCTGGAAGATATCCAGTCCCATGACATTACATTCGGGATTGGCCCTGCAGGTACTGGTAAGACTTTTCTGGCTGTGGCTTGTGCGGTAGATGCATTGGAGCGTGGCATAGTAGAACGGATTGTTCTGGTTAGACCGGCAGTTGAAGCAGGGGAGAGGTTAGGGTTTCTTCCAGGCGATCTGGCACAGAAAGTTGATCCCTACCTGAGGCCTTTATATGATGCCTTGAATGATCTTTTGGGCTATGACAAGGTTTCCCGTTTATCTGAAAAGGCTGCGATAGAAATTGCTCCTTTGGCTTACATGAGAGGCCGGACACTTAATCATGCATTTGTTATTCTAGATGAAGCACAGAATACAACCAGGGAGCAGATGAAAATGTTCCTGACACGGATTGGCTTTGGTAGCAAGGCTGTCATTACCGGGGATGTGACCCAGATAGATTTGCCAAAAGGCCAGGAGTCGGGCCTATTGGAGGCCTGGCGGATTTTGACCCAAGTCCGCGGGATCCGTTTTCGAGAATTTACTTCGGATGATGTGGTCAGGCATCCGCTCGTTCAGCAGATTGTTAATGCTTATGCCCAGTACCCTGGCAAAACTGGTGGATGATCATGTCAATATGAATCAATTATCAGTTACAGTCCAGTATGCAGTAGAAGGCCGATTCATGCCGGATCGTGCTACCATCAGGCGGTGGATTAAGGCGGCTATGGAAGCCCCGATGGAACTTACCCTAAGAATCGTAGATGAACCAGAGGGTCGTGAGCTGAATCGTTTTCGGAACCGCCATACTGCGACTAACGTGCTGACCTTCGTGTATTCGTCTGCTGCCCCTTTTATCGGAGACTTGGTGTTATGTGCTCCTGTTGTTGAAAAAGAAGCGCGGGAGCAGGGGAAATTGCTTACACATCATTATGCCCATCTTGTTGTTCATGGTGTGCTGCATCTGCAAGGTTATGATCATGAGACTGATGCGGAGGCAGTCATTATGGAGAACCGGGAGTGTGCCATTCTTGAAAGGTTGCATATACCTAATCCCTACGTAAAAGATGGATTTTGAATGATTAAAGGATAAGAAATGGATGAGGCTGGTAAACCGGGTTGGCTGGAACGATTAAGCCATCTGCTGATGCGTGAACCTGAGGACCGGGAGCAGCTTGTTACCCTTATGCATGCAGCTTATGAGCGTAATCTACTAGATGCTGATGCGCTTAGCATGATTGAGGGCGTGCTTCAGGTATCTGAAATGCAGGTAAGGGACATCATGATTCCCAGATCTCAGATGGATGTAATTGATATTGATGAAACTCCAGACAAGTTTATTCCATTTGTGATTGAAACCGCCCACTCAAGGTTTCCCGTGATTGATAGGGATCGCGATGATGTCATCGGGATTCTGCTGGCCAAGGATATGCTTCGTTACTATGCCGGGGAAGAATTTAATGTTCGGGATATGTTACGACCGGCAATATTTATCCCTGAATCAAAACGACTGAATATCCTGCTAAAGGAATTTCGAAGTAACAGGAATCATATTGCTATTGTCGTGAATGAATATGGTGGGGTAGCCGGGATGGTCACCATAGAGGACGTGTTGGAGCAGATTGTTGGGGATATTGAGGATGAATATGATTTTGATGAGACTGAAGACAATATTATTCGAGACAAGTCAGGTCGCTACCGCGTAAAGGCCCAGACAGAAATTGAGGACTTTAATACCGTTTTGGGTACAGATTTCAGCGATGATGACTATGATACGGTAGGAGGTCTTGTCATTAGTCTTTTTGGCAGGCTGCCCAAGCGTGGAGAACAGGTTGAGCTGAATGATCTAATTTTTCAGGTGTTGCGTGCCGATAGTCGCCGACTGCACACCCTTCTGGTTATACCGTTGAATCAGGTAAAGGTCTAATGCGGCTCGGGATCATCCTGATTGCCTTCTTTCTTGGTGCGTTATCTCCTCTTGCGTTTTATCCAGAAGGGTATAGTTTTTTTTTGCTGGCTATTCTGGCCTTATGGCTGGAGCTGCTGTTTAGGCAGAAAACCGGGAAGATGGCCTTAGGCGTTGGATTGTTTTTTGGGCTGGGTTTCTTTCTGGTTGGGGTGGTATGGATTTATATCAGTCTTCATGTGTATGGTGGAATGCCAGTTTACTTGGCAGCGTTATGTCTTATCTTGTTTGTCTTTCTACTGGCATTGTACTGGATGATAGCAGCCAGAATGATCTGGTCCTTTCGAAATAGCCCGGCTTTGCAGCTTATTGCTGTTCCTTCTGTTTTAGGATTGATGGATTGGCTTCGAGGTACTCTTTTCACTGGTTTTCCATGGCTTAGTCTGGGTTATAGCCAGATTCCTTCAGGCTGGTTCAGATGGATTGACCCCATACTGGGTATTTATGGAACCAGTTTTCTGATTGGGCTGGTGGCTCTTCTTATCAGGTTGGTATTCGTTTCAGGATGGAGCCGAAGAGCATTAATGGGCCTGACAGGACTCGTCTTGTTTTCTTTTGGAATGAATCAGGTTTCGTATACCCATCCTCAGGGATCTCCTTTTAGTGTAAGACTGATACAGGGAAATATCCCGCAAAGTATTAAGTGGGAACCCGACCAGGCTCAAAAGACACTGAAGCTTTATCAGGGTCTGGTTGATGCGTCTCATGAGCAGCTGATCATATTGCCAGAAACGGCTTTTCCGGTTTTTTCCAGCATGCTGCCTATGCATTATTTATCAGCGATGGCCAATCATTTGCGGCAGACTGGATCGACCTTGCTTTATGGTGTGCCTGAACAGGATGGAAAACATTTTTATAATAGTGTGATGACACTGGGTGTGGCGCCCACGCAGATTTATCGTAAGCATCATCTGGTGCCATTTGGTGAGTTTATCCCGTTGAAGTTTATTTTTAAACCGCTTATGGCATGGGTGAATATCCCGCTGGATAGTTTTAACCGGGGACGAGTTAATCAACCCCCTATTGTTGCAGCTGGACAAAAAATTGCGGTAGATATCTGCTATGAAGATAATTTCGGTAATGAAATTAGACAGTCGCTTCCTCAAGCCAGCGTTCTGGTTAATGAGACAGATGATGCATGGTTTGGCCATGATTATGCGGCTTTCCAGCATCTGCAAATTTCCCAGGCACGTGCTCTTGAAAACGGGAGGTATATGTTGCGTGCAACCAATACGGGGATGACTGCAATTATCAATGAACATGGTAGAGTGCTGTCCCGGCTTCCCCCCGATATAACAGGTTCTCTGGTAGGGATGGCTCAAGGTTATGCAGGTATGACCCCTTATTCTCGCTTTGGGGATAGACCTGTTATTGTACTGTCAGGTATTTTGGTATTGCTTGCTTTCTTTTGGAGAAAAAAGGCATGACCTGGTTTGTTTACATTCTTGAGTGTCGTGGTGGAAGCCTTTATACAGGCATTACCACAGACATTGAGGCCCGGCTTTTAAAACATAATCTAGGTCGTGCAAGTAAATACACCCGTTCACATTTACCCGTTCAGCTTATCTGGAAAGAAGTGGTTTCAAGCCGTGTAGAGGCGCAGTCCCGTGAGGCAGCTATCAAGAGATTGAGTCGTATGGATAAACTTGCCTTGATTCATCTGGAGGGAAAAACAGGTACTATTTAAGTTTCATTCCAGTATGGTTTGTCTACATCCCAACGATGTATTTTATTTATGGGCAACAATTCAGTTAAACCAGAGCAGGATAAGTTGAGTTGATGAAGTTTTGGGCAGTATCTGTTCTTTTAAAAGGATAAATAGCATGAATTCTCAAGAGGGAACAAAACGGCAGATTTATCTTCGGGCTCAGGAGTTTCGTCAGCAAGGGTTGTTGTACGACTTGAAGGATAAGGCTTTAGAGAATGTATTTTTTGGTAGTATTGATCGGTTTGTTGAAATTGCTTTTGCTCTTCAAAATTGTTCAAGCGTGTTGGATGTTGGTTCAGGACACGGCATGTTTTTGGCACTTTTACACTGTTTAGGCCATGAGTGTTGTGGTTTGGATTTCTTTGATAAGACTGAACATCCTTCAATGGTTTATTCAATGCATGGTATAAAGCTGAGTCGATGCAATATCGAAATCAGCCCCTTCCCTTATCCGGAACATACATTTGATGCGGTTACTTGTTGTCAGGTTCTGGAGCATTTTACACATTCTCACCTGCCTGCAGTATTGGAAATGATGCGGGTATTAAAACCTGGCGGAATCTTGGAGGTTGATGTGCCTAATGTGGCTTGTTTTCGTAACCGGAGCAGAATTTTACGTGGGAAAAACATCACCTATGATTATCAGGAACATTATTTGCTGGCAAAACCAGTTCTGGATCAGGGCCACTCATTTTTCTTCCTGCGGCATAATCGGGAGTTTACAAAAAAGGAGTTGGAATTGTTATTGAAGACCGCTGGTTTTTGCAATATTGATGTTCAGTTTCTGAAGTCCCGACGTTATCGTACTGGAATAACCCGGCTAATTGGCGCCGCAACGAGTGTTCGAGACTTGATTCCATCATGGCGTAAGTCATTAATTGCATTTTCCAATAAACCTGCAAACTAAAGACAACAGGATTTTTTGTTCAGCGTTCTTCTGTTGTGATAGGAGGTAATTCTGATTGGTTTGATTTTCGGTTAAATGGCTGGGGTTGTTCTTTTGGACTATAATGCTGCCTTTCTAGTCAGGCTGTATCCTGGCTTCATTCTGGCGACCCCGGATGGGGATATGTGTAGGTATGAGGGTTTAAGCAATTTAAATGGATTGGACTGGTTATGCCAACCTTTCAGGATATTATTTTCAGGCTTCAGAACTATTGGTCAGAACAAGGATGTGTTGTACTTCAGCCATTTGATATGGAGGTAGGTGCAGGCACTTTCCATCCGGCGACTTTTTTACGGGCAATTGGCCCTGAACCCTGGCGTGCCGCATTTGTGCAACCGGCACGTCGACCGAATGATGGACGCTATGGTGAGAACCCTAACCGTCTTCAGCATTATTATCAGTTTCAGGTTGTTTTAAAACCTTCCCCGGAGAATATCCAACAGCTTTATCTGGATTCATTGGTTTCATTGGGCATTGATCCATATGAACATGATATTCGATTTGTTGAGGATAACTGGGAGTCTCCTACCCTGGGTGCTTGGGGTTTGGGTTGGGAGATCTGGCTCAATGGAATGGAGATTTCACAGTTTACCTACTTTCAGGAAGTTGGGGGCCAGCAATGCCACCCCGTGCTGGGTGAGCTGACATATGGTTTGGAGCGGTTGGCCATGTATCTCCAGGGGGTTGAAAATGTTTATGATCTCGTCTGGTCTGCAAATGTTTCATATCGTGATGTGTATCATCAGAATGAGGTGGAACAGTCTACCTATAACTTTGAATGTAGCAATATATCCTGGCTTTATCGCCAGTTTTCTGATTATGAGCTTGAGGCTAACCGGCTTCTGGAAGTGAAGTTGCCTCTACCTGCTTACGAGATGGTTGTGCGATGCTCTCATGTCTTTAATTTGCTGGATGCCCGCGGGGCGATATCAGTTACAGAACGCGCTACCTATATCAGCAGGATTCGTACCTTGGCCAGGTTGGTCGCTTCTAGTTTTTATGAGATGAGACAGGCTCTTGGATTTCCCCTTCTTAAAGAGGTGCTGGAACCATGAACCTTGAGTCACTCCTGATTGAAGTATTGACTGAAGAACTTCCGCCTAAAATTCTGGCTGATTTGAGTCAGAGTTTTGCCAATACCTTATGGGACAATTTAAAGAATCGGGATTTTTTGTCTGCTTCTTCTCAGATGATCCCCTATGCAACTCCTCGTCGTCTTGCAGTTCATTTTTCTTTTGTTAGCGATGAGCAGCCTGATCAGGTCATAATTCGCCGTGGTCCTTCCGTCAAAGCAAGTTTTGATGCTGCAGGCAGACCAACGCCCGCATTATTAGGCTTTGCTCGCTCAATTGCCGTTGATCCTGATTCACTTGAGCGGGAAGTGGATGGGAAAGGAGAGTATCTGGTAGCACGTGTGATGCAGGATGGGGAAAGGCTTGATGTTCTTCTGGCTGGTCTGGTTGAGGAAGCCTTGAAAAAATTGCCGGCACCACGTTTGATGCGCTGGGGCGATCATGATTTTTCTTTTGTTAGGCCTGTACATGGCCTGGTTATGATTTATGGGGACAAGGTTATACCCGGATCAGTTTTAGGGCAGGTCAGTGGCTGTTTGACCTTTGGCCACAGATATATGAGCAATGGGCCAGTCATGATTGGTCATGCGGATTCATATGAACGTGAACTGGGTGAACGAGGAAAAGTCATCCCTTCTTTCTCCCGCAGGAAAGAAATCATTGTCACACAACTGAAAGCGTTAGCAGTTGATTATAAGGCAAGAGTATTAGGGCCACCTTTCGAGCCAGGCGAAGGCTTGTCCCCTCAGCTTGCTGATTGCCTGGGAGGCGATGTCCTGCTGGATGAAGTGACAGCTTTGGTTGAATATCCCAAGGTCTATGTGGGCCATTTCCCAAAGGAATTTCTGGATATTCCGGTAGAATGCCTGACCCTGACTATGAAGCAGAACCAGAAATATTTTCCTATGGTCGGTAACGATGGACAGTTAATGCCCAGCTTCATGATGGTTGCCAATCTGGATCCGGTGGATTCAATGAAAATCATTCATGGGAATGAGAGGGTATTGCGAGCACGTCTTGAAGATGCCCGGTTTTTCTTTTACCAGGATCAAAAACGACGGCTTGATGAACGGGTTTCTGAACTGGAAGGGGTGATTTATCATAACAAGCTAGGAAATATGCTCCTACGCGTTGCCCGCATCTCATCACTGGCTGAAAAACTGGCTAGGACATGTGCAGTAGACGAACATTTGGTTCAACGGGCAGCTTGGTTGTGCAAGGCTGATTTGCTGACTGGAATGGTAGGGGAGTTTCCAGAGTTGCAGGGTGTCATGGGTGGATATTATGCCAGAGTGCAAGGGGAGCCGGAAATCGTTACCCGTGCAATCCAGGAACATTATCTGCCCCGGTTCTCCGGAGACAGGTTGCCTGATCTCAAGGAGGCAACCTGCCTTGCCTTGGCAGACAAGCTTGAAATGTTGGCGGGATTTTTCAGTATCGGGATATTCCCAACAGGGGATAAGGATCCATTTGGATTGCGGCGACAGGCGATAGGGATATTGCGTATCCTGATTGAAAAGCCTTTTTCGCTGTCTTTGCCCACGTTGCTTCATCAGGCTGTAGAAGTTCACTTGCAGGAGCAACAGACTCCTGTTGTAGATGCACTTTATGCTTTTATGCTTGAGAGACTAAAGTTTTATTTGCGTGAGCTAGGGTATGCGCCTGATGAGATTGAAGCTGTGACCATTTTAAGGCTATCCAGACTGGATCTGTTGCCAGGAAAACTCTTGGCCTTGCAGAAATTCAGGCAGATGCCAGAGGCCCAAGCCCTGTCTGCTGCAAACAAGCGTATTCAGAATTTATTATCTAAGGCAGAAAACTGGTCAGGGTTAATGGATCCTTCCCCCCAGAATTTCAAGGAACCTGCAGAAATAAACCTTTATAAGGTACTGCAAGCTATCAAGCCCGTGGTGAATGAGCAGGTTGAAATCCAGGATTGGACTGGCGCCTTGGTTGCCATGTCTGCTATTCGCCCCCATGTTGATCAGTTTTTTGATAATGTTATGGTAATGGCTGAGGATGCTACGATTCGAGAAAATCGGTTGAGATTGCTGGCAGCCTTGTCCGGTTTGATGAATCAGGTTGCAGACATTTCCTGTCTTGCTGGCTAGGAGGACATGATGCGCATGGCGATATTGGATAGAGATGGCGTCGTAAATTTTGATAGCGAAAAGTTTATTAAATCTCCTGATGAATGGCGTCCTATTCCCGGAAGCCTTGAAGCGATCGCCCGGTTGACGCAATCTGGATTTCGTGTGGTTCTGGCGAGTAATCAGTCCGGAGTAGGGCGTGGTTTGTTTGATATGGCTACGCTGAATGAGATCCACGATAAGTTGTATCGTGCAGTCAGTTTGCATGGGGGGAGAATTGATGCTTTTTTTTATTGCCCCCATAATCAAACGGCTAATTGTGATTGCCGAAAACCGAAGACAGGCATGTTCCGTGAGATTTCGGAGCGATTTAGTCTGTCTTTAAAAAGTGTGCCCGCCATAGGGGATTCACTTCGGGATTTGCAAGCAGCTTCCAGGGTAGGGGCTCTTCCAATTCTGGTGCGTACAGGTAAGGGCGAGAAGACGATTAAGGAGGGAGGCGTTCCAGAAGAAACGCTTGTTTTCTCAGATCTTGGAGAAGCAGCGGATTATTTGATTGGGCAGATCAAGTGACCGGTTTGCGTTCCTTGGCCTATTTTATAGGGCTATTGCTGTTTACTCCTGTTTATGCTGTTTTATCCCTGGGTACTTATCCTTTTTCTGCGAAGCGGCGATACGCCTTTATCACCATCTGGAATCGGGTCATGTTGCGATGGTTATCCCTGACCTGTAGTTTAAGATATGAAGTGACTGGGATTGAAAACCTCCCTGCTGGCCCTGCTGTCATCCTGTCTAATCATCAATCTGCCTGGGAAACAATCGCATTTGCAGAGATTTTCCCGCCTATTTCCTATGTGCTCAAACGGGAATTACTTCGAATCCCTTTTTTTGGCTGGGGTTTGGCTCTGACTAGCCCGATTGCTATTGATCGGGCTGGTGGAAAGAAGGCATTAAGGCAATTATTGCAACAAGGCCATGAACGTTTGAAGCAGGGATTTTGGGTGGTTATATATCCTGAAGGCACCAGGAGAAAGCCTGGTGAACTAGGCCATTTTGCTATTGGTGGGGCCTGGCTAGCTACCCATGCTGGCGTTCCTGTTGTTCCTGTGGTTCATAATGCAGGGGTATTCTGGCAAAAACACGCTTTTTTACGTCGTTCCGGGGTAATTAAAGTCAATATTGGCCCTGTAATTAATACGATTGGACGCTCCCCTGAACAGATCAATGCCGAAGCCAGGGCCTGGATTGAGTCTAATCTTCATTTATCTCCTTCCTGATTTGAATTAATTTCGGTTTTGACTGGTGGTTAATAGGTTGGCCAGTCGAACATAGTCAGAAACAGATAAGTCTTCTGCCCTTAAACCACTATCAATTTCTGCCTGGGAAAACAGGACAGGGTTGATTGTTCCTTTTAGGGTGTTGCGTAGGGTTTTTCGCCTTTGAGAGAATGCTGCCTTGACTAAACAGGATAACTCTGATTCGTTAATGGCTGAAGGTATAGTAAGCTTTGGTACCATTCGAATGATGGCTGACTCAACTTTTGGTTTTGGATGAAAAGCTTCAGCAGGTACCTCAAGTAATTTCTCCATGGTAAACCAGTACTGCAGCATAACCGACAGACGTCCAAAGGCGGTTGTTCCAGGATTGGCAATCATTCTATCGATAACCTCTTTTTGTAGCATGAAATGGAGGTCCTGAATTTGAGCCCTAAATTGGGCCAGATGAAAAAGTAATGGTGTAGAAATATTGTAGGGGAGGTTGCCAATGATGCGAAGTCTTTGTCCGTAATGAGAAAAATCGACATTCAGAACATCAGCAGAAACAATAGTCAATTGAGGTTCGGGCCATTTTTTCTGGAGCTTGTGGATGAGATCATGATCAATTTCAATAACGGTAAGGTGAGCCACCTGATCAAGAATTGGAAAAGTCAGCGCCCCTAGTCCTGGGCCAATTTCGAGTAGGTTTTCGTTTTTTTTGGGGTGAATTAGTTTGATGATATTTTCAATGACCCCTGGATCCTTCAGGAAATTTTGACCAAACCGTTTTCGGGGATGATGGGCTGTTGTCATGTTGGGCTGGAAAGCATCTGTGCGGTCTTGACGGCGGCAGTCATACTCCCCGTTGAGATTTTTCCGCTACCGGCCAAATCAAGGGCGGTACCATGATCGACTGAGGTGCGAATGATAGGAAGCCCCAGGGTTACATTGACACCTTTGCCAAAACTTGCGTATTTGAGTACGGCAAGGCCTTGGTCATGGTACATGGCCAGTACGGCATCATGTGTTGATAGCCATGGAGGGGTAAACAGGGTGTCGGCTGGTAGCGGTCCTGTTAGTTTCATTCCCTCCTGTCTTAGGCGGTTTATGACTGGATGTATGATTTCAATCTCTTCATGACCGAGATGGCCGCTTTCTCCGGCATGAGGATTAAGGCCAGCTACAAGTATTCTGGGCTGGATCAGTTTGAAGCGGAATTGAAGATCATCATGCATGACGCGCAACACTGATTCAAGAAGGGGCTGGCTAAGAGATTCGCTGACTTTGGAGAGGGGCAGGTGGGTTGTAGCCAGTGCAACTTTTAGTCCGCCACCTATCAGCATCATGACAACAACGGGAGTTGAGGTGAGTTGGGCTAGAAATTCAGTATGTCCAGTAAATGGAATGCCTGCATCATTGATGATCCCCTTATGGACGGGTCCAGTTACAAGGGCAGAAAATTCCCCGGAAAGACAGCCAGAAACTGCATGCTTGATGGTCTCAAGGACATAAGGACTGTTTTTCGGGTTGAGCTGCCCGGGTTGAGTTGGCTGAACTAAAGGAATGTGAAGCACTTCCAGTTTTCCGGTAATCGGTGTGTTCTGTTTATAATCTATGATAGGAATATCTAGGCCTAACTGTTTGGCGCGCGATTCGAGCATGTCTCTGTCCGCTACAACGACAACCCGGGTTCCAGGTTCAATGTGGTGCATCAAGACCAGATCGGGGCCGATTCCTGCTGGTTCACCGGCTGTAACTACCAGCACAGAAACTGGCTTGAGCTCAGGATGGGCGTGGGAAATAACGGACATAGGCGGCGCCTCGCAATTCACGAAGCCATTCCTGTACAGCTTCATCGGCCTTGCTTTCATAAATGGCCTTGCGTGCTTCGTTGCGCTGTTCTTTCTTGGTGATATTTGCCTGGCGCCGGCCGAGGACCTGAATGAGATGCCAGCCAAACTGCGTGTGCACAGGTTGGCTGATTTGGCCAGGAGCCAACTGATTCATTGCATTTTCGAATGCAGGGACTGTTTCTCCGGGTGAAATCCATCCCAGATCGCCTCCTTGAGAAGCCGAACCATCATCGGAATAGGCTTTGGCCATTTTTGCAAAGCTTGCTCCTGCCAGGATTTTTGCCCTTATTTTTTCCAGTTTGTCGCGGGCCTCTTTATCTGAGACAAGATCACTTGTTCGAATCAGGATATGTCTAACATGTGTTTGGGTAACGATTACCTGTTTGTGTTCATCACGTTCATTAACGAGCTTGAGAATGTTAAACCCATTCGGGCTGCGTAAAATCCCTGTCATCTCACCAGGCTTAAGAGAGCTGATAGCGCGTAAATAAAGATCTGGTAGTTGTGCACCACTGCGCCAGTTCAGTTGGCCGCCGGATAAGGCATCTGGAGCGTCAGAATAGGATGCGGCGACCTGTGCGAAATTTTTTCCCGATTTTAAATCAGCAAGTGCTCGGCTGGCTTTTTCGCGGTAGACCTTAATCTGAGCACTGGTGGCGTTGTCAGGCAGCCTGATAAAAATATGGGCGATTTTATACTGTTTGAGCATGTCAGGCTGTAGTGCTTTTTGTTTCAGGAAATTATTGATTTCTGTATTAGATACCTGTATCCGGCTGAGGACATCCCTTTCTTTCAGTTTTTCTATGGTGATCTCATTCCGGATCTGATGCTCAAAGTCTTTGAGAGAGATTCCACTATTCGTGACTTGCTGCTCCAGTTCACTTCTGGAGAGGTGGTTGCGGGCTGCTATATTGTTGATGGCTTCATCCATTTGCTCATCAGATACCGTAATGCCGGTCTTCTTGGCTTGTTGGAGTTCTATGCGTTCTGTAATGAGATGTTCGAGCACCTGTGCTTTTAGAACATGGGTTGGAGGAAGGGGGATACCTTGTTGCTTCAGGTTATTTTCAGTTGATCTGAGTTTAGTATTGAGTTCATGGGAGGTAATGACATCATTGTTGACAACAGCCACGATCCAGTCGATTGGTTTGGCCTGGCTCAGGGTGGGGAGTAATGATAGTGCCAGAAAAAAAATTGCAAAAAAGAAGTATTTTGCTTTTGGGGCTGAGTATTGAGTGGGCATGGTTTCCATGTCAGGGTAAGTTAGCATCAAGTTGGCTGGTATCTTCATAACCGGAAATATTCCGCTTTAAAACATCAAGAGGGTTGGTCCCTAATTGACCAAGGCCATCAAATTCCAACTGCAAGAAAAACGCGTTGCTGGCCGTATTAACTCCTGTAACGAGGTGATGAACCACGGAACGAAACTGCCAGCAGCCCCCATTATATTCTAAACCAGCCAGTCCTTCCAAAATACGTCGGTCACGTAGTGAATAATTCCAGCGCGCCAGAAGGTACCAGTTCCCATGTATAGGCCATTGGGTAGAAAGATCAACCTGTTCCAGGAAATCCCGGGAGTAGCGGTACCGGAAGTTGATGATTTCCCCGGGGCTCCCTTGATACCTAAGTGTTAATGCATTGTTTTGGTTTGTATTTTGTGAGGTATTGTAGTCGACTGCCCCATCAACTGACCAATGCTGGTTAAAGGCAAACCCCGCTGCTCCGAGCAGATCCGAGGTGCCACTGAGATCAGGAGGCTCGTTCGGCAAAAAAACTTGTTGAGGGGTGAAATTAAATCTTTGCCCAAGAGCGCCATAGAAACGGGTGACTCCGGTTTCCGGATCATTGAGTTTTGAGGTAACAGCTGCAGTGAGCTGGTTGGCATTGTTGATTCGATCATTTCCCAGAAAACGGTTTTCTGAAAACATCTGGGTGAAGCTGAAGTCTGCCAGTGCACTGTCAAATACGGGTATATTATTTTGGTTCCGGTATGGGATATAGAGATAGTAGAGCCGCGGTTCCAGTGTTTGAGTATAGGTGTGGTTAAATAGGTGAGTGGTTTTGTTCAGATAAAGACCGCTGTCAACACTCATAATAGGCAGGCTACGCGTCGTATTGGCGCTAATGGGTACATTGTTGTTTAATGCAAGATCAAGCGGGGTGATGCTTGCAGTATTAATATGGTAGCGGGTAAAGTTATAACCGATTTTGGGTGTGATATAGCCATAACTTTTCTCTATAGGGTAGCTTAGTGATGGATATAGGATAAATCGATCCCCATCCAGCCTGTCTGGATTAAAGAAATGGGTGACATCCGTATTCATCCTGAAATGGATGTTGTTTTCGAAATCCTGTCCCCCTGACAAGGCAAGCTCGTGGTGTCCGTAGGGAGGTATTATAGGAGCGCTCGGATCCTGTAGTGTCTGGAATTGTTGGGTTTCGGCGGTCAGATCCCACGTGCCAAAGCTATAATTTAAACTGGCCTGCTGGGGAAGTGTAGTTAGGGCTGTGTTGGCAAGATAGGTGCTGAGATCTGAAAAATAGGTTGAGTCGGATACGCGTTGATAATTAATATTGCCTGTAAGCCCATGCCCGAAATTTTGTTGATGCTGAAAAAAGATGGCATAACGATCTCGATGTACAAGGCGATCGTTAGGTAAATATTCAAGACTGAGTTGTCCGGAAAAATTTGGTTCCAGATAACGAAACTGGTTTTGAAACTGTATGCCTCGTTTGGTGAGAATCCGGGTGGCAAAGGTATCATCCAGATTGGGCGCGATATTGAAGTAATAAGGAATGCGAATATCGAAACCGTTATTGGCTGATGAGCCAAAACTGGGTGTTAACAGACCGCTTTGTCTCTGGTTTGACAGCGGAAATTCCATCCAGGGTAACCAGGCGATAGGATGGCCCTTAAAGATAAGGGATGAGCCATAAGCTGTCCCGGTTTTGGTTGTTCGATCCAGATCCAGCGTATGAACGTTGAGATACCAATCCTGCGTATTTTCTTTGCAAGTGGTATAGGTTGCCTGATGTAATTGATAGTGGGTAGGACTTAAGAACTGTATTTTTTTGGCCTGCCCTCTGCCTGCTTCTTGTTTAAGAGCATAGGTGGCGTTATAAACGACCCCTGTCTGGGAGATGGTATTGAATGAAAGATTATGGCCATTGACCAGGATCGTACTGCTTTGCAGGCATATGGCTCTGGGTGCTTTAACAAGTCCGCTTGAAGTGGTGTAATTCAGGACTGGGGCACGCAGGGTATTGTCCCCTTGGGTGAGCACCACATGTCCTTTAGCAGTAATCGTTGCATTCTGACTGCCATTGACTTTATCAGCTGTAATATGAATGGGGAGTGTTTTTTTTGCTGATGCTGGGCGGGAAGGCGCAGCTGATTTGATCTCATTCGCCCGAACAGTCGGTGAAAAGGCATAAATCAGGGCTAGGGTTAAAGGTGCTAAACGTTTATTATGCATTTTTGGCTAAACTCGCAGAACAGGTAAAATGTCATACTTTTTTTCTTTAGGCAATGCATCATTATGCAATTTAATCGAGAAATAAAAATCAGGGACTGGTTGGACAAGCTCTTTGACAGGCGTTCTTATACCTTGACACCTGCCTCAAGTGATGCCAGTTTTCGCCGTTATTTTCGAGTGGCCATGGATGATAGCTCTTATATTGTTATGGATGCTCCGCCTGAATTTGAGGATTGTCGGCCCTTTTTGACTGTGGCTCGGATTTTTGAAGAAGCTGGTTTGCATGTGCCAAAAATTTTTTCCCAAAACCTGCATGAGGGGTTTTTATTGCTGTCTGATTTTGGAACAACCACATATTTGTCGATTCTAGAGAATGAAACAGCCCCTCATTTGTATGATCTGGCTACAGATACACTGATTACCCTTCAAAGGGCAAGCCGTGAAACAGTGTTGCCTGGTTATGATAAATTAAAACTCATTGGTGAAATGAGGCTGTTTCCAGAGTGGTACCTGAAAAGGCATTTGAATCTATCTGAAAAGCTGTTCCAAGAATCCGAACTTGAAAATATATTTTGCCAGTTGGCCGAAGCGGCCGATAGGCAGGCTAAAGTTTTCGTTCATAGGGATTTTCATTCTCGAAATTTGATGATGCTTCCTGATGCGGTTGGAGTGCTTGATTTTCAGGATGCAGTTTATGGCCCGGTTACCTATGATCTGGTTTCCTTGTTAAAAGATGCTTATATTAAATGGGATGAAGAGCAGATCCTGGATTGGACAATTCGCTATTGGGAAAAGGCCAGGAGGCAAAGAATAGCTGTTCCGGATGATTTTTCGGTTTTTTACCGGGATTTTGAGTGGATGGGAATGCAGCGGCATCTGAAGGTGCTGGGGATATTCTCCAGATTGAGTTATCGGGATGATAAGCATGTTTACTTGCAGGATATTCCTTTGGTTCTTGGTTATGTAGTACAGGTGGCACGGCGTTATCGTGAATTTTCTCCCTTGTACCGTCTGTTGTGTGACTCGGTGACTTGATGAAGGCAATGATTCTGGCAGCCGGTCGTGGAGAAAGAATGCGTCCATTGACTGATAAAGTGCCTAAGCCTTTGCTTTGCGTAGGCGGGTATCCGTTGATTGTTTGGCATATCATGCGCCTTGTACAGGCGGGATTTGATGAGATTGTGGTTAATGTATCCTGGTTGGGGTATCAGATTGAACAGGAACTTGGCGATGGGAGTCGTTGGAAAGCCAGGCTATCCTATTCCAGAGAAGAAGTAGCCCTGGAAACTGCTGGTGGTATTCGGCAGGCTTTGCATTTGTTGGGTAACCAGCCTTTTCTGGTTGTGAATGCCGATATCTATACGGATTATCCCTTTATCAATTTAAACCACGCGTATTGTTTTTTATCTCAAGGAGTACAAAAAGCCCATCTTGTCCTGGTTGATAATCCACCCCACCATCAACAAGGCGATTTTGGCCTGTTTGAGGGTCGGTTGACGCAGACGCCTCCTTATTTGACGTTTAGTGGGATTAGCATGTGGCATCCATCAGTGTTTGATGGGCTCGCTTTAGGAGAAAAGTGCCCCCTTGCACAGGTAATTCATCAGATGATGCCAGATAACTGTATTTCTGCAGAACGCTATACGGGTTTGTGGGTAGATGCAGGTACGATGGAGAGGCTATCTGCATTAGATCGGAGCCTTCTGGCTGGCTGATGGTAAGGCGGATGATATTATAAGTTTAGATTAATTTTATTAAGGGAATTAGGATGTCTTCCTCGGTTTATCGGCAAAGAAGAGCCCGTCTTGCACAACAACTGACTTCTGGAATAGCAGTTTTACCGACGGCACCAGAACGGCCCCGGAATCGGGATAATTATTTTCCTTATCGTTTTGACAGTACTTTTTATTATCTGACTGGATTTGAGGAACCTGAAGCTGTGCTGGTTGTGCTTGGTGGAAAAGAACCAAAATCGATCCTGTTTTGTCGTGAAAAAGATGGGGAGCGTGAAATCTGGGATGGCTTTCGCTATGGGCCTAAAGCAGCGCAAAGAAAATTTGGGTTTGATCTGGCTTTGCCAATCGGGCTTTTGGATCAAAAGATGCTTGAGTTTGTCTGTGGGTCTAAAAAGCTTTTTACTTTTCTTGGGGAAGATGCAGGTTGGGATACCCGTGTCATGGGGTGGTTTAATTCCATAAGGGGGCGATCCCGTTCCGGAGTGAAAGGGCCCGGTATGCTATGTGATGTGCGTCAGATTTCAGATGAGATGCGTCTGTTTAAAGATAAGACCGAGATGGATTTGATGAAGAAAGCGGCCGATATCTCCGCTGCTGCCCATTGTCGTGCGATGGCTTGTACACGGCCTGGCCGGATGGAATTTGAAATCGGGGCTGAAATTTCCTATGAGTTTGCAAGACAGGGCTCGCCTTCGGTCGCATACAATTCTATTGTGGCAAGTGGGAAAAATGCCTGTGTGCTGCATTATGTCACCAATCAATCCCGGCTTGAGCCAGATGATCTTTTACTGATTGATGCAGGATGTGAGTATGGTGGGTATGCTGCTGATATTACAAGAACCTTTCCAGTAGATGGGCAGTTCAAGGGGGCAGGTAAGGCTTTGTATGAGATTGTTTTGCAGGCCCAGCTAAAAGCGATTGAGGCTGTAAGGCCAGGTCAGACTTTTAATGACCCTCATGAAGCGGCTGTTCAGGTGCTGACCCAAGGATTGGTTGATTTGGGTTTGCTTAAAGGGCATGTGGAAGATTTGATAGAAACGGGGGAATACCAACGTTTCTATATGCATCGTACAAGTCACTGGCTTGGTTTGGATGTGCATGATGTGGGGGAGTATAAGGAGGAAAATGAATGGCGGACACTTCTTCCGGATATGGTATTGACTGTGGAGCCGGGTCTTTATATACGTCCGGCAAAAGATGTGCCAGAGACATTCTGGAACATAGGTATACGAATTGAGGATGATGTCAGGGTGACGCGTACTGGTCATGAAGTGTTGACAGATAAAGTGCCTAAATCAGTTGGAGGAATTGAGACATTGATGGCCAACCATGATTGAATATGATGCAGTAATTGTAGGTGGTGGACCGGTAGGAGCCATGCTGGGTGTAATGCTGGCTTCAACAGGTCGGTCAGTTGCAGTTATCGAAGCCCGCTCGACTCCGGGGAGAGATTCGAGAATGTTGGCTCTATCATGGGGAACCCGGCTGATTTTTGAATCCATGGGGGTTTGGGCTGATTTACCTGTAACTCCAATTACGTCAATTAGTGTGAGCCAGCAAAATGGTTTTGGTCGCGTTCATTTTTCGGCTGAAGAACTCGATTTTCCCGCATTAGGCTATGTGGTGCGCTATGCTGATCTTGAATATCATGTCCTGAAAGTGTTACGGCAACATCAAGGTGGGTTGATTGAAGGCTTCCGGATCGATCGGTTTGAACAGGGATTTTCTAAAGTCCGTTTATATTCTGGTCAGCAGTATTTTGATGCCCGCCTCGCGGTATTTGCTGATGGGGGGAAACTTGCCTGGGAGCATGGAGCTATCCAGATGCGAGAAAAGAAATATGCTGAGTATGCTCTGGTGGCCCGGGTTACGCTTGAAGAGCCTGCCAGGGGTGATGCACATGAGCGTTTTACTGCGAGGGGACCTTTGGCTTTGTTGCCATCAGGCCCGGATTATGCGTTAGTTTGGGCTTTGGAGCCTGAAAAGGCTGAAGCTTATTGTAATCTTGAATCAGGGTTATTTTTAAAATATCTGAATTCTGAACTGGACAAGTATCTGCCTTCAGCAATCCGGGTTGATTATCGGTCTGTTTTTCCATTGTTTTTGAGAGAAGCCCGTTCCCCGATAGCACATCGGATTGCCTTGATTGGAAATGCTGCGCAAACCTTGCATCCTGTTGCTGGGCAGGGATTTAACCTGGGGATCAGGGATGCGCGAGATTTGGCTCAAACGCTGATACATGCTGAACAGGACTGGGGTGAATCCTCTGTACTTAGGCAATACGCAAATTTACGCCGTGTTGATAGCTCAGCCGGTCTGTGGTGGACAGATCATCTGATTGAATGGTTTGGCAGTAATAATCCTGTCATTGCTTCTGGTAGAGGGGTGGGACTTGCTGCACTGGAAATGCTGCCCATATTGCGGCGATGGGTGTCGCGCAAGATGATATTTGGGTGGCGGGGTTAAGGATTTATGGTCGATATAGACATACTTGTTTGTGGGAGCGGAATAGCAGGCTCGGCTTTGTCCTTGGCCTTGGTAGGGTCTGGATTGAAAGTCGTCCTGGTTTCAGACAAACAGCCAGGAAGCAGTACGGGTAGACGGGTATATGCCTTGTCGCCAGCAAGTCAGCGTTTTTTGGCAAGACTGGGTATTTGGGACCGTCTTGATACCGAGCGGATTGAACCGATTAAGGCAATGCAGGTTTTTGGGGATGGTGAAAAGTCACAGCTTTCATTTTGTTCCAGTGAATACGGAGTGGCAGAGTTAGGATGGATTGTTTCCGAGGGCGATCTTCAGTTGGCGCTTGATGACGAGCTCAATAAAACCGCTGTTACAAGACAATCCGCACGGATTATGGATGTGCATGGTACACCTGATTTCATTCAGGCGAGTTTTGATGATAGAACCGGACTCAGCACAAGCCTGCTTGTAGGTGCGGATGGGGGGCAGTCTTTTGTTCGGAATCATGTCGGCTTTGAAAGTTGTATTAAGACTTATGGGCATCGGGCGGTTACATTTAATATTAAAGCGTCTATTCCTCACTCTGGGGTAGCCAGGCAATGGTTTGATAAGGGATGCATATTGGCTTTTCTGCCTTTGCCAAACAATTTCTTGTCGGTTGTGTGGTCGATGCCAGAAAAAGAGGCAGGAAAATTTCTGGATCAATCCGAAGCAAACCAGATAGCTGAATTGTCTCAGGCGAGTTTTGGCAAGGCAGGCACTTTGAGCGATATGTCTTCTGCCCAGTCCTTTCCCTTGTCGCTTTTAAGTTTGGCAAGCCCTGTTATGGACAGGGTTGCTCTGATGGGAGATGCAGCCCACATTGTTCACCCATTGGCCGGGCAGGGCGCTAATCTAGGTATTCAGGATGCAGAAGCATTAGCAGAAGTAATCCTCCATCGTGGAAAACATGATCCTGGTGAACGCTTTTTGCTGAATCAATATGCTTATAGACGGGCCCGTGCTGTAAAACAGATGCAAAAGATAACTGATGGCTTGCAATATCTCTTTGTGCTCGAGGATCCTTTCTCGGAGTGGTTGAGAAATGTGGGAATGCAGGGTGTCAATCGACTTCCATGGGTTAAAAAACAGATTATGAAGGTTGCAATGTACGGTGGTGGCTAGCCAGATTGGAAGGCTTGCTTGTTGGTTTGAGTCAAGCTGGCATAATCCATATCAGGTGATCTGGAATTTTTCCTTGGGTTTTTTATGGTAAATGAATCATGTGGTAAGCCTGAAGACCTGGTTCAGGAGAGGCAGTGAGGTAGATGACGCTTTTTCGCGATAATCGCCGACTAGGTATTGCCGTATTATTGTCTCTCCTCTTTCATGGGTTATTTCTTCTGGTTCCTGAGTATCATCAACCTGGCCGGCAAGAAAAGGAGCTTCAGGTCAGCCTGCTTGCGCAGGCTTCAGGAAATCAGGGACATCAGTCTGCTGCAACCCCACTTTCTTTACCCTTGCATCGGCATGTTGCTCAAGATTCATCAGGTCATGTTTTAGAGCGTGTTGCTCCTGTTCCCATGAAAATACCAGGACCTGTTGTAGCAGTTCACGCCCGCCGAAAAATTCGCCGTAGAACTTTGGATGTCCCTTTGTCTCGTCAACTCGAGAATCCTGAACCATCAGGAGTAATGCCTACCCCTGTTTTGGAAAGTAAAATGAATGGTTCTTCCAGATTGCACGGCTCTGCTAGGATTCAATCCTCAGCCGGATTCGGCCAGGCTTCAGAACGTTCGAACCATCCTGAACCCAGGCCTTTAACAGGAACCTCTTTTGCGGCTTCTTCACCTAGGGTCGACCGACCTCCACAGCTTCTACACCCCGTTACCCCTTCTTATCCATCTCGGGCACGAGAGGAGGGAATCGAGGGAACCGTGATCCTGGAGTTGTCAATCAACCGACGTGGCCGGGTTCTTGCAGTCAGGATTAAATCTGCTGATCCTGCTGGTTATTTTGAGTCTTCAGCCCGCAAGGCTTTTCTAGGTGCGCGTTTTAAGCCTGCATTAGTTAATGGTCACGCAGTGGACAGCAAGTTGTTACAGACGGTTCATTATGTGCTGGATGGAGTGACATAACAGGTAGGAGCATGACAAAAATGTTTTATGGGCGAATTTTTTGGAAGCAATACCCAAAGTCGTCCATCCTCTTGCATTTGGCCAGCTTGATATTGAGCTTTCTGGCCCTCTCCGAAGTAGAAATCTGCCCGGATGGGACCTTGAATCGCTCCACCGGTATCCTGCGCAAAAACCAGGCGGTTAAGTGGTGACTTGCTGTCTGGATAAGTGGTTGAAATGTATACGGGCGCCCCTAGGGGAATGTAGCGGGTATCAATGGCGATGGAGCGTCCAGCAGTCAAGGTTTCGCCTAGAGAACCTTCTGGGGACTTTTTGGGATTCTGAAGTAATCGAAAAAAAACATAGCTGGGATTCATGTCCAGATATCGGGATACCTCGTCTGGATGAAGCTTGCTCCATTTGATGATCGACTGCATGGTAATGTGATGGCCGGGTATTTTTCCGGCTTTTGCAAGAATATGGCCTAATACCCGATAGGGTTGCCCGTTTTCGTCTCCATACCCTACAGCCAGGGTTTTTCCGTTTTTGAGGCGAATTTTTCCTGAGCCCTGAATTTGTAAAATAAACAGATCGAGCTGGTTGTCAACATAGCAAATAATAGGGGCCTGAGTGAGGAGGGGCGAGGATTCGATCTGTTCTCTTGTATAATAAGGAAGTAATTGCCTTCCTTGGATACGCCCCCGTATCCTTAAGTTATTGAGTTGGGGGTAGCTGCCAGCCATGTTGACATCAATCAGGTTTTCAGGGATGCCATAAACCGGGTATCGGTATTTCGGGGTTTTAACAAGGCTTCCATTGAGTTCAGGTTCGTAATATCCGGTGATGAGCCCTGTATTCTTGTGATTTGATTCTTTAATTTCGTAGGGATAAAACCAGGTTTCAAAATATTGCCTTAATTGCTTGGGATTATTGTCCGCGACAGCTTGGAAGGCTTGGCATGGCCCTGCCCAGTCTGGTTCCTTTGCAAGTGCTGCGCAGCTATTTGAAAAAGCCTGATAGGCGTTATCAAGGTTGTCCTGATTCCACCCTGGCAGAGTTTTGTAAGATATGCGGGTTATTCGGGCAGAAGGTGGGGGTGGTGAAATGAAATGGGAGGTTTTAGTTTGGGTTGAAGGCTGCTTTGAAGGTGTAATCCTAGGTAAATTGGTGCAGGAGGCCAATAGGGCTAATCCTGAAAAGGCCATGCGGGACATAAGCTTGAATAGCGAAAGGTTCCTTTGCATGGTTAAGGTCTTTTTTGGCTGGGCTGAAGGAAAAGGGCTGATTTTATGGAAAGCCCCTTCCTGATTTTTTTTGGGGTCCCAATCCCGGTTTTATTGGCTGGGGTATCAAATGGATTTGTGTGATACGTTGAAAACTGGTAAAGACAGATAAGGCAGGCCATGGCAAACAGACAGGGAGTGCTTGGGTTGCTGTCGGAAATCAGTGTGTCTGGTATCAATGTAAAGCTCCAGGTACACTTAATAAAAATTCATCTATGGGCACATCGAATTCAGTTCCGTCGTCTGTGACCATCTGATAGCTTCCTTTCATGGTGCCAATGGGTGTGGACAATGGGGTTCCACTGGTATATTCATAGCCTTCGCCAGGTGCGAGACGGGGTTGTTCTCCAACCACCCCTATACCTCGAACCTCCTGTACTGAATTGTTAGCGTCGGTAATAATCCAGTGCCTGCCAATAAGTTGTACCCCGATTTTACCTGTATTGTTAATTGTGATCGTATAAGCGAACATGAACCTTTCTTCATTTATGTCCGATTGTTCCTCCAGGTAATGCGTTGTCACTTGTATTTTTATATTTTGGTGCATTTTTGCCATGGCTGATCCTGTTATGTTTATCATGAAAAGCTTAACATGAAATGAGAGGTAAGACAGTCGCCGCTGTGTACTGATTTTGCTAGAATACCTTTTTAGTTAAGAAAGTTTATTTATGTCTTCATTTCGAATAGCACCAAGTCTTCTTTCGGCCGATTTTTCCAAATTGGGTGAAGAGGTCGTTGCCGTGGCTTCTGCAGGTGCCGATCTGATTCATTTTGATGTAATGGATAATCACTATGTCCCCAATCTGACTTTTGGCCCTATGGTGCTTGAAGCGATTCGATCCCACACGGATTTACCATTGGATGTCCATCTAATGGTTAAGCCGGTTGATCGCCTTATTCCTGATTTCATTCATGCTGGTGCCAATATTATCACTTTTCATCCCGAAGCTTCAGAGCATGTGGATAGAACGATAGGGTTAATACGGGAAGGGGGCTGTAAGGTTGGCCTTGCATTTAATCCCGCCACACCATTGAACTGGTTGGATCATACCCTTGAACAGCTCGATCTGGTTTTGATTATGTCGGTTAACCCTGGGTTTGGTGGTCAGTCTTTTATCAGTCGGTCGCTTTCCAAAATTAAAGCGGTGCGTGAGCGTATTGATATTCTTGAGAAATCTATTTGGCTGGAGGTGGATGGAGGAATTAAATCAGATAATATTGCGGCCATATCAAAAGCGGGTGCAGATACGTTTGTGGCAGGTTCGGCAATTTTTGGTGCCCCAGATTATTCGGCAGCGATCGATTCTATGAGACTCGCTTTGGATGAACAATAAGTCATGGGTGAGTTTCTGCCTGTCCGGGCTGTTCTTTTCGATCTTGATGGAACCTTGGTTGATTCCTTGCCAGATTTGTTGAATGCGGCTAATGCCATGCTGATGGGTCTGGGTAGACCGTATGTTGAGAAAACCGTATTTGAAACCTATATTGGTAATGGAATGTCGCGGATGGTGAAGCGTCTGCTCACCGGCCAGGTTGAAGGTGAACCCCCTGCCGCCTTATTTGATGAGGCTATCCATTTGTTTGAGTCCTATTATTCTGAACATATCTGTGAGGCAAGTCGGCTGTATAATGGGGTTAGAGAAGGGCTGGAACAAATGCAAAATCGCGGGTTTTCCATGGGGATCGTAACCAATAAATCTGATCGGTTTACACGCCCATTGCTTAAAGAACTTGATATTCATTCCTATTTTCCTGTTGTTGTCAGTGGTGATACGCTTAGCACAAAAAAACCATCACCTGAACCTTTGCTTCATGCGGCAAAGCTGCTTGACTCAGATCCATCTGAAACACTCATGGTTGGGGACTCATTTAATGATATACAGGCAGCGCGTCAGGCGGGCTGTCCGGTATTCTGTGTTCGGTATGGCTATATTGGAGCGGTTGGGGAAAGCGGGCCTCAAGCAGTCAAGATGGTTTCCAGTCTGCTTGAAGTGAATGGGTGGATTCTTCCAGCTGGCGTTGGAAAAAGCTCAGGGATATGATATTTTTAAGCAATTTTAGGGTAATAATAAATGGGAGTGCTGTCAGAGCAGGAATTTAATCAGTTGGCAAATGAGGGATATGACCGTATTCCTTTGGTATGGACCAGCCTGGCTGACCTTAATACCCCTTTATCTGTTTACTTGAAATTAGCTAACGCACCTTATTCCTATCTTTTGGAATCTGTTGTGGGAGGCGAACGTTTCGGCCGCTATTCTTTTATCGGCCTGCCTGCTGTTACTCGGTTGGTCGCAACCGGGGATACCTTGTCAGAGTATTATGGCGAGGAACTCAGGGCGTTAACCCAAAAAGTTAATCCATTGGATGAGATTTCTCGCAGAATTACCGGATTTAAGGTGCCTGAAATTAAAGGGCTTCCGCGGTTTTGTGGGGGGTATGCAGGGTATTTTGGCTATAATACCATTCGTTACATAGAGCCAAAACTGGCTCATTCCACTCCTCCTGATGCCTTAGGCTTGCCTGATATCCACCTGCTACTGACCGAAGAGCTCGCCGTGCTGGATAATGTTTCAGGTCGGATTTTTTTGATAGTTTATGCTGATCCCAAAGAGTCCCACGCTTATTTTGATGCCCTTGAAAAATTGCATCGACTGCAAAAAAAACTTGAACAGCCTATTACCGTTAGCTTGCCTGAATTGAGACAGCAGCCCGGGAAACCTGTTTCAGAGCAAGGGCGTGCAGCTTATGAACATGCAGTAGAAAAAGCCAGGCAATATATTTACGATGGCGATATTATGCAGGTGGTTCTTTCGCATCGCATAAAGCGACCTTTTGCCGCACAGCCCATGGCTTTATATCGAGCGTTGCGGGTGCTCAATCCATCGCCTTATATGTTTTATTATGATTTTGGAAATAGCCAGGTGGTTGGTGCCTCTCCAGAGATTTTAGTGCGGCTTGAAGATGAACGCGTGACAGTTCGACCAATTGCAGGCACTCGCCCGCGTGGTAAAACGCGGGAACAGGATTTGGCGTTGTCTGAAGAGTTGCTTGCTGATCCAAAAGAGCGGGCGGAACACTTGATGCTGGTTGATTTGGGACGTAACGATGTTGGACGTGTTGCGGTAACTGGGAGCGTGGAAGTAACCGATTGCATGAGTATCGAAAACTACTCTCATGTAATGCATATTGTATCTAATGTTGAAGGCCGGTTAAAGCCGGGTGTAAGTGCTATGGATGTGCTGAAAGCCACTTTTCCGGCGGGAACAGTTTCGGGAGCCCCCAAGGTTCGAGCAATGGAAATCATTGATGAGCTTGAGGTCAGTAATCGAAGCGTATATGCAGGAGCAGTAGGGTATCTGGGTTTTAACGGTGATATGGATTTGGCCATTGCCATTCGAACAGCACTGATTCAGGATGGAACACTTTATGTGCAGGCTGGCGCTGGCATCGTGGCTGATTCTATTCCTGAAAAGGAATGGGAGGAGACCCAGAATAAGGCCAATGCCATTCTTAAGGCTGCAGATATGGCGGAGTCAGGTTTTGATATGGCTTTGTGAAGTAATTGCGACACGATAATAGATTAGGATAATGAGCTGATGCTGCTGATGATTGATAATTATGATTCCTTTACTTGGAATCTGGTTCAGTATTTGGGTGAGCTTGGTCAGGATGTGCAGGTTTATCGCAATGATCATCTTTCCCTGACTGAAGTTGAGCAGCTCAAGCCTGACTATATCGTGATATCGCCAGGACCATGCACCCCGAATGAAGCGGGTATATCAGTCCCGCTGATCCAGCATTTTTCAGGAAGAATCCCAATTCTGGGTGTCTGTCTTGGACATCAAAGCATTGGCCAGGCATTTGGTGGCCATGTTGTTCATGCCAAGGTTCTGATGCATGGTAAAACTTCACAGGTGTATCATCATAATCAAAGTGTTTTTATAGGGTTGTCGAACCCGTTTACTGCAACACGATATCATTCTTTGGTAATTGATCGGGAAACATTGCCGGATTGTTTGGAGATTACGGCCTGGACAACAGATGGTGAAATTATGGGGGTAAGGCATCGCAGTCTTCCTGTGGCAGGAGTTCAGTTTCATCCAGAGTCTATCCTGACTGAGCAAGGTCATGAACTGCTGGATAATTTTCTGAAAGGGAACGAGTGAATTTTTCGGAGGTATTGACACGTTTAATCCAGCATGAAGATTTTTCACGGACAGAGATGCTTGGCATAATGCGCCAGATCATGACTGGTACGTATACTCCTGTCCAGATTGCAGGGTTTGTGATGGCCCTGCGGGTTAAAGGGGAAAAATCGGTAGAAGTAGCTGCGGCTGCAGAAGTAATGCGGGAAATGGCTGTGTCAATTCCGGTGAAGGATCCCAATCATTTGGTGGATACTTGTGGTACCGGGGGGGATGGCGCGCATACCTTTAATATTTCGACGGCGAGCGCAATTGTGGCCGCAGCTGCGGGAGCCCGTGTGGCAAAACATGGGGGACGATCGGTTTCATCTACCTGTGGCAGTGCAGATGTTCTGGAGGCATTGGGCGTTGCAGTCAATCTTTCTCCTGAAGCCGCAGCGCGTTCAATTGATGAGCTTGGTATTGGCTTCATGTTGGCCCCCAACTATCACACTGCTATGAAACATGCAGCCTCTGTTCGTCGAGAATTAGGGGTTAGAACCTTTTTTAACTTGTTAGGCCCATTGACTAACCCTGCCGGAGCAAAATGTCAGGTTATGGGTGTTTTTCATGTTGATCTGGTACCGCTGCTTGCCCATGTTCTTGGAGAACTCGGAAGCCAGCATGTGATGGTCGTGCATGGTGCAGATGGGATGGATGAAATTTCAATTAGTGTGGAAACCCACATTGCAGAGTTACGCCAGGGAACTATTACTGAGTACCGGATTGCGCCTGAAGATTTTGGTATGGAACGGCAACCTTTGGCATCTATTCAGGTTGGTTCTATTAATGAGGCGCGTGAAATGTTTCTTGCTGTTTTAAATGGCGCAACAGGCGCTGCAGGAAATATTGTACGTCTTAACGCTGGAGCGGCAATTTATGTTTCAGGGATTGCTTCTACGCTTGCTTTAGGTGTCCGGATGGCAGGTGAAGCCATAGAAAGTGGAGCAGCACGGGAAAAACTTGAAAATCTAAAAAATTATTCCCAGACACTTCTGGCTATGGATAATGATCCACTGGCAGAGCTGCCATGAATAATGTGCTTGAAAAAATTCTGGTAACCAAGGCCGAGGAGGTCAGGCTCTCCCGGCATTCTGTACCGGTTAGTCTCCTTGAGGATAGAATCCTGGCTGCTCCTGCTCCCCGTGGATTTTCCAAGGCGTTGCAAGATCGATATCACCGACAGATTCCTGCTGTGATTGCTGAAATAAAAAAGGCTTCCCCAAGTAAAGGGATTTTAAGGGAGGATTTTGATCCTGCTGAAATTGCAAGAAGCTATGAACGGGCTGGGGCCACCTGCCTATCTGTTTTAACTGACAGGCAGTATTTTCAGGGGAGCCCGGCTTACCTTGAAATGGCTCGCTCAGCCTCTGTTCTACCTGTTTTACGTAAAGATTTTATTGTCGATTCCTATCAGGTTCTGGAGGCAAGAGCAATAGGCTCGGATTGCATCTTGTTGATTGCTTCTGCGTTAGATACCAGCCATATGCTGGAACTGGAAGCGCAAGCGAATGAACTGGGAATGGATGTTCTGGTTGAAATTCATGGCTATCATGAGTTGGATGCTGCCCTTAGGCTCTGCACCCCATTAATAGGGATTAATAATCGGGATTTGCAGACTTTTGAGACAAAACTTGAAACAACAATTAACCTGTTGCCAGAGATTCCTTCAGAACGACTGGTTGTCACTGAAAGTGGCATCCTAAATCGGGAGCATGTCAAGAATATGCTTGAAAATAATGTACGGGCCTTTTTGGTGGGTGAAGCTTTTATGCGATCCCCTGACCCAGGCGCTGCACTTCTAGCCTTATTCTATGATGAAAGTGTGGATTCAGGAGAATTATTAAATGGCTAAGGGAGACTCATGGATAAGTGGATTGTCGGTTTTGATCGTATTGTAAAAACACTTGTTGGGCCTGTCTTGGTAAGCCGTCCTCTTCCAGAGGTAAAAGAGGGTGGTTTGAGTGAAAAAGAGCAACAGCAATCTGCTGCCTTGATGCGTGTCAACCATAGCGGAGAAGTGAGCGCGCAGGCCTTATATCTTGGGCAGAGCCTAACGGCCCGCCGACCTGATATGAAGAAGATGTTTGATTTGGCAGCAGCAGAAGAAGCAGATCACCTGGGTTGGTGTGAAACGAGAATCAAGGAGTTAAATGGGCAGACGAGCAAGCTTAATTTACTCTGGTTTGTAGGCTCATTTACGATTGGAGCCTGTGCTGGACTGTTTGGAGACAGAATCAGCATGGGGTTTTTGGCAGAAACAGAACGTCAGGTCGGAGAGCATCTTGCAGGCCATCTTGAAAAATTACCTGTTGATGATGCAAGAACCAGAATGATAGTTTCAATGATGCAATCAGATGAGGCCAAACATGAACAAAGCGCCAAGGATGCGGGTGGCGCCCAACTTCCTGCGCCAGTTCGTCGGGTTATGCGCTTATGTTCATATATCATGACTCGTAGTGCTTATAGACTATGACAGGACAGAAATGGCCCTGGCTCTTAGGAGGTTTGATTAAACCTCATTGATCCAAAGATTCCAGGGCCACTTTTTTGGTTATGCCAGAATCGGTTCGACAGGCTTATTCTTAATTAATTTCCAACTTGGTTCGTTCAGAAATATCGAAGTCATGGGTGATTTCTGCGGTTTTTGCCAACATGTTTGTGGCTGAACAATACTTGGTTGCTGAAGACTGTATGGCCCTTTCAACGTATTGCTCACGGAGATTATTCCCGTTGATTGAAAAATGAAAGTGAATCCGGGTAAAGACTTTTGGATCGGTCTCAGCTCTTTCAGCACTGACATCGCAGATACAGCTGGTTATGTCTTGGTTGCTGTTTTTTAGAATTTGCAGAACATCAATTGACATGCACCCGCCTGCTCCAATCAGGATCAGTTCCATTGGGCGGAACCCCAGATCCTTTCCCCCTGCGTTTTCAGGGCCATCCATGACGAGAAGATGCCCTTTGTCATCTTCGCCTGCAAAAGTTATACCATCTTTGAGCCAGCTTATACGGGTATGCACGACGTAATCCTTATTTGAGAGTAAATGAAGAAAGTATTTTACGATAAATCAGGATTTGGTCATAATTTTTAGCTAATGAAATTTGTTTGGGGCGCAAGATTGACATCTATGGGTAAATCCTCATAGAATTGCACCTTTTCCGGTATTTTTGCGGTATTCCGGAGCATTGGTATTATTTCGATATTGTGATTTTACTGGTGATAAATTGCGAGCCGCGGCTATATTAATTTTAAGGAGACGTGTCAGGAAGGGTTACTGATACGTAAGTATAATGAAAACGTTTTCAGCGAAATCGCATGAAGTAAGACGCGAATGGTTTGTCGTAGATGCTTCCGAGAAAGTTTTAGGGAGGCTGGCAACAGAGATTGCCTCAAGATTGCGTGGCAAGCATAAACCTGAGTATACCCCGCATGTTGATACAGGGGATTATATTGTTGTTGTGAATGCCGGTAAAATTCGTGTTACTGGAAATAAATCTGAAGGCAAGAAATATTACCGTCATACTGGATATCCTGGTGGTATTTATGAAACAACTTTTGCCAAGATGCAGGAACGCTTCCCGGGAAGAGCGCTTGAAAAAGCGGTTAAGGGAATGCTTCCTAAAGGGCCTCTTGGTTATGCCATGTTAAAAAAGCTTAAGGTATTTGCCGGTCCAGAACATGATCATGTGGCGCAGCAACCCAAGTCTTTGGATATATAAGGAATTACAATGATTGGACAATATCATTACGGGACGGGGCGGCGTAAAAATTCAATCGCCCGCGTGTTTATTAAGGCTGGTAAAGGGGATATCATTGTGAATGGTAAACCTGTTGACAGTTATTTCTCCCGCGAAACAGGCCGGATGATTGTTCGTCAGCCTTTGAACCTGACGAGCCACCTCGCAACTTTTGATATCATGGTGAATGTATCGGGCGGTGGAGAATCAGGCCAGGCAGGAGCGGTTCGGCATGGTATTACACGTGCACTTATTGATTTTGATCATGATTTAAAAAGCACATTAAGCAAAGCTGGATTGGTAACCCGTGATGCCCGAGAAGTTGAGCGGAAGAAAGTTGGTTTGAGAAAAGCTCGGCGACGTAAACAATTCTCTAAACGGTAGAATAGGGAAGCGAAAAGCCGCCGAAGGGCGGCTTTTTTTACATCTGTTCCATTAATAGATGGATTTAGATGTTTCTGGTTAGGCGGGGTGTTTAGATATTTTGGAATGAATTGAAGGGTGTTCTTTTTTGGATCTTGATTAGGGTGTAAATAGCCCCTGTTCTTGGGTAACGTCAATGGTACTGCATTTTTAATGTTTTAAGGTTTGTTGAATATACCTGTTCAAGACAAGAGAGGAATAAAATTGATAGCTGTTGTGATGAATGGACTGGTTTGTGTGTTGCAGTTGATTGGGAGTTAGAATGATTAAAGTCGGCATTGTCGGAGGAACAGGTTATACCGGTGTTGAGTTGTTACGCCTTTTGTTTCAGCATGAAGGCGTTGAACTTTTGACTATTACATCTCGCAATGAGGCGGGAATGCCTGTTGCTTCGCTTTTTCCCAATCTGCGTGGACGTACGAATCTTACCTTTTCTGATCCTGATAATGCAGAACTTGCACAATGCGATGTTGTGTTCTTTGCAACTCCTAATGGAGTTGCCATGAAACAGGTGCCCCATCTTCTAGGTTTAGGGATTCGGGTTATTGATTTAGCTGCAGATTTTCGTATCCCGGATGTAGATGTCTGGGAAAAGTGGTATGGCATGAAACATGCCTGTCCAGAATATCTTCCGCAGGCTGTTTATGGTTTACCCGAGACTAATCGAGATGCAATCCGCGTTGCACGTTTGGTGGCTAATCCTGGCTGTTACCCGACAGCTGTTCAGTTGGGATTCCTTCCTTTAGTAGAATCAGGTGCAGTTAGGCTGGACCACTTGATTGCCGATGTTAAATCAGGTGTTTCTGGAGCGGGACGAAAGGCGGAATTAAATATCCTGTTTGCTGAATCGGCGGATAATTTTAAGGCTTACGGAGTTCAAGGACATCGTCATTTGCCTGAAATCCAGCATAGGCTGGAGATTGCGGCCCGCACTTCTATTGGATTGGTGTTTGTGCCCCATTTGACGCCACTTATTCGGGGAATTCACGCCACGTTGTATGGACAGCTTACTCGTTCGCTTGATTTACAGAAACTGTACGAGGACCGGTATCAGGATGAACCGTTCGTTGATGTGATGTCCCCAGGGAATCATCCTGATACCCGATCTGTTCGGGCCTCAAATTATTGTAGAATTGCAGTTCATCAGCCACAAGGCGGGGATACTGTCGTTGTGTTGTCGGTAATTGACAATCTCGTAAAGGGTGCAGCTGGGCAGGCGGTGCAAAATATGAACCTCATGTTTGGTTTCCCTGAAAACACAGGTTTGATGCAGATTCCGATTGTTCCATAACTGGTTATGCATTGACCTTGTATTTTCCAAGGTAGATAATAGGTTGAAATGTATGGAGGAGGTGATAATGAACGCGCCAGTAGAAATACCTGATCCGCTTATTTTTACGGATAGTGCAGCTCATAAAGTTAAAGAGTTAATTGAGGAAGAAGGTAGTGAAGATCTGAAACTGAGGGTCTTTGTCAGCGGGGGTGGTTGTTCTGGGTTTCAGTATGGATTCACGTTTGATGAATCTTCTAATGAAGATGATACTGTGGTCGTTAAAAATGGTGTTACCCTCCTGATTGATCCAATGAGCCTGACCTATTTGATGGGTGCTGAAATTGACTATTCAGAAGGTCTTGAAGGGGCACAGTTTGTCATTAAGAATCCGAATGCGTCAACAACTTGTGGGTGTGGATCATCCTTTTCCGTTTGAATGAGTTTTTTTGGGCCCGATGGAATAGCCACGCCAGTTTGGGGGCTGTTCTGATTTGGCCCGCGACAATTGCCAATTGACCGAATTGGTTTCCTAGGTTCATGATTTCTGATAATCCGCAGTCTGGAACGAGCCATCCCATTTCATCTGGCCAGCATGGTGTATTGGCACAGGCAATTGTGGGTAGGCAGTTAGGATTTGATCTGAGTATCCGAGTCCGGAGTGCTTGATGTCGAGCGCGATTATCTGTTCTTTTTGCTCGTTTTGAGCCCGGGTTGGCAGCGCTAATGATAGCATACGTTTCATATCCGGCCTGATTTAGAAACCTGTCCATCCTCGGACTGTTTCGTCCGATATGAAGGCTGATTCTTTTGCCTGACATGAGGATTTGATAGGACGTGTGCTGATAGGCAAGCTTAAGTTGTTGTTTATGATTATGGGGTATTTTCCTGGCTGGGGAAAATGTCATTATCATGATATATGGTCTTTTGAAATTTTGTTAAAAAGCCTATGATATCTAATGAATAATAGGGATGCCATACAATATTGGCTGTTTTAATTTATGGTTAACCGAAAAGCAAGGAGTTTTATATTATGTCAAAATCAACACCATCTATACCAGGATCGGGACGCGAAAAATTATTGTCTGACGTGAAGGCAGTAATTCATGATGCGGAAGATTTACTTAAGGTTACGGCAAGCCAAACTGGAGAGCAGGTCATGGAACTTCGTAAAAAAGCTGAGTCACGTTTAAGTGATCTTCGGGAACGGCTCAGTGATTTGGATGAAAACATTATAGAGCGGACGCGAGTTGCTGCTCAAAAAACGGATGCCATGGTCAGGGAAAATCCATGGGGAGCTGCGGGCATTGGTCTGGGTGTTGGCATCCTTCTTGGCCTGCTTATCGGTAGGCGTTAATATGGCGCGTCATGAAGCATCCGATAAACCGGGTATGATTATGTCCATAAAAGCGTTAATTGGAACCTGTATTGATTTGGTTCATACGCGCGGACGTTTGATTGCGAATGAGATTGAGGAAGAATGGCTCAGATTTGAGAGACGAATGCTCCTGATGTTTATGGCCATTATGTTTGGTGGCTTGGGGTTAGTGTTTCTGTCCACTTTTCTTGTTCTTGTTTTTTGGTCAATGCTGGGTGCTTTTGGCATTTTGTGTTTTTCACTTATTTATGTTGCCATGGCAGGAATTGCTGTCTGGCAGCTCAGATGCCATATCCGGGATAAACCTTCTTTATTAAGTGTATCCTTGGATGAACTTAAAAAGGATAGCCAGACGTTAGGGAAATCTGATGAGAAAACTTGAGCGGTTGTATGAACAGCGGGTTAAGCTGCTTGAGCAGATTGAAGAGCAACGTCAGGATATAAGGTTTTATACCGAAACTCTTTTTCACCCAAATTCCTGGGTTGCTTCGGGGATTTCATGGGTGCGAGGGTTGATTGCCGGAAGCGGCCTGCTGTGGCTTCTTTGGCCAGGTCGGAGAAAAAAGGGCTTGTTAGCATTGGCGTTATGGCTACTTACCAATTTTTCTCGCCGTCGTCATGCCGGATAAATTGCACCTAGTATACAATCGTGTCGTGCCCCGGTGACTTCTGGCAGGTTAGCTGTCTTGTTTTCAAGAGTTTGTCTGGCCAGCCAGGCGAAAGCATAGGCTTCAACAAGCTGGGTATCCACTCCAAGCGCTTCTGTTGTTTGGACCCTAAAGCTAGAAGATGATAGTTTTTTCATAAGCGTTTTATTCTTTGCTCCACCACCACCAACATACAGTTCCTTGCAGTCAGGATAATGTTTATCTAGGGCTTGGGTAATGGAAAGAACGGTTAACTCGAGTAAGGTTGCTTGAACGTCTTCTGGTTGTTCTCGGCCGGAAAGGAATGTTTTCAGCCATTCAATATTAAAAACTTCCCTACCTGTACTTTTGGGTGGCTTGAGCAGAAAGAAGGGGTGGACCAGCAGTTTTTGTAAAAGTTCTGGCAAGACACGACCTGTTGCAGCAAACTGGCCATTCTCATCAAATGGAACCCCTTTTACTTCATGAATCCACGCATCCATTAACATATTGCCTGGGCCACAATCAAAACCGCTTACGGGCTTGTTGGGGGGTAAAAATGTCAGATTGCTAATCCCCCCTATGTTTACAACAGCCCGGTCTTGGGTAGGGCTCTTAAATAAAAAGGCATGAAATGCAGGAACCAAGGGAGCGCCTTGTCCACCTGCTGCAATATCCCTTGATCTAAAATCAGCGACAACAGTAATCCCGGTTAATTCAGCAAGGAGAGCAGGTTCTCCGATTTGAATGCTATAACCCAGGTCGGGACGATGTCGGATCGTTTGCCCGTGACATCCAATTGCGCCTACACAGGATTGTGAAATTGAGGTTTCTTTTAATAACCTGTTTACACTGGCCGCATATAACTGGCTAAGTTTGATACCGTTTGTCCGGGAACGCTCAAGCTCATTGTCTCCCGGAAAATTGAAAGAGAGCAGTTCTTGTTTGAGAGCCGGGGGGAAAGAAGTATGCAGGCTATAAATTAATTCAGTTTTTGGCTGAAAACGGATGAGGACAGCATCTACTCCATCAAGACTTGTTCCTGACATAAGACCAATCATATAGGGAGGTAAATTCATTCTTGGTGCCTGTGTTTTTTAAAAAAGTTCAATACTAGCTTAATTGTATAATGAATCAGTATGATTTCGGCAAAATCCCTTTCAAGGTAGAATAGTCAGGTCAGCATAGTTAATGAGAAAAAAACCAATGAGTGATTTGCAAGCAACCCTGTCGCTGATTATGCGAGGATGCGATGAGGTTTTGCCAGAAGATGAACTTCTAAAGAAACTTCAGTTAGAACGCCCTTTACGCATTAAGGCAGGATTTGATCCTACTGCACCTGATTTGCATTTAGGCCATACAGTACTTTTGACCAAGTTGCGTCAATTACAGGATTTAGGCCATGATGTTTTGTTTCTTATTGGTGATTTTACTTCGCTTATAGGAGATCCGACGGGTAAAAATGCTACACGCCCACCTCTTTCAGAAACAATGATTAAAGAAAATTCCCAGACTTATACTGAGCAGGTTTTTAAGATCTTGCGTCAGGAGTCTACCCAGGTTGTATATAATTCCGAGTGGATGAACCAGTTAGGTGCGGATGGGATCGTGCGCCTTGCTGCTACACATACTGTGGCTCGGATGCTTGAACGCGATGATTTTGAAAAACGGTATAAGGCGAATCAGCCGATTGCCCTGCATGAATTTTTATATCCTTTGCTTCAAGGTTATGATTCAGTAGCGTTACGGTCTGATATTGAACTGGGGGGAACGGATCAGAAGTTTAATTTACTTATGGGCAGGGAGTTACAAAAACATTTTGGACAGCCTGCACAATGTATTTTGATGATGCCTTTACTTGAGGGATTGGACGGGAACAACAAGATGTCCAAGTCGCTGGGCAATACGATTGGAATTACTGAGCCTCCAAATAGTATGTTCGGAAAACTCATGAGGATCAATGATAGTTTGATGTGGAGGTATTTATCCTTGCTGTCCTTTAAAAGTGAAGCCGAACTTAATCAGCTTGAGAAAGAGGTAAATCAAGGTCGTAACCCTAGAGAAATCAAGATAATGCTCGCTTTGGAGCTGACAGAAAGATTTCATGGGACAATTGCGGCTCATCGCGCCAGAGATGAGTTCGAAGCAGTTTCCCGGCACGGGATGCCTCAGGATATGCCTGAGGTAAAACTGATTGCTGGCCAAGAGGGAGTTGCATTAAGTCAGGCCTTGAAGTTGTCTGGCCTGGTAACTAGCACTTCAATCGCGATGAGAAAAATTGAGGAAGGGGCTGTTCGTATTAATCAGGAACCTGTGAAAGATCGCCATTATATGATTTTTCCAGGTGAGCCCATGGTGTTACAGGTTGGGAAAAGGCATTTTGTTCGTGTTGTTGTTGAAGTTGCTTGACGGAGATCCCTGAGCCTGTATAATGCGCACCTTGCCGTGTTTAATCGTTTCTCTAGATAGGGCGCGGGCCAAGAAAAAAATCGTTCCGTAAATTTAGGCTAGCGATTTTTTTAGGCAAATATTACAGTGTTTTTTTGTTAAATCATTTCGAGATTCAATGTGGTTATTTATCATTGAATTTTCTTGTTTGTAAAGAAGTAGTATCTGCCAGAAATTAGTATGCTTTGTTTGACTGGGCTGCTAAAAAAGAGTTAGAATGCTCGACTTTTGGTTTACAAGTTAAACCAACCGTTCTTTAAAAAGGTATAGCCGATAAGTGTGGGCACTTGTTGATGGAGGGGTGAGGGAGTTTTGGCTCTCTTGAAGCTCGATTGATGAAGTGCTCTGTAGTAATGGAGCGCGAAGCGAACAGGCAGCGCAAGCTGCTGGAA
>JAGXAQ010000027.1 GCA_018971485.1 Pseudomonadota bacterium | reverse complement strand
TGAAGCTTTTTTTACTATTACGCTGAGCTTTATGGATTATTGTAGCTCTTGGATCAAGCATTACAATTTTATTTATTAACTTGATACGAATACAAATATCAACGTCTTCAACGTATAGAAAGTATCGCTCATCGAATCCCCCTATTTCCCAATATATATCACGTCGAAATAGCATGAACATACCGGCAATCCAATCAGGATAAATTGGTTCACTGCCAATAGAATATTCTTCATTGTTTTTTATGCTTAATACTCTTAATAATATAGTTAGAGGGTTTGGAAAGTGACGAGCGCTATCTTCTATATTGCCATTAGGTTTGATTACTAATGGTCCAACGACACCTATGTTAGGGTTTTTAATTGATTTTATTAAGCTTTCGAAAGGATTATTAATTAACCTGATATCTGGGTTGAGGACACAGAATATTTCGCCTGTAGCTATATTAAAAGCAGCGTTATGATTAGCGCTGAAACCTTTTGGAATTTTATTTTTGATAAAAATAATTGGAAAGCTGAAATCTTTTTCGCAAAAGTAAACTTTCTCATCAATGTTAAATGTAACGATAATTTCAATATTAGGAAGATGGAGCTTTTTAATATCGTATAATAGTTCTGCAACAAGGGTCGCTTGATTATGACTTACAATTGAAATCGAGATAATTGGGAGAATTTTAATATTAGGCATGGCGTATTTAAAATTGTAGATTTAAGTATAGTGGATCTTGCCGTTAAGGCAGTATTTCGTCGAGTTGTTTAAGAAGATGCCTCGCCCAATACAGCGGATTGGCGCTGCGTTGTTTCTGATTCATCCGTATTTTATCGCGGATATTTTCCGTGATCATTGTTCCACCACCGCTTGTGGATTCATATACCCTTGTGGATTCATATACCCGTTTCGTCGCCTGCTAACCAAGCGATTGGTGATGTCGTTCTGTTGTAATATGCAGATTCAAGTTTGAAGTGCAATGCTTGGTTTGAAGAATACCTGATTGGGCGTCAGATATCCAAGCTGTTTACGTGGTCGATTGTTCAATCTTTCCATTGCCGTATCAATCTCCAGTTGTGTAATTGTCAATGGCCAATAAATTTGACCCAGTATTGGTCATTAATTTTGACCCACCCCCGCCACTGAACCACCGCCCATTTTTTGCCTGAGCCGGTAGCTGTCACCGCCCAGCATGAAGATCTGGGCATGGTGTATGAGCCGATCCACAATGGGAACGGCCACATTCTCGTCCACGAAGAAATCCCCCCAGCGGGTGAAGTCCTTGTTGGTGGTCAATATCGCTGACCGGTATTCATACAGGGCGTGTATCAACTGGAACAGGTTGTGGTTATTCTGCCGGTTCATGGGCAGATACCCCAGTTCGTCAATCACGACTAGATCATAGCGGCATAGCTGAGCGATGCGTGCCTTGAGGCGCCCCCTGATTTCAGCCATTTCCAGGTCTTCGGTGAGAGCCAGCGCCGTACTGAACCAGACCTTGCAACCTTGTTCCAGCGCCTTGAGGGCGATGCCGGTGGCAAGATGCGTCTTGCCCACCCCGGGTGGCCCGATGAAGATCAGGTTCTGCCGGTTGTCGATGAACTGGAAGTCCAGCAACTGCGCTACCTGCCGTTTGGTAATGGTGGTCTGGTGCCGGTAATCGAATTCGTCGAGATGCTTCTCGACCTGAATGCCGGCCTTGCGGCGGTTGGTGGCGCGGCGCTGTTGTTCACGTTCATTCAGTTCATGGCCAAGCAGCATGCCTGTCCATTGCAGAGGCGACAGTTCCTGATCACCTGCCTGTGCCAGCAGGGCATTCAGGGATTCCCGGCCATGTTTTAGATTCAGGCTGCGCATCATGCGGCTGACCTCGTCAAACGTGTGCATGATGGCCTCCTGCAATCCCTTCATACCGTTGCAACGCACCGGTGTTGACCTGCTTTGTCTGTTCAGCCAGGCGTGCCAGCATGGCTGGAGCAACCTCCAGCAGTTCACGGAAACGGGTAGCGGTCAGCGTCGACCGGTCACATATCCAGTTCAGCTCTTCGAACCTGATCTTGTCTTTCCGGGCATGCAGGTTCTGCCGGATACCCACCAACTGATCTTTGTAAATGGTGGGTAATGTGCGTTTGATCAGGGCAAGCAGCCCCGTGGCATCCAGTGGCTGCATCGTTTCGCTGATTTGCGCTTCCAGTTGCCGGATCGTTATTGCCTTGTTCCGGTAATGGTCATTGTTACGGCTCAAGCCGCCTTTGCCTGCCAGCCGTTCATGCCGGGCAATTTCCCGTCTGGCCGCATCCAGTACGATGATGTGGCTGTCGGTTTCCCGTACCCATACGGTCTGGCGTTGCCAGTTCATGGGCACGGAATAGCGATTCCCCTTCCATGAAACCAGGCCGGTACGGTCAGCCTGCCGGGTCACGGCATCATGGCCATCCGGGTGGACAACAGGGGCAATATAGCCTCGCAGCGTGCGGACTTCATCCCGCTCAAACCGGATGCGCGGTGGTTCGCCCGTGATGCCATGAATTCGCTGATTGGCCACTTCACCCAGCCAGATGGCGAGATAACCGTGCAGGTCTTCAACGGTACGGAAGGTTTCGCCATAGAAACCATCGTGTTTGACATCCTTGACCCCGGCTTCCACCTTGCCCTTGCTTTTCGGGTCATATCCTTCACAGACACGAATGGCAAAGCCGGCGCGGGCCGCATATTCCGCAAAACGTGAATTCAGTGTCAATTCCCGGAACTCTTCCCGAATGACCACCAGTCTGGTCTGGTCGTAGACACACTCCTGCGGTATGCCTCCAAAGTCACGGAAAGCAGCATCATGCATGCGAATGAAGGTTTCCGTATCCACGGGAAGCAGGGATGCCACGGTATACATCAGACGGGAACAGGACAGCACGAACACGGCAAAGTACACCGTCCGCATGACCCCGCCAATCGATACATCGCGCAGCTCCCCCATATCCACCTGGCACTGGTGCCCCGGCACCATGTCCACTACCGGCTGATAGTATCGCGGCTGTTTGATGCACACCTCTTCCTTCAGTGCGCTCACATACCGGCGCATTGTTCGCCGGGAACAGCACATATCAGGAAACTCTTCCCTCAATCGCCGCTCAATCTTCACCGCACTCAGGTTGGGAAACCCCTGTAACAAACTGATGATAAATGGCTTGCAGTCATCCAGCCGCTTGTGTCGGCTCACCTGATTCAGGACAGCACTGATTTCATCCACCGACTGCTTCAGGTACTTGCGAACCGTATTGCGAGACAACCGCAGTTCCCGCGCGATCCTCCGGATCGACTGACCGCGACCTTCATCGTACATCGCCTTGATCTTGTGTATCACTGACCACTCCTTCACTTGAATCTCCCCGCATTATCAATGCGGAGACTCTACCGGGGCACGTGACCCCATCCAAGGGGGTGGGTCAATCTTATTGGCCGCAGGTGGGTCAGTTTACTTGGCCATTAACAGCTGGCATGAGATTAACAGGAGAATACGTGCTGAGGCTGGGCTTACCCTTGATGAAGTACAGGATATTATTTCACGTAATGATGGAGTTGAATATTTTACTGTTTATGATTCAGGCAAGCTGAGTGTG
>JAGXAQ010000008.1 GCA_018971485.1 Pseudomonadota bacterium | reverse complement strand
AAAAAATTTCCTTCCAGAGGAGGTGAATTCGACGACAAACTGGATGGAAACTGGATGAAAAACCGTTTAATTCTTTAACCGCTTGCCGACTGGCAGGCGGGGTCTGGCTCCCCGAGTTGGGCTCGAACCAACGACACGCGGATTAACAGTCCGCTGCTCTACCAACTGAGCTATCGGGGATCGCTGGAAAGCAGCCATTATGCTGATATTGGCTTTTTCGGTCAAGTCCTGGAATTGCCCCATTTAAAATCTATATGACTGTGAAATGAAAATTTATGATGAAAATAAGGGAAGATGGGCATTGAAGTTGCCTTGAGGTGTTTATTATAAAATTAGTAAACCATGTGTTGCTGGAATGTTATTTGGTAGTTGTGGAGGGTTTAACTAGATCAGGTTGGGTATTTTGAATGGTTTTATTGTAAAAATAAAAGAACAGAAACAGAATAAGAGTGGCTGGAATAGGATTTTTTTGTTGGGGTAGTGGTTTGAAATATTATGTTTGGCCGCGTTCCTGTTGCGTTTAACTTAGGATAGTGTGGTATATGATAAACATATGACCCTGTTTCAATATGCGTGGTTTAGTGCATTGAGACTGGAATGCTCCGTGCTCTGCTGTCAAATTTCTTTGCTGGGCATTGCCCCCTATATTTTCCAGGCAAATATGAAAAGTTGATTTTTTATGCACTGGATGGCTTTGTTTACCTGGGTTTCACATAGGGCATCCAGTATTGAAGTAGGGATATCCTAGGACAGGATTTGAGTAATCCTGGCCAGTGCTTTTTCAAGATTGTTCATGGATGTGGCAAATGAAAGCCTGATATAACCTTCCATGCCAAATGCTGATCCAGGAACGACTGCTACTTCTGCTTTTTCAAGTAAAAATTCAGATAAGGCGATATCGTCAGCCCTTGAAAGCTGGTTTGTCTTGTGAAGTTGTTGAATCGCTTCCTGAACGTGGGGAAAAGCATAAAAAGCGCCACCAGATTTAAGGCATTGAACCCCTTTTATAGCATTAAGGGCGTTGACGACAAATTCATGGCGCTGTCTGAAAGCTTTTACCATTGGTGTGATACAGTCTTGAGAGCCTTCAAGCGCGGCAAGCGCGGCTACTTGAGAGATAGAACTTGGATTGGAAGTGCTTTGTGACTGTACGTTTGTCATGGCGGTGATAATTTTTTCCGGTCCTGCTGCATATCCGATACGCCATCCAGTCATTGCATACGCTTTGGATACCCCGTTTAGAAGAAGGGTGCGGTCATATAGATCGGGGCAGGCATTGAGGATGTTGACGAAAGGTTTACCTGAAAGGTTAACATGTTCGTACATGTCATCACTGGCTATAACGATATTAGGGTGACGAGCTATGATTTTCCCAAGCGCTGCAAGTTCCTCAATGGTATAGACTGCCCCGCTGGGATTGCCCGGACTATTGATGACTACCAGCCGTGTACGGGGGGTAATGCTCATTTCAAGCTGTTCAGGGGTGATTTTGAAACCTTGATTAATGCCTGCATCTATAAAAACCGGTGTGCCTCCAGCAAGTATTACGATGTCCGGGTAAGAGACCCAGTAAGGTGCCGGAATAATGATTTCATCCCCAGGGTTGATCAAAGCCTGTACGAGATTGAAGAAGCTTTGCTTGCCGCCACAGGATACCAGGATTTGGCGGGTTTGATACTGGATGCCATTTTCACGCTTGAATTTATGGGCGACTGCTTTTTTTAAAGTGGGCGTGCCACCGACATCAGTGTATTTGGTATATCCTTTGTTAATTCCCTCAATAGCCGCCTGCTTGATATGGGCAGGGGTATCGAAATCAGGCTCACCAGCCCCCAGACTGATGATGTCATGCCCTTCAGATTTAAGCCGGGCTGCACGGGAAGTGACGGCTAGCGTCGGGGAAGGCTTGATGGCCTGAACACGGTGTGAGAGCTCCAAAATCCTGTCCTTGCAAAAATGAAGTTACTGTGTCTGCATGATATAATTGTGCAGATATGGATATCAGAATATTTTACCTGTGATTGTTACTTTCCCCAATAGCCCTTATAAGCTCTTTCAACCTTTTCTTCCAGCAGGGGATCAGCCTCAGGCGATTGACAAGCTGGTTGAGGGGTTTGATAGTGGCTTATCATTTCAGACCCTTTTGGGCGTTACCGGTTCAGGCAAGACCTATACAATTGCCAATGCAATTGCAAGATTAGGTCGTCCTGCCATGATCATGGCACCGAACAAGACGTTAGCCGCCCAGCTTTATTCTGAAATGCGGGAGTTTTTTCCGCATAATGCCGTGGAATATTTTGTCTCGTATTACGATTATTATCAACCTGAAGCTTATGTCCCATCCCGGGATCTTTTTATTGAAAAAGATTCATCCATTAATGAGCATATTGAGCAGATGAGGCTGTCTGCAACCAAGGCTCTTCTTGAACGCAAGGACGCCATTATAGTGGCAACCGTATCGGCCATTTATGGTATCGGAGATCCGGTGGATTATCATGCAATGATTCTGCATCTGCATGAAGGGGACAAGGTAGGGCAGCGCGAGATCATTCGTCGCTTAACCCAGATGCAGTACGACCGGAACGAGGTGGATTTTGCAAGGGGAACCTTTCGGGTACGTGGTGATGTAATTGATGTCTTTCCTGCAGAAAATGCTGAACATGCACTTAGGGTAAGTCTTTTTGATGATGAAGTTGAGACCCTTCTAATGTTTGACCCTCTTACTGGCCAGATTCTTCAGAAGGTAGGCCGTTATACGGTTTATCCATCTAGTCATTATGTCACGCCTCGCGAGACGACTTTACGTGCGATTGAAGCCATAAAAGAGGAGCTGCGTGATCGTATGATGTACTTTCAGAGTCAAAATCAGTTGGTTGAGCTTCAGCGGATTGAACAGCGTACCCGTTTTGATCTGGAAATGCTCAACGAGCTTGGTTTTTGCAAAGGAATTGAAAATTATTCACGTCATTTGTCCGGGCGTCAGCCTGGAGAGCCCCCTCCTACCCTTATTGACTATCTGCCACCGGATGCCTTGATGATCATTGATGAGAGCCATGTTACCGTGCCCCAGATTGGTGGAATGTACAAAGGAGACCGTGCACGTAAGGAAAACCTTGTGGATTATGGTTTCAGGCTCCCTTCGGCCATTGATAACCGGCCACTCAAGTTTGAAGAATTCGAGAAAGTCATGCGTCAAACAGTTTTTGTGTCTGCAACACCTGCGGATTATGAAGCACAGCACTCAGCGCAGGTTGTTGAGCAGCTTGTGCGCCCCACCGGCCTTGTGGATCCCAGGATTGAAGTTCGTCCCGCCCAGACACAGGTGGATGATTTGTTATCGGAGATCACTTTAAGGGTGGGTTTGGGTGAGCGTATATTGGTCACAACACTCACCAAACGTATGGCTGAAGACTTGACCGATTATTTAACCGAGCATGGTGCTCGTGTCCGTTATCTGCATTCAGATATTGATACGGTTGAGCGGGTTGAAATTATTCGGGATTTGCGCCTTGGCGAATTTGATGTTCTTGTTGGCATTAACTTGTTGCGCGAGGGATTGGATATTCCTGAGGTTTCACTGGTGGCTATTCTGGATGCTGACAAAGAAGGGTTCTTGCGTTCTGCCCGCTCTTTGATTCAGACTATTGGCCGGGCAGCAAGAAATCTTAATGGCACTGCGATTCTTTATGCTGACCGCATGACGGATTCCATGAAAAAAGCTATTGGTGAAACGGAGCGCCGGCGGGAGAAACAGATTCTTTTTAATGAAATAAACCATATTGTTCCACGGGGTGTCAATAAAGGCATCAAGGACATTATTGATGGTATTTATGATCCTGAATCCGCTAACAAAACGTTGCGTGAAGAAAAAGCACGCCGCACCATTAAAAATATGGATGAAAAAACGGCAGCCAAGGAAATCAAGCGCTTGGAAAAGGCGATGCTATCAGCGGCAAAGAATCTGGAGTTCGAACGTGCCGCCCTTTTGCGGGATGAGCTAAAGTTGATGAAGCAGCTGCTTTTTGGTGCAGGAGATGTGATGGAGATTTGATTGGGGATTTTCTGTGTTAGCTTGTCTTGTATCAAGGGCTGTTTGCTTGTCCGGATGATTAAACCTTAAACCGAGTGATTAAAAAAGAATCCATTGTGCCCGTAGAAGAAACACCTCAGCGCGTGGAGAGGCTTCTAGTCCACCCGGATGAAGAATAAGCTGAAAATCCGGTTGGAGTATGAGTCGGTGGGTTATGGGTGCAGAGTAGGTGACTTCAATTGAAGTTTCTGCGGCAGCCCCTGGCCCACGTGTAGCGGCATTGGCAAAACCGATGCCGGCCACATCCTCTCGCCGGGTTGGATAGAAGCCTGACAGAACCAGTCCCCCCCCTGTAAAATAGGGGATGGAATTGATAGTTGAGCGACTTGCCCCTAATTGTATAAACCCTGCCAGACGTGCACCATTTCCTGATTTGTAGAGGGTTTTGTCAGCTATTCCATATAAACCTGCATTCGAGCTTGTTGTTGGCCCGTTTTGTTGCCAGGCTCCAAGTTTTATTCCGTCATGGTTGATTTCAAGAATCTGCATGAGTCCGTGGTGTATGAAATGTTGCCTATCCAGAGGATGGGCCTGGAAAAGCCCTGCCAACCCTTTGTAGCCGTGAAAAGAGGCTTCTGCCACAATGGCAGCTCCAGGGATAGGGTAAATGGAAGCGTTAGTATCAAGCGAGAGGGTTGGTGTTACCCCGAAAGAAGCATTCAGGAATAATCCTGCATCCCTTGTTACATCGAATGTCTGGTTTAAATCAATAAGTCCGGTTTTCAGAAGGGCTTGATGATAGGGAAATCTTTGTTGGTACCAAGCCTCATAGATTCTGGTTTCATCAGGTGCATCAAGATTGCTTGCACCTTGCTCATCACCAATAAGGGTACTGCTTGGGTGTCCGCTTGAGATGTGATAAAGGGAGATTTTAGCCCGCCCACCAGACCATAGGCCATCTGCCTGTGTATCTGTTTCAAGACTACCCTCCAGAACTTTGTCATAGCGAGTGGCATGAGCCATTCCACCTTTGAGAACTGATACAGTTTCAGTGAACAGTTGTAGCGAGGTTAAAACAGGTTGATTGGATTGTGCACTGGCCGTTTTTATAGCCCCTGACCAGAGCAGGATGAATAGTGTTGAAAAAAAGCAGATACGTAAGATTTTGATGTCCTGCACTTTTATGTTTTATTGAATAAGAGGATTTGGACAAAGGGCATGTTGAAATCGCTCATTTACCTATCCGTGTTCATTTACCTTTTAATAGCCGATTTAGGGATAGAAAAAACAAGGGGTAACACCAAAAAGCATTACAGGAAAGAAATTTCCCCTTGAATGAAACATTCTAAGGGGAAATGGGTCCTATGGGTTAGGGTTTTCCTAACCTTTTGGTTTGGTTTCTACTTGAACCATGGGGCCTTCTTCATCCAGGGGAAGAGGGGTTGGCGTCCAGCGTTTAGAGGTGGATTTAGCCTGTTTATTGCTGGATTGGGGAGTGGCAGATGTTGCCTCCGGCCTGGAACGTGTTTCCACCTGAATGAGATCTGGAATGATAGGTGTGCTTAAATCAGGTTTTACTGGTTTTCTTGTTTTGGTCTGGTTCGCCTCTCTGGCCTGTTTCTGGGGAAGGGCCTCCTTCTTGTTCTCAGGTTGAGGGCCAGCTTTTTTGGCTGCAGGTTTTTTCTCACGTGTCCGGCGCGAAGGAGTTGGAGTATCAGGTTTTTGTTCCAGTTCCAGCTCTGCCTGTTGTTCAGCTGAAGGGGGTGTGTCTGTTGTTTTGACAGTAGAATCCTGTTCAGTTGCAGGGCGACGCCGTCTGCGGGTATTGTTACGGCGGGATGGCGCCTCATCTTTTTGCGCTGGAGGAAAGGCCTGTTCTGTCTGGGCTATTTTGTCCATGCTTTCCTTGGCTGGTTCAACCAAAGATTCCTGGTGGGATGCATCAATAGGAGGGGCTATAAAGTTCGCTGGTACAGTTTGTGTTTCAGTGGATATTTCTATATTGCTGGCTGCGTGGGGTTCCTGCCTGGGTCCGTTATCTGATGAAGCCGCGGTTTCATTTGGCTGGGAAACAGGCTGAATGCTGGAATTCTGACGGATATCGCGTGTAGGTCGAGAGTTCCTTTCTTCTGTCCGGTCAGCTTGCTGGAATTTTTTGTTGGGATCCCGATGTCGGCGCGGGTCTTGATTTCCCTCTCCACGTTCATTCGTGTTGCGGCGATTGTTATTGGGCCGTCCTTGCCTGGTTTGACCTGGTGTGGTTGACTCGGCAGCAGTCGCTGACTGGTTTTTTTCATTTAAGCGTTCTATTGGTTTGTCTAGAGATGCAGGGCTGGTTTCATGGCGTTGCCCGGAACGCGTGCGGTTGTCCCTGTTACTGCGTTGACCTGAATTACGACGGTTGTCGTTGCGATGGGAGTCATGGGCTTGGTGTTCTGCACGGGTTGTTGAGGTTGTTTGGTGTTTATCCTTGGGTGTTGATTGAGAGCGTCCTGAATCAGTTTCTGCCCCCAACTGCTGAAGCCAGTTTGAGATACGGGAAAAAATACCCCGCGAAGTGGTGCCAGGCGCTACTCCTTGAGGGGTGATACCCTGAACTGCTGCTTGCATGGGGATAGGGTGAGCCATTTCAGTTGTCTCAACCAGGCTTGGTTCTGTCGGAGTTTCCACCATACGGTAACTGGGTTTGATCTCCATATCATCAATTTCATCATGACGTAACCGGTTGACGGAATAATGAGGAGTTTCAAGAAGGGTATTGGGGATAAGGACAATATCCACCTTGAGTCTGCTTTCGATGCTGTGAATGTCCGCCCGTTTTTCGTTAAGGAGGAAAGTGGCAACATCAACGGGAACCTGGGCGTGTACGGCGGCAGAATGTTCCTTCATCGCTTCTTCTTCAAGGATACGCAAGATATGCAGGGCAGAAGATTCCGTTCCACGGATATGGCCTGTGCCATGGCAGCGTGGACAAGGGATGTGGCTGGTCTCACCCAAAGAAGGTTGAAGTCTTTGGCGGGAAAGCTCCAGGAGCCCAAAGCGGGAAATCTTTCCAGTCTGGACACGTGCCCGGTCATAGTGCAGGGCATCGCGTAACCGGTTTTCAACCTCCCTCTGGTTACGTGGATTTTCCATGTCAATGAAATCAATGACAATGAGCCCGCCCAGATCCCTTAATCTGAGTTGCCTTGCTATTTCTTCGGCCGCTTCCAGGTTGGTGTTAAGTGCAGTTGTTTCAATATCGGTACCCCGGGTAGCCCGGGCTGAGTTGACGTCAATTGAAACCAGTGCCTCTGTATGGTCGATAACGATAGCTCCACCAGCAGGAAGAGCGACTTCACGAGAGTAGGCGGTTTCAATCTGGTGTTCAATCTGAAACCGGGAGAAAAGGGGAGTATCATCCTTGTAGAACTTGATCCGGTTTACATTCTGTGGCATTACATGACTCATGAACTGCAGTGCCTGTTCATGAATGAGCGGGGTGTCAATGAGGATCTCGCCTATATCGGGCTGGAAATAATCCCGGATAGCGCGAATGACAAGGCTGCCTTCCTGGTATATCAGGAAGGGGGCTTTTTGACTTTCCGAGGCAGTTTCGATGGCACGCCAGAGTTGGGTCAGATAGGTTAGATCCCAGTTAAGCTCTTCCAGTGAGCGGCCGATACCAGCTGTTCTGGCAATGATGCTCATGCCTGATGGAACTTCAAGCTGTGCAATGGTATCACGAAGCTCGACACGCTCATCCCCTTCTACTCGGCGTGAAACACCGCCTCCGCGGGGATTGTTGGGCATAAGCACCAGATAGCGGCCTGCAAGGCTGATAAAGGTGGTTAGCGCTGCCCCTTTGTTGCCTCGCTCATCCTTTTCTACCTGTACAATAAGTTCTTGCCCTTCCTTGAGGACATCCTGGATGCGAGGGCGTTGCTGGCTCTCATGATCACCGCTTCTGAAATTGCTGCGAGAAATTTCCTTGAAGGGAAGAAAGCCGTGCCTATCTGTTCCATAATCAATGAAGGCAGCTTCCAGGCTGGGTTCAATCCGGGTGATAATCCCTTTGTAGATATTACTTTTGCGCTGTTCCTTTCCTGCTGACTCAATATCCAAATCAATGAGTTTTTGTCCATCTACTATTGCAACGCGCAGTTCTTCTGCCTGGGTTGCATTAAACAACATTCTTTTCATTTTGTACGTTCTCCCGCGCTCAGCACACGGGGCAGGACAAACCAGTCCAATAAGCTGATATACTTGCTATCTTGGTTCACTCGATAAGTTAATACATCCGGTCATAGGTGATCGCGACGATTCGGTATGATGCTGGTTATGTCACTTAAAGACCCTGACATCATTGGGCAGGGTACGGAAATCTGCTTGTGCTTGAGAGCGCGTCTATCATTAGTCTACACTCGCTACTTTATCTGGTGAGCGACTTAACCAAAACTGTTCATACGGTTTGATGGTGAGTGATGATGGCCATTCGGCGTCAAGAAAACCCAAAACCGTTCCATTAACAAGTATAAGCAAGTTTTTCAATATGATCAAAGACTCTGTAATATTTCAAGTTGTAGATGAATCCAGCGAGGGTCAGCGGATTGACAATTTTTTGATTAAGCTGCTCAAGGGTGTGCCTAAAAGTCATATCTATCGTATCGTACGGAGTGGGGAAGTTCGGGTCAATAGCAGGCGTATTGATGTTGTTTATCGACTCATGCCAGGTGATCGTGTACGCATTCCACCAGTAAGAATGGGACAGCCTCCTGCTGTACCGAAGAAATCTTCAGTGGTTCAGGTTCGGGTTGTGTTTGAGGATGATGCCCTGTTGGTGGTGGACAAACCCTCAGGGCTTGCTGTTCATGGAGGTAGCGGTGTGAGCTTTGGGCTTATAGAGCAAATCCGATCCAGTCGTCCTCATGCGAAATGTCTTGAGCTGGTTCATCGTCTGGATAGAGAGACTTCCGGGTTAATCATGATTGCCAAAAAAAGGCGGGCCTTGGTTTTGTTGCACGAGATGATTCGGAAAGGCCAGGTACATAAATTTTATTGGGCCTTGGTCAAGGGGTCGGTTCAGGAGACTCATTTTGAAATTAATGTGCCGCTGAAAAAATATGCCCTGGCTTCAGGGGAAAGAAGGGTTCAGGTAGAAGCGGGAGGGCAGGAATCCAGAACGGTATTTACTTGCAAGGCGGTCTGTGATGAATTTACTTTGCTAGAGGCTGAACTTAAGACTGGACGCACTCATCAGATCAGGGTGCATCTTGCCCATAAGGGGCATCCGATTGCAGGAGACGACAAATATGGGGATTATTCGTACAATGCCGGGTTGGCCAAGCAAGGCTTGAAGCGGATGTTCCTGCATGCAAGAACGCTTCGTTTCGGTCATCCCTTAACAGGAGAGCCGCTGGCTCTGGAAGCCCCCTTGCCTGTGGATCTTGAAATATTTTACAAGTCAATCCCATGGCAGGGGCTCTGATGACTGGCTATTTGGGTTTCAGTTATGAATAAATTTGATTTGCTGGTGTTTGACTGGGATGGAACGTTATCAGATTCGGTAGCTCATATTGTTGTGAGTCTTCAAAACGCTTGTGCTGACATGAGTATTGCTATCCCCTCTGAATCTCAGGCGAGGCAGGTCATTGGCCTGGGATTGACCGAGGCAATAGAACTGATTGCACCGGTTCTTCGGCCCCAGGATCATGCTTTGTTTATAGAGTGTTATCGGGAACATTATCTTGTGCCGGGTAACCAGAAGCTTTTTGATGGAGCCCGTGAACTTCTGGCTGAATGCCGGCAGCGTGGGTTTCTTCTGGCTGTAGCAACCGGAAAAAGCCGGCGTGGACTTGATACTGCTTTCAGGGAGGCTGGATTGGAAGTGTTTTTTGATGCAAGTTGTTGTGCGGATGAGTGTTTATCGAAACCTTATCCTGAAATGCTGTTTCGGTTGATGGAAAAGTTGAATGTCGAACCTCATCGGGTGCTCATGATTGGGGATACCTCTCATGACATGTTTATGGCGCTTAATGCAGGTGTTGCAGGGCTTGCTGTCAGTTTTGGGGCCCATTTGCAGGAGGCTTTAAATGTGGCGGCCCCGTTAGCCATTGTTCATAGCTATCCGGAGATGCGTTCATGGCTTATGCAAAACGCCTGATATGTGATAGTGATCAGGTTTTGGAACAGGGAAAGGGATTTCGTTTCGAGATTGAGGTTGATGGCGAGGTGCTTTCAGCTTTTATTATTCGTTATGAGGGGCGACCACGGGGCTATGTCAACCGTTGTGCCCATGTCCCGGTTGAACTGGATTGGCAGGAAGGAGATTTTTTTGATAGCTCCGGTCAGTATCTTATCTGTTCAACCCATGGCGCAATTTATGCCCCTGAAAGCGGGTACTGCCTTGGAGGTCCATGTGGAGGAAAACGGCTTGTTCCCCTTAAGGTGGTTGAAGAGGATAATCATATTATGCTGCTGGACGCTCCCCTAATCGAGTTGTTTTAATCATACAGGAAAATAAAGGAAGTATTCATGTCCGAACCCCAAATTCCCGAGAGGACTTCGCTTGAACAACTGGCTGCTAGCTATATCGCAGAGCTGCGCCGTGCACGTCGCTGGAGTATTTTTTTCAAAGTGGCCACGCTTCTCATCATCATCTTTCTGATTCTGGTTTTTTTGGGCTGGATAGGTGGTACAGGAACTGGTGCCATTGGGGAGCATACTGCTGTTGTTGATCTGGATGGAGAAATTGCTGCCCATGGTCCGGCTAGTGCCGACCGTATTAATAAGGCACTGGATGAGGCTTTTGCCAATCCGAACTCAAAGGGCGTTATCCTGGAGATCAATAGCCCTGGAGGAAGCCCTGTGCAGGCCAGTGAAATTAATGATGAGATGTGGCGTCTGCGACAAAAATATCCACACAAGCCCTTGTACGTAGTTGCGGGAGATTTGTGCGCTTCCGGGGGGTATTATGTCGCAGTTGCTGCTGACAAGATTTATGTGAATCCGGCAAGTCTGGTTGGATCGATTGGTGTGCTGATGGACGGGTTCGGGTTTACAGGCATTATGAAAAAAGTAGGGGTAGAGCGTCGCCTTATTACGGCTGGCAAGCATAAGGGTTTTTTGGATCCCTTTTCTCCTTTGAAACCTGATGAGAAGGTTTTCGCGGAAAAACTTCTGGATCAAGTGCACGAGCAGTTTATCCAGGCAGTTGAAAAAGGACGCGGAAGCCGCTTGCATGTGACCCCTAGTATCTTCAGTGGCCTGGTATGGACTGGTACGACTGCAGTTAAAATGGGACTGGCTGATGGTTTTGGTAGCGTTAATACGGTTGCCAGAAATGTGATAGGGGCTCCCAGAATTGTCAATTACACACAACAGCAGGGACTGGTTGAGCGACTTGCCAACCGGGTCGGTACTCATTTTGGTCAAAGTGTTGCTGCTGGATTGATTCATTCATGGTTTTATCCTTTGACACGAACTGAAGTGCGCCTGAATTGAGAGGGGAGGATTCTGGATGGGTCAGCTGCTGCGAGAAACAGGAAAATGGCTGGTCGCCTGTTGAGATCAACGTTCATGCTTTTCCATAAGTGGATGGGCCTGCTTTGAATCCATTGTGTCGGTAAGCTCAGATCGCAAGCAACAGCCAGGTGTGTGTCTGGTTGCAAGCTGGTAAGAAGTCTGTCGAGCATTGCATGGTTTCTATATGGTGTTTCAATGAATATCTGGGTTATATTTTCCTTGGCTGAAACTGTCTCCAGGTGTAAGAGTGCACGGTGCCGGTCTTGATGGGGAATAGGTAAATATCCATGAAATGTAAATTGCTGACCATTGAGACCGCTTGCCATCAGGGCCAGAAGAATGGATGAAGGGCCGATATGGGGGTAAACAGGGATATCCATTGAGTGCGCCAGCCGTACCAGGTCGGAACCAGGATCGGCGATAGCAGGGCATCCTGCCTCTGACAGGATGCCCATATCTTCACCGTTTAATACAGGCAGGAGCAGCGTTTCGAGTTCGGAGGGGCTGGCATGTTTGGGGATGGGTTGGATATTGATATCCTGAATCCGGACTTCTAGCTTGAATTGGTTTAGGAAAGCCCGCGCAGTTTTGCTTTGTTCTACGGCAAAGTGTCTTATCCTGCTGATTTTTTCGATCACGGGCAAAGGCAGGCATTGTGCCGCGCAGGTAGGGCCTAAGGGTGTAGGGATCAGGTGGAGCGTGCCAGGTTGCATGATAGGGCCTGTTCTGTTAAGGATAAATGCTGAAATGGTTTATATTGGGAGTTTAGGGGATTGTTTCCTTGAATGGTAGCCAGATTAGGTTGTAAGAAGCGGATCGACCGTTTTAGAAAAAGACCGTGACCTAAGAGATAGGGGCGCGCCAGAAGAATCGTCGAAAATATTATCAGATGACTTTTAATCCATGTTGTTCCAGCATGGAAACCAGTTTGATGAGAGGCAGGCCAATCAATGCGTTGGGATCCTCGCCCTGCATGCTTTGGATGAGCGCAATACCGAGCCCCTCTGATTTGGCTGAACCTGCGCAATCATATGGCTGTTCTCGCCTGAGATAGTTTTCAATCTGCTCATTGCTTAGATTGCGAAAAAGAAGCTGTGTGGGCACGTCTTCCAGCGTATATTCATTTTTCTTGGCATCAAGCAGACATAAGGCTGTGTGGAACACGACGGTTTTCCCCCGCATTTTTTGAAGCTGAAGGACTGCTTTTTCGTGGGTATGGGGTTTACCAAGCAATTCTCCTTCAAGAAGTGCGACCTGATCTGAACCAATGATGAGTGATTCAGGGTAGGTTTTGGCAACAGCACGGGCTTTGCTTAGTGCCAGTCTTTTTGCGGTGTCAGCTGCTTTTTCGTCAGATCGTGGTGTTTCATCCACATGAGGAGATACGGCAGTGTATGGAATGCCCAGTCGATCTAGAAGCTGGCGTCGGTATCGGCTGGATGAAGCTAGAACGAGCTTTTGTTCGCAAGGAAGGTTTTTTATCATTCGTTGTGCTGTTTCCGGGATTGTTTTCAAGCCAAAAAAAGCATAGCTGGTTTTGACAGTATCTGGCAAACATTATATTATTCCGCCCTTATGTTTGAACTGTCTGAACAGAATTTCATTGATAATGTTCGTTTTGCGCAGAGCGGATGGACGTTGCATGGTATAATGATGCCAGAAAATACGGAAAGACTCCGGGATGTCGCAGGTAAGGGGGAAATTGATTTTACTCTTATCGGTTCGGCAAAAGAGGGGTCCTGCTTTCTTCATCTTGAAGTGTCTGGCTGGCTGAATCTGGTTTGCCAAAGATGTCTGGAAGAGATGAGGTGGCCGGTTAAGTTATGCCCCGGATTTGAAATTGTTGAAGATAGTCGTCTGTTACAACCGGCTGGTGCTGATGAAAAGCTGGAACAGATACCGGTCGATTCTGCAATGGATGTGAATGGCCTTGTGGAAGAGGAAATACTATTGGCATTGCCGTTTTCGCCTATGCATGCAGAAACGGATTGTGTAGGTCATGGGCCAGTTGGTTCACCTGCAGAGAAAAAGCCATTTTTTTCTGTAATAACTGGGTCAGGCCTGAAACCATCTAAGGAGTTCTAAAATGGCTGTTCAACAGAACAAGAAGTCACCTTCAAAGCGCGGGATGCATCGTGCCCATGATTTTCTGGTTAATCCGCCTCTTGCGGTAGAACCAACGTCAGGAGAGGTGCATCTGCGTCACCATGTGAGCCCGAACGGGTATTACCGTGGCCGTAAGGTGATGAAAGCCAAGGGCGAATAATTCCTGGCAGGCTTGCCATTTTTCATGCTATGACGATAACAATTGCGGTAGACGCAATGGGTGGGGATCATGGGCCGTCAGTGGCGGTACCAGCGGTTCTTGATTTTCTTGCGTTATCGCCAGAAACAAGAGTCATTCTGGTGGGTGTGGCCGAGAGTATTGAAGCTCAGCTAGCTACGCATCAACTGGTTGTGGGGGACCGTTTGAGTATTCATCCAGCAAGCCAGGTGGTCGAGATGGATGAATCGCCCCAGTTTGCTCTTAAAAACAAGAAAGATTCATCTATGCGGGTCGCGCTTAATCTCGTTAAGGCGGGTGAAGCGCAGGCTTGTGTTTCTGCTGGAAATACAGGTGCCTTAATGGCGACATCACGTTATGTCCTTAAAATGCTGCCCGGAGTCGAGCGCCCGGCTATATCCACTATCCTTCCTACGATCAAAGGCCATGTGCACATGCTGGATCTAGGCGCAAATGTGGACTGTACTCCTTTGCAACTGCTTCAGTTTGGCATGATGGGAGCAATGCTTGTTTCCGCTGTTGAGCATAAAGATCGTCCTACTGTTGGATTGCTTAACGTTGGTGAGGAAGAAATTAAGGGGAGCGAGACCGTTAAAGAAGCAGGCTTGCTTTTGAAAGAGAGTGGTCTTAATTTTTATGGCAATGTTGAAGGAACGGATATATACAACGGAACAACCGATATTGTTGTTTGTGATGGTTTTGTGGGTAATGTGGTTTTAAAGGCTTCAGAAGGACTGGCCCAGATGATGGGAGAGTTTCTCAGGCAGGAATTCAGGCGAAATACCTTGACCCGTCTGGCTGCATGTATTTGTTCCCCAGTATTGCTTGGTTTTCGTAAACGGGTGGATCACCGGCGTTATAATGGGGCTACCCTGTTGGGTTTGCAGGCAGTGGTGATTAAAAGTCATGGATCAGCAGATAGGTTTGCTTTTCGTTTTGCACTGGAACGTGCGCAACAGGCGGTTATGACGGGTGTTTTGCAGCGGATTAACAATCAGATTTCACTCACGGGTAAAGGGCTGAATTGATGTATTCCCGTATTCTGGGTACTGGATCCTATTTGCCAGAACGGCAGATGGATAATCAAGAACTGAGTCAAATGGTAGAAACATCCGATGAGTGGATTGTGTCTCGAACCGGTATCCATTCGCGCCATATTGCAGCAGAGGATGAGGCGGCAAGTGATTTAGCCTTTAAGGCTAGTCTCAAGGCTATTGAAAATGCCGGGATTGAAGCCGCGGATCTTGACTTGATTATTGTTGCAACCACGACCCCTGATTTGATTTTTCCTAGCACGGCCTGTTTGTTACAGGATAAGCTTGGGGTTCGAAACCATGGTGGAGCTTTTGATATTCAGGCAGTCTGCAGCGGTTTCGTCTATGCTTTATCTGTGGCAGATAGCTTTATCCGCAGTGGCATGCATCGTACGGTTTTGGTGGTGGGTGCAGAGGTTATGTCCCGGATTGTGGACTGGACAGATCGTTCTAACTGCATTCTGTTTGGAGATGGTGCAGGAGCAATGATTCTGCAGGCATCGCAGCAGCCGGGCATTATCAGTTCTCGTATTCATGCTGACGGGCGTTATGCTCCGCAGCTTTGTGTTCCATCTGGTGTTTCCCGCCATCCGGAACGGAATGCGAAACTGGCTATGGAAGGGAGCTCAGTTTTTAGGATGGCGGTTAATACGCTTGATGAAATTGTGGATGATACCCTGGCCGCCAGTGGCATGCAGAAAAGCGAGATTGACTGGTTGGTTCCGCACCAGGCCAACATTCGAATTATCCAGGCGACGGCAAAAAAACTATCCATGAGTATGGAACAGGTTATTGTTACTGTCGCAACCCACGGTAATACCTCAGCAGCTTCCATTCCGCTAGCTTTTCACGAAGGCGTCTGTGATGGGCGCATAAAGCGGGGAGAAGTTGTTCTCATGGAGGCGTTTGGAGGAGGATTTACATGGGGTTCAGTGCTGGTTCGATATTAAGGTGCAGGGGGAGCTAATGAAATTAGGATTCGTGTTTCCAGGACAAGGAGCCCAGTCAGTGGGAATGCTCACGGGGTTTTCCGGTCTTCCTGTTGTGAAAGACACTTTTTCTGAAGCTGCAGAGGTGTTGGGGCAGGATCTTTGGAAGCTGATTGAAGAAGGGCCAGCTGAGATATTGGCCCAAACGGTTCATACCCAGCCAGTAATGCTGGCAACAGGTGTGGCTATTTTTCGGGCATTCTGTGAGCGTTCTGATGTCAGGCCTGAGTACATGGCTGGTCACAGTCTGGGTGAATATGCGGCACTGGTTGCTTCAGGTTGCCTTGATTTTTCTGACGCTTTACGGCTTGTCCGGCTGCGAGCGGAACTGATGCAGGCAGCAGTAGCTGAAGGGAGCGGCGCAATGGCGGCTATCCTTGGGCTTAATGATGAAACCATCCGAGAGGTCTGTCTGGAGGCTAGTTCAGAAAACAGTACTGTTGAAGCGGCAAATTATAACTGCCCGCTGCAAGTGGTGATTGCAGGCCACCGTGAAGCTGTAGGAAGGGCTATGGAGCAGGCAAAGGCCAGAGGGGCAAAACGGGCTGTACTCTTGCCCGTATCGGTTCCTTCGCATTGTTCTTTGCTTCGTGATGCCGCATTGGAACTTTCAGCTGAGCTGGCATCGGTTAATTTCAAAAAACCTGGGATGCGTGTACTGCACAATGCTGATGTAAAGGCTTATGATGATCCGAATGCCATTCGTGATGCATTGACCCGCCAACTCTATTCTGCAGTACGATGGTCAGATACGATCCTTGCTTTTGAAGCGGCAGGTGTGACACATTTGGCTGAGGCCGGACCTGGAAAGGTTTTGACAGGAATCAATAAACGGGTTACAGACAGGATAGAAGCACTGGCCCTGGTGGATGCGCAGGCTTTGGAACTTGCTGTTTTAGCCATAGGTTGATGAGGAATGGACAAGGATGAGCCGATTGAATAACCAGATAGCCTGGGTTACAGGTGCTTCACGCGGGATTGGTCAGGCCATCGCCCATCGGTTGGGCGCTGATGGTGCTACAGTCATAGGAACAGCTACAACGGAAGAGTCTGCCCACCGTATTTCGGAAACATTCAGAACAATGGGCATCAGGGGAGAAGGCATGGTGCTTGATGTGACCGATTCCGAAGCAGTGACCACAGCTGTAGATCATATCCGGCAAACTTATGGATCTGTCCAGATATTGGTCAATAATGCAGGAATTACTCGCGATATGTTGCTTATGCGTATGAGTGACACTCAATGGAATGAAGTTTTGCAAACTAATTTGAACTCGGTTTTTACTTTGTGCCGGGCCGTTTTGCGTGACATGATGAAAGCCCGCTCTGGAAGAATTATCAGCATTACTTCGGTTGTTGGGGTTATGGGCAATGCTGGGCAGGCCAATTATGCGGCTGCCAAGGCTGGCCTTATTGGATTTACCAAATCCCTGGCCCGGGAAGTGGGGAGTCGCAATATTACCGTGAATTGTGTGGCTCCGGGTTTTATTGACACGGACATGACTCGTGCGCTTAATGAATCCCAGCGGGAGGGGTTGCTTGCCCATATCCCTCTTGGACGCTTGGGTTCGGTTAAGGATGTTGCAGCTGCCGTTTCATTTCTGGCCTCAGATGAGGCAGGCTATATTACAGGATCAACAATGCATGTCAATGGAGGCATGCATATGGACTGATGAGGGCGAATTCTGATTTTGCGAAGGGCGTAAAATTTGATATGCTCGCATTTTTTAAATCAGCCCAAATTTGGGCACCTATCGCCACGAAAGGGTAATTCAAGATGGAAAACATCGAGCAACGCGTTAAAAAAATCGTTGCGGAACAATTAGGTGTGAATGAAGCAGACGTTAAGACTGATTCTTCATTCGTTGATGATCTAGGAGCTGATTCTCTGGATACCGTAGAGTTGGTGATGGCACTTGAGGAAGAATTCGAGTGTGAAATTCCAGATGATGATGCTGAAAAAATTACCACGGTCAAGCAGGCAATGGACTATATCAACAGCCACCTGAAATAGAGTTTTTGGTCTAACAAGAGGGTACAGGAGGCGTTTTGTCTAAACGCAAAGTGGTTATTACTGGTCTGGGCATCATTTCGCCTGTTGGCAATACGATCGATGAGGCCTGGACAAACATATTGGCCGGACGTTCTGGGGTGTCTCGTATTACCCATTTTGATCCGGAGACCTTTGGTTCGCAAATAGCGGGACAGGTCAAAGGTTTCGATGTGGGTCAGTATATCCAGTCGCGTGATGCCCGTCGGATGGATACTTTTATCCATTATGGTATTGCGGCTGCCATACAGGCTGTTTCTGATTCAGGTGTGGTGGCAACGGCGGATAATGCTGAACGGATCGGGGTAAATATCGGCTCAGGTATTGGTGGATTGCATTTGATTGAAGAGATGCATGCGACCTATCTGGAAGGGGGTGCGCGACGCATCTCCCCATTTTTTATTCCGGGTTCAATTATTAATATGATTTCAGGCCATGTATCGATCATGCATGGTTTCAAGGGCCCAAATCTGGCGATGGTGACAGCCTGTACGACTGCAACTCATTGTATTGGTGAGTCAGCACGACTGATTGAATATGGGGATGTGGATGTTATGGTTGCCGGAGGAACTGAAGCGGCCATTACCCCGCTGGGTGTGGGTGGCTTTGCTGCCGCCCGGGCCCTTTCGACGAGAAATGATGATCCGGAAGGGGCAAGTCGACCTTGGGACAAGGGTCGTGATGGATTTGTGATTGGAGAAGGAGCAGGCGTCCTGGTCTTAGAGGAGTATGAGCATGCCAAGGCACGTGGAGCCCATATTTATGCTGAGCTTGCTGGATTTGGCATGAGTGCGGATGCCTATCATATGACGGCTCCTGTTGAAACGGGGGAAGGTGCAGCACGCTGTATGCGTAATGCTTTAAAGAATGCAGGTTCTGCCTTGGATGAGGTGAACTATATTAATGCACATGGCACTTCTACACCTCTTGGAGATGTTGCCGAAACCATGGCGGTGAAAAACTGTTTTGGAAATCATGCTGCAAAGCTTGCGGTCAGTTCGACGAAATCAGCAACGGGACACCTTCTTGGAGCTGCGGGCGGCGTTGAAGCAATCTTTACAGCTTTGGCGGTTAGGGATCAGAAGGCTCCTCCTACAATTAACTTGACTGATCCGGATCCGGTCTGTGATCTGGACTATGTTCCAAATAAGGCCCGGGGGATGCGTATTGATCTTGCATTGTCCAATTCTTTTGGTTTTGGGGGAACTAACGGTACGCTTGTGTTCCGTCGAATCTGATATTTTTCCTCTTGTTGATCTGTATCATCGTGACATGAGACAAGAGAAGATGCTGGGTATTACAGCCTCTTCAGATAGAGGTGGAATTGATTATCCTGATGAATCCTTAGAATGGATATGAACGGATTTTTCATGGTACTTGTGAACGGCGTATCGACAGAGCAGATTATAGCCCGTGATCGCGGTTTGATGTACGGAGATGGCGTGTTCCGTACCTTTTTGATGAAAAAGGGCAGGATCCAGAACTGGAAGCGTCAGTATGAAAAACTGCATTCTGACTGTGCCGCCCTTCATATTTCCTGCCCCGAAGAAGTTTTCTTTTTGCGCGATTTTTCCATTATGACACAAGACACTCCGAATGGTGTTTTGCGTTTGACAGTGACGCGTGGTGAATCTGCACGAGGGTATGCTGTGAATCCTGGCCAGCCGGTTACCCGTATTATCAGCCTGACTGCTTTGCCCGTTTTTGATTCAGCCATATTAAATGAAGGGGTGCGTGTGCGTTGGTGTGAAACCCGCCTTGCGCGGCAACCCAGGCTTGCAGGCATCAAGCATCTAAATCGTTTGGAAAATGTCCTGGCGCGGCTGGAATGGCACGATCCATTGATTTTTGAGGGGGTGATGCGGGATACCGAAGGGGATGTGATCGAAGGCGTTTCAAGTAATCTTGTATTTAGGGAGGGTGAAAACTGGTACACCCCTGACCTATCCATGTGTGGTGTTGCAGGTGTTCAGCGTTCAAGACTGATGGAGCTTGTCCAGACTGGAATCAAAGAGGTTCAGGTTAGGCCGCAGAGGCTTCTTGATGCGGATGAGGTCATGATCTGTAACAGCGTGATGGGCCTGTTGCAGATTCGTGAGATGGAAGATCGTACCTGGGGTAAGGGGAAATCCATATCTGAGCTTCGGGCTTTGCTTGAGGCTGAGGATGAAGCGTAAAAGAAGCCGACAGCGCCTGTTCCGATTCGGGTATGGGAAAGTGGTATTGTTGTGTGTCTTCCTCCTTGTGGCCTGGTATGTCGATTATCTGGTTACACCACTTCCTCTGCGCTCCAGGGTTTTTATTATCCAGCATGACAGCAGTCTGAGGGAAGTGTCGGAGCAATTGGTGCAACAGGGCGTTTTGCCTCAAGCCTGGCCTTTTACTCTCCTGATGCGGTTACAGGGGCGTTCTGCTTCTGCCAAGGCAGGAAATTATGCCCTGGATGACCCTGTTACTCCCTGGCGTCTATCTGCCCTGATTTCAGAAGATGATCCACAAGAACATGCTATTCATATTATAGATGGCTGGACTTTCCGGCAAATGCGTGCCTTGATTGATAGCGAGGCGGGGTTGGTGCATGAGACAAAGGACATGAGTAATAGCCAACTCATGAAGGCCATCGGAGCATCAGGGCCTCCGGAAGGAGAATTCATGCCGGATGTTTATCATTATCTTCCTGGCATGAATGATTTGCAGTTGTATCGGCGCGCCTGGAATGAAATGCAGTCAGAACTAGATTCGGCGTGGAAAAATAGGGCTCAAGGCTTGCCTTATCAGACTCCCTATGATGCCTTGATCATGGCTTCTTTGATTGAAAAAGAAACGGCGAATGCCAAAGAGCGACCTATCATTGCAGGCGTATTTCTTAACCGGCTTCACCTTAATATGAAGCTTCAGACGGATCCAACTGTCATTTATGGCATGGGTTCCAATTATCACGGCGTATTGACCCGTTCGGATTTAAAGCAGGATACGCCTTACAATACATATGTCCGGTATGGGCTCCCGCCGACCCCTATCGCCCTGCCTTGCTTGGATGCAATCCTTGCTGCCTTGCATCCAGCCAAAACACAGGATCTTTATTTTGTATCCCGGGGCAATGGGACACACCAGTTTTCACGGACCTTGGCTCAACAGATTAGCGCAATCAATCACTATGAGAAGGGAAGCAAGTGATTAAAGGAAAGTTTATTACGCTAGAAGGAATGGATGGGGCAGGCAAGAGTACCCATGTAGCCTGGATTTCTGAAAAGATCCGGGCAAAAGGCCTGGAGCTGGTTACTACGCGAGAGCCAGGTGGAACAGTTTTGGGCGAAGTCTTGCGCGATTTGCTCCTGCAGCAGCCCATGCAGCCGGATACAGAAGCGATGCTAATGTTTGCCGCACGCAACGAACACCTGTCCCAGGTTATTTTGCCGGCCCTGTCACGGGGAGCCTGGGTATTAAGTGACAGGTTCAGTGATGCAAGCTATGCCTATCAGGGGGGAGGAAGAGGTATGCCATCATCACGGCTTGAAATACTGGAATACTGGGTACAGAAGAATTTTGAACCGGATTTGACTTTTTATTTTGATTTGCCGGTAGAAGTAGCCCATTCCCGTGTGCTCAAGGCTCGCCAACTGGATCGGTTTGAGCAGGAGCAGCAGGATTTTTTTGAGCGGGTTCGCTGCTCTTATCTTGAACGGGCCAGGAATCATGCCAGAATCCAGGTGATTGATGCCCACCGTTCGATTGAGGCCATCAGGGCAGATGTATCAAACATACTGGATCCATTTTTATTATGATGCTTCCCTATCCATGGCATAAAGCGCTTTGGGACAAGGTTGCAAGAGTTGAAGCCTTGCCTCATGGAATATTGATTCACGGCAGGCAAGGTATAGGCAAGCTTCATTTTGCGCGCTGCTTGGCGGCACTACTCCTGTGTTCCAGACAGGATAAGTTTCGAGGCGCTTGCGGAAGCTGTTCTGGTTGCCATTTCATGATGCAAGGGGTGCATCCCGATTATGTCGAAATCTGTCCAGATGAAGAAGAAGACGGAAAGAAAATGTCTCGCTTGATTAAAGTGGAACAGATTCGGGATCTGGGTGAGATGCTAAGTCTTACGGCTCATCAAAATGGCTGTCGTGTGGTTTTGATTCATCCTGCCGAGTCTCTTAATATTTCCGCCGCCAATTCGCTTTTAAAAACGTTGGAAGAGCCAAATCCTGGAACTTATCTTATACTTGTGGCTCACCACCCGGGTAGGCTTCTTCCTACTATTTTAAGTCGGTGTGCTCAAGTTGAAATGGAACTCCCGGACAGACAGGAAGCTTTGGGCTGGCTGGAATTACAAGGTTTAAGCCAGGCTGAAAACTGGCTGGAACGAGCCAGGGGGGCTCCTTTACTTGCGTTAAAATTGAGTGAGGGGGAAGATGAATCGGTGCGACAGATATTGTTGGAAGGATTATCCAAACCTTTAGAGTTGAACGTGATTGATTTAACCGAGAAAATCATGCAGGTTGAGCGAGGAAAAATTTTTTCCTGGGTATATTTTTGGGTTATGGATTTACTTAACCTGCTTGCTATTGGCCAAGTCCGGTGTCATTCTGACAGGCGCGAGGTGCTTGCCTCGCTTGCAGGGCGTGCTGGTCGGGTTGAGCTTGCCCGTTTTGCACAGCAGATTACTGAGTCCTTGAGGACAGCTGAGCACCCTCTGAATGCTCAACTGAGTCTGGAGGAGATGTTGCTGGATTACCGGGCTTTATTTGCCAACCATCCAGTTTCATGATTTTAAAGGCTGGGTTTAAGTAAAATGGCGGCATAACTTATGTCAATTAACATCAATCAGAAGGAACCGGTTGTGCTAACGTCAGGTTCGATGCAGGCTGGAGCCAATACCGAAGGGCATCATCAGCCAGATCGACCTGGTGTCATCTCCTTGCGGATCAAGGAAAAAGAGGCACTTTATTCAGCCTGGATGCCTTTTATAGTAGGCGGGGGACTGTTTATCCCTACGACGCGGGCTTACGGCCTTCAGGATGAAGTTTTTATGTTGTTGCATCTTCTAGATGATCCTAATCCGGTTAAAGTCGATGGCCGAGTTGTTTGGATTACGCCATCACAGGCCCCGGGGCACAAAAAACAGGGTATTGGTGTTCAGTTTAGTGCTAATGAAAATGGCCAGATTGCCAAACGCCGCATTGAAGGCTTATTGGCTGGTGTTGGACAGAATATCCGCATTACCCATACCATGTAAATTGGATACTCATTTTTAAGCAGGAATTACAATGCTGGTCGATTCGCATTGCCATTTGAACTTTTCTGAACTGTCTTCATGCCTTGATGAAGTTATGGCTCGCATGGAAGAAGCCAGAGTAGAGCGGGCTTTGTGTGTCAGCGTTACTCTTGAGCGCCTGCATGAAGTGATAGCGCTTGCTGAAAGATTTCCACATATATATGCCTCAGTGGGGCTTCATCCAGATGAAGAGGTTATAGCTGAGCCAGGTGTGGAGGAACTGGTGAGACTTGCTGGTCATCCTAAAGTGGTTGCGATTGGAGAAACAGGCCTGGATTATTTTCGTCAGGGCAGTGCACCTGACTGGCAGAGACAGCGTTTTGCCACACATATTCAGGCTGCCAGACAAACCGGCTTACCTCTTATTATCCATACCCGACAGGCTGCTGATGATACCTTGCGTATAATGCATGATGAGCGCGCAAGCGAGGTGGGAGGGGTTATGCATTGCTTTACCGAAACTTTAGATGTCGCTGAAAAGGCTATGGATCTCGGATTTTATATTTCCTTTTCAGGGATTGTCACTTTTAAGAATGCAATCGTTTTGCAGGAAGTGGCAAAAAAAATCCCGATGGAACGAATGCTGGTTGAGACAGATTCTCCATATCTGGCCCCCATTCCCTATCGGGGTAAAGTGAACGAGCCTGCGTATGTTCGTTATGTGGCAGAACAAATAGCTTTTTTGCGGAATATGTCTATAGAGACAGTTATTGAGGAAACCGGAAAGAATTTTTTTCGGTTATTTCAGCGGGCCAGCAGATAGCTTAAAGAATGTCTTAGTGCATATCATGTTACCTGTTTCAGGCTTATTTTCTCGTGTTTGATTTTGTGGAGCAGGGTCCTTAAAATCGGGAGAGTTCAATTAACACCTGTCTGAATACAGGTGTTTTTTCTATCGGGAACGAGAATAGATGGCAATAGTCAGTCAGTATGCAGAAGCAGATATCCGGGTTCTCAAGGGACTGGAGCCGGTTAAGGAGCGCCCGGGCATGTATACCCGGACAGATAATCCGGTTCATATCATTCAAGAAGTTATTGACAATGCTGCTGATGAGGCCTTGGCCGGGTTTGCTCGTCGGATGACAGTGACATTACATGGTGATGGTTCGGTCTCTGTTGAGGATAATGGCCGCGGGATCCCGGTAGGGTTGCATCCAGAAGAAAAAGTCCCGGTAGTCGAGCTGGTTTTTACACGTCTTCATGCCGGAGGCAAGTTTGATAAAACCTCCGGAGTTGGGGCCTATGCTTTTGCCGGAGGCCTTCATGGTGTGGGTGTATCTGTTACAAATGCCTTGTCTACGCGCTTGGAAGTCAATGTCCGCCGTGAAGGGTATGTTCACCATATCGTATTTTCAAATGGAGAAGTGATATCCCCTATTGAGCCTATTGAAAAACTTAAAAATAACCGAGAAACAGGTACTCATGTCAGAGTCTGGCCGGATCCGAAGTACTTCGATTCTGCGCGAATTCCGGTACTGGATATGGAGCGCCTGTTACGTTCAAAAGCGGTATTGTTACCTGGTGTGGAAGTCATTTTCGGGGTTGAATGCGAAGGGGGGAAGCTTGATACGCGAAGCTGGCATTATCCTGATGGTCTGTCGGGCTATCTTTTAGAAATGCTGGATGGAAAAGAACAGGTGGCTGGCATATTTTCAGGTGAGAAGTACATTGGCCAGAAGGAAGCAGGAGAGGTTTTTGCTGAAGGGGAAGGCGTAGCCTGGGCGATGGCCTGGTGTGCAGAAGGAGGAGGAGGTGAGAGTTTTGTGAATCTGATCCCGACTGCCAATGGAGGAACACATGAAGCAGGCCTTCGCCAGGCCCTGTTTGAGGCTGTCAAGGCTTTTGCCGAGCACCATAGCATGATGCCAAGGGGAGTAAAGCTTACAGCTGATGATATTTGGGGTAAAACCTGTTTTGTATTGTCTGCCAGAATACTGGATCCCCAGTTTCAGGGCCAGGTAAAAGAAAAGCTCAATTCACGGGATGCGGTCAAGCTCATCAGTATGCTCGTAAGGGATCCGCTTGAACTCTGGTTAAATGAACATCTGGAATATGGCCGGGCAATAGCCGATCTGGCTATCAATCAGGCCAGCAGTCGATTGAAACAGCAACAGAAGGTGGAGCGAAAAAAATCGAATGGGGTAGCGGTTCTACCAGGTAAATTAACCGATTGTGAAGAGAAAGATCCTGCGCGTTCAGAACTTTTTCTAGTGGAGGGGGATTCTGCAGGGGGGTCGGCTAAACTCGGCCGTAGCAAAGATACTCAAGCCATTTTGCCTTTGAGGGGAAAAGGTCTTAATTCCTGGGAAGTGGATAAGGATCGTTTGCTCGCCAATAGTGAAATTCATGATATAGCTGTGGCTATCGGTGTCGATCCGCACACGGCTGAAGATGCCATTGATTTGTCAGGGTTGCGCTATGGAAAGATATGCATCATGTCGGATGCAGATGTCGATGGGTTTCATATCCAGGTGCTGTTACTGACCCTTTTTTATCGGCATTTTCCCAAGCTAATTGAACAAGGTAATGTCTATATTGCCCACCCACCCCTGTACCGCGTTGATGTTCCCGCATTAGGGAAAAACCGTCCTCTGCGCAAGATTTATGCCCTTGATGCGAATGAACTGAATGTGATTGAAGAAAAACTGCGTGCGGAAAAGGTTCGCGATGGATCCTGGACTGTAACCCGTTTTAAGGGTTTAGGTGAAATGAATCCGGATCAGCTCTGGGAAACGACTATGAATCCAGATACCCGGCGTTTGCTTCCTGTCCGGATTCTGGATATGCCGGATCGACCCACCACCCAAGAATTATTTCAGATGCTGATGGCTAAAAAGGAGGCAGAAGCGCGGCGAAACTGGATGGAACTGCATGGTGATCGGGTGGACGAAGAAATTGATACTCATGCCTGATTTCAGGTTTGTTGAATGAGTTTAATATGACCCTTTTTGAAACCATAGCTATCATTTTGTGCTTGGCCGCAATGGCAAGCTATATCAATCATGCATATATGCATTTACCGGCCACAATTGGTCTTATGGTGATATCACTGGTTTTGTCGCTTGTTCTTATCGGGTTGGCCGAAACAGGATTAATCCATGTAGGCACAGTGAGTTATTTTGTAAATCGTATTGATTTCAATAAGCTATTATTACATGGGATTCTTGCGTTTTTTCTTTTTGCGGGCGCCATGCATGTTAATCTTGCTGAATTAAACAGGCAGAAATGGCCGGTAATGGTAATGGCTACCCTGGGTGTTTTCTTTGCAACTTTTATAACAGGAGGCCTTTTTTGGGGAGCAGGCCAGCTTTTGAACCTGAAGATTCCCCTTTTACATGCCTTATTATTTGGCGCCTTGATTGCACCAACTGATCCCATTTCTGTTTTGGGGATCATGAAAAAAATGAATACGCCCAAGTCTCTTGAGGTAGTCATTACTGCCGAGTCCCTTTTTAATGATGGTGTAGGGATCGTTGTGTTCTTAACTTTGTTGAGTATGGTAATGAGCCCCCGTCAACCTACAGTATCCGGTGTGTCGCTTTTTTTGTTGAAAGAGGCAGTTGGTGGAATGGCTTTAGGCTATGTGATGGGGAAGGGGGTATTTCTTTTATTACGTAAAGTGAATGATTACCAGGTTGAAATTTTATTTACTCTGGCTCTGGCTTCTGGTGGATATGTTCTGGCGGAGCTTCTTCACATGTCAGCCCCGATTGCAATTGTAGTTGCTGGTCTGGTCATGGGAAACAGGGGGCAGGTTCAAGGTGTCGAATCTGTTTCAATCCAGAGGCTGGATTTATTTTGGGAATTGGTTGATGATATTCTCAATGCTGTGCTTTTCATGCTGGTTGGACTTGAGGTGATTGCGTTATCTCCCGAACTTGTTTTTTTGGCTTTAGGGCTTATGTCGATTGTAGTCGTTCTGATAGGCCGCTGGATGAGCATAGTGCTTTCTGTTGGATTGGTGCGTATACGCCACCCTTTTTCAAAGGGCGAAATCACAGTGATGACCTGGGCCGGTTTACGTGGTGGACTGTCAATAGCGATGGCTTTATCTTTACCTCACCTGGCTGATAAAGAAATGATTTTGTCGGCAACTTATATGGTTGTTGTTTTTTCAGTTCTGGTTCAAGGATTGAGCTTAAGCAAGGTTATTAAACGCAGCCTGTTTCAGGGTTCATCGTTATGATTTGTTTTTTTGGTAAAATTGATGAGTTGGTCAACTCATTGTTTTTATTTATGTATGAACAAAGAGGTACTGCTTCTGGCCAGTGGTGGGTATAAAATGGATATGCATAGAATTATAGTTTTTGCTTTTCCGGTTTTTATGCTGCTTATTTTAGCTGAATGGGTATATGGCTGGATTACAGGGCATAATACCTATCGGATAAATGATGCCATCAGCAGTTTAAGCCAAGGGCTGCTGAGCCAGGTTGTTGCGGTATTCACCCGCCTTTTTCAGATAGGGTTGTATACGATTGTATATCATCATCTGGCTATTACCCAGGCGGAAAGATTCTGGGCTAGCTGGGAAGGCTGGATCATTGCAATCATTTTCTTTGATTTTTGCGATTATTGGCTGCATCGCATGTCACATCAGTCTGCTATCTTATGGGCAGCGCATGTTGTACATCATCAAAGCCAGGATTTTAATTTTTCTACTGCTTTGCGCCAGGAGAGCGCTTATATGATCCTGGGGTGGGCCTTTTATTTGCCAATGGCACTGGTTGGAGTTCCTCCCTGGAATTTTGGTATTGCAGGACTCGTTGTTTTGCTTTATCAAATCTGGATACATACGGAGCATATTGGCAAGCTGGGTTGGTTCGACCGTATTTTTTCGTCTCCTTCCAATCATCGGGTGCATCATGCCATTAATGATGAATATATTAACCGGAATTATGGGGGGATGCTGGTTATTTGGGATCGTTTGTTTGGAACTTTTGCTGAAGAAAACATGCCTTGTGTTTTTGGAACGCGTCCCCTGCTTCAAAGCTGGGATCCAATCTGGGCAGTGGCAGGCATTTATTGGGGATTGGTTAAGGACGTTAGGTCAGCCGTGTGTCTGAAAAACAAGATGAAGATATTGTTTATGCCACCAGGATGGAAACCTCAAGGGCAGGCTTATGCTGGTACTTTTAACGTGAAACGGGTTAAACGTTATGATCCACCTGTGAGTCGTTTAACCTTGTGGTTTGGTTGTATCCAGTTTTCAGGAATGATTGGGGCAACAGCTTATCTTTTGTGGAATGTTCATCAATTAAGTGTGCCTCAATCGGTTGGTCTTGCCCTTTTTATAGTATCCGGGTTATGGCTGTTAGGTGCGGCTATCCAAGGTCGTTTGCGTCTTTCGAAAGTTGTTTTAATCCAATCCACTTTTTTGGCTTGCCTTGGATTATTCCTGACCTGAAGGCAAGAGGCTGGGCTGAGGAACGGACTGATTTGAGTTTATGTTTCTAATAGGCTAGAAATTGTATCGTTACAGGATGAGGCAGAAAAAACCTGCGCCTTGCTGTTATTGCGGTAAATGGGAAAAGGCTTCCGGGTCATTATGGTTCGATTTTTCCCCCTTGTTTATGATATGGCAATGCGCCCTATTGAAGGGATGGGGCTGAGATTGCTTCGGCAGCAACTTCTGGAGTCCGCCAGAGGAGAGGTCTTGGAGATAGGGTCTGGCACCGGGGTTAATTATCCTTTTTACCATTCAGTGGAGCGGGTAATTGCAGTTGAGCCGGACAGAGGAATGCTTGAGCGTTCAAGAAAGAAAAACAGCCTTTTTTCTGAACAGTTGATTCTTGTGCAGGCAGATGCCCAGTTTCTTCCTTTTGCTGACAATACATTTGACACAGTGGTTGCCTGTCTTGTTTTCTGTACGATTTCAGATCCCTTTTTGGCTCTTCAGGAATTACAGCGGGTATTAAAACCGGATGGTTTCTTGCTGGCACTGGAGCATGTACGCATAAAAAATTCTTGGGTATCAGCCTTACAGGATGGATTGACCCCTCTATGGAAACACCTGGCTGGAGGGTGTCATCTTAATCGGGATACGGTTTCACTGATTAGGAAGGCTGGTTTTCAGATTCAGTATTTTAGTTCTTATGGCGGCGGGCTTTTCGTTAAGTTGAAAGCTCAATCAGGTGGCGTTCTGGTCTGTTAAGATGGAAGGATGTGTCCTGGTTTTATCCGGTGTGAAATTCATCTGTCAAGGTTGCAATTTCACCTGCATTCCGGGAGGAATACCCGGGTAGCTGCATAATGGCTTGCTGAAAGTCTTCATTCTGGAGAAGCTTGATAATTTCCTTGACGCCTGGTTTTTCAAGTGTTTCAAATCGACAGAGTAGATAATAGTCCTCCTGGTTTAAGGGGATGAAATCCAGGCTAAATTGCCTTGCGGCTGCTTCAACGCCAAACCCAGCGTCTGCCATATCACTGGCCACATAGGCTGCTACTGCGTTATGCGTAAGTTCTTCTTTCTGGTAGCCTTGAATCTGGTGGGCGGGGATATTTTGCTGTTCAAGCAGAATGTCAAAGAGCATGCGTGTACCTGAACTTGGTTCCCGATTTACAAATCGTACTGGCTCATGAGAAATATCAGATAGGTTGGTGATGCCTAGTGGATTGCCTTTCTTGACCATAATTCCCTGTTGCCTTGTTACAAAACGGATGACCCGGTAGTTTTTACTGGGCTTGAGCCATTTGGCATAACGTGCAAGAGATTCTTTTCGGGCTGCTCCGGTGGGCACATGAAAGCCTGCAAGATCGCATTCAGAGCGACAAAGCTCGGCTAAGGCCTCTTCTCCGCCCCGGTATTGAAGATCAAGTTGGACATAAGGATTGTTGTGCAGCCGTTCCCGCATCTCGGCTACTGCAAATCCATGGCTTGCATGCAGTTTCACAACATGCCGTTCGCTTGAGACAATCTGGTTGATTTCCACTTCGAGTTCAGATGCCAGGTTGGTTAGCTGGGCTGTGAGTCTTGCTTTAACCCGCTTATCCGCCCAGATAAGTTTATCGCCTAGAGGGGTTAGAATAGCTCCCCGCCCCTGTTTCATCTTTACGAGTGGCTGACCAAAAAACTGCCCCCATTTTTCGAGTAGATCCCATGCATGGCGATAGGATAAGCCCACTTCCCTGGCGGCAAACGTTAATTTGCCTGTATTGTCGATAGCCTGCAGGAGGTTGAATATAGGAACTTCCTTCTCATGCCCTGCTGGAGTGCTAAAGAGCCAAACAGCTTTTAAATTGACTTCAATCATATGAAATACACCTCATATTTTTATTTATAACAAACAGTGTTAAATTACTATTTATGGATGTTAAATTATATGTATATATGCTATATACATCATATGTTATTTATGTATTAAATATGATGCAACATCTCTTATATTAAGGGTTTAAAAGCTGTCTGGCAAGTCATTTGGAGGTGCTACATGAAAAGAATCGATATACCCTGTTATCGTTTATTTATAAATGGCCATTGGGTTGATTCATCAACAGGAAATACTTTTTCAACCATTAATCCTGCAACGGGTGAAATGATTGGCATGGTTTCTGAGGCATCTGCTGAAGATGTAGACAAGGCAGTTATGGCAGCACGGCATGCTTTGGAAAAAGGCCCATGGGCCAGAATGAGTGTTGCTGAGCGGAGCCGGATTTTGATGGGGTATGCTGATCTCATCGAGAAAAATAGTGATGAACTGGCAAGGCTTGAAAGTTTGGATGCGGGTAAGCCTATTAGTGCCGTACTGCGTCAGGATGTGCCTGCAGCTCTTGATACCATTCGCTATTATGCAGGCTGGGCCGACAAGATTCACGGGGAGGTTATCCCGGCCCGTACAGATGCATTGACTTATACAGTGCGTGAACCGGTTGGAGTGGTAGCGGCCATTGTGCCCTGGAATTTTCCATTGATGATTGCCATGTGGAAAATTGCACCCGCACTTGCATCTGGCTGTACGGTTGTGCTTAAGCCTGCTGCCTTGACCCCGTTGTCTGTTCTTAAACTGGCTGAGCTGTCGATTGAAGCTGGTATTCCGCCAGGGGTGTTTAATATAGTTCCAGGTAGTGGCAGGGTAACGGGTCAAGCGTTGGTTGAACATCCTGACGTGAATTTTATTTCTTTTACCGGGTCGGTGGATGTAGGGCGTAACATGATGATTGCTGCTGCCGGTAGTTTTAAGCGTGTTGGGCTTGAATTGGGTGGAAAATCGGCAAACGTGGTTTTTGCGGATGCGGATCTGGATGCAGCAGTCAAGGCTTCTTCAAGCGGGATTTTTTTTAATTCTGGTCAGGTTTGTTCAGCGGGTTCGCGTATTCTGGTGGAAGAATCGGTGTATGACGATTTTGTAGAGCGTCTGGCCCAGCGGGCCAGAACGATGCGGGTAGGAGATCCACTTGATCCTCAAACCCTGATGGGACCTCTCATTTCTGAATCCCAGATGAACCGGGTAATGGATTATATCCATATAGGTGAGAAAGAAGGGGCAAGTCTTGTATCGGGTGGTGAGCGGCTGGGTAACAAAGGTTATTTTCTGAGTCCCGCAGTATTTGCCAATGTAAAGCATGATATGAGAATTTCCCAGGAAGAAATTTTTGGGCCTGTTGCATCCGTATTGCGGTTCAAGAGCGAGGACGAGGCTATTGCCATGGCCAATGGCACTCGTTATGGCCTGGCTGCAGCAGTCTGGAGCCAGGACATTACCCGAGCCCATACGCTATCATCTCGACTTAAGGCAGGAACGGTATGGGTGAACACTTATGGTCCGACAGATATTCGTCTGCCGTGGGGCGGTTCTGGAGATTCAGGAATAGGTCGTGAACGAGGGAGGGAGGTCCTTGACCATTACACGGAATCGAAGGTAGTCTGGATTAATTTGAAACAAAAGGCAGCATAAGCGATTTTATCTCCTGTTGTCTCCTTTGGCCGGCTCTCCCCCGGCCTTTTTTTTGATTAGGTGCATTCTTATCGTTGGAAGGCTGGTTTCAGCTACTTTGTTGAATCATGTGTTTTGTGAAAAGACAGGGGCGGATTAGCCCAGAAACTTGGTGACCTGTTTCATATGTAACAACTTGTTTGAAAAACAGTTCAGGTAGCGGTAATAAATGAGGTGATTGCTGATGGTGGTTGCATGCCGATAGATGAACATTCGAAAAAGTAATTCCGATTTGAAACCGGTATTCACCAGTAAGTCTCGATTTGTTGTTGCCGCATAGATAGCGTTAGATTTCCAGACAGAATTCTGCTGCTAAACTAGTAGATGGTCTTGAAGTGGTTCTTTTTACAAAACAGAAGACATATGTAAGGTTGAACAGCAGAAATAGCGCCATTATTTTCCTGAGATTTAGGGTGCAATAGGTTCTTAAATGGAAATGATTCGATTTTTTTGTCAAGGCTGGGTGGGCTGTTCGCCAAAGAGTTCACCTGGTTTGGCAAGAACCCCGGCAAGGGGTGCGGCATAGCCTGGAATGTTGTTAATTGCTTCTCGAAAGCTGGGTGTCTTAAGCAGGATGAGCAAATCACGGATATAGGGCGTATCTACTGCTTCCGGACGACAGGCGAGCATGTAGTGTTCTCGTGCCAGGGGAATAAAGTCAAGATTAAAATGACGGGCTGCAGCTTCAATTCCAAGGCCTGCATCAGCCATCCCGCTTGCCACGAATGCGGCGACAGCATCGTGTGTGAATTCTTCCTGCTGGTAGCCATTTATTGTTTCTTTTTGTATTCCGTGATGTTCGAGGAGTAATTCAAATAGCATGCGTGTACCTGAGCCATGCTGGCGGTTGATATAGCGCGCATTCTTTTGTGTAATGTCCTGAAAGCCATTAAGTTTCAAAGGGTTGTTTTTGGCAAGAATTAGCCCCTGGCGTCTGGTGACAAAGTGAATGGTAGTCATGGGTCGCCGATGGAATTCAGGGTAGAAGCGTTCAATAGCTTCTTTGCCGAGCAGGCTTTCTGGAATATGGAATCCAGCCAGATCACATTCGCGCCGTTCGAGGCTTTGAAGAGCTTCCCGACTGCCAAGGTACTGCAGATCCAGTTGGATGTCGATGCAGCGGCTCATGTGCTCGACAAGTTTTGCAATGGCATAGCCATGACTTGCCCGAATACGCAATACCTGTTTGGACTCGTTGAGTGCGCGGTTGATTTCAAGCTCCAGTTCACTGCAAAGATTTTTGAATTGCGGAGCGAGCCTGGCCTGGATTCTTTCTTCTGCCCAAAGCAGTTTTTCTCCCAGGAGGGTCAGTTTGGCTCCCCGGCCTTTTTCCATCCGTACAAGTGGATTGCCAAAAAAATCTGACCAGCGTGCAATCATGTTCCATGCATGGCGGTAGGACAGCCCTACCCTTGTAGAGGCATGAGTCAATTTCCCGGTAGCATGAATTTCACGTAATAGGTTAAGAAGCTGTAGATCAAAATCCTGTCCAGATTCAGTCCGAAAGAGCCATACAGGTTTAATATTGACTTCGAGCATGGTGGGTTTTAATCCCTGCCTGGTGGATACAGTTGTTCAACTTTAAAAATGTATCATATTGAGCCTGTATTAAATATATGTAAAAATAAACATATGTATTTTGCTGCAATTGGCTGATCCCTATCCTATGCATTATTTTTCATATTTTTCAAATACCAAACCTTTGCTATATTGTTAACAGGTAATAAAGTAATGGATTGCATATGCACAATCATGCCTATATTTAACTGGTTTGATATTGCATATTTAATTTTTGTGAATAATTTGGGAAGGTATTATGACTGCACAGCAGGACTGGGATCGTCAGGCGGTCCAAAAAGTGATAGAGCATCATCAACATACCCCCGGTGGGCTACTGCCAGTATTGCATGGTATCCAGGATATTTTGGGATATGTTCCCGATGAGGCTGTGGAGGCAATTGCAGACGGTCTTAATTTATCCCGGGCTGAAGTCCATGGCGTGATTAGTTTTTATCATTATTTTCGTACTTCCCCGCCAGCCAAGCATACTGTCCACGTATGCAGGGCTGAAGCCTGTCAGTCCATGAAAGCCAATGATTTGGTGGTGCATATTAAAAATCGGCTCGGGCTCGACTTTCATGAAGTAAGTGAATCCGGGATGTTTGGTCTTGAGCCAATCTATTGTTTAGGCAATTGTTCCTGTGCTCCAGCGATCATGATTGATCGCGATGAGATTCATGGCCGCATGACAGAAGATAAGTTTGATTCACTGGTGGCACGTCTCCAGGGAGAGGGTAAATGACAATCAAGATTTATGTTCCACAGGATAGTGCCTCGTTATCCGTTGGGGCGAATGAGGTAGCTGTGGAAATTGAGCAGGAAGCTCACAGAAGAAATGAAAAGATAACCATCGTAAGGAATGGATCCCGGGGCCTGCTCTGGCTTGAACCCTTGGTTGAGGTGGAAACTCCTGATGGGCGTGTAGCGTATGGTCCGGTTGAGCCTTCAGATGTAGCAGGGCTTTTTGATGCGGGGTTTGTATCCGGTGGTAAGCATGTTCTTGGCCATGGACTGACGGAAAACATTCCATTTTTGGCTAAACAAGAACGGCTGACTTTTGCGCGGGTTGGAATTACCAGTCCGCTGTCTATTGAAGATTATATTGATCATGAGGGATATCGTGGTCTTGAGCGGGCTATCAGCCTGGGTAGTGAAGGTATAGTGGCTGAAATTGGCGCATCCGGATTGCGAGGTCGTGGTGGTGCGGCAGGGCGCACCGGAAAAAAATGGCAGGAAGTCCGTGCCAGTGTATCTGACGTAAAATATGTGGTTTGTAATGCTGATGAAGGTGATTCAGGTACTTATTCAGACCGCATGATTATGGAAGGCGATCCCTTTGTGTTGATTGAAGGGATGACTATTGCCGGCATTGGTGTTGGTGCTGCCCAAGGATATATTTATCTTCGCTCTGAATATCCACATGCTTTTGATGTATTGAATGCAGCTATCAAGATTGCCTATGAAAAAGGCTATCTTGGCAATAATATCCGTGGATCAGGCTTTTCATTTGATCTGGAAGTGCGTCGTGCTGCAGGAGCTTATATCTGCGGGGAGCAAACGTCTTTGCTTGAAAGCCTTGAAGGCAAAAGAGGGTTGGTTCGATATCGCCCCCCCCAGCCTGCTGTGAGTGGTTTCATGGGTAAACCCACTCTTGTGAATAATGTAATCTCCCTGGCAACAGTTCCCATTATCCTGGACAAAGGTAGTGCCTATTACAAGGATTATGGTATGGGACGTTCACGAGGCACTCTTCCAATTCAGCTTACCGGAAACGTAAAACAGGGCGGGTTGATTGAGCGTGCCTTTGGTGTGACCTTGAGAGAAATAATTTTTGAGTATGGTCTTGGCACGAAAAGTGGACGTTCTGTTCGGGCTGTACAGGTTGGAGGCCCCCTTGGAGCCTATATCCCGGAGTCTCAGTTTGATGTTCCCCTGGATTATGAAAAATTTTCTGATATCTCAGCGGTATTGGGTCATGGGGGCATTGTTGTTTTTGATGACACAGTCGATATGGCGCAACAGGCGCGTTATGCAATGGAGTTTTGCGCTATTGAATCCTGTGGCAAGTGTACACCATGCCGTATTGGATCTCAGCGTGGTGTAGAGGTTATAGACAAGATTATCGCCAACAATAGTCGTCCAAGACAGATTCATTTGCTGCGTGATCTGTGTACGACCATGATTGATGGTTCGCTTTGTGCAATGGGGGGGATGACCCCTTTCCCTGTGCTTTCAGCACTTAATCATTTCCCGGAAGACTTTGGTGCTGCTGCTGGTGATGCCAAAGTGGCCAATCTGTAGGCAAGGAGAATAAAAATGACATATATGGGTGAAATTTTTCAGTTGGACCTGGGCACGCCTTCAAGAGAGTCTGACACAATGGTAACCTTGTCAATTGATGGTCGTGAGGTTAGTGTTCCAGAAGGGACATCAGTCATGCGCGCTGCGGCGGAAATGGGGATTAATATTCCAAAGCTGTGTGCAACCGATAATTTGGAAGCGTTTGGATCCTGTCGCCTGTGCCTGGTTGAAATTGCTGGTGAACGGGGGTATCCAGCTTCCTGTACGACTTTGGTTAAGCCAGGAATGGAGGTTAAAACTCAAACTGACAAGCTGGCTGAACTTCGTCGCAATACCATGGAACTTTATATTTCTGATCATCCCCTGGATTGTCTGACCTGTGCTGCTAATGGTGATTGTGAGTTGCAGGATATGGCGGGGGTGGTTGGCCTTCGTGAGGTTCGCTATGGCTATGATGGCAAGAATCATCTGAAAGCTGAGAAAGATACCTCTAATCCTTATTTTACCTTTGATCCTTCCAAGTGTATTGTTTGCTCCCGTTGTGTGCGGGCCTGTGAGGAGGTGCAAGGTACGTTTGCCCTTACAATAGATGGCCGTGCTTTTGATTCGAAAGTAGCTGCGTCTCAGGATCAGGCTTTCATGGAATCAGAATGTGTTTCATGCGGAGCGTGTGTACAGGCTTGCCCTACCGCCACACTGATGGAAAATTCCATTATTGAATATGGACAACCTGATCACAAGATAGTGACAACTTGTGCCTATTGTGGGGTGGGATGTTCATTCGTTGCGGAAATGCAGGGAAATCGTGTAGTTAATATGACTCCGGACAAGAACGGGCATGCGAATCATGGGCACTCCTGTGTGAAAGGACGTTTTGCCTGGGGCTATGCTACACATCCTGACCGTATTAAAAAGCCCATGATCCGCAAGAGTATTAAGGATGCCTGGAAAGAAGTGAGCTGGGATGAGGCGATTAATTATGCTGCATCTGAATTCAAGCGTATCCAGGCCAAATATGGTGTCGATTCTGTCGGGGGTATTACGTCTTCCCGCTGCACGAATGAAGATGTCTATGTTGTCCAGAAGTTGGTTCGCACTGCTTTTGGTAATAACAATGTCGATACCTGTGCCCGTGTATGCCATTCTCCTACCGGGTATGGACTGAAAGTGACTCTTGGGGAGTCAGCCGGCACACAGACCTTTGATTCAGTTATGAAGTCAGATGTTATTTTGGTAATTGGAGCCAACCCAACAGATGCGCACCCGGTTTTTGGTTCACAGATGAAACGTCGCCTGCGCGAAGGGGCCAAGTTGATTGTGATTGACCCTCGGGCCATTGATTTGGTGAGCAGTGTCCATATCCAGGCGGACTATCATCTTCCACTCCGTCCAGGAACAAATGTGGCAATGCTTAATGCGTTAGCTCATGTGATTGTGACTGAGAAACTGTACGATGAAAGTTTTGTGAGGGCCCGTTGTGAAACTCCTGCATTTGAAAAGTGGGCAGCATTTGTCAGCCAGCCCAAAAATTCGCCTGAAGCCCTTGAATCTGATTTAGGTGTCAGTGCAAACCTGATCCGGGAAGCTGCCCGACTTTATGCTACAGCCAAGAATGCAGCTATCTATTATGGATTGGGTGTAACTGAACATGCCCAGGGCTCAACTGCAGTTATGGGTATTGCCAATATCGCTATGGCAACCAATAATTTGGGCAGAGAAGGTGTAGGAGTAAATCCATTGCGGGGCCAGAACAATGTTCAAGGATCCTGTGACATGGGTTCTTTCCCTCATGAACTGCCAGGCTACCGGCATGTATCTGATAAGACTGTTCGTGAACAGTTTGAGTCGAAATGGAATGTTAAGCTTTCTGGCGAGCCGGGGTTGCGCATTCCCAACATGTTTGATGAAGCGATCTATGGTAATTTCAGGGGGTTGTATTTGCAGGGTGAAGATATCCTGCAGTCTGATCCGGATACCCATCATGTAACTTCAGCACTTGAATCCATGGAATGTATTGTTGTACAGGATATGTTTCTTAATGAAACAGCCATGTATGCCCATGTATTTTTGCCGGGATCGTCTTTTCTTGAGAAGAGCGGAACCTTTACGAATGCTGAGCGTCGGATTTCGATGGTACGTCGCGTTATGGACCCGGTAAATGGCTATGAAGACTGGGAAATTACGCAAAAACTGTCTAATGCACTAGGCTACCCTATGAACTATAGCCATGCATCAGAAATCATGGATGAGATTGCTTCTCTTACCCCTACCTTTACTGGTGTGAGTTTCAAGAAACTGGACGAATTAGGCAGTATCCAGTGGCCTTGCAATGATAAGGCACCGGTTGGTACCCCTATTATGCATATAGAAGAATTTGTCCGTGGGAAAGGAAATTTTGTAATTACCGAGTATGTGCCTACTTCTGAAAAGGTAAATGCCAAATATCCATTGATATTGACTACCGGCAGAATCCTGTCGCAATACAATGTGGGTGCGCAAACCCGTCGAACGCATAATAATCGCTGGCATTCGGAAGATGTTCTGGAGATACATCCTCATGACGCAGAAGAAAGAGGTATCAAGGACGGAGATTGGGTTGGCATAACCAGCCGCGCTGGTGAAACCGTGCTCCGGGCAAACATTTCAGAACGAATGCAGCCAGGTGTGGTTTATACCACCTTTCACTTTCCGTTTTCCGGTTGTAACGTCATTACGACCGAAAATTCAGACTGGGCGACTAATTGTCCTGAATACAAGGTAACGGCTGTGCAGGTTCAAACCGTGACTCAGCCTTCTCAATGGCAAAAACAGTATACGGCTTTTGCTAAAGAGCAGCTGGATCTTCTGGAAAAGCGGGAAGTCAGTGCTTAGACAGTGTTTACCAGTTGTTGAGGTGACAGCAGAATCTGGTTACAGGCCATGTCGGGCTATAAGCGTTGCGGGAGGCAAGGCGAAGGCGTCTGAGGAATATGTGGCTGAAGAGGTACCGGTAGCAATGGTCTATAACGGTATTTCTCATGCAGTCATGCTTGCGACGCCTTCTGATCTTGAAGATTTTGCAGTAGGCTTCAGTCTGACAGAAGAGATTGTGGTAAGTCGGGATGAGATTTTTGATATCAATACGGATTACGGTTCTGGTGGCATTGAGGTGAAATTGACGATTGCAGGGGATCGGATGCGCTTTCTCAAGGAAAAGCGAAGAAACCTGACAGGCCGCACTGGATGTGGAATTTGTGGTGCGGAGAATCTGGCGCATGCGCTCAGACATCCGAGACCTTTATCGCGTCAAATCGAAGTTCAGGGGGATGCCGTACACGCTGCATTTGATGAACTGTCACAACTGCAGCAGTTGCATCATATAACCGGAGCAGTTCATGCGGCAGCTTTTGCAACAGCCAAGGGGCAGGTTCAGGTGGTGCGGGAGGATGTTGGAAGGCATAACGCCCTGGATAAGCTAATTGGTGCGCTCGCTTTCCTGGATCTGGATGCAGGATCAGGTATGGCTTTGATTACCAGTCGGGCGAGCTATGAGATGGTACAGAAAAGCGTTACAGCTGGTATTTCACTTCTTGCTGCCATATCAGCACCCACTTCCCTGGCTGTCAGAATGGCTGGGGAATCAGGCTTGACGCTGCTTGGTTTTACACGTAATCGGCAACATGTGGTTTATAGCCATGCTGAACGGGTTATAGAAAAGGAAGAGAAGGGATATGAAGGATAATACGGATACATTGGTTTATATGGCTAATCAGATAGGTGCCTTTTTTAACGCTGAACCTGATCAGGCGCTTGCCGAGGCCGGAGTTGCCAATCATATTAAAAGATTCTGGGCACCGAGCATGCGTTCACGGATTTTTTATCATGTCGATCACCGTTCTGGTGAAGGTCTTAATGAACTCGTACTTCGCGCGCTTAAGTCACACCGTGGCAATTTGTCGGTTTAAGTGTTGCAAAGTGATACTAACGGGTAGGGGGTAGGGTTAAACGGATACCTTGGTCGGAGTTCGAGTGCCTGAAATGGATGTGCCTTGCCATGTCCCCCTTTTTTTGGATTCATGTATGGATTGGCTGGACGAATGTCGTAGTGCGGCTGAAGAAGATGATTGGGATAAGGTTAGGGATATTGCACAAATCGCTTTTGAACATCAACCTAACCATGCTCTTGTTTTAGCTGTACTGGGTGAAGCGCTTATGATGCTAGGGGAGTATAAACAGGCTGAAGCCTCCTTAAAGCAGGCGCTATCTTTGTCTCCCGCTAATCTGGATGCCTTGGTGATACTTGCGACACTTTATGATAAGCAAGGCAGAAGAGCGGATATTGAGCAGGTCTGTCATTCTCTTTCTGCTATTAACCCTGAAGTGGCCCGACAGGTTCAGGTGGCTTACCTGAGTGCACCAGTTCCTCTGTCCGGACAGTTTGGGAAGATTCCTGTTAAACGGTCGTGACAGGTTATGGTTTGAACCACCCCTTGTTTATCGCAGACCTGAAGATAAAACGATAGCCTTTTTCCAGCCATGGCGTGACAAGATAGGCTAGAAGGGATTCAAAAATTTTCACCAGAATGATGCTTCCAGTGGCAATCACGATGGCCCCCATTATGTCAATTGGATAATGTATCCCTAAATAGATGCTGTCCCAGGCAATAATGAATCCCAGCAAAATAAGGACAAGACCTTTGTTCCTTGTGTTTTTATGCATAAGGAAACCTAAGGCGCCAATCCAAACGATGGTCAGGTGAACGCTTGGAAATGAGCTGTTGGCGCTATGAGCTAAATAGGTATGGCCAATGCCTAGAACATCCGGTCGTGGAAAGAACCAGTGGTGCCCTGCAAACTGTGCAAGTTTTAAGGAGAAAAGGATAGCAATCAGGGTTACGACCAGTTGATTTCTTTGGCTTGTTTCACTCCATAACCATTCGAAAATCATCAAGACGGGGACAGCAAAGATCAAGTATTTCTCAATCAGCACCGGTATGATGAGGGCTAAGCCATGAAGGCCTGCGGGAGCATTGAGAGCCATGAACAGTTGAATGTTAAATTGATCCATGTAGGTTTTCTGTAAAATCATCTTCTAGTTGGAAAAGCAACATCATACAAATATGAAAGGGATGCGTCCAGAGCGTTTAGGCGATTTTCCCGACCTTTGATATACTCATGCAGTTTGGTTTTAGTTATGGTTTAGTTTTTATAACAATAGGCTTGAGTTGATGAATCTTATCCACCTTAAAATCGTGTTTGGTACGCTTGATCTGTTGGGCTCTTATATGGTCATGGGTTTGTTTGCATCACGCCTGTGGCTTCTATCTGAAGATAGTGTTGTGCTGATTCCACTGATTCAGCGTTTTGGCCGCTTTTATCTTTGGTCATTAACGACACTTATATTGGGAAGTATCAGTCACTTTATCGTAAATGCCCTGATTCTTGGAGGGAAGGCAGGATTATGGCAGACATTTTCCTTAATGGGACAAATTTTGATGGAGTCCCATTTCGGTCATGCATGGCTTATTCACTTTATTGCTCTGGCTGTTTTGATACTGGGGTATGGTTTTTGCAGAAAACGATTGCCTGAGAAAGATGTCAGTGGTTTTTTTCTTTTGATTAATGCGCTTTTACTCCTAAGTATTACAGCAATAGGCAGATCGGGGAATTTTGGTAATTTTACGGTAATTGAATTGATAGACTGGACCCATCTTGTGGCTACGGCAATACTGGGTGGAAGTTTTATAACGCTTACTTATCTTTTGCCTGCTGGCCTGGTTGGTTTGGAGGTCGGCAAGCGAGATGAACTACAGATGAAATGTTATTCCCGCCTTTCCTGGTTATTGTTGTGGACTTTCTTGGTATTATTGGCGAGTGGGTTGTTTGAAGCCTATTTGCGCTTAGGTGAAGTTAGCAGTCTTTGGTATTCAAGTTATGGGCATGTATTCATCTTCAAGATGGCTGTGGCTGCTGTAATGCTTTTGGTTTGTGTGCTGTTTTATTTACCTAAAAGCCGCAAAGCCAGATTGAAAAAAAATCCTTTTTTGATAAAAAAGGGCAGGTTTGTAGGTTTTTGTGTTTCAGTCATGGTTGTATTGGTTCTGATTTTATCCATGATTCTGATGGAAACACCTGCTCCGGCCAATATGAAGCCGGTTATAGAGAAATTAAATGGCTCTGGCCTGTCTTCCATTACTGCTCCAAGTGCAGCTAAACCTTGACCGGTCACATTAAATTTATTTGTAATCCTGAGCTTAAGTCAGGAAATGTTTTTTGCGTGGATTTATTAACCATAGTCCGGTTGATGCTCCAACCAGGGCAGATTTAGAGCCCATTTAAACGGGCGGAAGATAATAAAGACAAGAGGGAGGCTATTTGTGGGAAAATAGCCCCCCTGGTTTGGCAGTAGCTTTAGCCTGCTAATTTCTTACGCTCAGACTGAGCCGCTTTTACCATGTTTTCCAAAGCTATTTTTACCTCTCTCCAATTTCGGGTTTTAAGGCCGCAATCCGGGTTAATCCATAGGCGATCTGCTGGAATCTTCTCAAGAGCCCGCCCAATCAGGGTTGCAATTTCTTCCTGTTCAGGGATTCGTGGTGAGTGGATATCATAGACGCCCGGGCCGATATCATTCGGATAATTTGAGATATCTTCAAGTAAAGCCATTTTCGAGCGCGACGCTTCAATGCTGATGACATCGGCATCCAATGCCTTGATCGCATCCAGGATTTCGCTAAATTCAGAATAGCACATATGGGTATGAATTTGCGTTGCATCTGATACCCCAGAAGAAGCCAGGCGAAATGCATTCACAGCCTGCTTAAGCCATGTTTCGCGCATGCCTTTTCTAAGAGGCAAGCCTTCTCTGAAAGCGGGTTCATCTATCTGGATGATTCCAATTCCTGCAGATTCAAGATCCTCAACTTCATCACGCACGGCAAGAGCCAACTGGAGCAGGACGGCTTCTCGCGACAGGTCTTCTCTGACGAATGACCAGCCCATAAGGGTGATGGGTCCTGTTAACATGCCTTTGACAGGACGAGTGGTGATGCTTTGGGCGAAATGAGTCCATCCAACAGTCATAGGCTTAGGGCGGCTTACATCACCATAAATGATAGGGGGTTTTACACATCGCGATCCATAACTTTGGACCCACCCATTCTGGGTGAGCAAAAATCCATCCAGTTTTTCTGCAAAAAACTCCACCATGTCGGATCGCTCGGCCTCTCCATGGACTAATACATCCAGTCCCAGGCTGTTTTGGTGCTGAATGGCCATTCGGATTTCATGGCTGATGAATTCATGGTATTCAGATGCTTCCATGTGATTGGCGCGAAATGCTGCCCGCGCCTTACGAATATCGGCAGTTTGCGGGAACGAACCAATGGTCGTCGTGGGTAAGGGGGGTAATTTCAGTTTTTCCTGTTGCTGGATTTTTCGTTGGGGAAAAGGACTTTTCCGGTTCAAGTCAGCAACCGCGATGGATTGAACGCGGTCTCGTACTGTATTATTTCTGGCAAATTCATTATCTTGCCTTGCCTGTGCAATTTGATCAGATTGCCTTAGATCGGCTTCAATAGACTTGATACCCTGATCCAGTCCTTTTTTAAGTAAAGCTAATTCTTCCAGTTTCTGAACCGAGAAAGCCAGCCACGATTTCAATGTTGGATCCAGCCTGGTTTCTTCCTTAATATCGATTGGACAATGGAGTAATGAGCAACTTGTGGCAAGCCATAAACGGGCGCCTATTTTTTTATGGGCTACATCGACTTGTTGTAACACTTCTCTTAGATTGGCCTTAAAGACATTTCGTCCATCTATGACGCCCAGGGATAGAAACTTATCTTTTGGGTAGGTGTTTAGGAATAACTCCAGCTGTTCAGGGCCACGAACGATATCCAGGTGCAATCCTGATATTTTAAGGTGGTTAAGCAGGGGGGCCAGATAGTTAACTGAACTAAAAACAGTAGATAAAAGAATGGGCGTGGACTGGCATAAGCTGTTATAGGTGGGTGTGATCTGTTCTATCCAGTTCGGGTCAAGATCAAGCCCCAAGGCAGGTTCGTAAAGTTCTATCAGCCCCGCTCCCGCTTCCTTAAATGCCTTGAGGAGAACCTTGAATGTTTCTATCAAGCCAGGAAGCAATTGTAGGCGGTCGAAGTTTTTATCCGGGTGAGATAGATAAAGCCAGGTTAACGGGCCAATCAGTGTTGCTTTTACTGGAAGTTGATGCAGTTTTGCAGCCTGAATCGCTTCGGTTAAAAGGGTAGGGTAGGCTGAAAAAGTGGTTTTTGAAGACACTTCTGGTACCAGATAGTGATAGTTGGTATCAAACCATTTGGTTAAGGCAAGTGCTGGAGTATTTTTTGCCCCACGAGCCAGAATGAAATAGGCATCCAGATCCGCTTTTTCGGGAGAGATATCAAAACGTTTAGGGATGGCACCAAGCATGCAAGTAAGATCCAGCATTTGGTCATAATAGGAAAAATCTCCGACAGTAAGCCAATCCAGTCCACTTGCTATCTGGATGCCCCAGTTTTCTTCGCGGACGGCGTGAGCTGTCTGAACCAGTTTTTGCTGAGAAAGAGTTCCAGACCAATAGGCGTCCAGAGCGTGCTTGAATTCCCGTTTCCTGCCGATATGCGGAAATCCGCTGATATGTAAGGTAGTCATGTACAGTTTCCTTTTGTTTGACAGGATTATCATGCCGGGATAATCTTAATGAAACAAACGAATTATTTTTATAATTTTATGAATTTTATTCATGTATGATTGAAATGCGCCACCTTACGACACTTTTGGCAATTAAAGAGTCGGGAAGTTTGACTAAATCGGCCCGGCGAATACATTTAACCCAGTCTGCCTTGTCTCATCAGCTAAAACAGATGGAAGATTATTTTGGCCAGAAACTGGTTGACAGGCGAACTCATCCCCTGACCCTGACTCAGGCTGGTGAGCGTCTGGTGAAGCTGGCCTATCATATTCGTGATGCTGTTGAAGAAGCTGAAAGAGATATTTTACAGCAGTCTTTGACCCAATCCGGCCGTTTGCGAATCGCTATTGAATGCCATACCTGTTTTGACTGGCTGATGCCGGTGATGGATGATTTTAGACAGCAGTGGCCTGAAGTTGAGCTGGATCTGGTTTCTGGGTTTCATAGCCATCCGATTGATCTGCTGTATTCAGAAAAGGCGGATTTGGTTGTTACTTCGGAAGATTCCTTGCAGCCAGGCGTCAGTTATTTTCCATTGTTCAGATTTGAGCTTCTGGCAGTCATGGCAAATGATCATCCCTTAACCGGCTTTAAACGGCTCACCCCAGATCATTTCGCAGGAGAAACCCTGATCACCTACCCCGTTCCGCTTGAGCAGATTGATTTATATCGCCAGGTACTGTTGCCATGTGGAATTAATCCCGACAGGCGAACTGCCGAGCTTACAGTTGCTATTTTACAGCTTGTAGCAAGTCGGCGTGGTATCGCAGCGCTGCCGAACTGGGGCTTAACGAATTATCTCAATTATGGTTATGTCAGTGCCCGGCCCATTGGGCTGCAGGGACTGTGGAGTAATCTTTTTGCTGCAGTTCTTGAACCTTTTGAGTCTAAGGCCTATGTGAAGGCATTTGTTTCGAGTATTAAGCGTAGCTGCTTTGCCACCTTGAACGGAATCGAACCCTTGGGGAGCTAGTGCCCGTATTCTGCCTCAAAGTGGGCAAACTGCACTTCTAGTTCCCACTCCTTACGGGCACGCAGATTGTCTGCAAGAAACACCTTGCAGGACGCATCGGGTTCATCCCGTCCGGGTATGTCATGAAGACAGGGTGAGACTCGAATATGCCGGGTATAGTTAGCCCATAGGCTTTGTCCGTTGAGAAAACTGTATTCGAGGCTGTTTCTGGCGAATTCTTTCAGCTGCGGATAACTGATATTAAAGCTGGTTGAGGCAATCTCGAATTCGTTAGTGAGATCGGAACGGTTGATGCCCTCGTCACAGGTTGCCAAGGCAATCGGGATATGGTGCTGAAGATAGTAATCCAGAGGTACTTCACTGCTATTGAGATTCAGGAAGTTGTTGTCAGTTGCAAGACAGTTTAGTACTAATACCCGATTTTTTTTCATTGTATTAATGAGTTGGTTTGGATTGGTTTCGTAGGCGATGTCTAGGCCCTGTTCGATACGATTGGCATGGGCAATATCCAGGGCATCCTGGATGTGATTGGTTAGCTCGTCAGGTGGAACAAGTCCTTGAACGAGATCTCCTGCGGTTAGGCTGAGATGAACTGATGGAAACCTTTTATGAAGAAACGCAATCATATCCATCTGTTCTTGATAATAGCGAATAGCGTTTCCTCCATCCTCAGGGATAGACAGGTTTACTCCGGCAACCATGGGTACGCTGCTGGCCAGTTCATATCCAACGACCAGCTGAGCAAAGACTTCATTCGGGGGTAGATTTCGATTGACCTGATATAAAAAACGTGCCCTGACATAACATCCCGGTTTAGGATGAGATGAATCGCATCCGAGTTTCCGGTTGAGTACCCGGTTGATATGATCCAGCTTGGATCGGGCCCTATCAATGATTGTATTCAGCCCTGAAGAGTTGAGCCGTTTGAATACATGCGGGTAATCTGATCCGATTCCGGCCCGATCGCCTAGTTCTTTGGCCTGTTTGTGAACCAGTTTAAGAGGGACTTCCATGTACAGGACTTTTTGCGCAGCTGCCTGCTCTAGCATGAGGGCCAGAATGTCTCCCCGATGTCCTGGAATAGCTGGGGCAAATTTTACAAAAGCTGATAGGTAATGCGCGTAACTATTGTGGTTTTCAGGAAAATCACGCATTGACCATGCATCAATAATACGGTTGCGTAATTCATCATCCTGGATGGCTTCCTTTACGGATGGGGATTCCAGAGTGTGACAGGGGGGATCATTCACCGAGTAGGTCTTGGCATTGATGCATTTGCCATTTTGGGCTGCATAATTGAGCATGTTTTCAGCGTAGGCCCCTGATGCCAGGCTATTGTGCAGATCTGCGCCCTTGGGCATGCCGGATAAGAAAATCCAGCGTAATGGAGAATTGTAGCGGTTTTTTTCAAACCAGATGGCAGTGTTGCGTTCTGGAGCTGTCAGACGCATCTGCTTGATTTTTTTTATATCCTGCTTGATTATTTTCTCCCGTATGATGCGTTCTTTCATTCTCGACGGGGGAAGGGGAAGTTGGGTTAGTTGCGCATAGGCGAGGTGAGCCACTCCGAAAAAAAATATCAATGCGATAGAATATCGGTGGATAGGCTTTTGGCAAATTGGCATAGCAGTTTTTCCGATCAGTCTATTCTTTATCGGCAAAACAAGCTAAAACTTGATGGAAAATATAAAGGCTTTTTTAGGGAACCTGATTTTTAAGATAAGCGCCGGAATTAAGACCTTAAAAGGAAAATACCGGCTAGAGCAGTAAATGAGCCAGGGCCGGTATTCCTTTTTTACAATATACCATTACATGCTGCGAAGGCTATAGTAAGCTGTACTCTCCTCAGTGTTATCTTTGCTGTTTGACCCGGATGGTGTATTGTTTGGGGTAGCAAATTGCAAGGCTACAAACTGAATCATCCCGGCAAGAATTACAAATACGACACCAAGGGTGGGGAAGTTGCTGATAAGATGGTTTTGCATGGTGGTGCTCCTTTTCGACAGAATTAATAAACTAACTGATGCACAGTTTACGGATTGAGAATTACCTGAAACTTAAAAATATATGAAACTTTTGTGAAATGGATTGATTTGTTTTCAGTTTGAAACAGGGTGTTATCTATACCCTTCTAATTTTTTGCTCTGGTTAAAACTTTAGGAATTTGCGTGGCCTCTGGATGTTCTTTTCATGAACTTTTTTATGGGATATGAATATTTTTATTCAGAAATGGTTTATGCAGACCAGGCAAGTGCTGATTTTTTTAGGCTTGATGTTTTTTTGAACAAAATACTTTGACAATCGGGTTATTGCAGCTGGAGTATTTATGGATGAATTGACTCTGGACCTTTTTGGCCGGATGGTCCATCGTGATATAGATGCGACACAGGCTTCGGGTGGAAAGGAGCAGCCCCCTTCTGGTGGCAATGGTGGAATTCAGCAGCCTGAACGAGATTTTCATCCACTGGGTGAATATGCAGAACATGCCTATCTGGCCTATGCGATGAGTGTCGTTAAGGGGAGGGCTATTCCAGATGTCTGTGATGGATTAAAGCATGTCCAGCGCCGTATCCTTTTCGCCATGCATGAATTAGGTATCACCCATGTTTCCAAACCAGTTAAATCTGCTCGGGTAGTAGGAGAAGTCCTGGGCAAATGGCACCCCCATTCGGATCAGGCCGCCTATGATGCGATGGTTAGATTGGCACAGGAATTCAGCATGCGTTATCCCTTGATTACCGGCGAAGGAAATTTTGGTTCAAGGGACGGAGATAACCCGGCAGCCATGCGTTATACGGAAGCTAAACTTTCAGAGTTGTCCGAACTTGTGCTGTCTGAAATTGATCAGGGTACAGTTGAGTATGTTGCCAACTATGATGGAACGCTGCAGGAACCAAAGCTGCTGCCAGCTAGGCTCCCCCTGATTTTATTGAATGGTCAGACCGGTATTGGAGTTGGTCTTGCAACAGAGACACCTTCGCATAATATGGTTGAGGTTGCTCAAGCTGCCGTTGAACTGATTAAGCATCCTAGACTAAATACGGCAAGCTTGATGCAATATATCAAGGGCCCCGATTTTCCAGGTGGAGGGCAGATTATTACTGCTCATGAGGAGATGATCCAGGCTTATGAGCAGGGGCGGGGGAGTATACGACTACGGGCCCGCTGGAAAGTCGAGGAATTAGCCCGGGGCCAGTGGCGTATTGTCGTTTATGAACTTCCGCATGGGGTTTCTGCAAGCCTGGTGATGCAAGAGATAGACGCTTTAACGAATCCTCAGCCCAGGAAAGGCGAGAAGGATATTTCACTTGCCCAGAAGAACCTGAAACAGCTTTTTTCCGGGTTGATAGAAGTGCTCCGTGACGAGTCAGACAAGGAAGAAGCGGTCCGCCTGGTGTTTGAGCCCAGATCATCCAGGCAGGATCAGCATGAATTGATGCAGGCTCTGCTGTCTCATACTTCTTTGGAAATTAATTATTCCATGAATTTAGTTGTGATTGGGATAGATGGCAAACCTACCCAGAAAAGTCTTGCCGCGCTTCTTGCCGAGTGGGTAGCTTTTCGCATATTGACGATTACACGCCGTAGCCAGTATCGCCTGGGCAGGGTTGTCGACCGTATCCATATTCTGGAAGGACGGCGTATTGTCTATTTGAATATTGATGAAGTGATACGGATTATCCGCTCTTCTGATCAACCTAAGGAAGAACTGGTTAAAGCGTTTAACCTGACTGAGGTGCAAGCCAACGATATATTGGATATCCGCTTACGCCAGCTCGCACGCCTTGAGGGAATCAGGATTGAGCAGGAACTGGCTGAACTGGGAAATGAAAAAACGGTTCTGGAGGAACTTCTGGCAGACGAGAGTATTTTGCGTAGGAATATGATAAAGGAGATTCGTCGCGATGCAGAGCGTTATGGCGATGACAGGCGTACGCTGATTCAGGAAGCCAGCAGTGCTTCTTTTACACGTTCAGTTGTTAATGAACCGGTAACGATTATTCTTTCACAGAAAGGGTGGGTCAGGCTGCGTAGCGGACACGGCATTGATTTAAATGCTCAAAACTACAAGAGCGGAGATCAATATCTATCCCATGTTGAAACGCGTTCAGTCGATCAGGTGTATTTTCTGGATGAATTAGGCCGAGCCTACTCAGTTGCTGTCGCTAATATTCCAGGGGGGCGGGGTGATGGAGTACCGGTAGCAACTCTGGTTGATTTGCAGCAAGGGGCCCGGGTTTTATTCATGCTTTCCGGAAAATCTGAGGATCTTTATCTTTTTTCATGCAATGGGGGATATGGTTTTATGGCTTCACTCGAAGACTTGGCTAGCCGTAACCGTTCGGGTAAGACTTTTATGACACTTTATGAACAGGAGATCCCCCTGTTACCAGTCAGGGTGACGAATCCACAGTACGAAAAACTTGCCCTGCTTTCAGATGATTACCGGTTACTGGTTTTTGCTTTGAGTGAGGTTAAGATGATGTCTCGTGGCCGAGGGCTGATGCTTATGAAGCTTAATTCAACGTCCCGTCTGATAAATGTGGCTGTTCTGGGTGAGAAAAAATTGAAATTGGTGGGGCAGGGTCGTTCAGGCAAGGTAGTTGAGCAAATCCTGCAGAATGAAATGCTGGATACTTTTATTTCAGGTCGAGCCAAAAAAGGGGCTCTGCTTGGTAAAACCCTTAAATCTCCCCGATTGGGATAAACAGCATGGTTTGAATGAGCGGTATTAGAATAGGTTGAATGAAAGAGTCTTTAGATGAATATGGCTTCATATCCGGTTTGAATAGCGATTTCTGGCAGTAATGCGAACTTGAGGCAAGTTAGGCTCTCCTTGATATATTTCTTTGTAGAGAAAATCAAGTTCTCCTTCCCGCTGTTCCTCTGTCACTTCGATGAACCAGGCCTTGGGTTGATTGTTACTGCCGTCATTCCAGGCATATCCTTTTTTTCTCAATATATCCTTGTGTGCAAACGGCGCATTAATGGCATAAATGCGGTAGGTTGTTTTCCTGGCCTGCTCAAGCAGTTTCTGTAATGCCAGACTGCCCGATACAGGAAGGTTTTTTGACAGGATATGGAGCGTAGCAAGACAATCATTGACGGCACGGTGACCTGTGAAGAAAAAACCGAGTTGAGCTGCAATGTAATCAAGCTTTCGGCTTTCTATTCTTTCGTTGGGCCAGTCAATATCTTTCATTGAACAGGCCCAGCTTAGTTTTATGAAATCAGGATGAAGCGCTTCGCAGAATTTTCTATCAAATCCGGCATTATGTGCGATAACAAGATCTACATTTTGGACAAAGGTGTGGATGTCATCCCCACTCAGCCTTTTTCCTGCCAGCATAGCATCCGTGATTCCAGTCAGCTGTGTAATTTTTTCTGGCAGGGGATAACCCGGATCGTTGTATTCGTCATAGTGCTCAAGAATTCGGAAAATACGTCCGTTTAGCGGGTCATATTCAAATTTAACCATACCTAGTTCAATAATGGTGTCTGTTTCATAATCCGTTCCCGTATCTTCAGTATCCAGAATGAGACCAATTCGCTTTTCACACCCGTCATCCGGATAATAAGCCGAAGGGGGTTCATAAGCTTTTAAGACTTTGTAGTGACCACTTTCCGTTAGGATTTGGGCCATTTTCTCAAGGGTCATAGTTATGCCTTTTACAGAAAAGCCGGGATATGAGACCGAACATTATTCAAGCCGGATTTCAAGTTTAGCCAGAAGGATTCTAGATTTGTCCACATTAAAATTTATGTCAGGACAGACTTTTTTCAACAATTTCATATGTATCTTTAGATAGATCCGTTTTTTTCAGAATGTTTTCCAGTGCTGCTTTCATGTGGTCACCCCTTTGTTCGTCAAATTTACGCCATTTGGAAAAGGCCTGTGCGAGTCGTGATGCCAATTGGGGATTTCTGGAGTCGAGATCACAAATAATGCAGGCGAAAAAATTATAAACCTGTCCTTCTTTTTGGTGAAAACCGGACAGATTACTGTGAGAAAAAGCACCAAGCAGTGAACGGACGCGATTAGGGTTGCTTAAGGTAAAATCAGGATGGGCAACCAGTTTTTGCACCTGGTTGAAGGCCTCCGGATGATTTGATGTAGCCTGAATGGTAAACCATTTGTCTATAATAAGGGGTTGATTGCTCCATCGATTATAAAAATGTTCCAAGCCTTGTTCTCGAAGATCTCCACCCTTTCGTTCGAGACAGATAAGAGCTGAAATTTCATCTGTCATGCATTGTGAGCCATAAAATTGCTCCTGGATGACTGCTGTACATGTTGCTTCTTCGAGATGGGATAAGTAATGCAGGCTCAGGTTTTTCAAGGAGCGGCGACCTATGCTTTGTCCATCACGATTGGGTTGGTCGTTTTTTCTGGCTTGATAAGTTCTGATCCATTGGTCCTGCAGGGATTGAGCTAGAAATTGCGTGAGGAATAAATGTGCGGCATGGATGGCTTCCACGTCAATCCGGTTAAACTGCTCAGCCAGATATTGTTCATTAGGCAAAGTTAGGCTGAGGGCTTTGAAGGCATCATCAAGGTCTGGATCGGCAAGTATAGATCTGAACAGGGTGAGTATTTTTTCAGGAGAAGTAAAAGGCAGATCCTGCTGATGTTCCTTGACAAGGATCGCTAGAAATTTTAGGGCAAGATTTTGCCCCGCCTCCCATCGGTTGAAAGGATCGGTGTCATGTTGGGACAAGAATGCAAGCATATTGTCTGTGAAGTCAAAACTAAGTTTGACGGGTGCGGAAAAGTTGCGTAACAGGGAGGGGACAGGTTCTTCTTTAATATTCAGAAATGTTATGGATTGCTGTTCTTTAGTGATCTCTACAAGCTTGCTTTTTGGGCTGGCAGGACCTGTCTCTGTAGGCTCACCCTGGATGGTTAAAGGCAGTTCTTGGCCCTTTTTGTCTAGAAGGGCCAGGGCAAAAGGGATCAGTAGAGCCTGCTTGGAAGGCTGCCCCGGAGTAGGGGGCGTGTGCTGTCTGAAAAAGAGCGTATAGGTTTTTTGATCAGGATCATGTTCGGCACGGACATGAATTTCTGGTGTCCCTGCCTGGCTGTACCATAGCTTGAATTGCTTAAGATTTCTGCCTGAAGCCTGCTCCATTGCCGCAACGAAATCATCAGTAGTTACAGCCTGGCCATCATGTCTTGAAAAGTAGCACTTCATTCCCTCTTGAAAGGTTTTTTCTCCTAAAAGGGTATGAAGCATTCGAATGATTTCAGCCCCTTTTTCATAGATAGTCAGGGTATAGAAGTTTGAAATTTCGATATAGGATTCCGGGCGGACAGGATGGCTCATAGGTCCTGCATCTTCGGCGAACTGAGCCGTACGGAGCAGTTTGACATCCTGAATGCGTTTAACTGGTCGTGAGTTGAGATCAGATGTGAATTCCTGATCCCGGAAAACGGTTAAGCCTTCCTTAAGGCTTAGTTGAAACCAGTCCCTGCAGGTGACACGGTTACCAGTCCAGTTGTGAAAGTATTCATGTCCAATTACTCCTTGAATATTTTCATAATCCTGATCAGTTGCAGTTTTGTCGGAAGCCAGAATATATTTTGAATTAAAAATATTCAGCCCCTTGTTTTCCATTGCGCCCATATTAAAGTCATTTACAGCCACGATCATGTAGGTATCCAGATCATATTCCAGACCAAAACGCTCTTCGTCCCACCGCATTGCCTGCTTGAGTGAGGCCATAGCATGGAATGTCTTGTCCAGGTTGTCTTTTTCAACATAAATGCTGAGTTGGACTTTACGGTTTTTAGACGTGATATAGTTATCTTCTGTTGAATAAAGGTTTCCAGCAACCAGGGCAAACAGATAACTGGGCTTAGGAAATGGATCATCCCAAACTACTTCATGCCTTTTATTGGGCAGAGTTCGTGAGCTGATCCGGTTTCCATTTGAAAGTAGAACAGGATAGCGGGCTTGTTCAGCCTGGATGGTTGTCCTGAATCGGGCCATGACATCCGGGCGGTCCGGGTAATAGGTGATACGTCTAAATCCTTCCGCTTCGCATTGTGTGCAAAACATGCCTTTGGATCGATATAATCCTTCAAGGCGCGTGTTTTCCTGTGGTTTTAACCGTGTAATTATGTCAAGGGTAAATTCTTTTGCAGGAGCAGAAAAGGTGATTTGGTATTGATCTGATTTAAAAGGGATTGGGGTGCCAGAGAATTCAAGTGACATGAGTTCAAGATCTTCACCAAAAAGAATTACAGGGACAAGCTTGGATACAGGGTTCTGTCGCAGATTTAAACGAGTATGGACAAATGCATGTGTCTCATAAAGATCAAAAGTGATGTCTACAAAATCGACTAGCCAGTCAGGGGTTCGGTAGTTCTTTAGGTAGGTGGTCTGTGGTGTTTTCTCATCAGTCAAAATTTAGCTCCTTGCGATATGTATTACTGTAAGCTTTTAGCAATGTGATATTTGGTTTTCAGGAAATCAGCTTGGTAGCCGGCCTGCAAAATCCAGATGATACAAACTGCCGTTTAGAAGAAAAAATAAAATCACTGATGTTTGGAAACAAGAGGATTAAACCGTAATTTCTACCCCCAGGGTAGTTTGAATTAACTTTCTTTCTTCTGAAGACAGACTGTGCCACCACCGATTCATTTCAGAAATTTCTCGATCCAGTGTTTTAGCCCCCATAGGGAGAGGCTCGCCTACCGCTTCGTAGACATCTTTCCATAGCGTGGTGTAGCCAACGGTCGGTTCTATGGCCCTTTCAACGCGTAAGCCGGTAGTTTTAATCATAGATAAAAAAATCCGGTCGCCAATACAACTCAATTGCTTTGGAATCAGGCTCCATTTTAATGCTGAGGCATAGGCAGAACGGGTAAAAAAATAACATCCTGTGTCTACATGATCTCCGGTTTCATCGGCTTGCCAGGTAAAAGGGAGGATACTGCCATCCGTGCGAAGGAATCGACGGGTGGAAACCACGACGTCCAGGTTTCGGATCTGTTGAATCGTCCACATCAGTTCAACATGATTGGAATTGAGAGTGTTATCCGCATCCAGGAATTGAATGGCATCATATTGTTCACGAATGGCCAGTACCAGGCCAATAGATCGTGGAGAGTCACCATAATCGGCATGCGCCTGGTCCAGGCTGATATGCCTGACTTGTTGCTCCAGAATCCAGTCTTGAGGATATCCATCTGAAATCAGGATATGATCAGCCAGGGCAGTTTGTGATTTGACGGACGCAATACAGCGCTCAAGTATTTTACGTGGTTCACGATAATAGGCGGTGATGATAGCAGTTCGCATGAGCTCATGATGCTGGATAATTGAACGACAAGCCTAACGGAATCCTGGCCGACTTTCAATTGGCTGTTTGGGCCTGTTTGCTATCAGTTTGAAAAAATGGTTATATAACAAAAATTTGTTTAAATTGACCCGCTGGATGTGTCCGGTTTGACACTCTTGTTCCTCATCCGAGTTGGCGGGATTAAATAAAATACAGGGGGAGTATGGATGCTTTCAAGTCAGTGAGTGTGTCGGAAAAATTTGCCATTACCTTGGTGGCACCACCTGATTATCCCCATATCCTTGGGTTGATTGAGGTAGCTGAAGCACTCCATTTTGGTTTGCTTGAATTGGGAATTGATTCGATTGTTACGGCAAATCTTAATGAGCCAGGTCGCCGTCCTGTATTGCTGGGGGCTAATTTATTGGCGAAAATGCCCCCTGTTTCAGTGAATCCTGAAGCCATCATTTTCAATCTGGAGCAAATGGATCCAGATTCAGTTTGGCTGGAGGATTTCTATCTTGACTTGCTTCGCAGTCATGAGGTCTGGGATTACAGTGAACGTAATATTGCCTATATGCAAGAACATAACATTGGTTTGGTGCGTCATGTTTCGCTTGGATATGTGCCACAATTAAGTCGAATTGTCCGTCAGGATGAAGATATTGATGTGTTGTTTTATGGCTCCATGAATCAGAGACGCCAGGTTATTCTAGATGCTTTGGAAGCACAAGGCCTTAAGGTTGTTCGTCTTTTTGGCGTGTATGGACAAGAACGGGATGCCTTGATAGCCCGTTCAAAAGTTGTTCTGAATATTCATTTTTATGAATCTAAAATTTTCGAAATAGTTCGTATTTTCTATCTGTTAGCCAATCAGGTTTGTGTAGTCTCTGAATCGGGCCCGGATCCCATGGAAGACGCTTTTTCGACAGGTCTGGCCTTGGTGTCTTATGATAACCTGGTCAAGACCTGTATTGATTTGGCTGCAGATCCAGAACGCAGGCAATCTATTGCCCAAAGCGGGTTCCGCCTGATACGCGATAAACCACAAAGTGCCATATTGAAACAGGCTTTGTTTGAAACGATGCAGCTTAAATCCAGTCAACTGGATTTACCATTAAAACTCAATTTAGGAAGCGGGAAAGATAGCAAGGAAGATTTTCTTAACATGGATATTAATCCGGCCTGGAATCCGGATGTCATTCATGACATTAGTCAGGCCATTCCGCTATCAGGCTTATATTTCAAAACCAGGCGTTTTGGAGACGTACATCTGCAGGAAGGCCATTTTGATCTTATTCAAGCCTTCGATGTTTTGGAACATGTAAATGATTTGGTCATGACCATGACCAATTGTCTTGCCTTATTGAAGGAGGGCGGAATTTTTCGGATTAATGTGCCGTATGATTTGTCCTATGGTGCTTGGCAGGATCCAACGCATGTGCGCGCCTTTAATGAGAAAAGCTGGCTGTATTATACGGACTGGTTTTGGTATTTAGGTTGGAACCGCTGGCGTTTTGAGCTCGCATCACTTCAGTATATGTTAAGCCCGGCTGGTGAGGTCTTACATAAAAAAGGGGAGCCTGTGGAGAAAATTGCCGCCGTTCCCCGGGCGGTAGACTCAATGCTGGTTGAGTTGAAAAAACGTCGTTTAACCCCTAGTGAAATGGAAATGGTCAGCCAGGTTCAACCTGGCCCTGCTCTGGCTTGTACTCCTGTTAAAGCCCCTTTGCTTGAACCAGAGCCAGTCCAGGCTCGATTGGTTCTGGTAGGGTTATCTGTCGTTAGGAATGAGGGAGATGTGATTGAGTCATTTGTCCGGCATAACCTGCGTTTTTTGGATGCCCTTCTTATTGTAGATAATGGTTCAGTTGATGGTACGCGTGAAATTTTGGTCCAGCTGCAACGTGAAGGCCTGTCAGTGGTAGTTCAGGATGATCCGCTGTTTGGCCATTTTCAAAGTAGGCGGATGAGCCAGTTATGCAGACAGGCCTGTCTGGTTTTTAGTCCGGATTACCTTTTTGCTCTTGATGCTGATGAATTCATCATGGCCCCTACCCGGGCTGCATTGGAAGAGGAACTAGGCCATCTTCCATCCGGACATCATGGTGTTCTAGCCTGGAGTACCTATGTTTACCAGCCTGTGCAGGATGGGCAATACCCGGCGTCAACTCTGGCCAGGATGATATTCCGGCGCCAGCAGGAAACGCCTGGATATTATAAGGTAGTCGTGTCTGGTGCAATCGATCCTGAGACGGTTGAGATTGCTGAAGGTAATCATTCCGTATCCCAGACAGATAAGACTTCATTGTCCCATACCCTGTTATCTGGTGTGAGATTGGCCCATTTCCCTGTTCGCAGTTCCCGCCAGTTATCCTGCAAGATTTTATCCGGCTGGCTTGCCAATCTTTCTAAAAATCCCGATATCGCTAAGACTTCTGAAGCTTGGCACTGGCATGCTCTTTATGATCGCCTTAAACAAAACCCTTGCCTGACTGAAGATGAGTTAGCTGTAATATCCTTGAATTATGCTCAATCAACAGGTTATACGAGGGTAGATGACACAGTGATCGTGGCTGATCCTTTTGCCGTTGGTTTTGTACATCAGTATGATCATCTTTATGTGGATTCCTTGCCATCCGTTTTAACGAATATGATGGAGCAGTTAGTCCTCGGTCAGACCTCAAGCATGGTTTTTCCGGAATATCAGGATCTGATGAGAAGGTTGAACCTGGATACGGCCTTGCATATTGGACAGGATGAGGCAGCATGGGTGAACCAGCTTCGTCAGATAGGTTTTAATCGGGTCAGTTATCTGGATGCCCATTTCTTGACTGATCGCCCAACTGAATTTTCTTTCTGCCTATCTGAAAATATAGCTTTAGAAGAATCTTTTGATTGCCTAATCTGCGATGCGGGTGAAGGTGAGTTTGATCTGTCTCAATGGAGAGATACATTAAAAAATCTGTTGCCGTGTATTTCAAAATGCATACTGTTTTATTCTGTTAAAGAGCCTAGTACTACTTTTCAGGTGTGGACCGATATTGGATGGTACCTGCATCCTTTTTACACGCGAATTGTTCGTTTCTTAAAGTCTGATGCATTGCCTGTTCGATATGCCTGGGTTCTTGTCCCAACTGTATCTTAGAGACAAACAAGGGAAAACTATTTTGTTGGTGGTCGAAAGGGCTGGATAATATGCGGATCATGGTGGTAGGCGGGGCAGGTTATATTGGTTCCCATATGGTTCTGGCACTTGTTGAGACAGGTCATGACGTTCTGGTACTGGACGATTTGTCGAAAGGCCATGCAGATGCAGTGCAAGGAGTCCCCCTGGTTAAGGGAAACATAGCAGACTCGACCCTGCTTGATGATTTGTTTGGCAGGATGAATTTTGATGGTGTCATGCATTTTGCCTCTTTTATCCAGGTGGCCGAATCAATTCTAGAACCCGCCCCCTATTATGAAAATAACCTGGTCAATACGATCATCCTGTTGAATGCCATGGTGCGTCATAAGATTAAAAAACTGGTTTTTTCCTCATCAGCAGCAGTTTATGGAGAACCACAGGTCATCCCCATTACTGAAGATCACCCTAAGAATCCGGTGAACCCTTATGGAAAAGGTAAATGGATGGTGGAGCAGATTCTGCAAGATTATGAACGAGCTTATGATCTTAAATCGATTAGTCTGCGTTACTTCAATGCAGCAGGCGCTGATCCGCTGGGGCGGGCAGGGGAGCGTCATCTGCCTGAAACCCATCTGATACCATTGCTACTCAAGGCGGCTGCAGGTAAAGCCGATCCAGTTACAATATTTGGTACAGATTATGATACGGCAGATGGAAGCTGTATCCGGGACTATATTCACGTTACCGATTTATGTGTTGCTCATCTGCTGGCATTTCAGGCATTGATGAGCGGTGCACCCAGTAGCGCTTATAATTTGGGTAATGGGCATGGCTTTTCAGTTTGGGAGGTGCTAGAGGCGGTCAAACGGGTTACTGGAAAGCCAGTGCCCTTTCAGATAGTCGCACGGCGTGCTGGAGATCCATCTCATCTTGTAGCTGATGCAACTCGTGCACAGGTTGAATTAGGATGGCAGCCTCATTATCCTGCACTGGATTCAATTATTAGTCATGCATGGAATTTTGCATGCATGCAACAGTAAAGCACCCTGGGAAAGTATAGAAAGATTCAGGATGAGGTTAATATTTTTGTCCCGGATTTTTCATGAGGCTGGCCTGAGCTTATCTTGAACCCACCTGATAATGTCCTGTTTGCCCATGGCGCCACTTTGGCGCGAAATTTCTGCTCCATTAACGAAAAGAATGAGTGTCGGGATGCTCTTGATGCCAAACTGGGCTGCCAGGGTCTTCTCGTTTTCCGTATTGATTTTCCCGAGTAATATCTTGGGTTCCAGTTCTTTGCAGGCCTGCTCAAAAGCAGGGCCCATTAATTTACATGGGCCACACCAGGGAGCCCAGAAATCGATTAGCATTGGTACACCGGTATGGGCTAGATAACGTGGCCAGTTATCTGCACCCAATTCAATTGGGCGAGCACTGAATAAAAATCCATGGCATTTTCCGCATTTTGGTTGCTGTGACAGGCGGTGCCCGGGAATTTGGTTAATAGTCTGGCAGTAAGGGCAAATCAGATGCAGGTTCATGATAGGTTCATCAAATATGTCTAATAAACAAGATGGTGTGATGTGAAAGGAATTTCAAGTTACCTGCTTTATAAGCAAGAAGAAATTTAAAGGGAGGGCTAAATGGGAAGGCGGCCTGTCTTCTGTTAGAATAGCTTCATGCTAGAAATCAGGGACATGAGTTACTCAATTGCTGGAGAGCCCTTGTTTAAAAGGGTTTCGCTACAGGTGTTTGAAGGCCAGCGATTGGGTCTGGTTGGTTGTAATGGTTGTGGTAAATCTACATTTTTTCGTTTGTTGCTAGGCCAGCTTGATGTGGACAGTGGCCAAATCGATTTTCAGTCTGGAAAGGCAATGGCTTATGTTGAACAAGAATTGTTTAAAGTGGAGCGCAGCGTTCTTGATTTTGTAATTGATGGTGATGTTCAGTTGCGTGAAATAGAGCGGGTCTTGGCTAGCAAGAAGCATGACGAGATGTGGTTTGAGGCACACAATTATTATGAAGCTATTGATGGGTATAGTGCCCGTTCAAGGGCAGCCAGGCTTTTGCATGGACTGGGTTTTTCTTCTGCACAAATGACTGGCCTCGTTTCTGATCTGTCAGGTGGGTGGCGTATGAGGGTTAATTTGGCCAGGGCATTGATGAAACGGGCTGATTTGCTTTTGCTTGATGAGCCAACCAATCATTTAGACATGGAAGCCATTATCTGGCTTGAATCCTATCTTCTGTCTTATCCTGGCAGTATGATTATTGTTTCACATGATCGGATTTTTCTTAATGCCTGTGTGGATAAAATCGCCCATATTCAGAATTATGCTATTGATTTATATACAGGAAATTATGATGATTTCGAGAGGACCCATGCTGAGCGCTTGAGCCAGCATAAACATGCGCTTCAGATCCAACAATCTAAGGTAGCTCATTTAGAAGACTTTGTTCGACGGTTCCGTGCCAAGGCAACTAAGGCCAAACAGGCACAAAGCCGACTTAAAGCATTAGAAAGATTAACCAGACTTGCCCCGATCTATAGCCATGTCCAGCATTTCGAGCTTCGAATTGAGGCGCCGGAATCCAGTCCACAGGTATTAATGTGCTGTACTGATTTAGCATTTGGTTACGAAGGGCAACCTTTGTTGTTCAAGCGAACTAATTTTAGACTTTTACAGGGTGATCGAATTGGATTGTTAGGCCAGAATGGAGCCGGAAAAACAAGTTTTATCAAATTATTAACCGGAGATCTGTTTCCTCAGCAAGGGCAAATTGAAGTGAATCCATCCGTACGGATTGGATATTTTTCACAGCATCAGCTTGAAGCACTGGATGGTTTTGCCACACCTCTTGAGCATCTCCAGAAATTGGCTCCAGATGAACCTGTTTTAGTACTGCGTACCTTCTTGGGTACATTTGGTTTGGGAGGAGATCGCGAGAATCGCGTTGTAGCACATTTTTCAGGAGGTGAAAAAAGCCGTTTGGCCCTGGCTTTGCTCGCATGGCAGCGGCCTCATGTATTATTATTGGATGAACCGACTAACCATCTGGATCTGGATATGCGGGATGCTTTGGCACTGGCCCTTGAGGAGTATGCCGGAGCAGTGGTATTGATTTCTCATGATCGGGCTCTCATGAAAATGGTCCCGGATGAATTATGGGTGGTATCAGATCAGTCTGTCCGGTTGTTTGAAGGTGATTTGGATGACTATGCTGATTGGGTAAAAGTCAAGATGGCTTCTTCTTCTGAGGGCAGTCTGAAACCGGGTATGACACGACCTGTCTTGAAGTTGAGAAAAAAGGCGCTTCTTTCGAAGCAGGCGAAGCTTGAAACTGAACTGGTTCATTTGCAGCAGGAATTAAAAAATATTGATGACTGTCTTGGTAGTCCGAAACTGTACGTTCAGAAAGATGGCCTGGCGCTGATTGAATTGACCGAGCAACGGCGAGAACTTGAAAAGACTGTAGAGGAGCTTGAAGAGTCCTGGCTGAAACTTGAAATGCAGATCGATGAATGACCCTAAACCTGGACATATAAGCTACTGTTGTCTTATATTCAGAAGTCTGTTAATCAATATATGGCTTAGAGTAGATGTTTAATCTGCTGTGTTTGACAGTGAAGGAGCTATGAATCCACCTAATCATTCCATGGAACAGCTTTTTGCACAGATGGGGATGCCTTCGGATGCTGGTTATATTGAGCGGTTTATTCTGGATCACCGGGGATTGAATAAGGCGGTATTGTTAAGCGAGGCCCCTTTTTGGAATGCTGCTCAAGCCCAGTTTTTGTGGGAAGAGGCTCAAGGCGATGCAGACTGGGCTGAAATTATTGATGAGCTGAACCTGTGCTTGCATGGTTATGATGGTAATCAGCCAAAGCGATAGGAGCTCATGGTTACATTCCAGACCTCATCAAGGATGACCCTTTCCCCTGGCTCATCTCCTGCAGCTCCAGCGATGACCATTAAAGGAATGAGGTGATCTTCCCGGGGGTGTGCTTTTCTGGCTTCAGGGGCCTGTTCCCATTTAATTAGTCTATGGTTCCGTATCGTTTTGTCTGGATGAGTGAGAGTGGTAAAAAGCCAGTCCTCAAATGTTTTCGATACAATTCCGGCTTCAGTGCTGCCAAATTGGCGCAAGTTGTGGTAACTCAGGCCACTGCCAATAATCAAAACATTTTCATGGCGTAAACATGAAAGAGCGTCACCCAGAACAAGATGTTCGGCAGCATTAAAGCTTGACCGGATAGACAGGCTTACGATTGGAATATTTGCTTCAGGAAACATGATGACCATCGGAACAAATATTCCATGATCCAGCCCACGCTCAGGGTTGGCTTGGCAAGACAGATTTTTCAGTGCGAGTGTGTCTATTATTTTCTGTGCTAATTCAGGGGAACCAGGAGCCGGGTAGGAAATGTGATAAGTATGTTCCGGAAAGCCGGAATAATCATATTCCATGGCCGGGTGAGCTGAACTTGAGACCTGAAATCCTGGTGTTTGCCAATGGCCGGATACTATAATCACCGCGCTGGGAACCTGGGGTAGTTCATTGGCTAATTTTCGCAATCCATAGGTAGTTCTGGCAAAGTGGGGTCGCATGTCTTCAATATAAGGCCATGGCCCTCCCCCATGAGAGATAAATAAGACAGGTTGAGTTTTGATTTTCATTGAACAGGTGTCTCCATGTGTATTGAAAATTCCTTCTGATAGGAATCCATGGTTAACTTATTATTAAGGTGTGCAGGGAGTTGATTATTTTTGCCCCGCAATAATCATCCAGGTAACTCCCATGTAATCAGTCAGCATGCCAAAGCTTGAAGCAAAAAAAGTAGCTCCAAGAGGCATGTTAATTTGCCCGTTTTGAGCTAGTCTTGTGAAGATTAGCTTGGCTTGTTCATCTGAATCAACAGATAGGGTTAGCGAAATTCCCCTAAAATCGGGCTGACCCGCGTTTTGTCCATCCGAAAGCAGTAAGGTAGAGTGGCCCACCTGTAAACTTCCATGCATGATTTTATCTTCCCACCCCGGGGGTAATTTATTAGGTGGAATGGGATCAGGGCTTTCTTTAAACCTCATCAGGAAATTAACTTTGGCCCCCAATGTTTTCTGATAATAGCCGATGGCTTCTTCACACCGTCCGGCGAAAAAAAGATAAGGTTGAATTTGCATGCTATGTGTTCCTTGAAGAAGGTTGAAAGGATAGGATGCCTGTAGTTCAATTGCTTGTATTCTTCTGTTCTCAAAAGTCATGTAATGGTTGGTTGGGTTTGCCTATTTATCTTTTCAAATGTTTTGTTGGTACGAAATGTAATGGAGAGCTATCCTGCTTTTAATCCATGGGTAAGAACAGGATAGTTTAATCCAATGATTTTTTAAATGGGGCTAACTGGATAAAAGATATCTGTAGTTTCACTATTCAAGCTGGCACCAGATTTGTTTGGATCTCATCATATGGTTTGGTATAACAGGACAACATGATGGATATCAAAGTTAAAAAAGCCTGTTATGGCAATCTGATGTCATCGTTATTTTATCTATTTATTAGTGAATACGTAAAATAGTGATGGAAAGTAAAGGTATGGTTTTTAAAAAGCAGGGGATTTAGAAGATAAATTTTTAAAGGTGAGTGTTATTGACTGTTAGTATGGCTATTGGGCGTCATTTTCTGGGTTGGATTTGAAATTACGAATCATTACAAAGCAGTCCAAACTGAGCGAGTATTTTTGCTTCAGTTCGCACGATAAATGTATTTAATGGCTGTGCTGGTTTTTGTTGAGAAGGTCTTCAATATCCCCTAGCTTGTCATTCAGGAGATTGATTTTGTTAGCTAAGCCCTGAATTTCTGCGTGCGCACGTCTATTGACATCAAAATCCGGTTCACTTCTTAACCTGTCCTTTTTATCCTGGCGGTTCTGGCTCATCATAATGACGGGCGCCTGAATGGCTGCAAGCATTGATAAAAACAGGTTGAGCAGAATAAAAGGATATGGATCCCAGGCCTGATGGCCTAACTGAACATTGATAAAGGTATAAACAAGTAAAATAGTTGCGAACAGAATGATGAATCTCCATGATCCGCCAAATGAGGCTACCAGGTCGGCGATATGCTCTCCTAGTGTTTCATTTTCCTCAATCAGTTCATTGGGGTTGCGGGCTGCCCGGGTACGAATGAGCTGTTGCGCTCCTTGAAATTGTTTACTAATGGTAATCATGAGATCTAGCCCGGCATCCGGTTTGCTATGAAGCAGGTTCTGGATATCGTTGCGATCCATCTCAATGCATTCGGTTTCTTCGTATGTAGTCGCTTCACTTGTATGGGGTGTTTGAGATAGCATGGAAGAAAAGCCAAAAATTTCTCCCTCACTCGGTTGATCAAGAATGACTTCCTGCTGGTCTTCATCAACAGTAGTAACCTTTACAACGCCAGATACCAGTATATATGC